>JBJHDH010000005.1:0-107034 GCA_050486445.1 Euryhalocaulis sp.
ATCCGTTCCGGCCCTCGCGGAATCCGCTCGGGCGTTCGAGGCTCAAATCGCAATACGATTTGTCGCTGCGCGACCGCCTCTCACCCCCTCACCGCCTTCCGCGGTCCCCTCCCCCGCTTCGCAGGGGGAGATCAACCGCGCCCTTCTTCGTTCCCCCGCGCTGCGCGCAGGGGAGGATCAACGGCGCTTGCTACGCAGATGCGTTCTTTCGCGCGCACACTGAAAATGCGGCTCGCCAAGCGCCTAAAACCGGATTTCGCCGGACTGGATGCGGGCATAAATTTCCGGCGTCAGGTCTTCGTACTGGCCGGTTTCGGTCAGATACATCATGGGCTGGCTGATGCGTTCGAGATCGAAGCCGTCGGCCTTCAGCGTGGTCTTCTGGTATTTGAACGTGCCGGTCGTGGGGGTGGCGCGCGCAAAGCGCAGGAAGACGGGAACGGCCTGGGGCGGCAGTTCCGCTTTCAGATGCGCGGCCAGCGCCTCCAGATCGAGCTTTTTCGGCGCCACGATCATCGCCATGCCGGCGCGGCCTTCATAGCCGGGCACGGTGACGCCATAGACGATGGCCTCCTCGATTCCGGGGAAGACGGAAAGCGCTTCCTCCACCTGGCCGGTGGCGACATTCTCGGCCTTCCAGCGATAGGTGTCGCCGACCCGGTCGATGAAATAATAATAGCCAAGCTCGTCGCGCCGCATCAGATCGCCGGTGCGGAACCAGGCGTCGCCCTTGCGGAACACATCGCGCAGGATCTTTTTCTCGGTCTCGGCCTTGTCGTGATAGCCCTCGAAGCGATAGCGCGGGTCGTTCTTGCGGATTTCGCCGATGGCCTCGCCGACCTCGCCGGGCCGGGTGCGGATGCAGAAGCCCTTCGCATCGCGGACCGCCGCGCCGCTTTCCACATCGTGCCGGATCAGCGCGACATTGAACAGAAAGGCGAGATACGGCGCCACACGGCCGATAGAACCGGGCGGGCCGTTGATGTTCATCAGCCCGACATTGCCCTCGGTCGCGCCATAAAACTCTACAATGGCGGCGATGCCGGTGCGCTGTTTCAGCCGCGTCCAGACATCGGCGCGCAATCCGTTGCCGATGGCGACGCGGATAGAGTGGTTACGCTCGGCCTCGCTTTCCGGCTGCGCCATCAGAAAGCGGCATAATTCGCCGACATACATGAACATGGTTGCGCCAAAACGCGCCGCGTCGTGCCAGAAGGCGCTGGCGGAAAATTCCCGGCGCACGATCACCGCGCCGCCAACGGTCAGCGCCGCGCCGACGCCGCACAGCCCGCCGGTGGCGTGATACATCGGCAGCACCATCATCATGCGGTCGGCTTCGCTGGTGCGCGCGGCGGCTGTGAAGATGGTGAGATAGCCGAGCGCGCGCGAATGCGTCATGCGCGCCACCTTGGGCAGGCCCGTGGTGCCGCTGGTGAACATGATCATGAACAGGTCGCTGATCGTGGTTCCGGTCAGCCGGTCGCGGCCGGGCGGCTGGGTTCCGGCGCTGCGCAAGGCGCGGTCGAAATCGCGCACGCCCGGATGCGGGCCGCAGGCGCTCCAGATCTCCAGACCCGGCGCGGTGCGCTGCAATGTCTCGGCCAGGTCCGGCTCGACAATGGCGCGGCGCGCGCCGCTGATGGCGATGCAATGCTCCAGGCTGGCGCCGGAAAGCTGGTTATTGAGCAGCGCCGGAATGATTCCGGCCTTGGACAGTCCGTACCAGATGGCGAGATATTGCGGCCGGTTGCGCATGAACAGCGCCACCGTCTCGCCCCGGCCCATGCCGATATTCAGCGCCCAGTTGGCGACGCGATTGGCGTAGGCCTCCATCTCGGCGAAGGTCCAGCTCAGATCGTCGTCGATCAGGGCGATATTATCCGGCCAGCGCGCGGCGCATTCGGCCAGCAGGTCGGGGACCAGCCGGTTTGGCTGGCGCGCCACGGCCTTGTAGCGGCCGAGCACGCGCAGCATGCCGGACAGATAGTCCCACTCCCGGCGCACCCCGCCGATCAGGCTCATGCGGTGTCCCCCCAGAGACTGTGCGCGTCAGAAAATTTCTTTCAGGAAGGATTCCATCGCATCCCAGGCCAGCCGCGCCGCGCGCTCATTATACACCGTTCCGAAATCCGGGTCGTTGGCGTGCGGGTTGGTGAAGGCGTGCATCGTGCCGCCATAGGCGTGCAGCCGCCAGTCGGCGCCGGCCTCTGTCAGCTCTTCCGCGATGGCCTGCACGGAGTCGGGCGGAACCATCGGGTCGTCCCAGCCGTGCAGCAGCAGGATTTTGGCCGGAATATGCGCGGCCTTGCCCACATCCGGCGCGCCGAACAGGCCGTGAAAGCTCACTACGCCGCGCAGGTCCGCGCCGGTGCGCGCAAGGTCCAGAACGCACAGGCCGCCGAAGCAGAAACCGATGGCCGCCGCGTCGTGCTGGGCCACATCGGTCTGCGCCCGGGCGACGTCGAGCGAGACGGCCATGCGCTCCTGCAACAGCGCGCGGTCTTGCAGAAACGGCGTCATCAGCGCGCGATTGTCGTCCCGGTCCTTGCCGGTGTGGCCGAACAGGTCGAGCGCGAAGGCGGTATAGCCAAGCCCCGCGACATATTTGGCGATCTCGCGCTCCTGATCGGTCTGGCCGCCCCAGGCGTGCGAGACCAGAACCAGCGGGCAGGGGCCGCCGGCATGGTCGTCCCAGGCCAAAAACCCGTTCAGCGCCTGGCCGCGATGCTCATAGGGCGCCTGTCGTGTCTGGATGGTCATCCGTCGCTCCTCCGTGCCGGCGTTGGCGCCGGTCGCGTTTCCTGCGGACATATTGCGGCATCGCCCGCGCCGGGCCAACGCCGGGGGCGGAAAATCGTTGCAGGGAACAGGTCTGCCTGTTCACTTTTGCTGGTCGCGTTTCCGGACGCGAACCGGTTCCCACTTCGCCTGGAAACGCTTTAGCCGCCAATCAGGATGGCCCGGAAATCCGAGACATTCGCCCCGGTCGGGCCGGTATCGACAAGGTCGTCCAGCGCCGCGAACAGGCCGGCGGAATCGCTGCCCTCCAGCGCCGCGCGCGGGTCCAGCCCGGCGGCGCGGGCGCGGGCCAGCGTATCGGGGCCGATCCGCGCACCCGCCGCCCCGGCGGCGCCGTCCACCCCGTCGGTATCGGCGGCGATGGCCCAGATGTCCGGGGCCCCCTCCAGCGCCACAGCCAGGGCCAGCGCATATTCGGTGTTGCGGCCGCCGCGCCCCTTGCCGCGGATCGTCGCGGTCAGCTCGCCGCCGGACAGCAGTACGCACGGACCCATGTTCGGGTTTCCGGCGCCCGTCGCCTTGCGCTCCAGCGCCAGCGCGGCGTGGGCGCGGGCCACGTCGCGGGCGTCGCCCTCGACATGCTCGCCCAGCAGGACCGGTTCGATCCCCGCAGCCCGCGCCGCATCGGCGGCGGCGGCCAGCGCATCGGCGCCGCGCGCGATCAGCACAGTCTCCGCGCGATCGCCTTTCGGGTCTTCAGGCGGCGGGGAGCAGGGGCCGGAGGCGACCAGCGCCGGATCGTCGCCCGGTACGTCGGACATCACAAAGGCCAGCGTCCGCGCCGGCCACGCGGCGCGGGCCAGCCCGCCGCCCTTGATCCGCGAAACGCGCTTGCGCGCCGCGTTGATCTCCGAGATCGGCGCGCCGTTCGCCAGCAGGCCGCGCGTCATCGCCTGTTTCTCGTCCAGCGTCATGTCTTTGGGTGCGCACCACAAAGCGGAGCCGCCGCCGGAAATCAGCCCGACCAGAATGTCGCCTTCGCCCAGGGTTTCGGCCAGGGCCAGCGCCCGCTCCGCCGCCGCCTGACTGCGTGCGTCCGGTGTTGGATGGGAAGCCAGACCGATCTCGATCCAGCGCGTATCGGCCTCATAGCCGGGGGGGACCGTGACCGCGCCCTCCAGCGGTGCGCCCCACGCATCTTCCAGCGCCTTCGCCATATGCGCCGAGGCCTTGCCCGCGCCGAGCACCAGAATGCGCCCGGCCCCGGGCCGGGGCGGCAGATGCGGCGGCAGGGCCTTCGCCGGGGCCACGGCGCCCAGCGCGGCGTCCAGCAGGCTGCGCAAAACCGTGCGGGGGTCGGAAAGAGCGTGCGGCATGCTTGCGCTCTAGCCGAACACCAGCGGCACCAGCAACAGCACCATCGTCGCCAGCACCGGAATGGCGAGCACGTCCACCGTCATGCCGACGCGGATCATCGTGGCGATGGGGATGTGGCCGGAGGCGAACACCACGGCGTTGGGTGGCGTGCCGACAGGCAGGACCAGCCCCATGCTGGCGGCGAGGCCGACCGTGACGCCGATCACCATCGGGTCGACGCCGCTGGCCACGGCGAGCGCGCCCATCAGCGGCATCAGCGCCGATACGCTCGCCACATTGCTCATGAAAATAGTGACCAGGACGGTCAGCGCCGCCAGCACCAGCAGAATCAGGATCAGCGGCCAGGCGCCCACGATATGCATGGCCTCGCCGGCCCAGGCGGCAAGCCCGGTCTGCCCCATCGCGTACGCCAGGCTCAGCCCGCCGCCGAACATGATAACCACGCCCCAGGGCAGGCGCACCGCCGTCTTCCAGTCCAGCAGACGCGCGCCGGTTCCGTCGCCGGCCGGGATCATGAACATGGCGATCGCGCCGATGATGGCGATGCCGGTGTCATCCAGCCGCTCCAGCGGAGGCAGGCTGTTCAGCAGCGGGCGGAAAACCCAGCACAGCGACACCACGGCGAAGGTCAGCATCACCCGCGCCTCGGGCGCGCGCAACGGACCCAGCGCCGCCAGATGCGCGCGCACAACCTCGCCAGCCGCCGCCGCGTGTTTCCCGGCGCGGACACGGCGCGACACGATGAACCAGGCAAGCGGCAGCAGGAGACAGGCCAGCGGCGCGCCAACCAGCATCCATTGCACGAAGCTGACCGGCATACCGTTATCGGCCAGCCACGACATGGCGAGCAGGTTGGTCGGCGTGCCGATCGGCGTGCCCATGCCGCCAATATTCGCGGCATAGGCGACGCCCAGCATCATGGCGGTGGCGTAGCCGGCGCCGGCGGCGCCGTCCTCCTCCGCCTGCAAGGCGACGCGCAGCGCAATCGGCGCCAGCATCAGCGTCGCGGCGGTGTTGGAGATCCACATCGACAGCACGCTGGCTCCGCACATCACTCCCAGCAGCATCATGTGCGGCCGTGCGCCAAACCGTGTCGCGATATTCAGGGCGATGCGCGCGTGCAGGCCCCAGCGCTCGATTCCCATGGCCAGAATGAAGCCGCCCAGAAACAGAAAGATGGTCGGCTCCGCGAAGCGCGAGGCGGCCTGACCCATCGGCAGGGCGCCGGTCAGCGGCAGCACGGCCAGCGGCAGCAGCGCCGTCACCGGCAGCGGGATCGCCTCGGTCGCCCACCAGCACGCCATCAGCACGCCGAGCGAGGCGACTATCCAGGCTTCCCGCGTCAGACCCTCGGGAACCGGCAGAAGCTGGATCAGCAGCGCCACGCCGAGCCCGGCCCAGAAGCCGATGCGCTGCGCCCGCGTGCGCGGACCCGCGCCCGCGCCGAACGCGCCCCCTTCTGCGCCCCCTTCTGTGGATGTTCCCGCCATCGCCGCTGTGTGTAGCGCAGCCCGCCCTGCCGCGCAGCAGGCGGCGGGGATTTAGAGTGGCGAACTCAGGATGGGAGACTCAGGCCGTCAGGAGGGATTTCAGCGCGCCGGTCAGATGATGCGGCTCGAACGGCTTTTCCAGCGTCGGGCTGGCCTTCCATTCCTCGGGCAGGCCGCCTGCGCCATAGCCGGTCAGGAACAGCAGCGGCACGCCCCGTTCGCGCAGGATTTCGGCGGCGGGAAAGGATTTGGCGTCGCCCAGATTGACGTCCAGCAGCGCGGCGTCCAGCGCCTCCTCCCGCGCCAGCGTCATGGCATGATCCAGCCGCATGGCCGGGCCGACGGGCTGGTGCCCCTGATCGGCGATCAGATCCTCCAGATGCAATGCAATCATCATCTCGTCCTCGACGATGAGAATGCGACGGCCGGATCCGGGCATGGTTTGGATTTATCCCTTGCTTACAATCCATTGTGCGGCGCCGAAGGCCGCCGGGACAGGTTTTTCTTCGATAAGGCGAATGGCACGTGGACAATGGAACGCGGACTATCTGGTGCGGGTGGCCGGACTCGAACCGGCACTCTGTCGCCAGAAACGGATTTTGAGTCCGTCGCGTCTACCAGTTCCGCCACACCCGCGCGCCGGGGAACATAATGCGCCCCGGCGCCCGGTCAATCTGGCGCCGCCGATGGACGGGCCAATGCAAACCCTGTAACCGCAGGCGTCCTGGAGAAAATGGATGACCGAGGTTCTGCGCGAGCGCAGCCTGATCGCCGCGCTGGAGGCCCTCGCCACGGCGGCGCCGGAAGAGGGCCTGACGCTGGAGGCGCTGCTCACCCGGCTGGGCGACCGGGCCTTTGGCATGGCGCTGTTTGTGCTGGGCCTGATCTGCTGGCTGCCGATCCCGATTCTGCCGCAGATCGTGGCGGCGCCGATGCTGATCCTTTCGGCCCAGATGGCGGCGGGCCGGTGCGAGCCCTGGCTGCCCGCGCAGATCGGCCACCGCCGGATCGACCGCGAGGGTCTGGTCCGCACGGCGGCCAGCGGCCGCAAATGGTTCGGCTGGCTGGAGCGGCTGGCCCGGCCGCGCCTGCATATTTTCGCCGAAGGTCCGGGAGAACAGCTCTGCGGCGCGCTGTTCTTCATCTTCGCCGTGTCGGTCCTGATCCCGTTCCCGTTCACCAATGGCGTGCCCGCGACCGGCATCATTGTCGCCTCGCTGGGCCTGATTATGAGCGACGGCTTGCTGGTGGTGATCGGCCTGCTGATCGGTCTGGCCTGGGTGCTGCTGCTGCTGATTGGCGGGCCGGCGCTGGTGTTCGGGATTATCGGCTTCGCCTGGGGCCTGATTGCTGGCTAAACTCCCGCTCATGAAGCTCGGTCTTTCTCCCGCGCGGGCCGCGACGCTCTGCCTTGCCGCGAGTCTCGCGCTGATGATCGCCGTGCGTGTGTTCGACGCGCTGGGCTATGTGCCCTGTCCGATGTGCCTGCGCCAGCGGGACATCCACTGGCTGGCTGTCGGGGTGGCCGTGGTCACGCTGGTGCTGTCCATGCGTCAGCCCTGGGCGCTGTTCGCCCGGATCGGGGCAGGGGCGCTGGCGCTGGTCTATCTGGGCAGTGTCGCCTACGCGATCTGGCACGCGGGGGTGGAGTATCACTGGTGGCCGTCCCCGCCCTGCGAGGTTGGCGCCGCCTTCACCAGCGGGGCCGATCTGCTGGAATCGCTGTCCAATCCCAGCCGCGCCGTGCCGTGCGACCAGGCCGCCTGGCGATTGTTCGGGATTTCGCTGGCCGGTTATAATGCGCTGGCGTCGCTTGTGCTGGCGGGTGTGGCCGCGGCCGGGGCGCTGTCTCCGCCGCGAGGGAAGTTTTTCCGGTGACTCCGCCCGCCATCCCGCCTCGCCGCCCGCATCCCCGCGCGCCCGGCGATTCCGGCCGCGCGCGCCGCACCGCCGAGATGATCCGCGTCGATCATGCCGGAGAATATGGCGCGGTGGCGATCTATCGCGGCCAGCGCGCCGTGCTGTCGCGCGCCGTGCGCACGCGCCGCGCGGCGGCGAAGATCGCGGAGATGGAGCGGCAGGAACAGGCGCACCTGAATGCGTTCGACGATCTGATCGCCGCGCGCGGAGTGCGCCCCACCGCGCTGGCCCCGCTCTGGAACGCCGCCGGTTTCGCGCTGGGCGCCGCCACGGCGCTGATCGGCGAAAAAGCGGCGCATGCCTGCACCGAGGCGGTGGAGGAGGTGATCGAGCAGCATTATGCCGCGCAGGTGGAGGAGCTTCAGGCGCGCGGCGACGAGCCGGAACTGGCCGAAACCTTCACCCGGTTCCGGGAAGAGGAACTGCACCATCGCGATGTGGCGCTGGCCGAGGGCGCGCGCGAGGCGCCGGCGCATAAGCTGCTGACCGGCCTGATCAAGGCCGGGTGCCGCGCCGCCATCCGCATCAGCGAGAAGGTCTGAAAGCCGCTCAGGCCGTGGCGGTCTTGCGCCGGAACATGGTGCAGCCGACCGACCGGGCGTTGGCGTAGGCGTCGGTCTTCTTGATCTCGACGGCGGCGGCCAGCGTCTTTTCCGGCGCCAGCGCCAGATCGAGGCACGCCTCGCACAGCGTTTCCTGAAGATTGAAATGCCGGTCCTCGACCAGCCCGGTGACGCCGTTGCGCAGATAATCGTAGTCCAGAACCTGGCTGATCCGGTCGGTGCGGTCCCAGTCGAGCAGCGCGAACACAGTGATGGAAATCTGCACCGGCTGGCGCCGCTCCAACTCGTGGTCATAGATGCCAATGCTGGCGTCCAGCCGCAAATCTTCCAGCCGGTAGGCCGCCAGCTCGCCGGAGAGCGAACCGCCCAGCGCCTGTTCGATCAGATGTTTGGGATTCATGCAGGTTCGCCTTTTCCGACGGAATAGAGAACGTCGCTGCGCCGCGCATCCAGATGCTGGCCGCCGTCCACGGTGATGGTCTGCCCTGTCATGCTGGGTGTGGCGAGGATGAAACGCACCGCGCGCACCACATCCTCTGGCGCGGCGCCGCCCTGCATCGGGTTCATGCGATGCGCTTTCTGGAATTCCGCCTCGCTCTGCCCCTTCACCGGCAGCACGATTCCCGGCGCCACGGCGTTCACCCGCACGCGCGGCGCCATCGCCATCGCCATGGTCCGGGTCGCGCCCAGCAGCGCGTATTTGGACAGCGTGTAGGAGAAGAAATCCGGATTCAGATTGAACAGTTTCTGATCCAGCAGATTGATGACGCAGCCGGAGTCGCGCCCGGTATGCGCCTCGGCCATGGCGCTGGCCAGCAGCGCGGGCGCCATCAGATTGATCTTCAGCGAGCGCAGGAACAGGTCCGGCTCCACGGTTTCCGGCCGGTCCGGCTCGAAGATCGAGGCGGAGTTGATCAGCGCATCGATCCGCCCCTGCGCGCGCAGAAAATCCTTCGCCGCGTCGACATTTTCCAGGTCGAAGCCCGCCGCCCGCCCGCCTGTGCGGGCGGCCAGATCCTCCGCCTCGGCGCGCGAGGCGTTATAATGGATGACCAGCGCCCAGCCGTCCTCAGCCAGCGCCTCTGCGATTGCGCGGCCAAGGCGCTTGCCAGCGCCGGTCACCAGGGCGACTTTCCGGGCCATGCCCGACCTTTCCGATCCGTCCGATCAGGGTTCAGACACCGCCGCTATTGGCGGAAACCCCGGCTCCGCACAAGACGCGGAGGAGGGCGCCGCCCTGCGCGGGCCGCTTCTGATCGCCGATCAGGTGAAGCGCCTGCCCGGGAAGCCCGGCGTTTATCGCATGCTGGGGGCGGATGGCGGGGCGCTCTATGTCGGCAAGGCGCGCAATCTGAAAAAGCGCGTGGCGTCCTATGCCCGGTCGGGCGGGCACACCAACCGCATCGCCGCGATGATCCGCGCCACCCACGCCATGGAATTCGTGGTCACGCGGACAGAGACCGAGGCGCTGCTGCTGGAGGCCAATCTCATCCGGCGAATGAAGCCGCGCTATAATGTACTGCTGCGCGACGACAAATCGTTCCCCTATATCCTGATCCGCCGCGACCATCCGGCGCCGCAGGTGCTGAAGCACCGTGGCGCGCGCAGCATCAAGGGCGATTATTTCGGCCCGTTCGCCGACGCCGGCGCGGTCAATCGCACGCTGGATACGCTGCAACGCGCGTTCCTGCTGCGCACCTGTTCGGACAGCGTCTATGCCGGGCGCACGCGGCCCTGCATGCTGCACCAGATCAAAAGATGCAGCGCGCCCTGTGTCGGCCTGATCGATGAAGGCGATTACGCCGGGCTGGTGAGTCAGGCGGAGGATTTTCTGCGCGGCCGCTCCGATACGCTGCTGAACCGGCTTCAGACGCGGATGGACGAAGCCTCCGCGCGCATGGATTACGAGACGGCGGCGGAGGCGCGCGATCGTATTCGTGCGCTCAGCGCCGTCAGCGAGACCCAGGGCGTCAATCCGCGCGGAGTGGAGGAGGCGGATGTGATCGCCATCGCCATGGAAGGCGGGCGGAGCTGTGTGCAGGTATTTTTCTTCCGCGCCGGTCAGAACTGGGGCAACCGCGCCTTCTTCCCCCGGCACGACGCGGAGGTGGAGGCCGGCGCGGTGCTCTCCGCGTTTCTTGCCCAGTTCTATGACGACAAGCCGGCGCCGCGCCTGATCCTGACCAATTGCGACCTTCCGGAGCGGGAGCTTTTGGAAGAGGCGCTTTGCCTGCGCGCCGGCCACAAGGTGGAGCTGCGCATGCCTGCGCGCGGGCAGAAGCGCGAGCTGGCCGATCAGGCCGAAACCAATGCGCGCGAGGCGCTGCGCCGCAAGCTGGCCGAAGGCGCGGCGCAGGAAAAAATCCTGGCCGCCGTGGCCGAGACGTTCGGGCTGGACGCGCCGCCGCGCCGCATCGAAACCTTCGATAACTCCCACATCATGGGGACCAATGCGCTGGGCGCCATGATCGTCGCGGGGCCGGAGGGTTTCATCAAGAACCAGTACCGTAAATTCAATATCCGCTCCGAAGACCTCACGCCCGGGGACGATTATGCGATGATGCGCGAGGTGCTGGGCCGCCGTTATGGCCGTCTGGCGCGCGACATCGCCAGATATGCGGACGAAAGGGACACGGAAGAGGCGCGCGCGGAGGGCGGCGAGGCGCCGGCCCGGCCCGATCTGGTGCTGATTGACGGCGGCAAGGGCCAGCTCTCGGCGGCGCAGGAGACGATGGCGGAGCTGGGCCTTTCCGATATTCCGCTGGTGGGCGTCGCCAAGGGGCCGGACCGTAATGCCGGGCGCGAGACGTTTTATTTCACCGACCGGCCGCCGATGCGCCTGCCGCCCTCCAACCCCGCGCTCTATTATGTGCAGCGCCTGCGCGATGAGGCGCACCGCTTCGCCATCGGCGCGCACCGGGCCAGGCGCGCGGCGGCGGCGCGCGCCAATCCGCTGGACGAAATTCCCGGCGTGGGGCCGGAGCGCAAGCGCGCCCTGCTGGCCCGGTTTGGCAGCGCGCGGGCGGTCAGCCGCGCCGCGCTGGCCGATCTGGAGCGAACCGAAGGCGTCTCGACGGCGTTAGCCCGGAAAATCTATGACTGGTTCCACGATGGCGACTGACTCTTCCCCGCATATTCCCCCGGCGCGCGGCCCGCGCGCGCATATTCCCAATGTGCTGACGGTGGGGCGCATCGTGCTGGCGCTTCCGGTGGCGCTGCTGATCCTGGCCGCGCCCTTTGACGGCGGCGTGGCGCTGGCGGCGCTGTTGCTGTTTGCTTTCGCCGCATCGCTGGATTTTTTCGACGGCATGCTGGCCCGGCGCTGGAACGTGGTCAGCGAGTTCGGCCGTGCGCTGGATCCGGTGGCGGACAAGATTCTGATCGCCGCCGTTCTGCTGGGGCTGGCGGTTTCGGAGCGGCTGGGCGGCTGGCTTCTGGTTCCGGCGGTGCTGATTATCGGGCGGGATTTCGCGGTGTGCGGCCTGCGCGAATTCGCCGCCGGGGCGCGGCGCACGCTGCATGTCTCGAAACTGGCGAAATGGAAGACGGCGGCGGAGCTGGCGGCGCTGCTGCTGCTGCTGGCCGGACCCGCGATGGCGCCGGTCTCCGCCGGCGGCGAACTGATCCTGGATATGACGGGCGCGGCGCTGCTGTGGTTCGCCGCCGCGCTCTCGGTCTGGACCGGCGCGGTTTACGGAAACGCTGTGCTGCGCGGATCATAGAAAGAGGCGGGCGCGAACGCCCGCCTCCATTCGCTCAATATGGTGGATTATTCTATGCGCCTTTCACGTCCACGCGCGCAGGCGCGTTTGGACTCAGCCAGCGATAGACAAACCCGCCCAGAAGCCCGCCAATCAGCGGCGCCAGCCAGAACAGCCAGAGTTGTTGCATCGCCGCCATGCCGGCGAACAGGGCCGGGCCCGTGCTGCGCGCCGGGTTCACCGAAGTGTTGGTGACCGGGATCGAGATCAGATGGATCAAGGTTAGCGCCAGGCCGATGGCGATGGGGGCAAAACCCGCCGGCGCCTTGCCGTGCGTCGCGCCCATGATGACGAACAGGAACGCGAAGGTCAGCACGATCTCGACCGTCAGCGCGGAGGTCAGGCCATAGCCGCCGGGCGAGCGCTCGCCATAGCCGTTGCTGGCGAAACCGTCCGCCAGGCTGAAGCCGGCGGCGCCGCTGGCGATGACATACAGGATCGCCGCCCCTGCGACGGCGCCCAGCACCTGGGCGATCACATAGCCGGGGATTTCCTTCGCCGGGAACCGGCCGCCGGCCCACAGGCCGACCGTGACGGCCGGGTTCAGATGACAGCCGGAAATATGGCCGATGGCGTAGGCCATGGTCAGGACGGTGAGGCCGAACGCAAGAGACACGCCGACAAATCCGATGCCAAGGCCGGGAAATCCCGCCGCCAGCACCGCCGCGCCGCAACCGCCGAACACCAGCCAGGCTGTCCCGATAAATTCCGCAATGAGTTTTTTCAGCATGGATTCCCTCCCCAGGGTCTATACGGGAGGGATGATATCTCTGGGCGCGCCGAGGGAACAGGCGTTTGCGAATCGGCGGCGCCAGATTCATGAGGGCAAGATTCCGGGCGTTTTCGGCCTCAGTTCTTGCCCTTGCCGCTGTGCTTCGGCTTGCCCTTTTGCGGGGTCTTGGCCATTTCGCGCAGCTTCGACTCGCCCATCGACTCGTACATGGATTTCGACGCGCCTTGCAGGCTGGACTTTTTCCGCTCACCGCGCTTGGCGCTGAGCGCCGCGCCGGCGGCCTGCTGCTGGGACTTTGATTTCGCAGGCATGGTGGCGTCCTTTCGCATCTTCGGAACATGCGAAAGCGCAACGCCGGCGCCCGCCGCGCCGTTCCGCCTGCGATGCAGAACGCACGCGCAGCGCGCAGCTAGCCCCTCGGCAAGGTGTAGAAAACATCCGCGCCCGGCCCCGGCGGAATGCCCAGCAATACCCAGAAAAAGGTCAGCACCAGCCCCGCGCCCAGCAGCCAGAACGAATAGGGGATCATGGCCGATAACAGGCTGCCGAGGCCGAAGCCCGGAACCCAGCGCCGCGCGAACACCAGCGTCAGCGGGAAATACACCATCAGAGGGGTGATGATGTTGCTGGCCGAATCGCCGACGCGATAGGCCGCCGTGGTCATTTCCGGCGAAACGCCGAGCAGCATGAACATCGGGACCAGCACCGGCGCCAGCAGCGCCCATTTGGCGCTGGCCGAGCCGACAAACAGATTGATGGCAAAAGTGAACACGACCAGCAGTGTCAGCAGAACCGGCATCGGCAGGCCGCTGGCCTCCAGCGCGCTGGCGCCCGAAACCGCGCTGATCAGGCCAAGATTGGACCAGCCGAACATGGCGACGAAATGCGCCGCCGCGAAGGCCAGCACCAGATAATAGGCCATGTCGCGCATCGCGCCGGTCATCATGTCGACCAAATCGCGATGATTGCGGATCGAGCCGGCCGCCGCGCCATAGGCCCAGCCGGCGGCCAGAAACAGAACGAAAAAGCCCGCGACCAGAGACGTGAACAGCGGCGCATAGCGCGCGCCCGCCGTCTCGGCCGCCGCGTCGACCAGCGGCGCGCCGGGCAGCACCGCCAGCAGCGTCCACAGAACTGTGACGAAGAGCGCGGCCAGTCCGGCATTGCGCAGGCCCTTGCGCTGGCCGGGTGTGAGCGGCGCATCCGCCGCGTCGTCGCTCTCATCGCTGGTTCCCGGCACGGCGCCGCCGCGCCAGCGGCCGAGTTTCGGCTCGATGATCCTGTCGGTGACGAACCAGACCACCGGCGTATAGAGGAACAGCATCGCGGCGATGAACCACCAGTTTCCGGCGATATTCACCTGATAGGCAGGGTCCAGCAGCTCGGACCCCGCCTGGGTGATGCCGAACAGCAGCGCATCGAGCTGGCCGGGCAGGAGATTTGCGCTGAACCCGCCCGAGACCGCCGCGAACCCCGTCGCGATGCCGGCGACGGGATGGCGCCCGGCCGCGGCGTAAAGCGCCCCGGCCAGCGGGATCAGCACCACATAGCCGGCGTCCGCCGCATGGCTCGCCATCATGGCGATAAACGCCACCGCCGGGGTCAGCAGGACTTTCGGCGCGTTGCGCATTCCTGCGCGCATGGCGGCGCCGAACAGGCCAGCGCGTTCGGCCACGCCCGCGCCCAGCATCACGGTCAGCACCATGCCCAGCGGATGGAAATGCGTGAAGGTCTGCGGCATCTCCACCAGCAGGCGGCGCACATTCTCGGCCGAAAGCAGGCTGGCCGCCGCGATGCGCACTGGCTCGCCATCCGGCCCGGTCTGGATCGGATGATCGACCCCGGCCCCGAGCATGGCGGCCGCCACGCTCACCCCCACCAGAATGGCGATCAACCACAGAAACAGGAAAACCGGATCGGGCAGGGCGTTGCCGGTGCGCTCAATCCAGCCCAGCACGCCTTTGCGGGGCTCTTCCGGCTCGTCTTCCGGCGCCGGTCCGGTCGTTTCGCTCATGTGATCCCCCTGTTACAGGGATGAGCCTAGCAGCGGATTGTTTTCACGTAACCCGCCGCGCCATAGGCCAGCATCGCCTGGTCGCGCGTCACGATCGCCAGATTTTTCGTCCGCGCGGTTGCGATAATGATCCGGTCGGCCGGGTCGCCATGAACGGGGCCGGGCAGGAACGAGGATTCGATCAGAAGGCTCACCCCCACCTCTTCCACCGCCACCTTCCCTTCCGTTACGAACTGTTCAAACCAGACGAGGGGCGATGTGACAGAGGGCAGCCGGCCCTTGGCGACGAGCAGCCCGATCTCCCATGCCGACATGGCGGAAACGGCGATCACGCCGCCGGTATTTCGGACCCTGTTGACCGCTTCGACTGCCTGTCGCGTGACCGGCTGTTGCGCCGACAGCCAGAGCACGAAGCAGGTGTCCAGCAACAGGCCGTCAGTCGTCATAGACGTTCGCCCAGTCAGCGTCGGCGGGCGCGGCGTAATCGACGCCCGGAACCAGCGTTAGCGACCCCGCCAGACATCCGAACAGCGGATCCGCGCCGCGCGGCGGCACGATGTAATCTTCGTCTTTGTGTTTCATGCCGGGCCTCTCCGTAAACGCCGCCTGCTCCTCCATCGCCCCCATGCCGGCATCCGCCGCCGGGAAGGCAGGCCGCCCCGGGTGGGTCCGGGTCTTCCTGTCCACGATCCGGTCCAGCAATTCGGCCTCGGAAACCTGAAGGATGGCTGCGATCTGCCCGATCTCCGCGGCCTTGAAATGGCGCGCGCCGCTCAGGGCGCGGGACAGCGCGCTTGGCGCCAGCCCCATCCGCCGCGCCATTTCCTTCTGGGTGAGGCGCAGGGCTGAAAGACGCGCCTCAAACCATGCTCTGTCGATGTGTTCCGGCGCGTGCATCGGATATGCCGCCTATTGCGAATTTAGCAATAGAATTACGATTTTCACAAAAGACTGTCAATTCGGGTGCGGATTGTGATTGATGTTCTTGAAATGTTCTATATTTGGGAATATCGTCCCATTCATGGCCGAGCGCGCTCCAGACCGCATCCATGCCCTGCCGGACGCCATGCAGCCAGGCGGGCGCGGCGCGCGCTCCAATGTCGCCGGGCGTTACGAACCGGCGGCGCGCGAATTCTATGCCGATGGATGGGACCGGCCGGACGATCCGCCGGCGCGGCCGCTGCGCACCGTGCTGATGCCCGAGCGGCCCAAACGGATCGTCAGCCGCCATAATTCGCCGGACATTTCCTTTGAGGCCTCGATCAATCCGTATCAGGGCTGCGAGCATGGCTGCATCTATTGCTACGCCCGGCCCAGCCACGCCTATTGGGGCCTGTCGCCGGGCCTGGATTTCGAGAGCCGCATCTTCTTCAAGCCGGACGCGGCGGCGCTGCTGGAGGCGGAGTTCGCCAGGCCGCGCTATCGCCCCGCGCCCATCGTCATCGGCGGTAATACCGACCCCTATCAGCCGGCGGAGCGGGAGAAGGGCATCACGCGCGCGCTGCTGAAAGTGTTTCTGAAGCATCGCCATCCGGTGATGCTCATCACCAAGAGCGCGCTGATCGCCCGCGATCTCGACATTCTTGGCCCGCTCGCCGCTCTGGGACTGGCGCGTGTCGCGGTCAGCGTCACCACGCTGGACCGGAAACTGGCGCGGGAAATGGAGCCGCGCGCCGCGACGCCGGAGCGGCGGCTATGGGCCATCGGGCAACTGACCGGCGCCGGGGTTCCGGCCACGATCATGACCGCGCCGGTGGTGCCCGGCCTGACCGAGCACGAAATTGAAAAGCTGCTCGAACGCGGCGCGCAGGCGGGCGCGACATCGGCCGGCTATGTGCTGCTGCGCCTGCCGCTGGAGATCGCGGATCTGTTCAAGGAGTGGCTGGCGACCTCGCGCCCCGACGCGGCGGCGCGGGTCATGTCGCTGATGCGCCAGAGCCGGGGCGGCAAGGATTACGACTCGCGCTGGGGCGTGCGCCAGCGCGGAACCGGCCCGCATGCGGAGCTGATCGCCAAACGTTTCCGCGCCGCCTGCAAACGCTATGGCCTGAATCAGGAGCGCACATCGCTGCGCACAGACCTGTTTGTGCGGCCGGGCGATTTGGGCCAGCCGGACCTGTTCAGCGCCTGAAATTTTCAGACGTGACTCCAGACCTCCGCGCTCGCGGATTAGGGGCCGGACTGATCCTCCGCTAGGCTGATTCCGAATCCGGGGAAGGCGCGCAGCGGGAACGCGCACAGGGGAATGTGCAGGGGAGGCGGGCATGACAAAGCGCGGCGGCGTGGTTTCCGCCTGGTCCGGCATCGTGCTGTGGAAGCGCGTGCTGGGCGGTCTGGCGCTGGGGCTTCTGTTCGGCCTGCTGTTGCGCCTTCTGTTCGGCGCCGACGCGGCGTCGGATTTCACCACGACCTGGCTGCGCCCGTTCGGCGAGGCGTTTGTGCAGCTTATCCGGATGCTGGTCGTGCCGCTGATCTTCACCACGTTGGCCGCCGGCGTGGTGGCGATGGGCGAGCCGGCGAAACTCGGCGGCATCGGGCTGAAGGCTATCGGGCTTTACATGGTCACCACCAGCTTCGCCGTCACCATCGGCATATTGATGGGCGTCATCCTGCGCCCCGGCGCGCAGGCCGATTTCACCGGCGTCGTTCCCAGCCAGATCGCGGTGGAGGCGCCGACCATCGCCGAGCGCCTGATCGGCATTATTCCGGCCAATCCGTTCGCGGCGCTGTCCAGCGGCGACATTCTGGCGGTGATTTTCTTCGCCATCCTGATGGGCGTCGCCATGCTGGTGATGCGCGAAAAAGCCAAACCCGTCGCGGACGTGATCTCCGCCGGCGCCCAGATCATGCTGAAACTGACGCACTGGATCATGGAACTGGCGCCTTTTGGCGTCTTCTTCCTGATGGCCTGGCTCGGCGCCACGCAGGGCCTGCAGACGTTTACCTCTGTCGCGCTGCTGGCGGCCTGTGTCTATGTCGGCTGTCTGCTGCACATCGTTCTGGTTTATGGCGGGCTGATCCGTTTCGTGCTGCGTCTGCCGGCGGTGCGGTTTTTCCGCGGCATGTTCGACGCGCAGGCCGTGGCCTATTCCACCTCCTCGTCGAACGCGACGCTGCCGGTCACCATTTCCTGCGTGCGCAATAATCTTGGCGTCTCCAACGCCGTTTCCGGGTCGGTCATTCCGCTCGGCGCGACGATCAATATGGACGGCACGGCGCTCTATCTCGGCGTGCTGGCCATGTTCGCGGCGCAGGCCTTCGGCATCGACCTTTCGCTGGCCGATTATTTCCTGATCGCGCTGACCGCGACGCTGGCCAGTATCGGCACGGCGGGCATTCCGTCCGCCTCTTTGTTCCTGCTGGCGACGGTGCTGACCGTGATCGGCGCGGCGCCGGAGCAGATCGCCCTGATGGTCGGCTTTATCCTGCCGTTCGACCGGCCGCTGGACATGATGCGAACGCTGACCAATGTCACCGGCGACGGCGCCGTGGCGACCGCCGTGGCCAAATGGGAGGGCGAGCTGGACGAGCGCGTCTTCCGCAAGGAAGCGGTGGTGTAGACGCGCCCTCCAGGCCGGGTCAGGTCACGCGGCTTTCTTTGCTTCGTCGCTCAGCCGCAGCGGGATTTTCAGATAGGCGACGCCGTTTGACTCCGCCTTTGGGAACTGTCCGGCGCGGATATTGGTCTGGATCGAGGGCAGCAGCAGATGCGGCGCGGCCAGTGTCGCATCGCGCGCCTCGCGCATCGCGACAAACGCGTCCTCGCTGACGCCATCATGGACGTGTTTGTTGGCGCGGCGCTGTTCGCCCACTGTGGTTTCCCAGACATAGTCGTCACGCCCCGGCGCCTTGTAGTCGTGGCACAGGAACATGCGCGTCTCTTCCGGCAGGTCCAGCAGCCGGTGGATGGAGCGATAGAGCGTGCGCGCATCGCCGCCGGGAAAATCGGCGCGCGCCGTGCCATAGTCCGGCATGAACAGCGTATCGCCGACGAACACCGCGTCGCCGATCCGGTAGGAGACGCAGGCCGGCGTATGGCCGGGCGTATGGATCACCTCGACCTCCAGCGCGCCGATGCGGAATATTTCGCCGTCCTTGAACAGCACGTCGAATTCCGCGCCCGTGCCGGATACGTCCTCCAGATTGAAGACAGGGCGGAAAATGGTCTGCACCTTCCGGATATGCTCACCGATGCCGACCTTCCCGCCGGTTCGCAGCTTCACATAGGGCGCGGCGGTCAGATGATCGGCGTGGGCGTGGGTCTCCAGCACCCATTCGATCTCCGCCCCGGCCTCGTGCGCGGCCCGCAGCACGCGCCGCACGCCGGCGACATCCGCCTTGCCGGTGCTGGCGTCATAGTCGAGCACCGGGTCGATGACCGCCGCGCGCTTTGTGGCCGGGTCGATCACCAGATAGGTCACGGTATTGGTGGCGTCGTCGAAAAACGCCTGAATTTCGGGTTTTGCGCTCATTTTCGCGTCCTTCTGTGTCTCGTGCTTGACTATATATGAGTATTCACTAAATTAGCAACATCTGAAATAAAGGATGTTGCAATGGCTGTGAAAACTGCAAGCCGGCGGAAGGCGCTGAACGATCTGGCCGCCAGCGCCAGCGAGGCGGCGGAGATGCTGAAGCTGCTGGCCCATGAGGGGCGGCTGCTGATCCTCTGCCATCTCGCGGTGGAGGGCGAACTGAACGCCGGCGCGCTTGCCGGGCGGGCCGGGCTCAGCCAGTCGGCGCTGAGCCAGCATCTGGCGAAAATGCTGGAGGCCGGCCTGCTGGAGCGGCGGCGCGAGAGCCAGACGATCTATTACCGGATCGCCGACCCGAAGGCCGCGCACATCCTGGACGCCTTGAAGACCATCTATTGCCCGTGACGGCGCCGCCGCGCGGAAGGAAAGGAGCATGTCATGCTGAGGCCAATTACGCCGCGGGACGCGGCGCAGAAAATCAGGGAAGGCGCGGTTCTGGTGGATATCCGCGAGGCGGATGAGCGCGCGCGGGAAAAGGCGCCGGGTTCGGCGCACCATCCGCTCAGCCGCATCGCCGAGGACGGTCCCGCGCGCGGCGCGGCGGCCGGCGCCCCGGCTCCGGTCATTTTCCATTGCCGCAGCGGCGGACGCACGGAGTGCAACGCCGCGCTGCTCGCATCCGCGGTCAAGGGCGAGGCGTATCTGCTGGAAGGCGGGCTGGAGGCATGGAAGACGGCGGGCCTGCCGGTCGAGACCGACCGGCGCCAGCCCATCGAGATCATCCGCCAGGTGCAGATCGTGGCCGGCGGGCTGGTCGTGCTCGGCGCCGCGCTCGGTCTTGTAGTGCATCCCGCTTTCTATGCGCTGTCCGCCGCGGTGGGCGCGGGCCTTGTCTTCGCCGGGGTCAGCGGAACCTGTATGATGGCGAACCTGCTGCGCGCCATGCCGTGGAACCGGCGCGCGGCCGCGGCGGTCTGATCCATGATCGCGGCGCCCGATCTGCTCAGCCTCGCCTCCGGCGTTCTCGCCGGGCTGGCGCTGGGGCTGATCGGCGGCGGGGGTTCGATCCTCGCCGTTCCGCTGCTGCTCTATGTGGTCGGGATTCGGGATCCGCACCTCGCCATCGGCACGGCGGCGGCGGCGGTCTCGGCCAGCGCGCTGCTCAATCTGCTGAGCCATGCCCGCGCAAGGAATGTGAAATGGCCATGTGCGCTGACCTTCGCCGCGTCCGGCGTCGCCGGCGCGGCGGCCGGCTCCACGCTTGGCAAGGCGACGGATGGCGGGCTCTTGCTGGGCCTGTTCGGCGCGGCGATGGCGGGCGTCGGGCTTCTGATGCTGCGCCCGCGCGCCGGGGGCGACGACCCGGATGTGCGGCTGACCGCCGCCAGCGCCCGGCGTCTGCTGCCCCGGCTGACCGGGCTTGGTGCGGCGGCGGGCGGGGCCTCCGGCTTTTTCGGCATTGGCGGCGGTTTTCTGGTCGCGCCCGGCCTTGTCGCCGCCACCTCCATGCCGCTGCTGACCGCGGTCGGCTCCTCGCTTGTCTCGGTGGCGGCGTTCGGCGCCGCCACGGCGGCCAATTACGCGCTCGCCGGCTGGGTGGACTGGCGCGTCGCGGCGCTGTTCGCCGCGGGCGGCGGGCTGGGCGGCCTTGCGGGCGCGGCGCTGGCCCGGCGTCTGGGGCGCGGCCCGTGGCTGAAGCGCGTCTTCGCCATCCTCGTCACCGGCGTCGGCCTCTATGTGATCGGGCAGGCGGTTCTGGCCTGGCTGTAGGGGCCGCATCCCCGCGCTTGCATTGACTTTCCGGGCTTTGGCCCGTATTTCCCGCCGCTTCAGCGCGAAGGTACGCCCTTCGCCTTGACCGGCGCATTCCCCTGCATTGCCTGCAATGACAGGGGAGGGAGGCCGGCGAGGTCCCCCGCCCGGCGAGATTTCGCTCAGCGGGGCGCTATTGCTTTGTGCAATCGGGTTTTGTGGTCGCATGTTCGAGACGCTGGGCGAAAAACTCACCGGAGTGTTTGACTCCCTTACCGGGCGCGGCGCGCTCGGCGAAAAGGATGTCGACGCCGCCCTGCGCGAGATCCGCGTCGCCCTGCTGGAGGCCGACGTGGCCTTGCCCGTGGCGCGCGACTTCACCAGCGCCGTGCGCGAGCGCGCGGTGGGCGAGGCGGTGCTACGCAGCGTCACGCCGGGCCAGCAGGTGGTCGCCATCGTGCATCAGGAGCTGGCGCGCACGCTGGGCGGCGACGATCCGGCGCCGGAGCTGAACCTGCGCGCCGCGCCGCCGGTGGCGATCATGATGGCGGGGCTTCAGGGTTCGGGCAAAACCACCACGGCGGCGAAGCTGGCCCTGCGTCTGAAAGAGCGGGAGAAGAAGAAAGTCCTGCTCGCCTCGCTCGACACGCGCCGCCCGGCGGCGATGGAACAGCTCCGCCAGCTCGCCGCGCAGGCCGATACCGGATTCCTGCCCATCGTCGAGGGTCAGAGCGCGCCGGACATTACGCGCCGCGCGCTGAACGCCGCGCGGCTCGGCTCCTACGACATCGTGATTCTGGATACGGCCGGGCGCACCACGGTCGATGACGATCTGATGGGCGAGGCGGCGGAGATCGCGCGCATCGCCAGCCCGGTCGAGACGCTGCTGGTCGCCGACGCGCTGACCGGTCAGGACGCGGTGGAGACGGCGCGGCGGTTTCACGAGCGCCTGCCGCTGACCGGTCTGGTGCTGACGCGCATCGACGGCGACTCGCGCGGCGGCGCGGCGCTTTCCATGCGCGCCGTCACCGGCCTGCCGATCAAGTTTCTGGGCGCGGGCGAAAAACTGGACGCGCTTCAGGCGTTCGATGCGCGCCGTCTGGCCGGCCGCATTCTCGGCCAAGGCGACGTGGTCGAGCTGGTGGAAAAGGCCGCCGGCCAGATCGACCAGGAAAAGGCCGAAAAACTCGCGAAGAAAATGAAGAAAGGCGAGTTCGATCTCGCCGATCTTTCCGACCAGCTTGCGCAGATTCAGAATATGGGCGGTCTTGGCGGGCTGATGGGCCTGTTGCCCGGCGTGGCCAAGGCGAAGCAGCAAATGGCCGCCGGCGGAATGGACGAGAAACTGATCGGCCGCCAGCGCGCCATCATCTTTTCCATGACGCCGGAAGAGCGCGCCAAGCCGGACATATTGAAAGCCAGCCGCAAGCGCCGCGTCGCCGCGGGTTCCGGCGTCGATGTGGCCGAGGTCAACCGCCTGCTGAAAATGCACCGCCAGATGGCCGACATGATGAAGAAGGCCGGCAAAGGCGGGATGAAGGGCCTGATGGGCGCCATGAGCGGCATGGGCCCCGGCGGGGCCATGCCGCCGGGCATGTCGCAACAGGCGCTGAAACAATTGCAGTCCGGCGCGAATGCGCCGGGCGGCCTGCCGGGTCTTCCCGGTCTGGGCGGCCCGCTCGGCCCGGATGGCCTGCCGCTTGGCTTTCCGAAGAAAGACTGACGCATCTCTCCATCGTTCACTGATTCACTTGTTCACTTGAGGAAAACCCAGACATGTCCCTGAAACTTCGTCTCGCCCGCGGCGGCGCCAAGAAGCGTCCCTATTACCGCATCGTCGTCGCCGACTCGCGCAGCCCGCGCGATGGCCGCTTTATCGAGCAGGTCGGCGCATGGAACCCGCTGCTGCCCAAAGACAACGCCGAGCGCGTGAAGATCGACGCCGAAAAGGCCAAGGCCTGGCTCGCCAAGGGCGCGCAGCCGACCGACCGCGTCGCGCGCTTTTTGAGCGAGGCCGGTCTGGTCGAATGGAAGCCGGGCAATAACCCGAACAAGGCGAAGCCGGGCAAGAAAGCGGTGGAGCGCGCCGAGGAACGCGCGGCGAAGGAAGCGGCGAAGGCCGAGGCCGCCAACGCGCCGGCCGAGGAAGCCCCCGCGGAAGAGGCGCCGGCCGAGGAAGCGCCTGTCGCGGAAGCCGCCGCTGAGGACGCTCCGGCCGAAGAGGTCAAGGAAAACGCCTGAGGCGATCTATGTCCGCCCCCGCACGCCCGGCGAGCAGCCATCTGATCTGCGTCGGCGAAATTCGCGGCGCGTTCGGCGTGCGGGGCGAGGCGCGGATCGCATCCTTCACCGCCGATCCGGCGGCGGTGTTTTCCTATGGGCCGCTTCTGGACGAGACGGGGGCGGCGCGCCTCACCGTTTCGTCCTGGCGCCCGATCAAGGGCGGTTTCGCCGCGCGCGCGCGGGAGATCGAGACGCCCGAACAGGCCGATACGATGCGCGGCCTGCGCCTGTATGTGCCGCGCGCGGCGCTGCCCGCGCCGGAACCGGATGAATTCTATCATGCCGATCTGATCGGGCTGGCGGTGCGCCATGCGGATGGCCGCGCGCTTGGCCGCGTGCGCGCGGTGGAGGATTTCGGCGCCGGCGCCCTGCTGGAGATCGAGCCGGAGACGGGCGAGGCGGCGGCGCGCTGGCGCCTGCCCTTCACCCGCGCCTTTGTTCCCGAGGTCGATCTGGCAGGCGGCGCCGTCACTGTCGACCCGCCGGAAGGGATAGAGCCGGACCAATCTTCTGGCGATTCCGGAATCCCGCCGCGCGAGAATCCTGCCTGAAGGTTAAGGCGCGCGTCACCGAAACTTCGCCGCGCCGTCGCATCGCAGACGCCGAACCGGCCTAGCGGAACCCCCGGCAACCATCCGTCGGGGGGCGGTCATGATTTTCGCACACGGGCCTTCGGGCTATTTGCTGGCGCGCGCCACAGGGGCGCGGGGACTTCCGTTCTGGGCCGCCATCGCGGGGGCCTATGCGCCCGATCTGGACGCGCTGTATTTTCTGATCGCCGGACCGGCGCTGGCGGATCACCGCTACTGGTCGCCGCTGCACTGGCCGCTGTTCTGGGCGGCGCTGGCGGTTCCGCTGCTGGTCTGGGCGAAGATGCGCGGCCAGAGAATGTTCACGGCCGCACTGCTGTTTCTGGCCGGCGTGCTGCTGCATCTCTGCCTCGATACGGTGACCTGGTACGTCTATTGGGGCGCGCCCTTCTCGATGGAGGGGTTCAAGCTCTCCGACCCCAGCACCGTGCCGCGCGCATGGCCGTGGAATTTCCTGACGCACTGGACGATGGCGCTGGAGGCGGCGATCTGCCTCGCCGCGCTCGCCGTGCGGCTG
This sequence comes from Euryhalocaulis sp., assembly GCA_050486445.1. Lineage (GTDB taxonomy): Bacteria > Pseudomonadota > Alphaproteobacteria > Caulobacterales > Maricaulaceae > Euryhalocaulis. The sequence continues at coordinate 24,212 of JBJHDH010000005.1, forward strand.
GTCTCCGGGCGCGGCGCTGCGCGGCGTCTGCCCGCCTGACCCCTGCGCCATCCCGGCCTATAGTGCGGCGTTCAGGGAGGAATGCGCATGACCAGGGAACTCGTCCTCTATACCAATCCGCAATCGCGCGGCGGCATCGCCCACTGGATGCTGGAGGAGGTGGGCCAGCCCTTTCGCACGGTGCGGGTGGATTTCGCGGCGAAGACGCCGGAATTCCTGGCGCTCAATCCGATGGGCAAGGTTCCGGTGCTGACGCATGGCGATACGGTGGTCACCGAGGCCGCCGCGATCTGCGCCTATCTGGCCGACGCTTTTCCGGAGGCGGGCCTGGCGCCCGCGCCGGTGGACCGCGCCGATTATTATCGCTGGCTGTTCTTCACGGCGAACTGTCTGGAGCCGGCGGTGGTCAACCGCGCCTTCGGGCTGGAGCCGCCGCCAGAGCGCCGGGGCGCGGTCGGCTATGGTTCCTACGATCTGGTGATGGATACGCTGGCCGATGCGCTGCGCGGCAAGACCTGTATCGCCGGTGACCGGTTCAGCGCCGCCGATCTCTATCTCGCCGCCCATCTGGGCTGGGGGATGCAGTTCGGCACAATCGACAAGCGCCCCGAGTTCGAGGCCTATTGCGGCGCCCATTGGGACCGCCCGGCCGCGATCCGGGCGCAGAAGCAGGCGGAGGAATTGGCGGCGGGCTGAGGCGTGCGGGGTCTTTGGCGGGCGCGGTGATTTGACCGGGATGATCTCCCCCCGTTTACGGGGGGAGGGCCGGAACGGATGCGCCCCGGCAGCAGACATAGCGCCCATACCACCCACCACCCTCATGCTGAGGAGCCGCCGTAAGGCGGCGTCTCGAAGCACGCTCCAGATTCCACAAATGTTCGCGTCACGCTGGATCGTCCCTCGAGACGCGCGCTGCGCGCGCTCCTCGGGATGAGGGCTGAGGTTGGGAAAGAAGACTCTGATGCGCCGGCGATCAGCGAAGCGCCTCAGGCGTTCGACGCTCAAAACGCCATGCGTTTTGTCCCGCTTTGCGGGACCGCGTCTCACCCTTGCCGGGCGAGCATCAGGAAGCGTTCGCGCAGTTCCGGATCGTCGCGGAAGGCGCCGGTGAATTTTGTGGTGATGGTCGAAACCTCGGGGTGATGCACGCCGCGCGTGGTCATGCATTCGTGCTTGGCGTCGATATAGACGGCCACGCCGCGCGGTTGCAGCGCCTTTGCGATACAGTCGGCGATCTGGCTGGTCATCGTCTCCTGCGTCTGCAAACGCTTGGCGAAGATTTCGACCACGCGCGCGATCTTGGAGATTCCCACCACCCGCTCGGTCGGCAGATAGGCGACATGCGCCTTGCCGATGAAGGGCGCCATATGGTGCTCGCAATGCGACTCCACCTCGATGCCGCGCAGCATGACCAGATCGTCATAGCCGTGCACGTCCTCGAAGGTGCGGGACAGCTCCGCGACCGGATCCTGGTGATAGCCGGCGAACCATTCCTCATAGGCCTTCACCACGCGCTTTGGCGTGTCGCGCAGGCCCTCCCGGTCCGGGTCGTCGCCGGTCCAGGCGATCAGCGTGCGCACGGCGGCCTCGGCCTCGGCGCGGCCGGGGCGAACGGGTGCGGACTTGGCGGGCGCGGCGTCAGCGCCGCCGCGATGCAGCGAAGCGAGGGAATCCTTCACAGGATGATCCTTTCGTTGTCGGGCCCGGCCGATTTCCCCTGAATCTGGTTCGGGGCCGGGAAAGTTCCGGTTTCCGGATCGAATGCGCCGCGCCCGCTTTCTGTCGGGCAAATTCCCGGCTGCGCCGGTTTGCCCTCGGGGCGACGTCTTCGGGTACGGGAGGGCTAGATAGGGGTTTTGGGCCGCCCGCGCCACCCTTTGGGCCAGTTTTCCCGGCGCTTTGGGGGACAAGTTCCGGATCAATGTCCGGGGGAAGCCCCGGATCGACCCCGGATTACATCCGGGGCAAGGGGACAAGTGTTTATCCGGGGCGCGGTCCGCACTATGAAGGCGCGCCATGACCCTGCGCCTTTACGACACCGCCTCGCGCGAAAAGCGCGATTTTGTCCCCGCCGACCCCAAGCGGGTGACGATGTATGTGTGCGGGCCCACGGTCTACAATTTCGCCCATATTGGCAATGCCCGCCCGGCGGTGGTGTTCGACGTGCTGTTCCGCCTGCTGCGCCGCACCTTTGGCGCCAATCATGTGATCTATGCCCGCAACGTCACGGACGTGGACGACAAGATCAATGCGAAGGCGGCGGAAGAGGGCGTGCCCATCGCCGAGATCGCCGAGCGCTACGCCGAAATCTATAATGACGACATGCGCGCGCTGTGGGTGCTGAACCCCACCATCGAGCCGCGCGCGACGCAGCACATGCCGCAGATCATTGGAATGATCGAGCGGCTGACCGCCGCCGGCCACGCCTATGAGGCGGAGGGCCATGTGCTCTTTTCCGTGCCCAGTTTCCCGGACTATGGCGCGCTTTCCCGCCGCGATCGCGATGAGATGATCGCCGGCGCCCGGGTGGATGTGGCGCCCTATAAAAAAGACCCCGCCGATTTTGTGCTGTGGAAACCCGCGGGCGAGGGAACGCCGGGCTGGGACAGCCCGTGGGGCCGCGGCCGCCCTGGCTGGCATATTGAATGCTCGGCGATGATCGAGACCAATCTGGGCGAGACTATCGACATTCACGGCGGCGGCCTCGATCTGGTCTTCCCGCATCATGAGAACGAGATTGCGCAGAGCGTCTGCGCCCATCACGGCGCGCCGTTCACCCGCGTCTGGATCCATAACGGCATGCTCAATATGGCGTCGGAGAAAATGTCCAAATCCACGGGCAATGTCGCGCTGATCTCGACGCTGCGCCAGCGATGGGACGGCGAGGCGCTGCGTCTTGCGCTGCTGTCGGCGCATTACCGCCAGCCGCTGGAATGGTCGGACCACACGCCGGCCCAGGCGAAGACCGTGCTGGACCGCGCCTATACGGCGCTGCGGCGGCTGAAGGATGTGGAGGCCACGCCCGGCCTGCGCGCCGAGGGCGTGATCGCCGCGCTGGAAGACGATCTCAACACGCCGCGCGCGCTGGCGGAGCTGTCGGCGCTGATCGGGGCCGCCAACACCGCCGAGGGCGGGCCGGCGCAAGCGCAGGCGAAGGCGCGGCTGCTCGACGCCGGGGTCGCGCTCGGCCTGTTGCAGCACGACCCGGAGGCCTGGTTCACCGGCGGCGCGGCCGGGGAGGACGCCGATATGTTCTCCGTGCAGGAGATCGAAAAGCTGATCGCCCGGCGCAACGACGCCCGCGCGCGCCGGGACTTCGCCGAGGCCGACCGCATCCGCGACGCACTGGGCGAGCAGGGCGTGCTGCTGGAGGACGGCGCGGAAGGCACGATCTGGAAGCGGGGCTAGAGCGCCGGGCGAAAAAGTGGAAACCGGTTTTTCGCATAACCGGCGCGGCCGCTAAAAATGCTGTAGGGGGCAGGTCTTGACCGCTGTCCGGGGACAATATCCCCGAGGCTGCCGCGGAACGCGCCGGAATGAACGGCGGCGTCCCGCGGCTGGCGACGGGGAGAAACACATCGCCATGGCGCATATTGGGGGAAGGCGCGCCAGCCATGGGGGTTTGGCGAAACCGGCTTTGGGGGTCCGGTCTCTCCACAATTATTTCTACAGTTTCGGGTCTAAGGCTGCGTTTCGCGCCGCCGCGCAATTTGCCGGGTATTTCACGTGGGGCTTTTGCGGTGCGTTTACGATGATCCCGCCGCTCCGCAACCCTGACAGGGTGGCGCGGACAGCATGGCGGGACGTGGCGGTCTCGCCTATATGCGGGCCATGGCGGACGATCTTTACAGTCTGGACCTTCTGGCGCTGGCCGCCGGGGTAGAGCGCTTGGGCGCGCTGCCCGTTCCACAGGCGAGTGTGCGCAAGGTCTCCAAACTCTGCGGCTCGTGGCTGGAGCTGGACGTGGAGATGGCGGAGCGGCCCGAAGGCGAACGCTATGTGGCCGACGCCGCCGTCCGGCTCCAGGCCTGCGCTCTCGGCCAGGCCTCGGCGGCGGTGCTGATGCGCGCCATTGTCGGGGCCAGCCCGGCGGAGCTGGAGACCGCCCGCGACGCGCTGCGCGCCATGCTGAAAGAAGGCGGGCCGGCCCCTGAAGGCCGGTTCGCCGGCCTCGCCGCGCTGGCGCAGGTGCGGGCCTATCCCCAGCGTCACGCCTCCACCATGCTGGCCTTCGAAGCGGCGGCGGAGGCGGCGCGAACCGCCGAAACGGACATATCCCCTGCGTCTTTGGCTGGAGTGGACGCCAAGCCCTAAGCCTTTGTTTTGCCGCGTTTCGGCACGGGGAACCGGGTTCCACTTCGCCTGGAAACGCTCTACAAGCGCGCAGTCATTCAGGGATTCCCGCCATGTCCGCGACGGACCGCATCGTTTCGGCGCTGCTCAGGACGTACAAGCTGACCTTTTCGCCGCTCTTCATGGCGCTGGGCGCGCGCTGCCGCCATGCGCCGGGCTGCTCGGAATACGCGGCGGAGGCGGTGCGCCTGCATGGCTGGCTGCGCGGCGGCGCGATGGGGATCGGCCGCCTGCTGCGTTGCCATCCTTTCGGCACGTCCGGCTACGATCCCGTGCCCCCCGTCAGGGACGCGCAGCAGGAAAAAGGGCAGGGGGGCGCCCGTGCCTGAATTTCGGTTTCCGGACGGGGCGTCGCGCGCCTATCCCGATGGCGTCACGGGGCTGGACGTCGCCGAGTCCATTTCGAAATCGCTGGCGAAAAAGGCGCTGGCGATCTCGCTGGACGGCGAATTGCGCGACCTGAAGCGGCCCATCGAACAGGATGGCGCGATCCGCATCATCACGGCGAAAGACCCCGAGGGGCTGGAGCTGATCCGCCACGACGCCGCGCATATTCTGGCCGAGGCGGTGCAGGAGCTTTTCCCCGGCACGCAGGTGACCATCGGCCCGGTGATCGAGGACGGCTTCTATTACGATTTCGCGCGTGACGAGCCGTTCTCGACCGAGGATTTCGCCGCCATCGAGGCGCGCATGGAAGAAATTGTCGAGCGCGACGAGGACATCGTGCGCGAGGTCTGGACGCGCGCCGACGCCATCGCCCATTTCGAATCCATCGGCGAGGCGTTCAAGGCGGAGCTGATCCGCGACCTGCCGGAAGGCGAAGTGATTACCGTCTATCGTCAGGGAGGCTGGCTGGATCTGTGCCGGGGGCCGCATCTGCCCTCTACCGGAAAACTGCCCAAGGCGTTCCGTCTCACCAAGCTGGCCGGCGCCTATTGGCGCGGCGATCATCGCAATCCGATGCTGCAACGGATTTACGGCACGGCCTGGGCGGACGAGGCCGGGCTGAAAGCGTATCTGACCCGCATCGAGGAAGCCGAAAAGCGCGACCACCGGCGCCTGGGCGCGGCGATGGGCCTGTTCCATTTTCAGGAAGAGGCGCGCGGCATGATCTTCTGGCACCCCAAGGGCTGGACGGTCTATCGCGCGCTGCTCGCCTATATGCGCCGGCGCATGGAGGCGGCGGGCTATGAAGAGGTGAAGACGCCCCAGATCATGGACCGCTCGCTATGGGAGCGGTCCGGCCACTGGGAAAAATTCCAGGACAATATGTTTATCTGCGAGACCCCGGACGGCGAGACGCTGGCGGTCAAGCCGATGAACTGTCCCGGTCATATCCAGATTTTCAATCATGGGCTGCGCTCCTATCGCGAGCTGCCGGTGCGGCTGGCCGAGTTTGAGGGGCTGCATCGCTGCGAAAGCTCTGGCTCGCTGCATGGCGCGATGCGGGTGCGGCAGATGGCGCAGGACGATGCGCATATTTTCTGCACGGAAGATCAGCTCATCGAGGAATCCCGAGCCTTTGTCGAGCTGCTGAATCGTGTCTATGCCGATCTTGGCGTGGAGCTGCATTCGGTGAAGCTGGCGCTGCGCCCGGACCTGCGCTTTGGCGACGATGCGCTGTGGGACAAGGCGGAAGAGGGGCTGGCGCGCGCCGCCGCCCTGGCCGGGGTGGACGTGGAGCGCATTCCCAACGAGGGCGCGTTCTATGGGCCGAAGCTGGAATTCCATCTGAAGGACGCCATCGGCCGCACCTGGCAGTGCGGCACGCTGCAGCTCGATTACGTTCTGCCGGAGCGGCTGGATGCAAGCTATGTCGCCGCCGACGGCCAGAAACATCGGCCGGTGATGCTGCATCGCGCCATTCTTGGCTCGCTGGAGCGGTTCATCGCTGTGCTGATCGAGCATTATGCCGGGGCGTTTCCGCTGTGGCTGGCGCCGGTTCAGGTCGTGGTCGCCACCATCACCTCTGACGCCGACGATTACGCGGAAGAGGCGGCGGCGGAATTGCGCAAGGCCGGGCTGCGCGTGGAGACCGATCTGCGCAACGAGAAGATCAATTACAAAGTGCGCGAGCACAGCAATCTGAAAATCCCGGTGATCGCCGTGGTCGGACGGCGTGAGGCGGAAGAGCGCACGCTGGCCCTGCGCCGTTTTGGTGAGGGCGGCGCAAGGCAGGAGATGATGACCCTGGACGCCGCCGCGCGCGCGCTGGTGGAAGAAGCCTTGCCGCCGGACCTGCGGCCCGCCGTGCGCGCCGACGCCTGAGACAATGACCCCCGGTTCGATTACCGAAGCGCAGAGCCCGTTTTCTGAAAAGCGGGCGCAGGCCGGGATTTCGCTTGCTTTCGCGCTCGCCGCGGTCATCGCCGCCGCGGGCGCCATGGGCATGCCGGCGCTGGTCACGTTGGCGGCGCTGATCGCGCTGCCGCGGCCGGCGCTGTGGGCGTATGCTTTGAAGCCGTCTCCCCTTTTGCTGGCCGCGTTGGCGTTTCTGGTGTGGGCGTTGGTGACTCAAATCTGGTCGCCGGCGGAACCGCGCCAGATTCTTGTTGTCTGGGCGCAGGCGGCGCTGGGCGCCGGCCTGCTGATCGCGGCGGCGCATCTGCCTGAGGCGCGGCGGCGCCTGCCGCGAAAACTGTTTGTGCTGACCGTTGCGGCGGGCGCACTGTTCCTGGCGCTGGAGGCTGTCAGCGGCGGCGTTGTCAGCGCCGTCATCAAGGGCGTGGAACCGGGTCAGGAGCGTCTGCTGAATTCGCTGACACGCGGCGCGGCGGCGATGCTGATCCTGATTCCTCCGGCCGCCGTGATGGCGCGGGGTCTGGGCGGGCGCTGGCGTCATATGGCGTGGGCGATGCTGCTCGGCATTTTCATCGCGGTCATTGGCTTTGACGCCGACGCCAACGCGGTGGCGCTGGTCATCACGCTGGCGGTGTTCTTTCTGGCGCGGCGCCAGCCCCGCGCCGTGGTTCTGGCGTTCGGCGCGGCGTTCAGCGTCTGGATTGTGCTGTTTCCGCTCGCCGTGGGCCTGACCGATCCGCTGGTCGGGCCGCGCCGCGATCTTCTGCCGTTTTCCTGGGAATGGCGGTGGGAGGCATGGACCTACACGCTGGAGCTCATCAGGCAGCAGCCCTGGTTCGGCGCCGGGATGGATTCGGCGCGGCATTTCACCGGCGCGTCGGTGGAGATGCGCGGCTTTATCCTGCCCCGGATGCCGCTGCATCCGCATTCCGCCTCGATGCAGCTCTGGCTGGAGCTGGGCGCGATTGGGGTCTTTCTGGTCTGCGCTGTTCTTGTGCTGGGGGCGCGCCGCATCGCCAGAGCGCCCGATCTTGGACGCGCGCGCGCCGCCGCCGCGACCGGAACGGCGGTGGCCGCGGCTTTCGTGCTCTCCACGTCTTACGGGTTCTGGCAGGAATGGATCTGGCAGACGATCATCCTTGCCGCCGCCGCCTGTTTCCTGATCGGGCCGGGGCCGGACGCGGAGGATAATACGTGATGGCGGGCGTCGCCGCGCGTATCGGCAGGCCGCGCATCAGCGTCGTCATGGCCAGTTATCATACCGGCCCGGCGCTGGCGCAGACCGCCGCCGCCGTGCTGGCCGCGCCGGATGTGGCGGAGCTGGTGCTGGTCGATAACGGCAATCCGCCGGAGATGACGGCGCGCCTGCGCGATCTCGCCGCGGCGCAGCCCGCCATGCGGCTGCTTTCCGGCCACGGCAATGCCGGTTTCGCCAAAGCCTGCAATCTCGGCGCGCGCGCCGCGACTGGCGATCATCTGCTGTTTCTCAATCCGGATGCTATCCTTGCGCCTGGCGCCGCGTCACGTCTGGCGGCGGCCGGGGCGAACGCCGCCCGGCCCTGGATCGCGGGGGCGCGCCTGATAGGTGAAGACGGGCGGGAGCAGCGCGGCGCGCGGCGCGGGATGCTGACGCCGCTTTCGGCGCTGGCCGGGTTCACCGGGCTGCACGTGCTGGCGGGCCGCTTCCCTGCCTTGCGCAATATCCATCGCGAGGCCGAGCCGCTGCCTGAAGAGCCGGTCCCCATACCCGTGGTGTCGGGCGCGGCGATGATGCTGCGCGCCGACGATTTCGCGGCGCTGGGCGGTTTTGACGAAGCCTATTTCCTGCATGTGGAGGATATCGACATCTGCCGCCGCGCCGCGGAGGCCGGCGGCGGCGCGATCTTTGTGCCAGAGGCCCGGGCGATGCATTATGGCTCGACCTCCGATGCACCGGCGCTGCGCGTCGAATGGGCCAAGGCCCGCGGCTTCATGCACTATTTCTGGAAATTCGCGCGCGGCATTCCGGGCAAGGCCGGCGCCATGCTGATTGCGCCGCTGATCGCAGCCGCGATCATGGGCCGGGCGCTCCTCACCGCCACGCGCCAGGGTCGGGCGCGGAGCGCGTAGCAGAACTCTTTAGATTGCCGCGTTTCCGGACGGCGAACCGGCCTCATCCTGAGCTTGCCGAAGGGCCACTTCGCCTGGAAACGCTCTTTAGAACCGCTCCAGCAGGCGGCGCAGATAATCCAGTTCGCCGGCGGGGCGGCGGCGTTCGCCGGCGCGGCGGCGCAATTCGTCCAGAATATCGCGCGCGCGCTGACGCTCCATCTCGTCGGGGATACGAACATTGTCACCGGTTCCGGCGACGCCGCCAGCGGAACGGCCCAGCGGATCGAGCACGGTGCGGCCTTCTCCGCCGTCCTCGCGCTGTTCGGCCATTTCACTGGCCAGTTGCCGGGCGCCGTCGCGCAGCGATTGCAGCGCCTCGTCCTGCGCCGCCAGCGCCGCTTCGCCGTCGCCCCGGCGCAGCGCCTGTTCCGCCTCGCGCATGGCGCGGCGCGCCTCTTCCAGCAGGTCGCCGGCCGCGCCGGACTCACCCGGATCGCCGCCCGCCGCGCCGCCGCGCGCGCCATCGCCCATCTGCTGGCCCAGCTGGTCCAGCCGGTCGGCCAGCCCGCCCTGGCGGCCCGCCAGTTCCGAAGGGTTCATCCCCTGCCGGCCGCCGCCAGCGGTGTCGCCGGGCTGGCCATCGCCGGCCTGTTGACCGCTCTGCTCGCCGGGCTCGCCGGCCCGGCCCTGGCCTTGCCCGTCCTCGCCGCCGGGCGCCTGTCCGCCCTGCTGCTCTCCCTGTTGGCCCTGTTGCCCCTGCTGCTGGCCGCCATTTTGTTGCAGCGTATCGTCCATCAGTTCGCGCTGATCGCCGATCATGTCGGCCAGATCGTTCAGCGCGTTGCGCATGGCTTCGCTTTCGGGCGTGTTGCGCTGCTGTCCATCGCCGCCGCCACCGCCCAGCGCGATCTGCATTTCCATATTGCGCAGCATTTCGGTGAGCGCGGCCAGTGCGGCGCGGGCGCCGGCCTCGTCGCCCAGCTCGGAGGCTTCGCGGATCGCATCCAGCAAATCCTGGATGCTGTTCATGTTCATGCCGGCCATGCCGCCGCCATCGGGGGCCTGGGTCACGCGCCCCTGTTCGATGGCTTCGCGGGCCAGCGCCTCCATATAGCGGTTCATCGCCTGCTGGAACGTATCGAACAACTGGCTCAGCTCGTCGGGGTCAGCGCCGCGCGCAAGGGCCTCCAGCAGGGCGCGTTCGGCGGCGCGCAGCGCGGCCTCGGCGTCGGCCAGATCGCCCATTTCCACGCGCAGCGCGATGCGCCAGAGCAGAGGCGGAATGTCCTCCAGCTCCGCCTGCTCGCGCGCAAACTGGATGCGGCTGCGAGCATGGGACAGGCCGAGATAGACGACATAATCATCGAAATAGCGCTCGGCCCCGATCAGCGTCGCGCCCAGCATGTCGGCGGTCCGGCGCACGCCTTCGGGCGCGCGGTCGATGCGCCGCGAAGGGTCTTCCTCCCAGAACTGCGGCGGATTGGCCGCGTCCTCGGGGATTCTCGGCGTCAGGTCTTCGAGCGCCGCGTAATCCGCGGTCTCGTTCATCAGGAGCTGGCGCTGTTCCGCCACCGCCCTGGCCAGCGGCGACAGGAAAATGCGCTGCGGAATCCGCGCCGTGACGGTTTCGCTCCAGCCCTCCTGACCCAGCGCATCGACGGCGCGCAGGCGCATTTGCGCGCGCCTTCCGGCCCAGCGGTGTTCGGTGAGGTCCAGCGCCGGCGAGCCTTCGAGGTCGCGCGGCGCGGTTCCGCCCAGGTCGATGACGATTTCCTCAGTTTCCTCAGGCGCGTCTTCCAGCGACAGGACCAGATGCAGACGCTCGACGCCGTAATCGTCCACGGCGCGATAGCTGAAGGCCAGCATGTTGTCGCGCGGCGCCGGGGCTTCGATGAACTGGACCAGCGGCGGCCGGTCGGGACTGGCGGCGATGGTCCAGTTTCCTGCACGGCGCACCGTCAGCTCGGCGTCGGTAAACAGCACATCCTTTGCTTCATGCACATCGTCCTGTAGCGATTCGAAGCGCAGGCGCCGGCCCCCGTCATCGTCGCGCACCCGCGCCGCGGGCGGACGGCGCACGCCGGAAACGCGCACGGTCAGCTCCGACCCCGACGGCGCGCGGAAAACGGTCGCCGCGTCGGGGCGGCCGGTGAGGAAGATCGGCGGGGCGCCGGTATAGTCAGGCGGCTGGAGCCAGGCGTCCACGACCGGCTCCACGCCGCCGCCTTCCATAAATCCCGGCATAAAGGCGTCGGCGATCCGCGCCGGGCCCTGTCCCCCGGCCCAGGCGAAGCCGAGCAGCAGCACGACCACGGCCCCGATGCGCAGCGCAAACCGGTCGGTGCGCGCCAGCGCCGCGCGCGGCTGGCGGGCGCGGGCGCGGCCGGCCATCGCCGCCATGCGCATCAGATGCGCGCGCCACAATTCGCTGTCGGCGCGCATCGCGGCGGGCGTATCGGTCAGCGCCTCGAACGGGCGGCCTTCCAGCGCCGAATCCTGTTCGACCCGGCGCAGCGTGGCGTCCAGCGAGACTGTCCGCGTGCGCCGCAGATGCGGAATGGCCGCCGCCGCCCCGCCGCCCAGCGTGACCAAAAGGCCCAGCAGCCGCCAAGGGTCGCCCAGCGCCTCCCACACGCCGAACAGGGCCAACGTAACATACAGCAACAGGAACAAGGCCCCCGGCAGCAGCGCGGGGCCCCAGCGTTCCCAGACCAGCGCCGCATGGGCCAGCGCGCGCGCGCGGGCGAACCGGGCCTCGGCTGAATCCGGTTTCGGGGCGTCGTACCTCATCAGGAAAAGACTATCAGGCTTTTCCGGCCGCTGCGCATGTCAATTTCATGTAAGGCTGCGGACAGGAACGTCTACCGAAAGAACGGGTCCGGATCAGGGTCCGGCTCGTCCAGAGTCTCCGGGAAATCCACCTCTTCGGGCTCCGCCGGCATGATGCCCAGCGTGGCGGCGAAGGCGGCGGAATAGGTTCCGCGGTCGCGGCGGGCATAGGGACGGGGCGGGCCGGGCGGCAGGTCGGTTTCGCCGAAAACCGGCGGCGCGGGGGCCGGTGCGCCGCGCACGCCGCAGCCGCACAGCAATGCGGCGGCGAGCACCGCGAATCCCGCGCGCACGGCTCTGGTTGTTATGGATGGCCCGGGCATGGCGGCACTATCGTCCATCGTGTCCGGCAAGGCCAGAGCCTGCGCCGTTATTGCTCCACCATCGACCAGTCGGCGGGAACGCCCGCCGGAATATCGCGCGCCGCGCGCCGGCCGATCAGCTCGCGCAGATGCCGCGGCGCCAGACCCGCGCCGGGACGGATCGAGCGCAGATGCGCCTCCGTGAGCGTCTCGCCCGCTTTCAGCGGCTTGACGACATAGAGCGAGCGGCGGAATTGCAGCGTCGCGGCCTCTGAGGGCGCGATCTCCGTCTCCGCCGAGCCCAGCGCCGCGTGCGCCTCGCGCAGGGCGGCGGCGAAATCCGCCAGCTCCTGCTGTTCCAGGCTGAAGGCCGCATCGACGCCGCCATCCTCGCGGGCCAGCGTGAAATGCTTTTCCACCGCCGCCGCGCCCAGCGCCGTGGCCAGTTGCGCCGCCTGCGCCCCCATTGTGTGGTCCGACAGGCCAACAGGAACGCCAAAGCGGGCGCGCAAATAGGGAATCCGGGCCAGGTTCGCGTCGGACAGCGGCGCGGGATAGGCGCTGATACAGTGCAGCAGCAGCAGCTCGCGCGTCCCGGCATTGCGCAGCACGCCCAGCGCCTCGCCGATCTCCGCGTCGCTGGCCATGCCGGTGGAGACGATCACCGGCTTGCCCGTGCGCGCCACGCGCTCCAGCAAGCCCCAATCGACGATCTCGGGCGAGGCGATCTTGTAGGCGGGCGCGTCCAGCGATTCGAGCAGGTCCACGGCGCTGTCATCGAACGGGCTGGAAAAGACCGTAATGCCGATGGCGCGCGCATGGGCGAACAGCGCCGCGTGCCAGTCCCAGGGCGTGTGCGCCTCGTCATACAGCTCGTGCAGCGTGCGGCCGTCCCACAGTCCGCCCGTGATGCGGAATTCCGGCCGGTCGGAGCGGATGGTGATTGTGTCCGCCGTATAGGTTTGCAGCTTTACCGCGTCGGCCCCGGCGGCCTTCGCGGCGTCGATCAGCGCCTTCGCCCGGCCGATATCGCCATTATGATTGCCGGACATTTCGGCGATCACATAAGGCGGGGCGCCCGCGCCGATCTTGCATCCGGCGATGGAGATGGCGGCCGTCTCGGCGTTGCTGGCGATGGGCTGGGCGGGCTCCATGCGCTGTTTCTAGCCTGAGTCGGCGGCCAGAAGCGCATCGGCCAGCCGCGCCGCGCCGAGGCCATCCGGATAAAGCGGGAGCGGCGGCGGGGCGGGGTCGGCCATGGCCGCCAGCGCCGCCTCTGCGATGGCGTCCGCGTCCGGCGTTTCCAGAACGCGCAGGCCCAGCGCCCGCGCCGCCTTCGCCGCGCGCGCCTGATCGGGCGCGGCGATAACGCCAACACAAGGAAGGCCGGCGGTCAGCGCCTCCAGAAAACTCGTGCCCAGCCCACCCACGTAGAGCGTGGCGCGCGCCATCAACACCACCATGTCGGCGCCGCGATGCACGCTGACATTGCCGGGCAGGGCGGGCAGGGCGGCGTCTGGGGCCGGGCCCAGCGCCCCCAGCGCCAGATCGACGGGGCCGGAAAACCGCGCCGCCAGCGCGCGCGCCGCCGCGAAGCCGAGCGCACCCGTCGCGCCGCCGCCAAAACTCATCAGCACGCGCGGTTCGCTCCGCTGGTTGTGCGCGCGCAAAGCGGCGAAGCCGGGCCGGATTGGCGCATATTCCGGGCCAAGCAGGCGCGTGCGCGCGGGATAAGCGGAATAGTCGCAGTCCTTCGCATAGAGCTGAAAATTCACCAGCACGTTGCCGGGCCGGGGCCGGTCCGCCGTGTCGTCGATCAGCACGGTCCGCCGCGCCTTTGCGGCGAATGGCGCGATGGTCTCCGCGCCGATGCGCCAGCCATCGACGATCAGCAGGCCGTCCGTGGGGGCGGCTTCCGCCGCCAGCGCGGCGGGAAAGTCTCCGGTATGGGCAAGGCCGTGCGGCGAGGTCAAAGCGAAGCGCACCGATGCGCCGCGCTTGGCCAGCGCCTGCGCCAGCACAAGCTGACGGCTGAGATGGCCCATCCCGAATTCCGGGCTGCATTCCGCCAGAATCAGGACGTCATGGATGCCGGCGTTTCTGTTCATGCCGGACGCTCCAGCGCATCCGGCAGATTGGCGAAGACGGCGAGGCGCAAGGCGGGCTCCGGCCCCACCTCCACATCGGCGAAGCGGCCCGTCAGCACGCGGCAGAAGGGCGCGCCGAAATCGCGCGCCGCCAGCCCGTCCTGATAGGGATCGGCGCCGGCCACAAGGCATTCGCCGGGCGCGACCTCCAGACGCTGCGCCGCCTCCGCCAGCCCCTCTGTCATGGCGGTGCAGACCACGATCTCGTCCACGCGCTCCGCCAGACGCAGGGATTCGATTTTGCCGCGCTGCACGGCCGGATCGCTCGCCGTCACCACCGCCAGACGATAGCGCGCGCGCAGACGCTCCAGCGCCTCGGCCGCGCCCGGATAGAGGCGCAGCGCCGGTGCGTGCGTGTCATAAGCCTCCTGCATCGCGCCCACGGGCGCGGGCCCGGCGCCGAACCAGGCGCAGGCGCGGGCGAAGGCGCCTTCCCGGCCCAGACCCCTCTGCTCGTAGCGTAGCCGCGCCAGCACGTCCTCGGGGTGCAGATCCGCGCGGGCGGCCAGCGCCAGCGCAGCGGCGCGCAGGCCGCTGTCCACATACGCGCTTTCAGGAAACAGCGTGTCGTCCAGACCGATCAAAAGCGCCCGGACTCCGGCCAGCGTCACGGCGTCTCGCCCGGCACGATCAACTCGCGGTCGGCGCGATACAGCGTCTCGCCCAGGCGGATTTTGCGCGGCGCATAAGCGGCGTCTTCGCCGGCCAGCATCTGAAGAATGCGTACGGGCGAATCCAGCCCGGCGGCGATCGAGGCGCCCGACCCCGCGCCAAAGCGCGGATTGATGGCAATCAGGATCGGCCCCTGTTCCGGGTGCAGGAAGGCCCGCACCGTGTTGTGCCCCACAAGACCCAGCGCCTGACCGATGCGCATGGCCAGGGTTTCGGCTTCCGGCGCGTCGATCACCCTGGTTACTTTCGACTCGCCGCCGACGACCAGCACGCGCTCGCGCGCCACGGCCTGCACCGGCCGCCCGCCCTCCAGATCCATCAGCAGGTCGATGCTGATCTCCGGCGCCTCGATCAGCGGATGCAGCAGCTCGTCTTCGCGCAACGCGGCCAGATCATCCGCGTTCTCGATGCGACGCGCCCGCGCCGCGTCCGCGCCGCTGGCAGGCCGGGCGAACAGCGGAAAATCATGGCCGGGCGTGGCGGGATTCAGGATCGGGATGGAGGGATAGGAATAGCGCTCCAGCATCCGGCTGAATTCGCGCCGGTCCTGGCAGGCGCGCACGCTCTCGGGCGAGGGCGCCAGCACGCGCACGCCCGTCGCCTCAAAGGCCGGGCGGTGCAGCGCGAAGAATGGCAGCTCCGCGTCGCGTGTGGGAACCACGAGCCTGGCGCCGCGCGCCTCGCACAGCGCCATCAGCGCCCTGGCGTCCAGCGTATCGCCGCCGTCGATCACCATGCCGCGCCCGGCCAGTGCGATCTCGAAGGCGCGCGCCAGCGGCGCCGATTGCGCCGCGCCGGTCATCAGGACATTGGGCCGGGTCATGTCCGGGCTGCGCGTCATGTCATCGTCTCCGCGCCGGAAGGGCCGCACTCCCGCCAGTCATGCGGGCGCCTCCCGAATCAGGCGCCATCCTATCAGGAAGCGCGCCTGGCTCAGCCGGCTTCCAGCGGTTTTTGCTCCACGCCGGCGTTCAGCGCGGCGATGTCCGGCCGGGAATCGTATAGCGCCAGCGCCTGTTCCCAGGTGAAATCCTCGCCCAGCGCAGCGTACATGGCCCGCACCAGTTCCAGGTCGGCGGGTGTGTCCACCGTCCAGCGCGCATCGCCGCGGTCCGGGCCGGGAACGTTCCGCAACACAAACCGCTCAGGCCGGCGATACAGAAAGGCGGTTACATGCGCGCGCTCGTAATCCTCTTCCGCTTCGGCCCCGGCGGCCAGAAGCGCCGCCGGCCGGATCGTCTCCACATCCAGACCGCGCGGCCAGGAGCGGACCAGCGTGTTGCTGACATAATCGGCGCCGCCGCGATGGAAATCCGCGACCACAGCGTCGATCACGTCCGGGTCGATCATCGGACAATCGGACGTGATGCGGACAATGGCGTCCGCCGTGTTCTGGCGTGCGATGGCGGCATAGCGGGACAGAACATCATCGACAGACCCGCGATAGACCGGAATGGCGCGCCCTGAGCACCAGCTCGCGATCACATCGTCCGCCGGTTCGGTCGTGGTCGCGATCCAGATTTCATCGACCAGCGCGGCGCGCCGGGTCCGCTCTGTCACACGCTCCAGCATCGTGCGCCCGGCGATATCGGCGAATACCTTGCCGGGCAGGCGCGTGCTGCCCGTCCGCGCCTGGATGACGGCGATTGTCTTCATCCCAGGCCCAATGTTCTGGCCAGCGCCATGGCGACGTGCTCCACGTCGGCATCCGTCATGTCCGGGAAACAGGGCAGGCTCAGCGCCTGCGCGTAATAGGCCTCGGTATTGGCGCAGCGCGCGACCCCGTCCGGCACGTGATCGCGGTGGAACGGATGCTTATAGACCGGGATGTAATGCACCTGCGTTCCGATCCCGTCTTCGCGCAGCGCCTGCATCACCTCCGCCCGCGTGCGGCCCAGCTTCGCAAAGTCGATCCGCACGGCATAGAGATGACAGGAAGAGCGCGTGCGCATCTCCGGCGCCGCCTGCACGGGCGCTACGCCCTCCAGCCCGGCCAGCGCCGCGTCATATAGCGCGGCGATGGCGCGGCGGCGCGCGGTGAAATCGTCCAGCCGCGCCATTTGCGAGACGCCCAGCGCCGCCTGGATGTCGGTCATGCGATAATTGAAGCCCAGGGCTTGTTGCTCATAGACCCAGGGGCCGCGCTCCTCGCCGGAAAAGCGCGCCGCGTCACGCTCCACGCCGTGATTGCGCAGCAGACGCAGGCGGTGCGCCAGATCGTCATCGTCTGTGGTGATGGCGCCGCCGTCGCCGGTGGTGATCGGCTTGACCGGATGGAACGAGAAACAGGTCATGGCGGCGAGGCCGCCCGCGCCGGCTTTGCTTCCATCGGGGCGCGTTCCGCCCAGCGCATGACAGCCATCCTCGATAATCATGCGCCCGCCCGCGGCCTGCGCGAGCGCCGCATCCAGCGTGGAGAGGCCCGCATAGGCCACGGGAATCACGACCTTCGCCTCAGGCGCGGCGGCGAGGCCTGCACGCAGCGTCTCGCCGGAAAGGCCCAACGTCGCGGCGTCCACATCGGCGAAGGCGGGCCGCGCGCCGCAATAGATCATGCAATTTGCGCTGGCGGCAAAGGTGAGGGGCTGGGTGATTCCGGCGTCTCCCGGCCCCAGTCCGGCGGCCAGACACGCCAGATGCAGCGCCGCCGTGCCGCTGGAAACGGCGATGGCGTGGCGCGCGCCCACATAGTCCGCCAGCGCGGCCTCGAACCGCGGAACCGCCGGCCCCTGCGTCAGAAAGTCGCCGCGTAGCACCTCCAGAACCGCCGCGATGTCCTCTTCCGACAGAGAATGGCGGCCATAGGACAATATTCGCGGCGCCGGCGCGGCGCCCGTCTTCTGAATAGCCGCCGCGAGGGCGGCCTTGCCGGCGCTGGCGCTATTCGTCGACAACCTCGGTCTCGCGGATCAGGTTCAGGATGTTATCGACCGACAGCCAGTCGGCATTATTGGCGCTGGTATAGGAAAATCCCGGCGCAACCCTGCGCCCCGCTTCGCCCTCAAATACGGGCTCTTCCTCCCGGTCCCACAATTTGATCTGCGGCATCACCACGAATTTGTCGGAGAATTCATAAGCGAAGCTGCTTTCCTCCTCCGACACCATCGCCTCGTCCAGCTTTTCGCCGGGACGGATGCCGATTATCACCCGTTCGCAATCGGGGCACAGCGCGTCGGCCAGATCGACGATACGCATCGAGGGCACCTTCTTCACAAAGGTCTCGCCGCCTTTCATCAGCCGGGCGCAGTCAACCACGAATTTCACCCCATCCTCGATGCGCAGCCAGAACCGCGTCATACGCTCATCGGTGATGGTGAGTTTGCCCGTTTCCTTCTGTTTCAGGAACACCGGGATAACGCTGCCGCGGCTGCCGATCACATTGCCGTAACGCACGATGGAAAAGCGCGTGTCCTGTGCGCCGGACATATGGTTCGCGGCCACGAAAATCTTTTCCATGCACGCCTTGCTGGCGCCGTAGAGATTGATCGGCTTCACTGCCTTGTCTGTCGAAACCGCCATCACTTTGGGCACGCCGCGCCGGATCGCGACGCGGATCACATTCTCCGCGCCCAGAACATTGGTCTTGATGCATTCCATCGGATTGTATTCGCTGGCGACCACCTGTTTCATCGCCGCGGCGTGGAACACGAGGTCCACGTCTTTCATGGCGAAATCCAGACGTTCGGCGTCGCGCACATCGCCGATGAAGAATCGCAGAGCGGGATGATCGCCGAATTTTGCAGCCATCCGGTATTGCTTGAACTCGTCGCGGGAGAACACCACGACTTTTTTCGGCCGGTGCTCAGCCAGAGCATGAGCGGCGAAAGCGTGGCCGAAACTGCCTGTCCCGCCTGTGACCAGAATCGTTTTGCCGTTCAGAAAGCCGCTCATGCTCTGGCTCGGCGATTGGCGCGCAGGCGCCGCCGTGGCAGGCTGCGCATGCACGAGCCTTGGAAACCGGGCGTCATGCCGAAAATCCTCTGCAAGAAGGCCTGCCGCGCCCTGTCCGCGGCGGGCCTCTGGACCGGAGGGAGTCGAATCTGTTTTGGTTAATGAAAGGTAAGCTGTGGCCCAGGACCTCCCCAGATCGCAAAAACGCGCCTTCCTGGAAGGCGAGGGCGACGCCTGGTTCGCCCGCAATGTCGCGCGTCTGGGCCATCCCGAAAACGATATTGTGGTCAATGCGATGGAGGCGCTGGCTCTCCAGCCCAGGCGGCTGCTGGAGATTGGCTGCGCCAATGGCTGGCGGCCCGCCGTGTTGTCCCAGCGCCTGGGGGCCGAGGGTTACGGGATCGACCCGTCCGCGAAGGCCATCGAGGACGGGCGCAAGCGCTTCCCGAAGCTGAAGCTGGAGGTCGGCGCCGCCGACCATCTCCAGTTCGAGGACGGCATGTTCGACCTCGTGATTTTCGGCTTCAGCCTCTACCTGGTCGATCCACAGGATTATTTCCGTTGTGTGGAGGAGGCCGACCGGGTGCTGGCCGATGGCGGCGTGCTGGCGATTTTCGACTTCCTGCCGCCGTTTCCCTATGCGGACGATTATGAACACCTGCCCGGCGTGCGCGCGCACAAGATGATCTTCAGCCAGCTCTTCACCGCGCATCCGGCCTATACGCTTCTCAGCCGTTCTATCAAGCCGGAAGGGGCGGCCGATCCCGACCGGCGCGAGGGCATCGACATTCTCTACAAACGCATGGCAGATGCGTTCCCCGGCCGGCCGGCCGGCTGGGGCGGTGGTGACGGCGGTGAATCCTGGGGGGGGCGATGATCGAGGAAGGTGCAGCGGATGCGTTTGTCGCCGACTGGATCGCGGCGTGGAACGCGCGTGATCTGGACAAGGTGGCCGCGCATTACGCCGATGAAGTTGTTTATTACTCGCCGCGCATCGAGGCGGTGACCGGCCGCGCCGATCCCTGCCTGATCGGCAAGCCGGCGCTGGAAGCGTTTTGGCGCAAGGCGCTGGAAGACGCGCCGGAAATCAATTTTGTGCTAGACCGCGTCTATATCGGCTCGCGCTCGCTCACCATCACCTACCGCAACCATCGCGGCCAGAACGCGGCGCAGACGCTGGTGTTCGACAATCACGGCCGGGTCAATCTGGCCGTGGTGACGTATCGGTAGAGAAGCGGCGATCAGATCGCAGCGGTCAGATGACGGCGGCCCGGGGCGCGGCGCCGCGCACATTGTCCAGCGCGCGCAGCAGCGTGTCCGTGATCCGGTCCTGATCGGCGTCTGAAAGATAGGGGTGCATCGGCAGGCTGAGCACGCGCTCCGCCAGACCGTCTGTCACAGGCAGGGCGCTGGATTCCACCGGGGCGTCTGCATAGGGCGCCTGACGGTGCAGCGGGCCGGGATAATAGGCCGCGCTGGGGATGCCCGATTCACGCAGCGCAACCATGACCGGCGCGCGCTCGCCAGGCGCCAGAAGCACCGTATACTGCGCCCAGGTCGAAACCCCGCCCTCAATCACCGCGGGCGTTGTCACGGCGCCGGCCAGTTTCGCGCCATAGCGGGCGGCGATGCGGTTCCGCGCCGTGATCTCTTCCGGGAAGATGGCCAGTTTTTCCAGCAGCACGGCGGCCTGGATCGTATCCAGACGCGAATTGGTCCCGATCCGCTCATGCGTATAGCGCTCGGCGCCAGCGCCATGATTGGCCAGCGAGCGCAGCAGCGTGTCCAGCGTGGCGTCGTTGGTCTGCACCGCCCCGCCATCGCCGTAACAGCCCAGCGGCTTGGCCGGGAAGAAAGAGACGCAGACAGCGTCGGCCCAGGCCCCGGCCATGCGGCCGTTCAGCGTGGCGCCGAAGCCCTGCGCCGCGTCGGCGATCAGCCGCATCCCGTGCGCGTCGCATACGGCGCGGATCGCGGGATAGTCCGCCGTCTGGCCGAACAGGTCGACGGCGATCACGGTGTGCGGCGTCAGGCCCGCGGCGATGGCCTGGGTCACGGCGCGGGACAGGCTCTCCGCGTCCATGCAAAACGTATCGGGCCGCACATCGACGAACACCGGCTGTCCGCCGGCCAGCATTACGGCCTCCGGCGTCGCGGCGAAGGTGAAGCTGGGGCAGAACACCGCATCATTGGCGCCCACGTCCCATGCCAGCAGCGGCAGGATCAGCGCCGCCGTGCCGTTGGCGCAGGCCATTGTGTGATTCACGCCGGCGAAGTCTGAAAGCCGCGCCTCGAACTCCTTCACCTCCGGCCCGTTCACATACTGGCCGTGATCCAGCACGCGCGCGATGGCGGCGTCGATCCGGTCGCGGATGCGCGCCTGCTGGGCGGCGAGGTCAATGAAAGGCATCATGTACGGGAAACTCTCCGCGGGTGATTTCCGGGCCGGGGCGTCTCATGCCGCCCGCGCCCGCGCGCGTCCAGCCCCGCACGCGCACAATGCATTGCGGATTGTTACGAGGTGGTTGTTATGGCTCGTTTATTGCGGGGCGCCGCTCAGGATGCGCCGCCGGCCCGGCCCATCGCCAGCGCCGCCTCGATCAGCGCGCGGCCCTCCGGGCCGGCCCAGTCCGGCGCGCCCCAGGTGCGGCCGATCTCCACGCCCCGGGAATCGTAGATCACGGTCAGCGGCAGGGACTGCGTTTCAAACAGGCTGGGCGCGATCAGGACCGGGTCGTGATGAAAGCCGAGCGATTCCAGCTCGCGCTGCTCGTAGAAATCCAGACCCTTCTGCGCCTCGTTGTCCAGATTGATGGCCACGACCGCCAGACCCTGCGCCCCGTAATCGCGCTGCAATTCATTCAGCGCCGGCATCTCGACCACGCAGGGCGCGCACCAGGTCGCCCACAGATTGACCAGCGTGGCGTTCGCGCCAAACGTTTCGGTCAGCGCATAGGTCGCGCCGCCGGCCCCGGTCAGCGTCACTTCCGGCGGCGGGCCGCCGTCATTTGTGGCCTGAAAATCGGCCATCTCGCCCACGGCGAAGGGGGCCAGCGATTCCGGCGCGCCGGGCTCGCTTCTGGTTTCGGGCGCGTTCTGTCCGCAGGCCGCCAGCATCAGCGGGGCCAGCACAAAAGCGGGAAGGGCGGCAAGGCGGGTCATGCGGCTTGCATTGCAGAGCCGGGGCAGGCAGGTCAAGCGCGCGCAGCCGCCGTTCACGCACCCGTGCATGGCGGCGCGCCGGCGCGGAAGGGGTGACCGGCGGATACGGAATGGACGGGAAGATCGTCAATATCCAGGCGGTGCGGGCGGTCGCGGCGCTGGCTGTGCTGGTCTCGCATCTCTACGCCTTTGAGGCCAGCACCGCGTTCGCCCCGGCCCTGCCGGCATTGCTGACCTACGGCTTCGCCGGGGTGGACCTGTTCTTCGCCGTTTCCGGTTTTGTGATGGTGCTGGTGACGCGCGGCCGGTTCGGCCGCCCGCGCGAGGCGGGCGCCTTTCTGTTCAGCCGGGCCTGGCGAATCTATCCGCCCTATTGGCTGTTTACCGCCATCGCCATTCTGGGCGTTCTGGCGCTGGGCGAGACGGCGGCGCGCTTTGCGGAATCGCCGCTTTTGCCTTCGCTGACCCTGTGGCCGATGACGCCGTCGCTGCCGCTCTTGCAGATCGGCTGGACGCTGACGCACGAGCTGTATTTCTACCTCGTCTTCACGCTGTTCCTGTTCGCGCCGCAGCGGGCGCTGCCGTTTCTGCTCTGTGTCTGGGCGGCGCTGATCCCGCTCGCATGGCTCGCAGGCGTGGCGGACGTCAACGCCGTGACCTGGCTGGTGTTCAGCCCGCTGACGCTGGAATTCATCCTCGGCGCCTTTGCCGGGCTGTTGGTCGTGTCTGGCCGCCGCCGTTTCGGCTGGGCGGCGCTGGCCCTGGGCGCGGCGGGCTTTGTGCTGGGCAGTCTCTGGCTCGGCCCGCCAGAGCCGGAATCGTTCAATGATTTCTGGCGCCGCGCCGCCGCCTATGGCCTGCCCTGCGCTCTGGTCGTCTATGGCGCGGTGTGCGTGGAGATCGACGAGCGCCGCCGCGCGCCGGATTTCATGGTGGCGCTCGGTGACTGGTCCTACTCGCTCTATCTCTTGCATTTTCTGGTGCTGGCGGCGATCTATCGCGTGTGGAACGACTTCTTCGCGGGGCCGTGGGATAATTTCGCCATCGCGATTGTCTCCACGCTGCTCTGCATCCGGCTGGCGCGCCTGTCGTTCCGCGCATTCGAGCGGCCGGTTCTGGTGCGGGGCGCGCGCCTGCGCGACCGCCTGTTCCCGCAGCCGAAAGAACCCGGCCCCGGCGAGCCGCGCATCGCCTCGCGCCTGTGGTGAGCGCGATGGCGCAATCCGCGCCCAGAGTCAGCGTGATCGTGGTGCTTTATAATTCCGGCGCCGTGATCGGCCGCTGTCTGGACGGTCTGGCGGCGCAGGAGTTTCGTGATTTCGAGCTGATCCTGGTCGATAACGAATCGCCGCAGCGCGAGATTGACCACATCGTTCTTCCGGACAATGCCCGCGTCATCCGCGCCGGGGCCAATCTTGGCTTTTCCGGCGGCAATAATCTGGCGGCGCGAAGCGCGCGCGGGCGCTGGCTCGCACTGCTCAACCCCGACGCAATTCCAGACCCGGACTGGCTGGCGCAACTGGTCGCGGCGGCGGAGCGCCATGGCGCGGCGGCGGCGGGCTCGCTTCAGGTGAAGGACGAGGATCCGTCGCTGCTCGATGGGGCGGGGGATGTCTGCCATGTCAGCGGCCTGGCGTGGCGCGGTCTGTTCGGAAGAAGCGTGGACGAGGCGCCGCGAGACGATTGCGAAGTGTTCGGCGCCTGCGCCGCCGCCGCGCTCTATGACCGCGAGACCTTCCTCGCGCTCGGCGGCTTCTACGAACGATTCTTCTGTTACTACGAAGACGTGGACTATGCGTTCCGCCTGCGCCTCGCCGGCCATCGCACCATCCATGCCGCGAAAGCGCGTGTGCGGCATGTCGGCTCGGCCACCTCCGGCGGGCGGCATTCGGATTTCGCCATCTATCACGGCTTCCGCAACACGGTCTGGGCCTTCGCCAAGAACATGCCCGTGCGCTGGCTGCCATACGCTCTGCCCCTGCACATTGCGATGATCGCCGGTCTGCTGTTTCTCAATGCGATGCGGGGCAGCGCGCGTCCGGCCCTGCGCGGCCTTCGCGACGCGCTGCGCGGCATGGGTCCGGTTCTGGCTGACCGGCGCGCATTACAAACCGCCGCCAAACCGGGCGCCGACCTGTTGCTGGAATGGAATCCCGTCGCGCCCTTTACCCGCCCGGCGAAGACGCGCCCGCTGCGATAGCGTCCATCGCCCCGGCCAGCGCATCGCGCCAGGGACGCGGCGCGATTCCGTAGGCGGCCTCGATCTTTGCCGTATCCAGCACGGAATTTTCCGGCCGCTTCGCGGGGGTGGGATAGTCATGGGTCAGGATGCGCCGCACGCGCGCATAGGGCAGGCCGCGCTGTTTCGCCTCCGTGAAGATCGCCTCGGCGAAATCCGCCCAGTCTGTCGCCCCCGCGTTGGCGAAATGGAAAACGCCATACGGTCCCTCGCCGGAGACCAGACGCGGCGCCATCGCCAGGATCGCTCCGGCCAGATCGTTCGCCGATGTTGGGCGCCCGTGCTGATCGCTGACCACCGCGATCTCCTCGCGCGTTTCGGCGAGGCGCAGCATGGTTGTCACGAAATTCCGCCCTTCCGCCGCGAACACCCAGGATGCGCGGATTACCGCGCTGCGTGGATGGGCCGCCAGAACGGCGCGTTCGCCCGCCAGCTTGGTGCGGCCATAGGCGTTCAGCGGCGCGGTGTTGTCATCTTCCCGCCAGGCCGGGCCCGCCGCGCCGGAAAACACATAATCGGTGGAGACATGCGCCAGAGGCAGGCCGCGCGCGGCGCAGGCGGCGGCGATCTCGCCCGGCGCCTCCGCGTTGATCCGGTGCGCCAGCGACTCTTCAGTTTCGGCTTTGTCCACCGCTGTATAAGCCGCGGCGATCAGCACCAGATCGGCCTCCGCGTCCGCGATCCTGCGCGCCGCCGCGCCGGGTGTGGAAAGATCGGCGGCGGCGCGGCCCAGCGCCGTGATCTCCGCATTTGTGCCCGGCGCGCGCGCGATCATGGCGCGGGCGAGTTGCCCGGTTGCGCCGAATTGCAGGATGCGCAGGGGGCCGGTCATCGTGCTCAGGGCCTAAAGGAGAAGGGCGTCTTGAAATTCGCCCACAGCGCCGCGCCGCGGTCGGCGTTGGAGAGGGTCGCGGCCTCCGGCGTCAGGCCCCAGCCGATTCCAAGACCGGGATCGTTCCACCGCACACGAATCTCCCGCGCCTTGTCGTAGGGGGCGTCCACCAGATAGACGACCTCGCAATCCGGCTCGCGCGTCGCATAGCCATGCAGAAAACCGGCGGGTACGAAAACCTGATCGCCCGTTTCCGCCGAAAGTTCTACTCCGGCCCATTGCCCAAAGGTCGGCGAGCCGGCGCGCGCATCCACCGCGACATCGAAAATCCGGCCGCGCGCCGCGCGTACCAGCTTGGCCTGGGCGCTGGGCGGCGCCTGGGCGTGCAGGCCGCGAACGATGTTCGCCTCGGCGCTGAAGGCCAGATTTTCCTGCATAGGATGAAAATCGACGCCATGCGCGGCCAGCTCCACCGCGTTGAAAATCTCGGAAAACCAGCCGCGCGCATCGCCATGACGTGCGGGCCGGATCAGCAGCACGTCCGGAATCGCCAGCGGAGTAATGATGGACGCCACCTTCGCCTAGCCCCCCGCCGCCAGACGCGGCCGCGCGCCGCGTTCCGCCGCTTGTCCGGGACCGGAAGGCGGGGTGCGTTCGGCCAGCGCAGCCAGATACTCCCCATAGGGGCTTTTGGCGTATGCGGCGGCCAGCTCGCGCAGCCGGTTCGCGTCGATCCAGCCCTGACGGAAAGCGATTTCCTCGATACAGCCAGTGCGGCGTTGCTGGCGTTCTTCCAGCGCGCGCACGAATTCGGCCGCCTCCAGCAGCGAGGCGTGCGTGCCTGCGTCCAGCCAGACGAAATTTTCATCCAGCAATTCCACATGCAGCGCACCGCGCTCCAGATAGAGATTGTTGAGATCGGTGATTTCCAGCTCGCCGCGATGCGAGGGCTTCACCCGCCGCGCCAGCGCCGGCGCCTCGCCATCATAGAAATACAGGCCCGTGACGGCGTAGGAGGAGGGCGGATCCGCCGGTTTCTCGATGATGCTGGCCACACGGCCATTGTCACCAAATTCAATCACGCCATAACGGTGCGGATCCTTGACCTGCGCGCCGAAGACCGTGGCGCCACTGTCGCGCGCCATCGCCGCTTGCATGCTGCGCTCCAGCCCGTCGCCAAAAAACAGATTGTCGCCGAGCGCCATGACGCTGGGCTCGCCCGCAAGGAACTCTTCGGCCAGGATCAACGCCTGCGCCAGACCCTCGGGACGCTCCTGCGCGATATAGGTGAAGTCGACCCCGATCCGCTCGCCGGTTCCCAGCAGGCGGCGATAGGCGTCCCGGTCCTCCGGCGTGGTGATGATGACGATCTCCCGCACCCCGGCGCGCATCAGCGCCGATAGCGGGTAATAGATCATCGGCTTGTCATAGACCGGCAGAAGCTGTTTGGAGACGGCCAGCGTCAGCGGATGCAGGCGCGTGCCCGCGCCGCCCGACAGAAGAATTCCTTTTCGCGCCATGCCGCGCTCCTGGCTGCCGTTTTGAACCGGCTTCTCCTAGCGCGCTTGCGCGCTCAAGCCCAGCGTTTCAGGCCAGCGCCAGCAGCCCTTTCGGCGTCAGGCCCAGGCGGCGGATGACGTTGCGCGTATCCACAATCACCGGCGCATGATCGCAGACCAGCGGGTAATCGACCGCGTCATGATCGGTCGCGATCAGAACGGCGTCGAACTCCTTCAGCGTCTCTTCTGTCAGGGGCATAGAGCGCCGGCCCGTGAACGCGCTGTGTTCGCGCGTTGGCGGAATCTCGCTGGCCAGCGGATCGTGAAACGCTGTTCTGGCCCCGCGCTGCTCCAGAATCTCCATCAGCGCGAAGGCCGGGCTTTCGCGTACGTCGGAGACATTTTTCTTATAGGCCAGACCCAGAATCAGGACCGACGACTCGTCCAGCGGACGCGACAGGGCCTCGTTCAAAGCGCGCTCCAGCCGCGTCACCACATAAGACGGCATGGCCGTGTTGATCTCGCCGGCCAGCTCGATGAAGCGCGTGTCCAGACCGAACTCGCGCGCCTTCCAGGTCAGGTAAAACGGGTCGATGGGAATGCAGTGTCCGCCCAGTCCCGGCCCCGGATAGAACGGCATATAGCCGAACGGCTTGGTCGCCGCGGCGCCGATCACTTCCCACACATCGACGCCCATCGCCTCGTAGATCACCTTCAATTCGTTGACGAGCGCGATATTGACGGCGCGGAAAATATTCTCGGTCAGTTTCACCGCCTCGGCGGCGCGCGTCGAGGAGACCGGAACGACACGCTCGACCACCGTGCCGTAAAACGCCTCCATCAGCGCCGCCGCCTCCGCGCCGTCCCCGGCGATCACTTTGGGTGTGGTCCTGGTGTTGAAGCTGGCGTTTCCGGGGTCTTCCCGTTCGGGAGAGAATCCCAGGAAAAAATCCCGGCCGCTGCGCAGGCCGCTTCCCTCCAGAATCGGCCGGACGATTTCATCCGTCGTTCCGGGAAAGGTGGTGGATTCGAGAACCACAAGCTGGCCCGGGCGCAGATGCGCCGCGATGGTCCGCGCGGTCGCTTCGACAAAAGAAAGGTCCGGCGTCCGGCCCCGTGTCAGCGGCGTCGGCACGCAGATGACGATGACATCGCATTCCGCGAGCCGGGAAAATTCCGGCGCGGCCTCAAAGCGTCCGGCCTTCCCGTATTCAGCGATCTGTTCCGAGGCGACCGCGCCGATATAGGATTCGCCGCGGGACAGACGCTCGATCTTCATGGGATCGGTGTCGAATCCGATGGTGCGGAACCCGGCCCCGGCGCAGGCGGCGGCCAGCGGCAGGCCGACATAGCCCAGTCCGATCACGCCGGTCACGGCCTCGCGGGCGGCCAGGGCGCGGCGCAGCCGTTCCACTATTCCACCGTCACCGACTTGGCGAGGTTGCGCGGCTGGTCCACGTCGGTGCCTTTATGCACGGCGGTGTAATAGGCCAGCATCTGGATCGGTGCGGCATAGACAATGGGCGCGATCAGCGGATCGCATTCCGGCGCGGCCAGCCGCGCCGCCACGCCATTGTCCAGCGCCGCCAGACCTTTTGCATCGGAAATCAGGATCACCCGCGCGCCGCGCGCCGCCACTTCGGCGATATTCGACGCGGTCTTGTCAAACAGCGCATCGTGCGGCGCCACCACCACGACCGGCGTGCCATCCTCGATCAGGGCGATGGGGCCGTGCTTCAGCTCGCCCGCCGCATAGCCTTCGGCGTGCAGATAGGAAATTTCTTTCAGCTTCAGCGCACCTTCCAGCGCCAGCGGATAGAAGGTTCCCCGCCCCAGATAGAGCACCTGGCTGGCGTGGGTCAGCTCGGCGGCCAGCGCGTCGATCTCGCCCTCCAGCTTCAGCGCCGCGTTGAGCAAAGCCGGCGCATGGATCAGGGTGCGGGTCATCGCCGCCTCCTCGTCCGCGCCGATGCGCCCGCGCGCCCGCGCCGCCCCTACCGCGAGGCAGGCCAGCGCCGAAAGCTGGCAGGTGAACGCCTTGGTCGAGGCCACGCCGATTTCCGGCCCGGCCAGAGTCGGCATCACCACATCTGCTTCGCGCGCAATGCTGGAATCCGCCACATTGACGATGGCCAGCGTGGTCAGGCCCTGTTCCTTGCAATAGCGCAGCGCCGCCAGCGTGTCGGCGGTCTCTCCCGACTGCGAGATGAAGACGGCCAGCGTATCGGGCGAGAGCGCCGGCTGGCGATAGCGGAATTCGCTGGCGATATCGGCGTTGCAGGGAAGGCCGGCGATCTGTTCCAGCCAGTAGCGCGCGGTCAGCCCCGCATAGGCGGCTGTGCCGCAGGCCGCGATCGCCACACGTCCGAACGATGCGAGGTCCAGACCTTCGGGCAGGACAACCGCGCCAATTCCGGTGTCGATATAGCGGGTCAGGGTGCGGCCGGTGACTTCGGGCTGTTCGTGAATCTCTTTCAGCATGAAATGGGCGTAATTGCCCTTGGTCATCATCGCCGGCACGCTGGCGACTGTGACCGGGCGCTCCACTTCCGCGCCGTTTGCGAACACGCGCACGCCGCCCGGCGCGCACACGGCCATGTCGCCGTCTTCCAGATAGATGATGCGTTGGGTCAGCGTGGCCAGCGCCAGCGAGTCAGAGCCAAGATAGGTCTCGCCATCGCCGATCCCGGCCGCCAGCGGCGGGCCGCGCCGCGCCCCGATCAGCAGGTCCGGCGCATCCGCGAACATCACCACAACGGCGAACGCGCCCTGCAATTCCGCCAACGCCTGGCGCACGGCGTCTTCCGGCGCTGCGCCGCCGGCGCGGTTGCTGGCGATCAGATGCGCGATGATCTCGGAATCGGTCTCGGTGGCGAAGCCGCGGCCCTCGGCGGTCAGCCGCGCTTTCAGTTCGCGATAGTTCTCAATGATGCCGTTATGGACGACCACCACGCCGTCGGCGACATGGGGGTGGGCGTTGGTCTCGTTGGGAACGCCATGCGTGGCCCAGCGCGTATGGCCGATCCCCGTGGTCCCGTCAGCTGGATCGGCGCGCCAGATCGCATCGAGATTGGCGATCTTTCCGGGCGCGCGGCGGCGCTGCACGCCGTCTTCGGCGAGCACGGCGATCCCGGCGGAATCATAGCCGCGATATTCCAGCCGCCGCAGCCCGTCGATCAGCCGTTCCGCCACCGGCGCATTGCCGGTAATTCCGATAATCCCGCACATCGCTCGATCCGCCTTCGTCCCCGCAAGCCGTGGCATGGACCCCCGGTCCATAACCTGTCTGGCGTGAATACTCCGCCCCGGCAATGCATCGCCCCTGCCAGATTACGCCCGAAATGGCGAATGCAGGGTTTATGCGGGAGATTATGCGCCTGTCTTGCAATGACTCCTGCCAGCGGGCACGTCAAAAATGCATTTGCCTGGATGGAGATGAAGGCAGGAGACATTGATATGATTGTTCTGTGCGGTGACCGCTATGGGGCGCTCGCTGGCTTTCTCGTCTTCTTTGGACATTCTGCGGAGATGCGGACGTGACGTTGCACAGGAAATGTTGTCGTGTTGCGTAAAACGCGCGTTGGCGAGCTTCTGACCAACGAATCTGTCGCGCTCTGTTCCGTGCTTGCGCGCAAGGGCTTTTTCCGCGGACATTTTCCGCATTACCGTCCCTGGCTGCGGCGGATACATGACGCCCGCCCGCCTGCGCCTGTTATCGATGGCCCGAAAATCAGCGTCGTCGTCCCAACCTTAAACCCGGTCCCGGGGACATTCGCGGCAATGCTGCGATCACTGAACGCCCAGACATACGAAAACTGGGAGGCTGTCATCTGCGATGACGGCAGCCGGTCCGGGGACAGCATGGCAATACTTGCGCGGGCCGCGGATGAACCGCGCGTACATTTGGTGCGCCATGCCGTGAACCGCGGTGTCGCCGCGGCGACAAATACGGCCCTGGAGGCCGCACAGGGCGACATTATCTGCTTTCTGGATCACGATGACATGCTGGCGCCCGATGGGCTGGCTAGCGTTGCGGAGGCATTCCATACGCGGCCTGATCTGATTCTGGCATATACAGACGAGGATAAGCTTGATGTGTTCGGACGCCGCTGTGATCCGTATTTCAAGCCGGACTTTGATCGCGCGCTTTTATACAGGCGCAACTATATCAATCACCTGACCGCGATCCGTACGGAAGTCGTCCGCGATATGGGAGGTCTGAGGGAAAATCTGGACGGGGCGCAGGATTACGATCTGGTTCTTCGCGTATTTGAACGCGCGGGCGCAAAACGCATCATGCATGTCCCGCGCATTGCCTATCACTGGCGCACCAGCCAGGGGGCGAAGGGCTTTTCCCAAGCCCGGAAAGCCGAAGCGATGGAGGCGCGCCGCCTTGCGCTGGCGCAGCATCTGGATCGTATCGGACAGGCCGGGAGCGAAGTCGAGGGTGGCGATGAGATGAAGGTTTCCTGGCCTGTCCCCCATGGTCAGGCCATTAGCGTGATCATCCCCACCAGGGACCGGATCGAGACGCTGGCGCGATGTGTCGCTGACCTGCGCAGCTCGGCGGAGGAAATGGACCTACAGATCGTGATCGTCGATAATAACTCTGTGGAGCAGAGGTCGCGGGACTGGTTCGCCCAGGCGGCTGCGCTGCCGGATATGACCATTGTTCACGCGCCCGGCCCGTTCAATTTCTCGGCCCTTATAAATCTGGGCGCTCGGCATGCAACGGCGGATACGCTGCTCATTCTCAATAACGACGTATATGGCGGCCGCCCCGGCTGGCTACGCGCGATGGCGGGTGAAGCGCTGCGTCCCTGGGCCGGCGCGGTTGGCGCAAAGCTGCTCTATCCCGATGGCCGGCTTCAACATGGCGGCGTGGTGCTGGGCATGGGCGGTTCTGCGGGACACTACATGAAGGGCGGCCGAGAGCATGAAGCCGGGCCTTCCAGCCATTTGCGGTTGACGCGCACCGTCAGCGCAGTGACCGGGGCTTGTCTGATGATCCGGCGCGCCGTCTTTGACGCCGTCGGGGGGTTTGACGCGGAGCAGTTTCCGATCGGCTTCAGCGATGTGGATTTCTGTTTGCGTGTATCCGCGGCAGGCTTTGAGAATGTATGGACGCCTGATGCGGTTCTGATTCACGAGGAAGGGGGAACGCGCGGGCGCGAACCTGCGGATCACCCCCGATTGCTAGGGGAGATCGCCCGGCTGCGCATGCGGTGGGGCGAGGCCGTGACCGCCGACCCCTGGTACAATTCCAATCTCTCGACGGATTCCGAATGGCCCGCACTGAAGTGGAGTCGCGCGGGCGATTGACGCGCCACCATATATTTTCGGTTGCTATGGCCTGCCCATTTGGGCGAAAAGCACCACGTTTCCGCCAGATTTGCCAAGTTTGCCGCCGGGGGGGTTCTGTGTTTGGAAATAAAAGGGACGCCCTGATCCGAAATTTGTTCGAAGGGCTGCTGCACCGCGCGCCGAGTGACGACGATTTGAACTTCTGGCGCGCGGAAATATCTGACAAATCGCTGGCTTTCGCGCCGATTTTGCAACGCTTTGTGGAGTCTGAGGAGCACAAGCTGGCTCGCGGCAATGCCGAGAAGGCGCGGCTGTTCGTGCCTCCAGGCCATTTCTATTCACCCATCGTGGATACGGCCTCAATCAAACCGCGCTGGCCGGCCATGGTGGATCGCGCCCAGGAATTGCCGGGAATCGACATGCGCGACGAAGCGCAGCTGGAGTTCTGGTCGGATGTGGAAAATTTCGCCGGCGAGTGTCCGTTTCCGGATCAGAAGACGAAGGGGATGCGCTATTATTATGATAACCCAGCTTATAGTTATGGCGATTCCACAATCCTCTACACGATGATCCGGCGCCTGAAGCCGAAACGCCTGATCGAAATCGGCTCCGGGTTTTCCTCAATGTGTGCGCTGGATACGATTGATCATTTTCTTGATGGCGGTACGTCCGTAACTTTTGTCGAACCATACCCGCAGCTTCTGGAAGACCTCATGACCAAGGCTGACAGAAGCCGCTGCACAATAATTCCATCCAATGTTCAGGACGTGGATATTGATCTGTTCCGAACCCTTGAGGCCGACGATATCCTGTTTATCGACTCGACCCATGTGGCGAAAACCGGAAGCGACGTCTTGTGGGAAATTTTTAAGATTCTTCCGACGCTGAAGCCCGGGGTGGCGATTCATATCCACGATATGTTCTATCCGTTCGAGTACCCCAAAGAGTGGGTTCTTGAACAAAACCGTTCGTGGAACGAGCTCTATATCGTGCGAGCTTTTCTAATGCATAACCCTAATTATGTTATTGAATTTTTTAATAA
This sequence comes from Euryhalocaulis sp., assembly GCA_050486445.1. GTDB lineage: Bacteria > Pseudomonadota > Alphaproteobacteria > Caulobacterales > Maricaulaceae > Euryhalocaulis. The sequence goes on from JBJHDH010000005.1 coordinate 56,876, forward strand.
TTATTTTGCGCATCGGTACAAGGACGCTGTCGAAAACAGCGCGTCTCCGTTCAGGAAAAATGGTGGCGGGGCGCTTTGGCTCAGGAAGGTTGCCTGATCGGGGATGTCGTGACCGCGACAAAGATTGAGCGCACGGAAGACCAATATGGCGGGCCGGGCCGGCCGTGTCGACAACGTAATCTGGTGGGTGCATGAAGTCTTATAAGACTGATCTGGATGGAGTGATTATCTTCGAGCCTGTGAAATACGAGGACAATCGGGGATTCTTTTCTGAGGCCTTCAATTTTGAACAATTCCGGGATGCAGGCCTGCCGGCATCCATCGAGTTCGTGCAGGACAATCATTCGTTGTCCCGCGCAGCGGGAACGGTTCGTGGGCTTCATTATCAGGCGCCTCCGGCCGCGCAGAACAAGCTGATCAGAGTGACCCGCGGCGCTATCCGCGACGTCGTCGTGGATGTGCGCAAAGGATCGCCTGCCTATGGTAAACATGTATGTGTTGAGTTGAGCGCCGAGAACTGGCGGCAGGTGTTGGTCGCTGCCGGATTTCTGCATGGCTTCATGACGCTGACGGACGATACCGAAGTGGTGTACAAGGTCGATGCATATTATTCGCGCGAGCACGATGGCGGCGTGTTGTGGAACGATCCTGATCTCGGAATTGACTGGGGGCCGGAAGCGGCGAAAGCGATCCTTTCCGACAAGGACGCGCGCCTGCCGCGTTTTGCCGATTTTGATTCGCCCTTTGTGTATAAGGGTTGAATCATAAATCAGGGACCGCCTGGGGGAACTGGATACGATGAAATTGCTTGTCACAGGTGGCGCGGGCTTCATCGGTTCCGCTGTCGTACGCCGCGCGGTGCTGGATCGCGGCTGGTCCGTCGTAAATGTCGACAAGCTGACTTATGCGGCCAGCCTGGACAGCCTGCGCGCGGTGGAAGGTGACGCACGGCACGTTCTGGTGCGCGCAGACATTGTAGACGAAGACGCCATGGACAAGGTCTTCGCCGAGCATGAGCCGGACGCAGTGATGCATTTGGCGGCCGAGTCGCACGTCGACCGCTCGATCGACGGCCCTGGCGAATTCATCCGCACGAATGTGGTCGGCTCTTATTCATTGCTGCAGGCGGCGCGCCGTTATCTTGCCAAGACGTCCGCCGAGCGTCGCGCCCGGTTCCGCTTTCATCATGTCTCGACCGACGAAGTGTATGGAACGCTGGGTGAAGAGGGAAAATTTCTGGAGACGACGCCTTATGCGCCGAACTCTCCTTATTCAGCAAGCAAGGCGTCGTCCGACATGCTGGTGCGGGCATGGGGCGAAACGTTCGGCCTGCCCTTCATCGTAACGAATTGCTCGAACAATTACGGTCCGTTCCAGTTTCCGGAGAAACTGATTCCGGTCGTAATACTGAATGCGCTGCATGGTCGGCCGATTCCGGTGTATGGCGATGGACGCAATGTGCGTGACTGGCTGTTTGTCGAAGACCACGCCGAAGCGTTGTTACTCGCACTTGAGAAGGGCGCTAATGGCGAAACCTATAATATCGGCGGAGATAACGAGGTCTCGAACATCGCCTTGGTGCGCGCACTGTGCGAAATCATGGACCGCCTGCGCCCCGACGGTGCGCCGCATGCCGATTTGATCGTTTTCGTCCAGGACCGGCCCGGTCATGACTTCCGTTACGCGATTGATGCGGCAAAAATCCATCACGAACTGAACTGGAGCCCAAGGGTGAAAGGCTTCGAGGGCCTGGAGATGACTGTCCGCTGGTATCTCGAAAATGAATGGTGGTGGCGTTCCATCCTCGATCGCGGTCATAAGGTCGAGCGGCTGGGCGTTGCGGCAGGATAGGATGCCGCGCCCGGCCATCCTGATGTTCGGCGCCACCGGACAGGTCGCGCGTGAAGCGCTGCGTCGGAGCGAATCCACAGGCTTCGACATCGTCGCCTTGGGCCGGCGGGATGTGAATCTCACAGACGCGGATGCGCCGGTCACCTGGCGCGGCTTCGCGGAGGAAATCTTCGCGCGCATGGCGCGGAATGGCCGCACCGTTCCGGATGTCGTGCCCGTCGCGACTGCGGACTACCCCACGGCGGCTGCGCGTCCCGCCAACTCGGCGCTGGGTTGTTCGAGGATCGCGACGGCTTATGGCATACCACCGGCGGACTGGCGCGCGGCGCTGGACCGCGATTTGGCGTCGATACTGGAACAGCAGGAGGCCACGTGATGGAGCGGAAGGGCATCATTCTGGCTGGCGGCAGCGGCACGCGCCTGCACCCGATGACGAAGACCGTGTCCAAGCAGTTGTTGCCGGTCTACGACAAGCCGATGATCTATTATCCGCTGAACGCCCTGATGCAGGTCGGCGTTCGCGAAATCCTGATTATCACCACGCCGGAGCAGCGTTCGATGTTCGAACTGTTGCTAGGCGACGGGAGCGATTGGGGGATTACGCTTGCATATGCCGAGCAGCCGCGGCCTGAAGGCCTCGCCCAAGCTTTTCTGATTGGCGAGGCGTTCCTGGCGGGCGCGCCCGGCGTGCTGATCCTGGGTGATAACATCTTTCATGCGCGCGGGTTCGGGGAGCTATGCCGGCCGGCGCACGAAAGCGCCGACGGCGCGACGATCTTCGCCTATGAGGTCGAAGATCCTGAACGTTATGGCGTGATTGAATTCGATGCGGATGACAATGTCATCAGCATCGAGGAAAAGCCGGCAAAGCCAAAATCGCGCTTTGCGGCCACAGGCCTGTATTTCTACGATGGCTCGGTCTGTGACTTGGCGAAGCAGGTCACGCCCTCAGCGCGCGGCGAACTGGAGATCACCGACCTGAACCGGATGTACCTGGAGCGGGGCAAGCTGCGCGTAACACGGATGGGCGCGGGCGACATGTGGCTGGACACCGGTACGATCGACAGCCTGATCGAGGCTTCCGAGTATGTTCGCACGATCGAGAATCGGACCGGCCGCAAGATCGGCTGTCCGGAAGAGACGGCGCTCCTGGCCGGCTGGATTGGCCGCGACTGGTTGCGGACGCTGGGCGAGCGCCAAGCCAAGTCTGAATACGGCGCGTATCTTCTCAGGCTGGCGGATGAGAACTAGCAAGATGAGCGGCGGCACGCGGGAACGGGACAAGGCGGCAGGCGCAACCATAACGCTGGAAGATGATGTCGCCGCGTCCAAGCAGATGAAGCCCGGGAGTGTTCATTATCGCGCTTATGTCGGCCCGCCCCAGCAGTACGATTTCATGGGCGCAACGCAGTTCAGCTTGGTGACGGCGCTGGGCTTGCGTGAGGAGCACACATTACTTGATATCGGCTGCGGCTCTCTGCGATCTGGCCGATTCCTTATTCAGTACCTGTTGCCTGATCGCTATTTCGGCATCGAACCGAATGAATATCTGTGGCGTGACGCTTTGGAGCATGAATCCGGCTGGGATCTGTATCGTATCAAGCGCCCGCGCTTCAGCGCGCGAGACGATTTCTTATTTTCCAATGATCCTTCCATTTTCGACTTCATTGTCGCGCAATCGGTTTTTTCGCACACGGGTCGGGATCTTCTCGATAAAGGGATCGCCGCCATCGCGCGTCAGCTTGCGCCCTCGGGCCAGGCTTTGTTCACGGCAATTGTCGAGGATTCGGCTTCATCTGCGTGGTCTCCGCCGGGGTGGGGGGAAACGGGATGGCTCTATCCGGGTTGCTACAGTTACAGAACAGCCGATGTGGCGGCCTTGGCGGCCGACCATGGGTTGCTGGTCGAAAAGCTGAATTGGTTTCACCCTAGGCAGACCTGGTTCCGGGCCGTGACGGCTGCCGAAATGTTACTTTCCAGTCAGTCAGACGGAGTGTTGGGGGACGGCAGAGTGCTGTTTGATAGCCGTTTTAAAGGGAACACATGATTCCTTTTAATCGTCCGCCCGTCCTCGGGAGCGAGCTCGACTATGTTCGCCAGGCGCTGGAGCATCGGCATTTGTCCGGCGACGGAGACTTCACGAAGCGCTGCCACGCGCTGCTGCAAGACCGGTTGGGCGTTGCAAAGGCGCTGCTGACCCACTCCTGCACCGGCGCGCTGGAAATGGCCGCGATCCTTTGCGACCTGAAATCGGGCGACGAAGTGATCATGCCGTCCTACACGTTCGTCTCGACGGCGAACGCCGTCGTGCTGCGCGGAGCGATCCCGGTCTTCGTCGATGTCACGCCGGATACGATCAATATCGATCCGGAGAAAATCGAGGCCGCAATCACGCCACGAACCAGGGCGATCTTCGCTGTGCATTATGCCGGCGTGCCGGCAGAGATGGATGCGATCAACGCCATCGCCGAAAAACACGGGCTTCTGGTGGTTGAGGATGCGGCGCAGGCTCTGGGCTCAACCTATCGCGGCCGGCCGGCGGGTGCGCTCGGCCATATGGCGGCGTTTTCGTTTCACGAAACGAAGAACATCGTATCGGGCGAGGGCGGTGCGCTGGTGCTGAACGACCCGCGTTTAGTGGAGCGGGCGGAAATCATTCGCGAGAAGGGGACAAATCGCAGCCAGTTCTTTCGCGGCGAGGTCGATAAATACACTTGGGTGGATATCGGCTCGTCTTACCTGCCGAGCGAAATCATCGCCGCCTTCCTTCTGGCGCAGTTGGAGCGTCTGGATCAGATCAACGCCAACCGCTTGGCCACGTGGCGGCTATTCCATGACGCATTCGCCGATCTTGAGGCGAAGGGACGGGTGCGCAGGCCGAAGATTCCCTCACATGTTTCGCACAATGGCCATCTTTTTTATCTTCTGTTGAGGGATCTGGACGACCGGCAGGCCTTTCTGGCGGCGTTGAGGGAGGCGGGCGTTTATGCAGTGTTCCACTATGTGCCGCTGCACAGCGCGCCCGGCGGACGTAAATTCGGTCGCACATCCGGCGACCTGCCGGTTACGACCGACGTTGCTGATCAGCTGGTGAGGTTGCCGCTCTACTATGACATGGGGGGCGACGGCGCCCGCGTGCTGGAAAGCGCGCTGGCCTGTCTGGAGAAGCGATGAGTTCAGGGCGCAAAGGAACAGGCGGGGTCGTCATGCCCTCGGCGCTCGCCGTGGTGGCACCGATCTATCGCGGTGAAGAATTCGTCGCGGAGCTGTGCAGCCGTCTTCACGCATCACTGTCGGAGATCACGCAAGACTATCGCATCATTCTGGTCGACGACGCCAGCCCCGATGATGCCTGGGCACGGATCCGCGAAGAAGCGGCGAAGGATTCCCGGGTGCTGGGCGTTCAGCTCAGCCGGAATTTCGGCCAGCAATATGCGATCACGGCGGGTCTGGATTTCGTCGATGCCGACTGGATCGTGGTCATGGACGGCGATCTGCAGGACCGGCCGGAGGATATCAGCCTGCTTTATCGCAAGGCGGTGGACGAAGATTTCGACGTAGTTATTGCCGAGCGGTCGGTGCGGCGCGACCCGTTTTTCCGGCGTTTGTCCTCAAACATCTATAATAGCATCCTGAGCAGTCTGTCCGGTCTGAAGCTCAGCGCGCGGTACGGCAATTTTCGGATCATGAACCGGCGTACGCACCAAGCTTTCGTCCAGGTGCGCGAGCATATGCGCGTCTATGTCGCGATCATGCAGTGGATCGGCTTCCGCGTTGGCTACCAGCCAACGCATCGCGACGCCCGTCCGTCCGGAAAGTCGTCCTATAATCTGCGTCGGCTGATTAGGCTCGCCGTCCAGGCCACCGTGGCCTATTCGGAACGACCGCTGCATGTTGGCGTCGTCATTGGCGCGGTAATTTCCACGCTGTCCTTCGTCGCCGGTTGTATCGCCGTTCTGGGGCGGCTGTTCTGGAACATGGACCCAAACGGCTGGGCCAGCCTGTTCACGCTGGTCGCCTTCTTGGGCGGGTTGCAGATCCTGTTGCTCGGGATTGTCGGGCTTTATGTGGGCAAGACGTTCCAGGAGACGAAGAAGCGGCCACTATATCTCGTCGCGGCCTGCACGGCCGATTCCGACGAGCGGGAGGGGAATTCCTGAGCGGACATGGAAACCGCGTCTCTCAATATCGAACGCATACGCTGGCAGCAGGCTGTGCTTGCGCCGCAACTCGACCGGTCGCTGCTGATCGGCCTGACGGATCCCCCGTGGCCGTTGCAGGACGTGCGCCTACGCGTCCACCGCAATCACGCGTTCGAATTTGTGCAGTCGCCCGCGACGGTGTTCCTGAACTATGCCGGGCTTCGCCCGCAATGGACGCTGTCGGACTATGACGACAGCCTGTCCTTCGCATCTGTCAGCAGGGACCGGCCGGTGGATGTGGAGATTCTGTGGCTGGATTTCGTACGCTACGGCCTGGCGGCGGATGAGCTGACGGCGTGGCTCGCTGACCGGCTGACGGCGCTGCGCGCCGAATCTGCCGCGCCGATCATCGTGACCGGCCCGCTGCCGTCCGACCCGATAGCCGCCGCCACCTTGGTGCCGATCAATGCGATGCCGGGTGTCTATGTAGCTGATCCCGCTGCTGCATTCGACGCATTGGGTGCCGCTTTCCTGGATCCCGCGCGAGCGGAATTCCAGGGAACGCGTTTCAGCCGTGTCGCCCAACTGGAGCTGGCGCGCGAATTCGGGCTCAAATGGGTTCCCCCCGTTGTCGCTCCGCGCATCAAGGCAATCGCTATCGATCTCGATAACACGCTCTATCGTGGCGTCCTGGGCGAAGACGGGCCCAGCGGTATCGAAATTACGGCCGGCCACCGGCTCCTGCAGGAAACACTGGCTGATTTGGGAGCGCAGGGAGTGCTCCTTGCTTTCCTATCGAAGAATGAACAGCGTGACGTCGACCGGATGTTTGCAGAGCGCGGCGATTTCGTCCTGAAGCCGGACAATATTGCCGGAATGCGCGTGAACTGGTCGGGCAAGGGAGAGAACATCGCCTCGTTGGCTGCGGAGTTTAACATCTCCCCGACCGCCTTCCTGCTTCTGGACGACAATCCGGGTGAGCTGTGGGCGTGCGCCGAGGCGATACCGGGGCTTGCCATCCTGCATGCGAACGAGGATGCTGCGCTGACGGCGACCCATCTGTCCCGTTTTCCGGGGCTGTTCGCGTTTTCCACCGATTCCACCGACGCAATCCGGGCCGCTGATATCCGTGCGGCGCAACAACGCAGGCGGGTGCAGGCTGACGCACCGCAGGACCCGGCGGCGTATCTTCGTGCGATGGGGACGCAAATCAGGCTTCGGGCTCGCCCGCGCGACCTGTATCAACGCCTTTGCGACATCCCGCGCAAGACGAACCAGTTCAATCTGGCGCTTCAGCGGCTGCGCGAGACGGATGTCGCGGCCTATATCGAGGCGCCGGATCGCTGCGTCGTCTCGTTTGATCTTGCCGACAGGATTTCGGACAGCGGCAATGTCGGTGCGGTGTATGTGCGGCGGGATGGCGAAACCCTTGTAGTGGACGAGCTTTGCGTCAGTTGTCGCGCCTTGGGCAGGTCGGTGGAGGATATTATGATCGCGGATGCGATCGCGTTCGCTGGCAAGCAAATCGGCGCGGCGTGCACACAACTGCGCTTCACGTATCGCAATGGCCCCCGCAACCAGCCGGCGCTGGGGTGGCTGGCGAAGATCGCTGGCGGGTCGCTGGAAGGGGTCACGGAGGAGGGGGCGGAGGACGAATCGCTGCGCGAAATTATACTTCCGCTGTCCGTTCTGGAAAACGAGCAGCGTGACAAGTTAGCGGATGCAGTGACCATAACTCGTCTAGTGGGTTGAGATTCTTATGACCGATATCGATAATGTGGCGCGGGCGGAGGTCCGGGCCACAATTGCCAACATCATCCGGACCATGCTGAAGCGCGATATCGCTGACGATGAGAACGTGATCCGCGGCGACGAACCGAAATGGGATTCGCTGATGCACGTGGAAATGCTGTTCGTCATCGAAGACGGGTGTAATGTCGTCTTCTCGCCTGAGAGCAGCGAAAAGCTGGATTCTCTGGACGCCATCGTGGACGAGGTCGTTCGCCTCCAATCGGCCTGATCATGCAGCCTCTTGCCCTCCACGATTGGCGTTTCCATCATCTGGGCGTCGCCACACGCAGCATCAGCCGCGAAGCCCGGGGGTGGACGTCCCTCGGATACGTCCAGGAGGGCGAGGTTTTCGAGGATCCGATCCAGGGCGTGCGCGGGATGTTCCTGGTCGGCGCCGGACCGCGCCTGGAGCTTCTGGAGGCTCTGCCGGATCGCGATGTTCTGTCCGGCTGGCTGGATCGCGGCCAGAAAATCTATCACCAGGCGTTCGAGGTCGACACGTTCGACGCCGACGTCGAGGCGTTGTGTGGTCAGGGCGCGAAGATCACCGCGCCGCCTGCGCCGGCGGTGGCGTTTTCCGGCCGCCGGATCTGTTTCCTGATGACACCGATGCTGCATCTGATCGAGTTGATCGAGGCTCCGGGGGGGGCTGCCGATGAGTGAGGCTCCGGCTGGAGACGCATATCTGGAAGAGCCGTTGCCCGTCCGGTTGCGGATGACGCCGTGGAACGACCGGATTCTGGGCGGAAAGACCGCCCATGCCAGCCTTGATGTGGACGCCTATGAAGCCGACCTGTCGCGGCGCGCGCCTTGGCTGGCGGACGCGCTGGCCGACGATGACTTCGTCTACGTGTCGGCCTCTGCGGACGCTGGCGACATCCGAGGAAAGGCCGCCCTTTCCCATCTCGGCTTCGACTTTGTCTATCAGACGACGGAATGCGTATTGCGTCTGTTTCCCGACATGCGGCTCGCTTCCGAAATTGCTGGATTCATTCCTGTTGACCCGTCGACCGTCTCCGCAGAGGAGGTGGCGGACGTTTGCATGGCTACGCTCAAGCACGGCCGCTTCTGCGAGGACTGGCTGACGCATGCGCAGGCGGGACCGCGCAACGCGCAATTCATCCGCGACCTTCACAAGCGGGAGGATGTGCGCCGCTTTTTCACGCGTTCTCCCGATGGCCAGCTGAACGGCTACGCCTATGTGCCGATCGAGCGTGGGCTGGCCAATCTTCTGCTGATGGGGATCTCAGCCGCCGCGGCGCCGGCCGGCGGCGGCGGCGCCTTCTGGGAGCTTGCGCTGGCCGACCTGCGGGATAGCGGCGCCGCGCGGCGTGTCTGGACCCGCGTGCCGTCGGCCAATCTCGGCGTGCTGAACATCTATGCGAAGCTGGGATTCAGCTTCATGCGTGCGTCCTACGACTACCGCATGTTTCCGCAGTGCGTCGCCTCGCGCGCATCGGGCGTCTACTAGCGTCGCCCTAGTCTCCAATAGACCTGCCAGCCGCCATAGAAGGGCCACAGAGCCGGCGCGCCGGTGGTCGCGAGAAGGCGCGCCGGCGCCTTCAATGCATGAGCGGCGATCGTTCGGGGGGCGTGGCTAGATAGCACGGTTTCCACGATGGAAGGCTCGGAGCGCAGCACCTCCACCTCCACGCCGGCATGCGCTGCCAGCCAGTTCCAGAACGCGGCGCCCATATCATGCACATGCGCCGGAAACGTCATGTCGATCGGCGCGCGCCGGCAGAATGGACTCATGAAGGGGGTGCGCGCATAGAACAGAGCGCCCGGCGCTGCATGCTTCATAAGGTCTGCGAATACCGGCCGGAAGTCTGGCACATGCTCAAGGATGGCGCTGGCCACCACGATATCGAAGGCCCCTTCCGCGGCGGCCAGATTTGGCTCGATGGACAACGTGATGCGGTCAGAAAGAGGCCGGGGGTCCGTTTTCTGGTTATAATCGACCACGACCACGTCGACAGATTCCGCAGTGTGGTTCGAAATCAGCCGGTCGGCCGTTAGCCGGGTGATCGTCCCGTCGCCGCCGCCATAATCGAGGATTCGGAGCTTGTCCTGCCTGGGACCCGGCCAACGGTCGGCGATCTGCCAGCCTAGCCGTTCAGGCTTCGGCGTTGTGACCAGTTCGATCTCTACCCGGTCGTAATAATGTGCATAATAATGGGCTAGGGCGTCGGGCGTCGGCATCCGCGATGCGGATAGTCCGCAGCATCGCGGACAGGCCAAGAACGCCACCGGCGGCGCGTCCTGAACGCGTACCACTACTCTCCGCTCCCCCTCGAAATCGCACAGTGGACACGCGGACAGCACCGGGCCCAGTTCGTCGTTCGTAAGAATCTTTCCGGCATGGAACGCAGTGGCGCTCAGACGAGCCATTGTCTCTCTCCAACTCCGCAGGCCCGGAAGGCTTCCACCTGTCCGTCATTCCGCCATCCGGGACTGCTTGGGAAACACCCAATAATTGAGCCCGATAAAAAGCCCCGCCGCCGTGGGAACCAACGACAGCAGCACGGCCAGCGCGTCCGGCAAACCCAGCCACTCCAGCGCCCGCGCGCACAGCATCGAGCTAAAATAGGCGCAGAGATAGACGATGACATAGCGCGAAACCTGCCGTCCCTGGGGCCGCCGTGCGGCGAACACCCAGTTTTTGCTGATCAGGAACGAAATGGCGACGGCAACCGGAAAGTTGACAGCGATCGTCTGCCACGGCTGGAAGCCGAAACGCAGCTCCACCAACGCCACCGCCACAAACGTCCCGTTCAGGATGACGCTGGCGGCGCACAGGCGGACAAAGGCGCGCAATGCATCACCACGCAGCACCGATTGGGCCACGTCCCTCATCAGGCTCGTCTACGCCCCCCCGCCGTTTTGCTGCCTGTCCCCGGCATCGCACGTCATCTCCATGATCCACAGCGTATACGGGACCCACAGACGGTGGACTACATCGCCGCGCACGCTTTCGAAGGACTGTTCCGCCAGTGCCTCATATTCGTGCGGCCAGCGCACGTTCTGGCCGCGATCCCGGTCGAGCAGGAACCGCGCCGCCGGATTCTGCTTCTCCACATAACAGCCATCCAACGTCAGAACCCGGCCGCCTGGTTTTACGCCGCTTTTCGCCAGTTCCAGAAGTTCGATTGCTTCCGCGTCGTCCATATGATGCAGCACGCCAATCGATATCGCCAGATCGAATGGTGCATGCTTCGCCATCTCGTCTGCGGTCATCAAGCCGCAGTGGAATTGAGCGCGGTCGCCGAACCGGTCTCTTGCCCGTTCTATGTAGGCCGGGCTGATGTCGTATCCGACATAGGTGACGCCGTTCGGCAGGAATTCCAGGATATCAGCTGGCCCGCAGCCGATATCGAGAATTCGCATCCCTTTCGAGGGATGGATATATCGCTCGACGAAAATCTGACGCTCTTTCTTCGCTCCCAGCAGGATCTGCAGCAGGCTGTAAATCTTTGGCGAGGACAAGATCGCCCGCATGCCCGTTGTGATCTGGCTCATCAGGATTCTCTCATGGCGAGACCGCCGGCCGGTGTCGGACGGGCGGACGCCTGTTCCAGTTCGGCCGGGGCTGCGTCGTCACGACGGCTTCCTGCAGGCGACGATACAACTTGCTCCAGCCCGTACTGGCCTGCCACCCTCGATCTGGCGGAGTTCCCGTTCGAAGGAGCGGCGTATGACGTTGCCGATGAAGGCCTCCGGCAGCTTGTGCGCGCCGTCCGTGCGTTCGGCGCTGGGCATTCCGTACAGGCCGAGTCTGTGGGGAAGGGACCGTAACAGGAAAATGGGCAGCATCAGCGCAAAGAAGAAATAACTGGCGAACAGAATCTCGAATCCCGCCGCCTCCACGCGGTGCTCTAATTGTTTCAGCGTGTAGCGGCGAAAATGCTCCGCCGCCACATCCTCCGCCGACCACAACGCCTGGTGTGCGGGAACGGTGACGTACAGCATGCCGCCGGGTTGCAGTCCGCGAAACAGTTCCGCCAAGGCTGCACGGTCGTCCTCAATATGCTCCAGCACATCGAACAGCCCGGCCGCTGGCATGCTATCCGTTGGCACGGTCAGGTCCTGGAAGGCCGCCTGGATTACCGGAAGGCCTCGGTTGGCGGCAGTGCGGGCGCCGGTTTCCCCCGGCTCAATTACCGCAGTGGCGAATCCCAATTCAGTCAAGCCAAGGCTGACGAATCCATTGCCGCCTCCCACATCCAAAATCAGACCAGGCGGTGGATGATTCGCGACGATAGCGCCGATAATCGCGTTCCTGTGGCCAAACCAGTAGGAGGACGCCTCGATCTCTGCCAGTACGGCGTGAGCGCCCTCCGGATAAGCGACACGCTTTCCGATATCTGCAGCCCAGCGCCGATTGTCGATCCGCGCCAGCTCCGGCACGCGCCTGCACCACTGGGTGATTGAATCCATACGGTCTCTATGAATGGCTCGACAACGCCGATCAAGGGCCGCTCCAACTTGTAGCGCGTGCGGGTGGCTGATATCTGCTGAATTGAAGCGTATGGGGGATATTGAACGTGAACACGCATGGCGACGGTCGACCTCGGCGGTGCCTGTTCAGGCGTATCGCTAACGAAGTTCACAGATCGCTGGCTATGTCCGCTGACCACAGAGCCCTTTACTGGAGCTGTGCATTTATTTCTACTGTTATCTTGGTGGTTCTCTGGGAGTGGTTTCTGTTAGGATACAAGTTCGGTGTCCCCCGGACTGACGACATAAATTTCTACTATTGGTCGGCCCGGCAAATGGAAGCGGGCGGGAACTGGCTGGAGATATTCCGGCAGGCCCACGGGCCGCATATGTCGATCCAAAACAAAATCCTGTCCTTCTCGCTATTGCAATGGTTCGGATATGATATGCGATGGTATATTGTTGCCGGGCCGATGCTGGCCGCGGTTTGGGCGATTATATTCTTGATATATGCAAAGAACAACGGCTCTTATTGGTTCTATGTTCCGGCCATAGTTTTTCTGACAGCGCCGCCAGCCATATTCAGATCTCTTGATTATAATATGCTGGCCCTGGACGGATCTTTGGGGTTTGTTGGGATATATATGGTTTTTTTCTTCTTCGAGAAGTGGATTAATAACGGGAAATGGATTGGGTTGCTTTTATCTTCACTGTATCTTGTATTTTTATACTCAACAACAGCTTATCAAATCGTGTTTGCGTCATGTGTCGTGGCCGGAAGTCTTGTTTTGGGCGCCAAGGTATCAGGCATACAAATGCAGGGCGATCTGCGTGTAATGCTGAAGCGACTGGCGCTAACGGTAGTTTCGTTTTTGGCGCTTCACGTTCTCTACGTGATGGCGGCTATTGACAGGTCGCCGCCCCCCGGGCCGCTAACCTTGGACCCTATCGTTTTAACCCAAGCGCTCCTGAATGGATTTTATCTCACCATGGGTGGGGGAATGCTGAATCCATATTTTCCGAACTGGTCCCCATGGCAGATTGGAATAATAGGGGCAGTGATATTCGTTGGGGTAGGTTTGATTTGCCTGCCCACGCTCATCAAAAAAAGGGCATTGTTCGTTCTCGCCGTTGTGGCTTTTCCATTCATATCAATGGCTGGAACCGTTTTGTTGCGAGGGGAATCGGCGACGCTGTTCCCTCGTTACTCGCACCTTTTCGCGACCTTTTGGCCAGCCTTGGCGTTGGCTGTCGCCATGTTCGCCAGGGAGCGGGAGGCGAAAACCTGGATAAAGTGTGGTGTCTCGGCCGCTCTCTGTCTCGTTATCGCGATCAACGTCGCTACAATTCGGCCATTGCTCGCGTATCGGGCATCCGCCGCCAATGCAGAACGCGCAGCGAATGATCTTCTGCTGAGAGATGACATTAGTGGCGACTTTAATCCGGCGCTCCTTCAATGCCGGCGAACGCTTGATCAGTGCCGGGAAGCCATCCTCGACATTCGTGCAAGGCGGCTGGGCGTCAGTGCAGAGCGCGCCGTTTCTGGCTCATAGAATGCCGGATTGTAAGGCTGGCATGGCCTTGTGGCTCTCTATATATCCTTGGCTCCGGCTGATCGTGTGATCGCGTCCCGTCATCGTGCCCATAAATCCGGGAGGGCTTTCAAAAAGCTGATGACTTTCAAAAAGCTGATGAACACGAAGAAAAAACTGTCTGACTCCCGGTCGCTCATCCTCGTGCTTGGCATGCACCGCTCAGGCACGTCCGCGATTACGCGTGTCCTGAATATCGCAGGCTCCGTGCTGCCGCCGGATCTGATGGAGGCCAGCCCGGAAAATGAGGCGGGGTATTGGGAGTCGAAAGAGGTGGTGGCCGCTAACGACGCTTTCTTCGAAAGTCTCGGCATGGCTTATCATTCCATTTCGCCTATGCCTGATGGCTTCGAGACAATGGCCGAGGCTTCGACGCTCAGGGAGCGGATTCACAATCTGCTGGAGCAGACGCCTCACCAGAAATCACTGCTCATAAAAGATCCACGCATTTCCCGTCTCCTCCCGATCTGGAAGGCTGTTGCGCGCGAGGCCGACCACGACATCAAAATCGTTTTCATGCTTCGCAACCCGCTGGAGGTCATGGATTCTCTGGACCTTCGGGGAAACATATCACCGGAAAAGGCCGGCTTTTCCTGGCTCCAGCACAATCTGGAGGCCGAGTATCACAGCAGAGGTCTGCCCCGCGTTTTCGTCGGCTACAGCAAATTGCTGGACGACTGGCGTAGCCAGCTGAAGAGAATCCAAACGGCGCTCGGTGAATTCATTCCCGGCCCCGACGCTGAAGCGGCGGCCTTGATCGATTCATTTTTGCAAGCTGGTCTGCGCCACCATGCGCATAGTGATCGCGAGCTGGTTTGGGATCCGCGGTCGAATCGCTGGATAGAAGAGGCCTATCAGGCGCTGTCCGAGGCCTGTCGCGACGAGCCGACTGTGTCGGCTGAGTATATAGACCGAATCCGCGTAGAGTGCTGTTGCACCATGGATGTCGTGTCACATGTGGTCGAGCGCAAGGATGCGCAGATCGCTGCGGTGGTTGCAGACCGGGCGAAGGCAGATATCAGCCGCCAACGGGACGGCGCGCCGGCTTCGGCGTCGGGCGAGCACCTTCTCGGGTTGCTACAGAAATCCACCGCCTCGATCGAGCGTCTCGTCGCAGCGGTAGAAGGGGAGCAACGCGAAAAGGAGAGAATGGCGGCAGAATTTGTCTCTTGGAAAAGCGCCGCGGCCGCTGAACGTCTGAAGGAGCAGGAGAAAAGCGCGGAACTAGAGAAGCTATACACAGCCGCGGTTGCCGAACTTAAAGAAATGTCCGCGACGTCGCGGGCGGCTCTGGACGCCGAAACCGGATGGCGGCTTGAGTGGGAACGCCGCGCCGAGTGGCTTGGGCAGATGTGGCGCGAACGGGCGGGCGGGCGCATCGCCAGGCTGCTTCGGCGGTTCGGTCCTCCGGGCAAGATTCTGATGATGGCTGCCGGTCTGTATGGCGGACCCCGCATTCTGAATCTGCGGAGACTGCTTTCACTGGCAAGGCAGCGCCGCGCCATCCTGCGCAGCTCGTTCTTTGACGGTACGTATTATCTCGAAAACAATTGGGATGTATGGGCCACGGGCCAGGATCCGGCGCTGCATTATCTGTTGAGCGGGGCGGACGAAGAACGGAATCCCGGGCCGGAGTTCGAGACCGGGTTCTACCTGAAAGCGTATTCTGATGTCCGCGCCGCCGGCGTCAATCCGCTGTATCACTACATATCCGCCGGCGAGCGGGAGGGGCGCCTGATCCGTTCTCCCAAAGAAGGTCCGGGTGCGGCCGCGGAGGGCGGACCATTCAGTATACGGCCTGACGATCCTGCGCTAGAAGAGGCGCGGCGTGGTGAAACGTTTCTGAAACGCTTTGACCTGCTCTCCCCGAATCCGGACTTTGACGCGGCGGTCTTTGCGTTGCGTTCGGCCGATCAGATTTTACCCGTCGCGAAGGAGGGCGTCGCTCCGGATGTGTCGATCATCATCCCCGTATATGGTCAGCTCGCATATACGCTGAACTGTCTGGCTTCCTTGCGCGCACACGAGAGCAGGTTCTGCGCTGAAGTCATCGTTGTTGATGATTGTTCGCTCGACGAGACCCGAGCCTATTTACGTAAACTTGACTGGATCAAGCGGGTGGAGCGCGAAAAGAACGGGGGGTTTATTGCGGCTTGCAACGCGGGTGCCGCCGCCGCGGCGGGCCGGTTTGTGGTATTCCTCAATAATGACACCCGTGTGGCGCCGGGATGGCTGGACGAGCTGATCGGTACATTCGACCTTCAACCAGAGGCAGGTCTGGTGGGCTCCAAACTGCTCTACCCGGATGGCGCCCTGCAAGAGGCCGGCGCCATTGTCTGGCGTGACGGATCGGCTTGGAATTATGGCCGCGATCAGGATCCCGGGCAGCCTCACTTCTGTTATGCGCGACAGGTGGATTATTGCTCCGGCGCCGCGCTGGCCCTGCCGAAGGAGTTATGGAACTCGCTCGAAGGTTTTGACGCAAAGACCTTTGAACGATCCTATTGCGAGGATTGTGATCTGGCGTTCCGTGTGCGGGAGGCGGGAAAGCAAGTCTGGTATCAGCCTTTATCCCGCGTAATCCATTATGAAGGCAAAACTGGTGGCACGGATACCGCAGCAGGAGAAAAGGCGTATCAGCTATCCAATCAGAAGCGCCTGTTCGAACGCTGGCAAAGCGTGATGGCGGGGCATGCTGAAAACGGCATGCACCCATATCGCGAGGCCGACCGTCACGCAAAACGGGTGGCGCTGGTCGTTGATGCCTGTTCTCCGGAACCATGGGCCGACGCGGGTTCCGTAGTCGCGCTGAATACGATGCGAGCCTTGCAAAAGCTGGGTTATCGCGTGGCGTTTGCGCCCCAGACGAACATGCTGTTTATGCGACGATGCGCGGATTTGTTACAGCGCATGGGCATCGAAGTTCTGTATTATCCATATTACGATTCTGTGTTGGAATATCTTGAGCGCCATGGCGACATGGTCGATCTCGTTCATCTTACGCGCTACGAAGTGGCGGCGAACGAAATTGACAATGTACGACGCCTCGTTCCGCACGCACATATCGCATTCAACGTGGCGGATCTTCACCATGTCCGTCTTCGCCGGCAGGGAATCATTACCGGAGATGAAGCGCTCGTCCGCAGGGCGGACACCGAGGTTAAGGACAAGGAACTGGATGTGATATGCCGTGTGGACACCGCTTTTGTCCACACTGAGGTAGAGCGCCAGATCGTTCTGGCGGAGCGCCCGAATGCAAACGTCCATGTTTTTCCCTATGTCGTAGATGAATTCGGTCGCGCTTCCGATTATGAATCGCGATCTGGTGTGATGTTCCTTGGTGGATATGCTCATACGCCGAATGTTGATGCTGCCGTATTCTTCGCTGAGGAAGTGATGCCGCATTTGCGGCGTCTCCTGCCTGGCGTAAAATTCCACGTGGCGGGTTCGAAAGTTACGGAAAGGGTCAAAGGTCTCGCGGCGGAGGATGTTATAATTGATGGTTACGTGCCGGATCTGGGCGAGTATTTTTCGCGGTTCCGGGTTTTTGTCGCGCCTTTGCGATATGGGGCGGGGATCAAGGGAAAGGTCGCATCGGCGCTGGCATATGGAATGCCGTCGGTGATTAGCACTATCGCGGCGGAAGGGATGGATCTGGACGATGGAGTCCACGCGGTGATCCGGGACGACGCTGAAGAAATTGCCGCGTCAGTGGCCAAACTCTATCAGAATTCTGAAAGATGGCAGGCGATGTCGGATGCGGCCCTCGGTTTCAGTCTTGACCATTATTCGCTGGACGCTGCATGCGCCGCATTCGAGAATGCGCTTGCGCTGAAGCAGGCGGAGCAGGAAAAACTCAAGAGCGCATAAGCTGGCGTACGGATGAGGGAATCTATGACGTCCACATTCGCCGCGGTCGTCGACGGCTTGTTCGACTGGCGCCGCTGGGGCTGGCTCGGAATCTATGACATCAGGTTGCAGAACCGCCGCTCTTTCGTAGGCATGTGGTGGCCGACGCTTTCTCTCGCGATCTTTTCATTCGGTGTCGGCCTGTTGTTTTCCCGGCTTATGGGCCGTCCGCTCGAAATCTATCTGCCTCACCTTGCGCTCGGGTGGCTGACCTGGACGTTTATTGCTGGCGGCGTTGGGGCAGGAACAATGGTTTTTATCCAGGGACGCGCAGTCCTGGAAGAAGCCATGTTGCCGCCAAACACACTCATTCTTCGGTCGCTCTCGCGACTGACGATCCAGTTCCTTCAGGGCCTGGTGGTCGTCGCGGCGATCTTTATCCTGATTTCCAAACCTTTGACATGGATGGCTTTGTTCGCGCTCGCCGGACTGGCGCTGAATATCGTTACGCTTCACGGCGCGATGATGTTCCTGGGCGCCGTTTGCGCACGCTGGCGCGATCTTCAGCATCTTGTCGAGGCCGTGATGCGGTTCCTGTTCTTTATGACGCCGATTCTCTGGATTCCGGACGAACCCGGAAGTGGCCGGTCCATCCTGGTCGACTGGAATCCTTTTTATTACATGATTGAAGTGGTTCGAGGGCCGCTGGATTCCGGCACAGTTTCCCCTCTCGCCTTCGGTGTCTCTGCCGGGCTTGCCGCGGGAGCGAATATGCTTGGAATTCTTGCGTTTTCGTTGTCGCGTCGGCGGCTGATTTACTGGCTTTAGGAGATTTCGATGTCTGCCCCCTTTATCGAGGCGCGGGAATTATGCATCGACTTTCCGATATCGGCGGGACATCCTCCGGACCGTGGTGATGGCGCCCGCCCGGAGAGCGCGGGACGCCTGATAGACGTAGCCGGCCGTACCTTTCTTCGTGCGCTTGACAGTGTGTCATTGACGCTGCGGCCTGGCGAGCGGCTGGGCGTTTGGGGCAAGAACGGTTCGGGAAAGACAACCCTTCTTCGAACGTTGCGGGGCGTTTATCCGCCGACCAGCGGGGCATTGACCGTTTGCGGACAGACCCAGTCCTTCTTCAATCTCTCATTCGGATTTAATGAAGACGCGACGGGTTATGAAAACATCCTCCTTCGCGGGGTCCTCATGGGCGCAACGCCAAAACAGATGAAGGCGCTTAGCCCGCAAATCTCCGATTTTACGGAGCTTGGTGAATTTCTGTCCCTGCCGCTACGCAACTATTCCGCCGGCATGCGGATGCGGCTCGCCTTTTCCGTGGCGATGGCTCTGCCGGCCGATATTCTATTGATGGACGAATGGCTCTCGGTCGGTGACGTGGATTTTCGCCAGAAAGCCGCCGACCGTATGAAGGAAGTGGTGGAAACGACGAAAGTTCTCGTTATCACCTCGCACAATCGCATGATGCTTGAGGGCGTGTGTACGCGCATCATTACATTAAATGAGGGACGCATCGTGTCCGACGTTCCTGTGACGAAAACTTATGAGAAAATTCCATTTTGGGATCCCGAAACAGGCAAGGCCAGGGTGTGATTTCTGCTCTCAGCCACCAGAACAAACAGGTGCGTAGCGACCATGTCTGAATCTGATATCCGTCCCATTTTCATCATCGGTTCTTATCGTTCGGGCACAAGCGTAACGACATGGTGCCTTGGACAACACTCGAATATCTGGCTTCTGCCCGAAACATACTGGTTGGCTGAATTCGCTGCTGGCGTTCCGAATCTGTACGCTGCTGGAACGGCGACCAAGGCGGCGCATTTCGCGCGTTGTGGCGTTTCCGAAGTTGAATTTCAAAATGCCGCCGCCGAGTTTGTGGACCGAGTGGTGCGTTTGGGGCAGGAGCGACGGCTAGAGAATGTTCAGCGAAGCGCTGAACATGGCAATCCGGAACCCGGACACATGCGGATGCGTCGATCTCCAGGCGATCCAAAGTCCAGATGGGTGGATGGAACGCCAGAGAACGCGCATCGTGTAGATGCATTGTTGCGGTTGTTCCCTTCAGCCCGCTTCATTCATCTCGTTCGTCGCCCTCATGAGGTGGTGCGCTCTCTTGGTCGTTTCGAATCAGCCGGCGGTGAGCCGAAGGAACCCGAGGAGGCCTACGCAACGTGGCGCCGGCTCGTCTCGGCCTCCTACGAAGCGGAAGGGCGTCATGGCTCCGACATTGTTCGGCGCTTCTTCTATGAAGATCTGGTTGGCCGTTCGGAGGAAACAATTCGCGACATGCTCGCCTTTGTCGGGGAAGCGTTCGAGCTTGCGTGTCTGGAGCCCCTTTCGGAGCGGATAAACACGTCGAATGTCGATTCCGAGGAACTTTTCTCCGTAGAATCCGCGCCAAGTGAATTAAAGCCGATCGTCATGGATAATCAGGCGTATTACGATCACCTGAGATGCTGAGTGGCCGAAGGGGTATCGGCTATGCAGGCGCCGTCAGCCGCTGACGTGGAAGTCCTGATTGTCGCCTTTCGGAGCAAGGGGACTTTTCCCAGACTATCTGCGGCGCTGGACGCGCAAACTGTGCGTCCAGCGGCGATTCACGTTCTCGAGAACGGTTCACCGGACCCCGAACGCATTGATCTGCCGGACTTGCCAGCAGGCGCGGACCTCATTGTTAGCGAAACAAACCTGGGCTTTGCTGCCGGCAACAATTTGCTGGCCGCGCGCGCCCGTTCGAAATGGCTGGCGCTCCTTAATCCGGATGCTTTTCCCGAGCCCGACTGGCTAGAACGGTTATTAAATGCGGCCACGCGTTATCCGGATGCAGGCTTGTTCGGATCAACACAATGGGTTGATGGCGAAAATGTTGTGCTCGATGGCTGTGGTGATGTCTGGCAGGCATTTGGCATTCCCTACCGGGGCGGCTATGGCTTATCAATTCAGCCGCCGCCGGAAGGAGAAGTGTTCGGCCCATGCGGGGCGGCGATGATGATCCGCCGCGACGTCTTTGAGGCGCTGGGTGGATTCGATGAAGACTATTTTTGTTACGTGGAAGACGTTGATCTTGCCTATCGTGCACGCTTGTCCGGCCATCGCGCGATCCAGGTTCGTAGCGCGAACGTGGTGCATGTAGGTTATGCATCTTCGGGAGGACGCAGCGACTTTGCCACCTATCACGGTGTGCGCAACCGTCTGATGACCTTTATCAAGAATACGCCGCTGCCCTGGCTGGTCGTACTTGTACCATTCCACATCGCCATGACTCTGACCTTATGGGGGTTTGCCGCGCGGTCGACTCAGTCCCGGCTTTTCCGGCAGGCAATCGGCGATGCGCTGAAGGCGTGGCCGCGGCTGATGGTAAAGCGCCGCGCGGTACAGAAAAGCCGAACGGTGAGCCCTTGGGCCCTTGCCCGCGCATGGGCGTGGAATCCCGTCCGTCTGCGCACCCGCGCACCGCACATATGGATTCCCCGGCGGGACAGGCCGGATAGCGCCACGGAGGATGCATAAGGGCAAGTCTCAGCCGCAAGTGGACGGCCTGTTTACGATCACATGCCAAGGATTACTGATCACTTCGGCCGGATATTTCCTGGCGGCTATGCGGGCGCAAATTGAAAGCTTATGATCGGAAGTTGGAACTTTCGGGTTGCCGAAAGTTCCCGATCTTATGGTTCGGTTGCGGGGGAGAGCATTCGTGCAAGCGCAGATTCTCCATGCTCGGCTCAGAGATAGTGAATGATGACGCATAGTCCGGTGACTCTCCATATCGGCCGGCATAAATGCGGCACGTCCTCGATCCAGGGGTTTCTGCATCAGAATCGCTCGCTTTTAGCGGAGCATGGCCTCATCTATCCGGAGCCTCTGGAAGGACCAATCGCTCACCACGGCATCCCGATGGCGTTGGTGCGCGGCGATGACCTGCGCGGTGTCCAGGAATGGATAGATTGCTGGCGTGCCCGGGGACCGATCCTTTGCAGCAGTGAATCGTTTCAGCGGGTGCGCAACCTTGATGTGCTTGGGCGCCTGTTTGGGGGCGAGATTAAAGTCGTTGTCTATTTGCGAGAGCATTTCAGCTATGCTTGGGCGTCATATGCGCAAATAGTGAATGGCGGGGTGGAGACCCGGCGTTTCGCCGATGCAATCGGAAATTTCTTTCCGGACTATTATCGCTTTCTGAGAGATTGGAACCGGATTGCCTCCGGCGGCCTGGTGGCGCGCATTTTTGACCGAAAGAGGCTCATCGATGGCGATGTCGTGTCGGACTTCGCTGACGCCTTGGGTTTGGCGGGCAACACTTATCTGGAGACTCCGCGTTTCCGAAATCCGAGCCTCGGCTGGAGGCCCCTCAATTTCGTGCGGCGGGTCAATCGTGGTCTGGCCAAGCCCATGACAGCAGCCGGCCGAATGCAGGCCGCGGAGATCAAGAACCGGTTACGGGATATTATGAGCGATCTTGCCGGGCAGTATGCGGAATTACGCGAAAGGCCGATATTTCCGCCTGGAATCGTGGAGGCCTATCAACAGCGTTTCATAGACTCCAACCGGCAGGTGTTCTCCGAGTTCTTCCATACCGATGGATGGCTGTTCGACCCAACATGGAATGGGGACAGCGAATGGGATGAAGACGAACCCTTGGCCCGGGAATATGTCGAGCAGATCATTGCCGGGGAACCGAGACTGATCGAGGTTCTCGACTTTCAGCCTTATGCCAGAAGCAGCGCCCCGCTTTCAAAGACCGGAAACCGTATCGTGCTCGGGGAGATTCCGGACATGCACGAGAGATTGCCGGAGGATTGTGGGCTGGCTGTCTTGCACAACAATGCGGTATGTATCGCGGTCAAGCGGGCGCCGGTAATGAGCTGGGACGATCCTGCCAGCGAAACTCAACCCCAGCGCGAGACACAGGCCGCCGCCTCATCTTTTGTGCTGCAGATTGAACGCGGCATCGTGGATTCGGCCGGCGCGATATTCAGAACGACCGGGGAATTGCTGGCCCTGCGCGGCGTTCCACTCTGCTCTGTGGAGGGGGGCGACCGCCCCCCTGTTGAGATTTCGGGCTGTGCGATTCCGGCGATCCATCGCTTCGATTCATCGATTGGTTTCTGGCTGTCGGACTTGCTTCCAAAAATTTATGCCGGCGATCGCCTCGATGGCGAGGCGAAGGTTGTAATCCGGGCTAACCAGGCGTCGTTTGTATTGCCACTGCTCCAGATGTTGGGGATCGGGCCGGAGCGCGTGGTGACGCTGCAGCCGGGCGAGAAACTTCAGGCCGGCAGACTGATCGTGCCCTCCGATCTGCATGACGGCGAACATTTCGATCGTGCATTCGTCTCTTATGTTGATTGTCTTCGTAGCGTGGCCGGCGCCGACTGCCTGGCGGCGGGATCGGGACAGCGTCTTTTCATCGGGAACGGGGTGGATGCATCAGCGGAACTCGAAGCCTTATTCGCAGAGTTTGGCTTCGAACCGTTCAATCCTTCGGCAGAGCCTTTTGAGGCGATGCGCGCGCGGCTTCAGGCAGCCGAAGTCCTCGCAGGGAATGGTCTCGATCTAGCCGTGTCGCTTCTCGCGCCGCCGGCGCAGAGGGTGCTTGTCATCGAACCGCGCCGGGAAGTTTCCGAAAGACAGATTCTGCTTTGCGGGCTGGTGGGACAGCCTGTTGGCTGCCTGTCCACGCATTATCCGGCGGAACCGGGAGCCGATCTTCCCATTACCGTTCGGCCTGGCGAAATTTGCTACGTGAAGCGATCCTTGGTGGTTGAGGCGGCGCACCTGTTCACCTGACCAGGAGCCGTTGTGCCGCTGGTACAGAGCCCGCTTCGCCTGCACATTCGTACCCTTCATATTGGCGCCTGGGACACAGGAATCTAGGAGCGCCCTCAGGTTTTGTTGCCTACGCCGCCGCGACCGTATCCGCCAGATGGTCGACAATCTGGCGGATGCGGATTTCGTCGTCGCCTTCGGCCATGATGCGAATGACGGGCTCGGTGCCCGATTTGCGCACCAGCAGGCGTCCGGTTCCGTTCAGCTCCTCCTCGGCGTCGCGGATGGCGGTTTTCACCGTGTCGCGGTCCAGCGGCGGGCGGCCCTTGTAGCGGACATTTTTCAGCACCTGCGGCGCCGGTTCAAAGCGGGAGAGAACGCGGCTGGCCGGCTGTCCGGCTTCGACCAGCGCCGCCAGAACCTGCACCGCGGCCAGCAGGCCGTCGCCGGTGGTGGCGTAATCCGTCATCACGATATGGCCGGATTGCTCGCCGCCCAGATTGAATCCGCCGCCGCGCATTTTCTCCACCACATAGCGGTCGCCGACCTGTGTCCGCTCCAGCGTCACGCCCAGGCTTTTCAGATGCCGTTCCAGCCCCAGATTGGACATCACCGTGGCGACCACGGTGTTTTCGGCCAGCATTCCTTGCGCGTGCATCCGCCCGGCCAGCAGGGCCAGCAACTGGTCGCCGTCCACCACCATGCCCTTTTCGTCGCAGACGATCAGCCGGTCGGCGTCGCCATCCAGCGCCAGCCCGATATCGGCGCGTAGTTCGCGCACCTTGTCGATCATCGCCCGCGGCGCGGTAGAGCCGCATTTGGCGTTGATATTGAATCCGTCCGGCTGCACGCCGATAGGGATCACCTCCGCGCCCAGCTCCCACAAGATGGCGGGCGCGACTCTATAGGCGGCGCCGTTGGCGCAATCGGCGACGATGCGCAGGCCGTTCAGGCTGAGCTGGCGCGGAAAGCTGGATTTGACGATCTCGATATAGCGCGCCTGGGCGTCGTCGATGCGTTTGGCGCGGCCCAGATTCGCCGGCTGCGCCAGCTCCTCTTCCAGACCGCGATCCATCAGCGCCTCGATCTCCTGCTCGGTGCGGTCATCCAGCTTGTAGCCGTCCGGCCCGAACAGCTTGATGCCGTTGTCCTCAAAGCCGTTATGCGAGGCAGAGATCATCACGCCCAGATCGGCGCGCAGGCTGCGCGTCATTGCGGCGACGCCGGGCGTGGGCAGCGGCCCGAACTGGAAGACGTCGATGCCCATCGAGGTAAAGCCGGCGATCATCGCGGTCTCGATCATATAGCCGCTGAGGCGCGTATCCTTACCGACCACGACCGAATGCCGCCTTCCCGGCGCGCGGCGATAATAGCGCCCCGCCGCCTGGCCCAGGCGCAGCGCGGTCTCGGCGGTCATTGGCGGCCGGTTGGCCTGGCCGCGCACCCCGTCAGTGCCGAAATAGCGTTTGGTCATTCCCGGTCCGCTCCTTGCGCCCAGTATCGCACAGCCGCCTTAACGGATTGCCGAACATGCGCCGGCTCCGCAAAGCCTTTACGCTTCCGTGGCTTGGCGGTCCAGACGCCCCGCCGGC
Organism: Euryhalocaulis sp.; assembly: GCA_050486445.1. Lineage (GTDB taxonomy): Bacteria > Pseudomonadota > Alphaproteobacteria > Caulobacterales > Maricaulaceae > Euryhalocaulis. The sequence goes on from JBJHDH010000005.1 coordinate 81,908, forward strand.
GTCTCCAGCGCGCCTTCCAGCCGCAGCAATTCCGTGAAGGCCAGAACCAGATGATAGAGCGTGCTGGCCGGAATATCGCGGGCCAGCACAGCGCCGTCCTCGTCCAGCGCATCGATCCAGGCGCCGGGCGGGGCGGGGGCCAGATAGCGGTCCAGCAGCGCCGTCGCGGCGGCCCCGATCTGCTCTGATCGGTCTTCGCCGCTCAGCTCGAACAGCGCCAGATTGCCCTTGATCCGCTCGGTCTGCGGCCAGATGCGGTGGCGCGCCTCCAGCACGCCGCCCTCCCTCTTCACCGCGCCGTAAACAAGGCCGCTGCGGGATGAGACGCCGCGCGCCTCCGCCGCGCGCACCAGGCCCGCGATCTCCGCCGAAACATCCTCGCCGGTGCGTTCGGAATAGCGCAACAAGATCCACGCCCATTCAAACTGGTGTCCGGGTTCGACGATCCGTCCTTGCGGCCCGGAGACAGGGCGCCAGCCCGCATCGAAATATTCGGTCAGGTCGCCGGTCGCGGGATCGTAAAACCGCTCGCGGAACAGCGCGGCGATCTCGCGCGCCTTTTCGATCCAGCGCGCATCACCGGTCGCTGCGTCCAGCACCAGGCACGCCTCGATCAGATGCATATGCGGGTTCTGAAGATACGGCGCCGCGCAGGGCAGCATGTGCAGATGCCCGCGCCCGGACGGATGGCGCATCGCGCGCTCGATAAGCTCCAGCGTGGCGCTGGCGTAAGGCTCAAATGCACGATCGCCGGTTGCGCGCATGTGCCAGCCCAGCGCGAACAGCACAAAAGCAAAATCATAAAGATCGGCGCGCCCGTCCAGCACGGCGCCGTCCCGGTCCAGCAGGCGCGCCCAGCCTTTGTCCGGCCCCTGCCATGCGCGCGCGACCAGCGCCTCCGCGCCCGCTTGCGCGCGCTCCAGCGCCGGGCCGTCCCAGCCCAGAATGGCGGCGTGGCTGAATGCATAGACCTGACGCGCGATCACCCGCACGCGGCGCGCGGGATTGTCCGCCGGCCCGCCATCCAGCGCCAGCGTTTCGTGAAACGCTGCCGGCCCGCTCGAACCCGCATCCGCCCAGAATGGAAAGGCCTGCTCGAACAGCCATGCGCGCACGCGCGCGAAGGGAATCGCCGCCACGCTCATGCCGCCGGCTCCGGCGCCGGTTCTGTATCGGGCGTGTTCGCCTCCAGCTCGGCCAGCCACAGACCGGCGGGCGCATCGGATGGCATGCGCCAGTCGCCACGCGGCGAAAGCGCCCCGCCAGAGCTGATCTTGGGTCCGTTCGGCATGGCGGATCGCTTGAACTGGTTGGCGAAAAAGCGGGTCAGAAACACGCGCAGCCAGGATTTGATCTCGGCCAGCCTGTAGGATTCGCGGTCGCTGTCCGGCGTGTTTTCCGGCCAGCGCCCGGCCTCCGCGTCGCGCCAGGCGTTCCAGGCCAGATACGCGATCTTCGACGGGCGAAAGCCATAGCGCGTCATCCAGTAGAGGTGGAAATCCTGCAATTTATAGGGTCCGACAATCGCCTCGGTCGACTGGATCGGCTCGCCTGGCTGTGTCGGCACCAGTTCCGGCGAAATCTCGGTCGCCAAAATGCGGCGCAGCACATCGGCGGCGTCCGCGCCCAGATCGCCCGATCCGGCGGCGAACCGGATCAGATGCTGGATCAGCGTCTTGGGCACAGAGGCGTTGACGTTGTAGTGCGACATGTGATCGCCGACGCCATAGGTCGCCCAACCCAGCCCCAGTTCCGAAAGATCGCCGGTGCCGACTACCAGCGCGCCGCGCTGGTTGGCCGCGCGGAACAGATAATCGGTGCGCAGCCCCGCCTGCACGTTCTCGAATGTCACGTCATGCACAGGCTCGCCGGCGGCGAAGGGATGGCCGAGATCGGCAAGCATTTGCCGCGCCGCAGGTTCGATGCTGATCTCCTCGACGCTCACGTCCAGCGCGCGCATCAGATCGTGCGCCGCGCTGCGCGTCGCTTCGGATGTGGCGAAGCCGGGCAGCGAAAAGCCCAGAACATTGGCGCGCGGCAGGCCCAGCGCATCCATCGCGCGCGCCGTGACAATCAGCGCCTGCGCCGAATCCAGCCCCCCGGAAACGCCGATCACGCATTTTTCAATACCGCTGGCGCGCAATCGCTGCGTCAGGCCCTGCACCTGGATATGATAGGCCTCGTAGCAATCCTCGGCGAGGCGCGCCGGATCGTCCGGCACAAAGGGAAAGCGCGCCACATCGCGGCGCAGCGCCAGCCGTCCCGCCGGCGGTGTGAAGTCGAACGCAATCTCGCGAAACTTCGCCGCGCGCGCCGCCGCCCGCGCGGCGGCGTCGCCGAACGGCCCCATCCGCATCCGCTCCTGCCGGATCAGGCCAAGATCGACATCGGCGGCGGTCAGTGTTGGCGCATCCGAAAAACGCGGCGCATCGGCCAGCAGCGCCCCGTCTTCATAGATCGAGGCCTGCCCGTCCCAGGCCAGATCGGTGGTGCTCTCGCCCGCGCCCGCGGCGGCGTAGACATAGGCGGCGCAGCAGCGCAGCGATTGCGCCCCGATCAGCATGCGCCGCTTGCGCGCCTTGCCGATGGCGACATTGCTGGCCGAAAGATTCAGCAGGATTTCCGCCCCGGCCAGCGCCCCGGCGATAGAGGGCGGTTCGGGCGCCCACATATCCTCGCAGATTTCGGCATGAAAGCGGAACAGCGCCGGCCCCTGCGCGGCGAAGATCAGATCGGCCCCAAACGGCGCCTCCTGCCCGGCGAGACGGATGGATTGCCCGGCGACCCCGTCGCCGGGGGTGAAATGCCGCCGCTCATAATATTCCCGGTAATTGGGCAGGAAGGTCTTGGGAACGGCGCCCAACACGCGCCCGCGATGGATGGCGACGGCGCAATTGAACAGCCGGCCACGTACGCGCAGCGGCGCGCCCATCACGGCGACGGGGTTCAGCGCCCGGCTCTCCGCCGCGATCCGGGCGATGGCGCGCTCGACCCCGTCCAGCAGCGCGTCCTGAAAATGCAGATCGTCCAGCGAATAGGCGCTCAGCCCCAGCTCGGGAAAGACGATCAGCGCCACGCCCTGTGCGTCCGCCGCGCGCATCAGCTCCAGCGTGCGCGCCGCGTTCGCGTCGGGGTCGGCCAGGCGCGCGTGCGGAACTCCGGCCGCCACCCGCACGAAATCATGGGCGTAGGGGCTGAAAAACGACTCCCGCGCCGCATCCGCCGCCTCGCTCGCCGCCAGATCGAGGGAGGATTCCATCTCCGCCAGCCGCTCCAGCGCCCGTTCATAAGAGGCCAGCGTGATCGACCCGCCCTCCGCCAGCCGGGTCAGGGTTTTGCCGTCATTAAACAATTTATTGGAAAGTGTGGGTAATTCGATATGCGCCGCGGCGCAATAGCGGCGAGCGCGGTCGAGCAGGGTCCGGGCCAGCATCCCCGCATTCTGCCGGAAGGTCTCCGCATCAATCAAGGGAAAAATCCCTTGATTGCCGCGTACAAGGGGGCGGCGTGGTCCGGGGCGCCGTCATTTTTCCTTCAGTCCGGGCAGGATAGGTTATAGGCGGGGATGGCGAAGGGGCGGGACGGAATTCCATGGCGGCGATCATTCAACCGGTTCTGATGTCGGGCGGCTCCGGCCTGCGTCTCTGGCCGCTGTCGCGTCAGGCCCGGCCAAAACAATTCGCGCCGCTTACCGGCGCGCGCAGCCTGTTTCAGGAAACCGCGCTGCGTGTCGCCGGCCAGGTTGATTTTGATGGGGGGGACGGGTTTGATTTTCTGCCTCCCATCGTCGTCGCGTCGATGGCGCATGAATCCCTGATCCGCGCCCAGCTTGCCGAAGCGGGAATCGCGGGCGCGCGCCTGCTGCTGGAGCCGATAGGCCGCGACACCGCGCCCTGCGCCGCCGCCGCCGCCAGCATGGTCGCAGCGGATGCGCCGGAGCGTCTGGTTCTGCTGCTTCCCTGCGATCATGTCATCAACGATCCGGCCGCGTTCCGCGCCGCGTTGCGCACGGGCGCGCTTGCGGCGCAGGCGGGCCGCATCGTCACCTTCGGCGCCGCGCCATCCGCGCCGGACACGGCCTATGGCTATATCAAGGCCGGCGCGGAGGAAGGGGAGGGCGTGTTCTCGGTCGCCGCCTTTCATGAAAAGCCGGACCGCGCCCGCGCCGAATCCTATCTGGCAGAGGGCGGCTATAGCTGGAACGCCGGAATTTTCCTGTTCCGCGCCGATACGATGCTTGCCGAGTTCGCACGTCACGCGCCGGACATTCTCGAAACCGCCTGCGCCGCGCTGGACGCCGCCGCGGCGGCGGGGGAAGGCGGGCTGACGCTGGATCCCGAAGCCTTCGCCGCCTGCCGCCCCCGGCCGCTCGACCGCGCGGTGATGGAGGTCACGGATCGCGCCGCTGTCATCCCGGTCAGCATGGGCTGGAGCGACGCCGGCCAGTGGGCGGCGATCCGCGACCTGATGGAAAAGGATGAAACCGGGACCGCGGCTGCTGGCGACGTGATTGCAGTGGAGTCGCGCGATTGTCTGGCGCGCACTGACGGTCCGCCGGTCCTGCTGGCCGGGGTCGAAGGCCTGGCGGTGGTCGTTCAGGACGGAATGGTGCTGGTGACGCGGCTGGACGCCGCCGATTCGGTCAAATCCCTCGTCCAGACACTAAAAGAAACCGGCCGCGACGATTTGCTTTAAAGCGTTTCCAGGCGAAGTGGTCCTTCGGCAAGCTCAGGATGAAGGCCGGTTCGCCGTCCGGAAACGTGGCAAAACAAAGGCTTTGCGGCCGCCTATAAAGTTCCGCGCACCCCGTGCGCCGCTGCGATATTGGCGGCCAGATGCTGTGTACGCGTCGTGGTGATGACGGCGCAGTCGCAGACATGCTCGCCCAGCGCCCATTGCAGGTTTTCCAGCGGCTTTCCGGCGGCCGGCGCCGGGTGGCTGGCGGGCGCCCGCATTCCGGCGGCGCGCTGTCGCGCGCTGCGCGCCAGATGCCACAGATCGGCCGGACTGCGCGGGTTGCGCCATTCGGAGACGGCCCCCGCCATGATTTCGATGCCCAGCACGCTTATGCCCGCCGCCCGCGCCGCCGCCGCGCGCTGGCGCGCCGCGTCGCCCTGCGCCGGGCCGGCCGGCGCCATTATCAGGTCGAATTGGCCAAGCGTGATCGCCGCCTCGATTTCCGGTCCGCGGCCGCACACGCCTGTATGGCGGATTTTCCCGTCCGTTTTCAGACGCTCAAGCGTCTCCAGCGCGCCATCGTTCAGATGCTCCGGCCCCGGCCCGTGCAGCAGCAGTGCATCCAGCCAGTCTGTGCGCAGCCGCCGCAGGCTGGCCTCGACCGAACCGGTCAGATGCGCGGACGAAAAATCCTTGGCCAGTCCCAGCCCCCGGCGCACCGTTCCCGCCTTGCTGACGATGAAAGCACGGTCACGCGCGCCGTCCAGCGCCTCACCCAGACGGGATTCCGCCTCGCCATCGCCATAGAAGGGCGCGGTGTCGAACAGGCTCGCGCCGCCATCCAGCGCCTGACGGATCAGCTGGACAGTCTGGCGGCGCGGAACCAGACCCGTGGAGTGCGGACCGGAAACGCCGAAACCCAGAGCTGGAAGATGACGCATCGCCGCTCCTTTGCGTCCGGTCTCTATAGCCGGGGCGGCCTGCCGCGCGACAGGGGCCAATTCCATTACATGGGGTTTTGTTTTAGGAACCGGCGCGGGCCGGAGGGCCCGGGCAGCAAGGGCCGGATCCATGAAATTCTTCATCGACACCGCGGATGTGGCGGAACTGCGCAAATGGCGTGACCGCGGCTTTCTTGATGGGGTGACCACCAATCCGTCGCTCATCGCCAAATCCGGCCGCAAGGTGTTCGAGGTGCTGGAGGAAATCTGCGCGCTCGCCCCCGTGCCGGTCAGCGCCGAGGTCGTGGCGACCGATGCTGAGGGCATGTTGAAAGAGGCGGCGAAGTTGCGCGCCATCGCGCCGAACATTGTCATCAAGGCGCCGCTGACATGGGACGGGCTGCGCGCCACGCGCACGTTGGCCGATCAGGGCGTGCCGGTGAATGTGACGCTGTGCTTCTCGGCGGCGCAGGCGCTGCTCGCCGCCAAGGCGGGCGCGGCCTATATCAGCCCCTTCGTGGGCCGTCTGGACGATATCGGCGAGGACGGCATGGAGCTGATCGCCGAGATCCGCGCCGTCTACGATAATTATCCGCAGTTCGAGACGGAAATCCTCGCCGCCTCGATCCGCAACGCGGAACATGTGGCGCAGGCTGCGATCATCGGCGCCGATGTCGCCACCATCCCGCCCGCGGTGGCGGAAGAGTTGGCCGCGCATCCACTGACCGATAAAGGGCTGGACGCGTTCCTGAAAGACTGGGCCGCCACCGGCCAGAGCCTGGTCTAAAAACCCCGCTCTAATAAACAGGCACCAGAGCGCGTGTGTCGGTTCCAAACGTGCCCAGCGTCGCCAGCGTGAAGGTGATGGTGAAGGCGTTGGACGGCCCGACATTGAATCCGCCTGCGTAATTCATCCGCACATAGGATGCGGTGACGGTAAAGCAGTCATCCTCATAGGTGAGGTTCAGCGCGCCGGTCTGGGTCAGGTTGCGCTGAATATCGCGCGCGAGCGAGAAGCCCGCCGCGACATGATCGGTCAGCCACAGATTGCCGCGGGCGGTAATATATCTGCGCGGTGCCCCTCCGGTCACGGCGCTGTCGACATTAAGATAGGTCGCGCGCAGATCGGCCAGTCCCCAGCGCAGGCGCCCGGTCAGCTCCATCCGCTGGATATTGAAATCGTCCGGGTCGATGCGCAGGCGCGACGTGAAGGTGAGCGGTCCGCGGGCAAGCTCACCTTCGACGACCAGGTCCGATACATGACTTTCCAGACCTGAGCCCGCGGCAAAGGTGTCCGGATCGGTGCGGAAGCTCTGGCCGACGAACAGGGTGGCCTCAAGTATGCGCGGCCAGTTGGCGACGGTCCGCACCCCGACATTGGCGCGCAGTCCCTGTTCCATCAGATCCAGGCCCGGCAGCTTGTCCGGCGCGAACAGATTGGTGGCGTTAAGGTCGGTGGCCAGGCTGTCTTCCAGCACGGGCAGCGGAATATCGCCGGAAAATCCTCTGGCGAAACCGTCCAGCGCATAATCGTCGCCCGCTCCCGCGATCAGTTGCACGCGCGGCTCAATGGTCAGGTCGATATGGCCGGGCCGGAAGAAGGGCCATGATATGTCCGCGCCAACATAGCCTGCCACACGTGACGCGTTGCCGCTTTTGGGGGCTCGGGTCACGGGGTCGAACGCCTGGTCGATCCGGTAAAAATCGCCGCGCGCCCGGCCAAAGCCTTCCAGCACGATGCCGCCGCCGGTGACATGACGGTGACGCCAGTCAGCCCAGGCGGTGGCCTTCATGTAATCCACCCCGGCCCGGCGCTGCAGAATGGCAAGATCTCCCACCAGCTCCACCCGGCCGGCGCCGTCCAGATCGATTGCGCGGCGGTATTCGCTGAGCGGCAACAGGCGCGGCAGCGCGTTCGAAGGGCCCAGACGCACCGACTGCATGTCAGCGAACGTAACGCTGGAATAGAAGGTCTCGTCCTGCCCGGCGGCGAACACTTGCGTCAGATTGGCGTAGCGGTTGCCTGAATACAGGCCATACCGGTTCTGGTGATAATACAGATCGTAGCGGTCCAGATATTGCTGGTCGGAAATCCGCTCGACCCCGAAACCCCAAGACCAGTCCCGGGTCATGCGGAATACGCCGCCGCCAAAAATGCTGCCGCGCACGATGTCGTCGCCCATCTTCACGCCGGTGCTGTCGAAGCGTTGCTCCTTGGTGACCGTGGCGTCGAACTCGACATAGCCGGAATAGAAATTCCTGCGGAAATTGAGGCCGACCAGCGGCGCCACCTCGCCCATGATGCGTGGCGAGATGGTCAGGTCAGAATACGGGTCGATGGCCCAGAAATAGCCTTGTTCATAATAAACCCCGGTCAGGCTGGAATAGCCGACCATGGGCATCAGCGGCCCGCTCTTGCGGTCCACTGAAGGATCGGCGTGCGCGAAGAATGGTGAGTACAGGACCGGAACGCCCGCGATATTAAGCGTGACATCGCGGTAATAGATCATGTTGGCTTCGGTATCCTGCAACGCCTTGCGCGCATTGATCCGCCATGTCGGGGTCGGGCTGTCCTCACAGACCGGGCAGGGGCTGTAGGTCGCGCGCGTCAGAAGATTCAGGCGCCCGTCGCGCCGCTCCAGATAGGCGGCGGTGACGCGGGCGTCGTTGGCCATGCGGATGGAGAAATTCAGCGCAACCGCCTCTTCCAGATCTTCGGAAAGATCGGCGCTGTCGGCGAACTGCATTGTGCCGTCCGCTTCGGCGATGACGATATCGCCCAGCGCGACCAGCCGCTCCTGCTCCGGATAATACTGAACCTCGGCGGCGCGCAGGATGCGCGAGCCGATGCGCCCTTCCACATTGCCGCGCGCGATATAGCGGTCGTTCTCCGCATCGTCGATGAATTCATCGGCCTGGAGATAGAGCGCCTCGGACTGGATCACGGCCTGGGCGGTGTCTTCAACCGGCGTCTGCGCGAAGGCCGGCGCGGCGAACGCCATCCCCGTCACCGCCGCCACGGCGGCGCGGGCGTAAAGCCGTCTTTTCATGGCCGAAGCGATGGCGCGCACTCCCCTCAAGAGCTTCTGCTTATCTGGCCGGACCGGATGCGTAAATATGGCGGCGCCGGACAGGCCGGACCCTAGCCTATTCTGGTTGCATGCCCCGGGCCTTGGCCAGGCGGTCAAAGGCCATCAGCTCCTCCATCAGCCCCTCCAGCCTGGACAGCGGAACCATGTTCGGCCCGTCGCTGGGGGCGCGGTCGGGATCCTGATGCGTCTCCATGAAAATGGCCGCCACGCCCACCGCCGCCGCCGCCCGGGCCAGAGCGGGCACAAAACGCCGTTCGCCGCCGCTGCTGGTCCCCTGGCCGCCGGGCTGCTGCACCGAATGGGTGGCGTCGAACACCACCGGCGCGCCGGTTTCGGCAAGAATGGGCAGCGCGCGCATGTCGCTGACCAGCGTGTTATAGCCAAAGCTCGCGCCGCGCTCGGTCACCAGCACCTCGCGCGCCCCGCCGGCGGCCAGCTTGTCCACAACATTCTTCATGTCCCAGGGGGCCAGAAACTGGCCCTTTTTCACGTTCACCGCCCGGCCCGTGGCGGCGGCGGCCAGCAGCAGGTCGGTCTGCCGGCACAAAAAGGCGGGAATCTGCAAAACGTCCACGGCCTCGGCCGCCGGCGCGCATTGTTCGGCCGTATGCACGTCGGTCAGCACCGGCAGGCCGGTTTCCGCGCGCACGCTGGCCAGAATCTCCAGCCCTTCCGCCAAGCCGGCGCCGCGAAACGATGCATTGCTGGTCCGGTTCGCCTTGTCGAAACTGCTTTTATAAATGACAGAGGCGCCCAGCCGGTCCGCGATTTCGCGGATCGCCCACGCCGTTTCCAGCGCGTGCGCCCGGCTCTCGATGGCGCAGGGGCCAAGAATGAACGCCAGCGGCAATGCGTTGCCGATGCGCGCGCCGCCGATCTTCACCACTGCGTTCACCGCGCTCACAGCACGCCTCCGCGCAGAAAATCATGCACATGGATCAGGCCCACCGGCCGTCCGTCCTCAACAACGAAAAGCTGGGTGATGCGCCGCTCGTTCATAATGCGCAGCGCCGCGCCGGCCAGCATGTCGGGCGCCGCCGTCACCGGCTTTGGCGTCATAACGTCGCCGGCGGTGCGGCCGTTCACGCCGTCGTCCAGATGCCGGCGCAGATCGCCGTCGGTAATGATCCCGGCCAGCCGCCCGTCGGGCCCGACAACACCGGCGCAGCCAAAGCCTTTTGCCGATATCACCGCCACCGCCTCGCGCAGCGGCGCCGTGCGCGCGGTCAGCGGCAATTCGTCCGCGCCATGCATCAGGCCGCGCACGGTTTTCAGCGCCGCGCCCAGGGCCCCGCCGGGATGGAAGGTCTGAAACTCCGACGCGGTGAATCCCCGGGCCTCCAGCAGCGCCACGGCCAGCGCATCGCCCAGCGCCATCATCAGCGTCGTCGACGTCGTCGGCGCCTGGGTCTCGGCGCAGGCTTCCGGCGCCTCGGGCACGATGATCGCCACATCGGCATGGGCGCCCAGCGTCGAGTCCGGGCGCGCGGTCATGCCGATCAGCGGAATGGAAAAGCGTTTGCAATACGCGATCAGGTCGGCCAGCTCGCGTGTCTCGCCGGAATTGGAAAGCGCCAGCACCGCGTCGCCGGGCGAGATCGCGCCCAGGTCGCCGTGGCTCGCCTCGGTCGGATGCACGAAGATCGCGCGCGTCCCTGTGCTGGCGAAGGTGGCGGCGATCTTGCGCGCGACATGGCCGGATTTGCCCACCCCGGTCACGATCACCCGCCCGGCGCAGGCCAGCAGCGCCTCCACCGCCGCCGCCAGCCCCTCCGGTGGCGCTGCGGCCAGCGCGGCCAGCGCCTCGGCCTCCAGCGTCAGCACGCGCCGCGCCGTCTCCAGCGCAGGGTCTCCGGGTTTTTGCTGTTTCGCTGCCTGATCCATGCCTTGGGATTAGGCCCGCGCCGGGCAGGGGGCAAGCATCCTGACCCGAAAGGCGCCATTGATCCCCACCTGTGGGTAGAGCGGGGGAGGATGTCATATCACCCATCCAATAAGAAAAACCGGCCGGCTGCGTGCGCGGCCGGCCGGTTCTTCAGATGGATGCGGGCCGGCGCGCAGGCGCGCAGGCCCCGCCTTCAGGATTTCTTGATGAGCAGAACGAGACGCCACACGGCCGACAGGCCGATCAGGACATAGACGACACGGGCCAGCGTGGACCCGGCGCCAAAAATTTCGGCGAGCAGGTCGATCCCGGCGACGCCCACAAGGCCCCAGTTCAGGCCGCCCACGATCACAAGCACAAGCGTAACGAGATTCAGAATGCGCATGCGGATTCTCCGGCGTTTCCCCTGAGCAACAGATTGCTCGTTCCCGATATTCGGAGCGTATCCTTGTGAGCGGATCTCGCTCCATGGCGTAGATTTATACAATCCCCGCTAACACACCATCGCGCGATTCGGCCGCATTGACGACTCCGCCGGGCGTGGGTCCGGACCCTAGCTCTGGCGAATCAGCAGATCCTTGTTCACCCGGATCGTCTTGATGGCGATGCTGATTTCCATCAGGAACAGGACCAGCGCCGCGATCAGCGCGCCCATCGCGCCAATGAACAGCATCGCGATGGGGCGCGAGATTTCCATGCCCATCAGCTCGCTGGCGAACAGCATCATGATGACGGCGCAGACCAGCAGGGCGGCCAGCGTGGACAGCGAGATGGCGTAATTGATGCGCCGCATCCGCCGGTCCAGCGCCAGCAGCTCGTCCACATGCCGCCGGCGCGGTTCGCCTTCTTCCTCGGCGGCGATCTGGTCCTCCAGCGCCCGGCCGCGGTCGATCACCCGCGCCAGCCGCTGGGTCATCACGTTCAGCAGCGCCCCGATGCCGGCGATCAGAAATACCGGCGCCACGGCAAGCTGGATGATGTGGACAATATCCACAGGAATGGAGAGCGGGCTCATGCCCGGCATGGTTCGGCCCGGCCCGGCGCCGGGTCAAGCCTCGCCCGTTCGCCGCGCAGGTTCATTGGCGGCGTGGGGAGAGGCCGGACCGGAACGATCCGGCCCGGCCCCGCCTTTGCTCCCCGCCCCCGCGAGTCTGACCGGTCAGCGCCCCCGCACGCTCTGCCCGAACAGCACGAAAATTTCAGGCATACTGTCGCCGATGATGTCGCCCCCATGACCCCGGCCCTCCAGTTCAAGATATCCGGGCGACATCCCGATATCTTCCATGGCCGCGCCCCATGTGCGCGTGTTCTCCGTGGGGACCACGGTGTCGTCGCCGCCCTGGGTAATCAGCAGCGGCAGCCCCGCTTCATGGATGGATCCAAGAATGTCCCGCTGGGTGGACTGCATCATGAAGGCGGCCGGCGCGATGGCCGCCGCTCCCGCCCACAGATCGGCATGTTTTTCGGCCAGGAAGATCGCGCCCGCACCGCCCATGGAATGGCCCATGATATAGATGCGGTTTGGGTCGATATTGAATTCTGCCAGCGTCATGTCGAGCACGGTCATCACGTCCTGCTCGCTCAGCTCGGCCAGGTTGGGTGGGTCGACCTCGCCGCCGCCCATCACGATCACCGGCGATCCGTACCAGCCGCTGACATTATAGCCGAGCGGTCCGACAACGACGTAGCCGCCGTCCTCCGCCAGATCGACCAGCCGGTCGCGCACGATGAAATGACCGTCTCCGCCCAGACCGTGCAGCGCCACGATCAGCGGCGCGGGCGTGGCCGGATCGACCTTCGACGAGACGAACAGCACATAGGCGAGGTCTTCGTCTGTTGGCTCAAAGCGATAGGTGCGCTCCTCCACGCGCGGGTCCGGCGCAATACGCATCGGACCCGGCGGCGGGCCATTGGCCGCTTGCGGCGGGGCGCCCGGCGCCTGGGCGAAGCCGGCCTGCGGCGCGGCCATCGCCGCGAACAGGGCGGCGGAAAGTGCAAGCGTGAACGCCTGCGCGGACAGACGGAACGGAATCTTCATGGCGGTCTCCTCCCCGGACGTTTGCGCCACTATTGAGGAAGACTATCCGTCATGACTCCGGCCGGAACAATCGAAGAGGGCGCGCCGCCCGCGATTTTTGCCGGAAAGTCCAAATTTCCGGCCAGATTGTGCAAGGTTGGGCGGGGCTAGACGAGTTCCACCAGCTCCTCACCATGCTTCAGCGCTTCGCGGATTTTCCCCCAGTCCGCAGCCCAGCGGTCCAGCAGTTCGCTCGTGGAAGGATTGGGCAGACGAATCCACACAACCTGAAGCCATGTTGCCGGATGACCTCCGGCGGCCGGGACATAGTCGCGATCCAGGGAAACGATAATTTCGTTCTCTCGCCGGGCGCGCCGGACGATTTCGGCGTCATTGGCTGTCGCCAGGCCGGCTTCGCGAACGTGAACGGCTTCGACGCCCGCCTCGCGCAGCCACGCCGCCAGCGCCAGCGGCAGGTTCTGGTCGATCAGGAACTTCACTCCGCGGCGACCGGCTTTCCGTCCAGTGCCTGTGACGCATAGAGCAGGGCGGCGTCGAAATCGCGTGCTTCAAGATCGGCATAGTCCGCGAGAATTTGCTCGCGCGTCATGCCGGACGCCAGAAGCGCCAGCACCTCGCCGACCGTAATCCGCATTCCGCGAATGCACGGTTTCCCGCCGCGTTTGCCGGGTTCGACGGTAATCCTGCCCAGCAGATTCTCCGACGCCATACGCGCCTCCATTTATTCCGCCGGAATATACACCTCCGACCCCCGCTCGCGGAACTCCTCGGACTTTTGCGCCATGCCCTCGGCGGCCATGCGCTCCAGATTGGCCTTCTCATTGTCGGAAAGCCCCGCCGCGAAATCGCGCACGTCCTGCGTGATTTTCATGGAGCAGAATTTCGGCCCGCACATGGAGCAGAAATGCGCCACCTTGTGCGCCTCTTTCGGCAGGGTCTGGTCGTGGAAGTCGCGCGCGGTCTCGGGGTCCAGCGCCAGATTGAACTGGTCTTCCCAGCGGAACTCGAACCGCGCGCGGCTCAGCGCGTCGTCGCGCAGCTTCGCGGCCGGATGCCCCTTGGCCAGATCGGCGGCGTGCGCCGCGATCTTGTAGGTGACCACGCCCACCTTCACATCGTCACGGTCGGGCAGGCCAAGATGCTCTTTCGGCGTCACATAGCAGAGCATCGCCGTGCCGAACCATCCGATCATCGCCGCGCCGATGCCAGACGTGATGTGGTCGTAGCCGGGCGCGATGTCGGTCACCAGCGGGCCGAGCGTGTAGAAGGGCGCCTCGCCGCATTCGCGCAGTTGCTTGTCCATGTTCGCCTTGATCTTGTGCATGGCGACATGGCCGGGGCCTTCGATCATCACCTGACAGCCCTTGCGCCAGGCGATCTGCGTCAGCTCGCCCAGCGTCTCCAGCTCCGCGAACTGGGCGCGGTCATTGGCGTCGGCGCCGCTGCCCGGGCGCAGCCCGTCGCCGAGACTGAACGAGACATCATAGGCGCGCATGATGTCGCAGATGTCCTCGAAATGCTCATAGAGGAAGCTCTCGCGGTGATGCGCCAGGCACCATTTGGCGATGATCGAACCGCCGCGCGACACGATGCCCGTCACCCGGTTCGCGGTCAGCGGCACATAGGGCAGGCGCACCCCGGCATGGATGGTGAAATAATCCACGCCCTGTTCGGCCTGTTCGATCAGCGTGTCGCGGAACACGTCCCACGTCAGATCTTCCGCCACCCCATCAACTTTCTCCAGCGCCTGATAGATCGGCACCGTGCCGATGGGGACGGGGCTGTTGCGGATGATCCATTCGCGCGTGTTGTGGATGTTGCGGCCGGTAGAGAGGTCCATCACCGTGTCGGCGCCCCAGCGGATCGCCCACACCATTTTTTCCACTTCCTCCTCAACGCTGGAGGCGACGGCGGAATTGCCGATATTGGCGTTGATCTTCACCAGAAAATTGCGGCCGATCACCATCGGCTCCAGCTCGCCATGATTGATATTGGCCGGAATGATGGCGCGTCCGCGCGCCACCTCGTCGCGCACGAATTCCGGCGTCACGAAATCCGGGATGGCGGCGCCGAAGCTCTCACCATCGGCGATAGTGTCACGCGCGGTCTCCAGCGCGGCGGCGCGGCCCAGATTCTCGCGCTCGGCGGCATAGACCATCTCGTCGGTGATGATCCCGGCGCGGGCGTATTCGATCTGCGTCACGGGCGCGGACGATGCGGCGCGCAGCGGCCGGTGCCGCACCGGAAACTCGCGCGCCAGATATTTTCCCGTGGCGCCGCCATTGTCCTCCGGCCGCACATGCCGGCCTTCATAGTCTTCCACATTGCCGCGCGCGCGCACCCAGGCGTCGCGCGGGCGGGCCAGGCCCCGCTCCACGTCGATGCTCACATCCGGGTCGGAATAGGGGCCGGAGGGGTCATAGACCGGCAGCGCTGGCTCATTCGCGCTCGGGTGCAGGTCGATCAGCCGGCGCGGCACGCGCAGATGCGGCGCCGCTTCCGGGCTGGTGTAGTCCTTGCGCGAGGACGGCAGCGGCCCGGTCGTAACCTTCGGCGTGGAAAATTCGTTGGGGGAGACGGGCTTGTTCATCGCTCTGCCTTTCGCGGCGGGGACTGGCTGCGAAAGGGCGAGCATGCGCGAAGGTTCGCGCGACCGTCCCTTCGCCGGCATGACCCGGATCAGGTTCTAAGGGTGCTGGACCAGCCTCAGGCCCATCTCAGCCGCTGCCGCGGCGCCCCTCGGGATGGCGGATTGTAACAGGATCGCGGCGGGATGCGAGCGGCGATGCAGACCGTCTATTTCACCGGCCAGCCCACCGTCACCTTGCCGCCATCCTCAATCACCGGCCGCTTGATAAGGGCCGGATTGGCGATCAGCACTTTAGCATCGCCAGCCTTGGCCTTCGCCTTGTCGGCGTCGCTGAGGCCGCGCCAGGTCGTGGATTTGGCGTTGACCAGCCTCTCCGCGCCCACGGTCTTCAGCCATTGCGGAACTTTCTTCGCCAGGTCCGCCTCGGTCCGGATATCGACAAAGCGCGCATCGGGCAGCGCCTTCATCGCCTTGCGGCACGTATCGCAATTTTTCAGGCCATAGAGCGTGGTCATGATCTTCTCTTTCTGTTCGACTTTTTCATGGCCGGTTCAGGCGCGCGCCGGTGAAATCGCGGCGATGCGCGTTATATAAAGCACGCCGCCCCGCGCCGTGAGTCGCGCCTTGTGAAGATGGAGGTCTGTTTGCTTCGAGTTGCCGTCACCGCCGCCGGTCTTGCCGCGCTCATGATGGCCGCGCCGTCGCAGGCGCAGGTTGTGGCGCCGGACGCGCCGGAAGAGGCGTTCGGCGAATTTTCGTATTATGACGCCTATCCGCGCCGCGACCCGGACGATCTGATCGACCAGGCGGCCTGGGTGAATTGCTGGGCGGTGACGGATACCGAGCGCGCGCGCCTGGCGGAGGCGGCGCAAAACGCCCCGCCGGAATTGCAGGAAGAGCTGCAACTCGCCGCCGCGCATTATCAGGTGGCGGCGATCTATTACAGCGAGCTGGTGCGCGGCACGAACATCTATCTCGGTGTGTCCACGCGCCAGACGAACGATGCGCTGGAGATCGAGCGGCAGGGTCTGATCGGCGGCGCGCCGCAATGGATCGCCGGCAACGCGGCGGACTGCATCCGCCGCATGCCGGACAGCGCCATGCCCGAATTCGCCGAGCTTTTCCCCTGGCTCGCGGGCGGCCTCGGCACCTTCTACTCGCAATAGGGCTTATGGCCTCAGGCGTCTGTTCAGCCACAAGGGCGCCGTCAGGCGCCCGTCCATCCAGTAAGCGCGGCGCCGAGCAGAAGCACGCCCAGCACGATGCACAGCCCGCTCCAGACAAGAACTCCGGTCTTGCCCGCGGTCAGCGGTGCGATCAGCGAGATAAAGCGCCGCCCGGCCAGCATCAGCAGGGCGCCTTCGAACACGGCCAGCCAGCCGATCAGCGTGATGAGTCCGGCGACGGGGCTGGACCAGTCATAATGCACGCCGACCAGGATCAGCCCGGCCAGCAGCTCGAACGCCGCGATCATCCATGTAAGAGCCCTGTCGTCGCGCAGCCGGGCGACGATTTCCGCCATCAGGCTCTGCTGGATCAGCAGCGAAACGCCGGCGATCAGGATATATGCGCCCAGAATATGGGCCAGAATCTGTGTGGTTGCGGACATATCCGGTTCCTCCTGTCCGGCGGGGAAGACACTGCTCCCCGCCGCAACGAGAAAGACCGGCGATTGGTTCAGCGCCCCCGGAACGGATCGCGCATCAGGATCACGTCCTCGCGCTCCGGGCTGGTGGACAGCATCGCCACAGGGCGGCCGACCAGCTCCTCCACCCGGCGCACATATTTCACCGCCTGGGCCGGAAGCTCGGCCCAGCTCCGCGCGCCGCGCGTCGAGCCCTTCCAGCCCTCGAATGTCTCATAGACGGGCTGGAGCCGCGCCTGCTCGGCGCGTCCGGCGGGAAAGCGGCTGATCGGTTTGCCGTCCAGTGTGTAGGCGACGCAGACCTTGATCTCGGAAAACCCGTCCAGCACGTCCAGCTTGGTCAGGGCCAGCCCGTCAATGCCGCAGATCGCGGCGGCCTGGCGCGCCATCACCGCGTCGAACCAGCCGCAGCGCCGCTGCCGCCCCGTCACGGTGCCGAACTCCATGCCGCGCTCGCCCAGTTTCTGGCCGCTTTCGTCGCTCAGTTCGGTGGGGAAGGGGCCTTCGCCGACGCGCGTGGTGTAGGCCTTGATGATGCCCAGCACATAGCCGATGTCGCCGGGGCCGACGCCTGCGCCCGCCGCCGCCTGTCCCGCCACGGTGTTGGACGAGGTGACATAGGGATAGGTGCCGTGATCGACGTCCAGCCACAGGCCCTGCGCGCCTTCGAACAGGATGCTTTTGCCCTCGGCTCCGGCCTCGTCCAGCACGCGCCAGGCCGGTCCCATAAAGGGCAGGATTTTCGGCGCGATGGCTTTCAGCTCGGCCAGCAGGGCGGCGGCGTCCGCTTCCTCGCGCCCATAACCGCGGCGCAGCGCATTGTGGTGGTGCAGCAGGTCGGCGACGCGCGCGGGCAGGCTGTCCGGGTCGGCCAGGTCGGCGACGCGGATCGCGCGGCGGCCCACCTTGTCCTCATAGGCCGGGCCGATGCCGCGCCGCGTCGTGCCGATCTTCATGCCGTCGTCACGGTTCTCGCGCAGCTCGTCCAGATCGCGGTGCACGGGCAGGATCAGCGTGGCGCTTTCGGAAACGACCAGCGAGTCCGGCGTCAGTTTCACGCCCTGTCCGCGCAGGCGCTCCATCTCTGACACAAAGGCCCAGGGGTCGATGACCACGCCATTGCCGATGACCGACAGCTTTCCCCGGACCACGCCGGACGGCATCAGCGACAATTTATAGGTCTGGTTGCCGACCATCAGCGTATGGCCGGCGTTATGGCCGCCCTGAAACCGCGCCACCAGATCGGCGCGATGCGACAGCCAGTCGACGATCTTGCCCTTGCCCTCGTCGCCCCACTGGGCGCCGACGACGACCACATTGGCCATAATCTGCTCCGGGATACCTGTGAAAGAAGGCTGTTGGAACGCGATCCGTTGATACGGATCACGCTCCACACTTTGAAGTCGAGCAATTTCATCGGTTTGAGTTGTATCTGCGATTCAACTCAAACCGACATTGCTCTAGCCCTCCGGGCCGCCGGTTTCAAATCCCGATTGGCGGCGGGGCGGGCGGAAGACTGCTTTAGCCGTGGTCTTTCAGGCGGCCATCAATCACTCAACCGCGGTCCCCGGGCGACCAGTGGGAGACCCGGGGTCCAGGGACGCCGTCATTGCGGCTTGGCTCGTCGTGCGCCCGAAAGAGCGACAGCGTTTTCAGCAAGGGCGGTGTTCATGCGCCCCTTCGCTCCCTCGCCGCACCCAGTAGCGCCCCTGGACCCCGGCTCGCGGCTCCGCCGCGTCCGGGGACCGTCATCAGAATGCGCGTATTCCCCCGCTCAGTTCAGGCGGTGCGAAATGCGCAGGCCGATCACGTCCACCCCCTCGTTCGGGCCGCTGGTCAGGATGTTGCCGTGGCTGAAATGCTCGAAATAGAGGTCGGCGGCGATCCTGTCGGTGAAACGGTAGCCCAGCGCGATGGCCTGGCGGAACAGCACCCGGCTGCCGAATTCAATATGGTTGGCGTGCATGAACAGACGGCGCGCCGCTTCCTCCGGCGTCAGGTCCGGCGTCAGATTGGGAATCTGCTTTTCCCCGTCATGCACGGCCAGGCCGGTGGCGAATTCGGCATAGAAACGGCGGCCGGCGCCGAAATAGGGGCGCCACAACAGCCCGGCATAAGCCAGATTGGTCTTGCCGCCCAGATTCAGATCGCCGCCGATTTCAAAGCGGGGGGACAGAAAAAACCCCCGGTCGCCAATGGGGTCCGTCACCAGACCCAGCGAGAGGCCCATGCTGCGCTCTTTCTTGCTGACCCCGGCGTCCACGGCGATGACGTCATGACCGATCATGCCCGCGCGGATTTCCGCCGCCTGCGCGATTCCGCACATCAACACCACCTGCGCGGCGAGAAAAGCCGCGCAGCTCCTGAAACAGATCATGCTTGTCCCTCAACGATTCGCTGCGTTTTGCTGCGGTGCAACATCGTATCGCGATGCAATATATGTGGAAAGCGTCTGCTTGAGGGGGAATAAGAGCTGAAACGCTAAAAGTTTAGCACCCGCACCGTTTTGACATGCTGAAGAGCGCGCACCCGGGCCAGCATTTCATCGTCCAGGGCTCCGTCGATGGATAGCAGCGCCAGCGCGCGGCCGCCCTCCGCCTCGCGCCCCAGGCTGAACGTGCCGATATTCACGTCGCCCTCCGCCAGGGCCTGGCCCAGCCGCCCGACAAAACCCGGCAGATCCTGATTTTCCACATAGAGCATCCGGGTTCCGGTCAGCGAGGCCTCCACGCCGATTCCGTCGATGGAAACCACGCGCGGCTCGCCGCCGAACACCGCACCGCACACCACGCGCCGCCGCCGCGGCGTTTCGACGGTCAGGCGGATCATGCTTTCATACGGGTCGGCGCGGTCCTCGCGCATATCGGCGATGGCGATGCCGCGCTCGCTCGCCCAGGCCGGGCCAGAGACCATGTTCACGTCCGACAGCATCGGCCGCAGCACCCCGGCCACGGCGGCGGCGGTCAGCGGCTTGCTGTCCAGCCCGGAGATTTTGCCCATGATCGCGGTTTCCACGCGCTCCAGGCTGGTCTCCACCAATTGCCCGGCCAGCAGGCCAAGGCGCTGGGCCAGATCGATCCAGGGCCGCAGGCGCGGCGCGTCCTCGGCGCTGATCGAGGGCATGTTCAGCGCATTGGTCACCGCGCCGGTGAGCAGGAAGTCGCACATCTGTTCAGCGATCTGCGCGGCGACGTTTTCCTGCGCCTCGACCGTGGCGGCGCCCAGATGCGGCGTGGCGACGAAATTGGGCGCCCCGAACAGCACGTTCTCCGTCGCCGGCTCATTGGCGAATACGTCGAACCCGGCGGCGCGCACATGGCCGGAATCCAGCGCCGCGCGCAGCGCAGCCTCATCCACCAGTCCGCCGCGCGCGGCATTGACGATAATGACGCCCGGCCGCATCGCCTGTATCGCGTCGTGCGAGATAATGTTGCGCGTCTTGTCGGTCAGCGGCGTGTGCAGGCTGATAATGTCGGCGCGGGCCAGAAGCTCGTCCAGCTCCACCTTCTCCACGCCCAGCGCGGTGGCGCGCTCCTCAGTCAGATAGGGGTCGAAGGCGATGGCATGCATCTTCAGACCGTGCGCCCGCTCGGCCACCAGACCGCCAATATTGCCGCAGCCGATCAGGCCCAGCGTCTTGCTGTAAAGCTCGGCGCCCAGAAAGCGCGCCTTTTCCCATTTTCCGGCCTGGGTAGAGGCGTCGGCGGCGGGAATCTGCCGCGCGGCGGCGAAGATCAGGGCGATGGCGTGCTCGGCCGTGGTCACGGCGTTGCCATGCGGCGCGTTCATCACCACCACGCCTTTCGCCGTGGCGGCTTTCAGGTCGATATTGTCGACGCCGATCCCCGCGCGGCCGATCACTTTCAGCCGGGCGCCGGCCTCGATCACCTTTGATATGACCTTGGTGGCCGACCGCACCGCCAGCCCGTCATAGGCGCCGATCTCTTCGATCAGCGCCTCACGCGACAGGTCCGGCTTTGTCACCGCCTCCACGCCGCGGCGCTCGAAAATCTCCAGCGCCGCCGGCGACAGGCGGTCGGCGATCAGAACGCGTGGCGCGCTCATCCCGCCTTGCGCGCGTACGCCGCTTCCTGTTCGGCCCGGGCGACAGCGTGCGCCCAGTCCGCCCACTGGGTCAGCAGCCTGAGATCCTCGGCCTCGATGGTCGCGCCAGTCCAGATGCGCATCCCCGGCGGCGCCGTGCGGTAATTGGCGCAGTCATAGCCTGCCTCGTTTTCGGCCAGCAGTTCGGCGATGCGCGCCGCCAGACCTGCGGGGTCAGGGCCCGGATCCTTGAACACCAGGCACACGCCGGTATTGGAGCGATAGTGCGCGTCGCGGCACAGCGGCGCCGCCCAGTCGCTGGCCTCGATCCAGTCATAGATGATTTTGGCGTTGGCGCTGGCGCGAGCCTGCAGCCCGTCCAGCCCGCCCACCGAGTCGGCCCAGTCCAGCGTGTCCAGATAATCCTCGACGCACAGCAGCGAGGGCGTGTTGATCGTCGAGCCCTGAAACAGCGCCTCGTCGAGCTTGCCGCCCGCCGTCATGCGGAAGACTTTGGGCACCGGCCAGGACGGTGTGAACGTCTCCAGCCGCCGCACCGCGCGCGGGCTGAGGATGAGCATGCCGTGCGCGGCCTCGCCGCCCAGCACTTTCTGCCAGCTATAGGTGACGACATCGAGCTTCGGCCAGTCGAGTGGCTGGGCGAAGGCGCCGCTGGTGGCGTCGCAGATCACGATATTGTCGCGCTCTTCCGGCATCCAGTCGCAGTCGATCACCCGCACGCCGCTGGTTGTGCCGTTCCAGGTGAACACCACATCGCGGTCCGGGCGCGCCTGGCTGAAATCGGGCAGTTCGCCGTAATCGGCGACATGTACCCCCAGGCCGGGCAGCTTGAGCTGCTCGACCGCGTCGATCACCCAGTCCTTGCCGAAATTCTCCCAGGCGAAGACATCGACGCCCTGCTTGCCCAGCAGCGACCACATCGCCATCTCCACCGCCCCGGTGTCGGAGCCGGGCACGACGGCGATCCGGTAATCGTCGGGGACGCGCAGCACCTCGCGCGTGCGGTCAATGGCCAGCTTCAGGCGCGCGACAGCGGCCTTGGACCGGTGATTGCGGCCCAGCACGGCGTTGCTCAGTTTTTCGAGAGACCAGCCGGGATGCTTGCGCGTCGGGCCCGGCGAAAAACGCGGATCAGCCGGCCTCTGGGCCGGCTTGCTTGGAAAGGTCATGTTTTACTCCCATCCTTCCAGATGGGTCGCGCGCCGTTGGGGGCGCGTGGCCCGCCGCGCATATGCGCTTTTTGCGGGGAGTCGTCAAATCGCTTCGCTGCAAACCATTTGCATTTTTCCCCGTTTTCCGGATAGGGGGCGGCAATGATCCCGTGCCAACGCCATCTATTCGACATCCCGGAGGATGTCGCCTTCCTCGATTGCGCCTATCTGGGGCCTATTCCCAGGGCCGCCGTCCAGGCAGGCATCGAAAGCGCCTGGCGCAAGGCGCATCCCTGGACGATCACCCCGGATGTTTTCTTTACCGAGGTGGACCAGGTGCGCGCGCTATACGCCCGCATTTTCGGCGCCGACCCGGACGGCATGGCGATGACCTCCTCCGCCTCCTACGGCATGGCCACGGCGGCCAAGAATGTGCGCCTGACACAGGGCGGCGAGGTGGTGATCCTGACCGACGAGTTTCCCTCCACCGTCTATACGTGGCGCGAGGCCTGCGTCCGGGCCGGGGCGCGGATTGTCACGGTGTCGCGGGCGCCGGACCAGACCTGGACCGACGCCGTGCTGGACGCCATCGGCCCGCGCACAGAAGTGCTGGCCCTGCCGGAGACGCACTGGGTCGATGGCGGCCTCTTGAATCTGGAGCGGATCGGCCAGGCGGCGCGCGACGCCGGCGCGGCGCTGGTGCTGGACCTGACCCAGTCGCTCGGGGCCTCGCATTTCGACGCCGCCGCGGTGCAGCCCGATTTCGCCTGCGCCGCCGCCTATAAATGGCTGCTGGGGCCCTACACAGTGGGCGTGCTCTATGTCGCGCCGCAATGGCGGGAGGGCGCGCCGCTGGAGCAGAGCTGGCTGAACCGCGCCGCCTCCGAGGATTTTACGCGCCTGATCGACTATCGCGACGACTATCAGCCCGGCGCGCGCCGCTTCGATATGGGCGAGCGGTCCAATTTCCACACATTGCCCATCGCCATCGCGGTGATGCAGCAGATTCTGGACTGGGGTGTGGGCAATATCGCCGACACGCTCGCGGCGCTCACCAGCCAGTGCGAACACGCGGCGGTCGCGGCCGGCGCCGCGCCCTGCGACACGCCGGACCGCGCGCCGCATTATCTGACGCTGGGCCTGCCGGAAGGCGCAGGCGGCGATCTGGTGCAGCGTTTGCGCGCGGACAAGGTCTATGTCTCGCGCCGTGGTCCGCGCCTGCGCGTCACGCCGCATCTCTGGGTCAACGACGCGGATATTGCGCGCTTTCAGTTGGCGCTGGCGGCGGCGCTGTCCTGAGCGCCCGCCTCCGGGCCTGACCCGTAGCGCGCCGCTTCCGCGATTTCGGCGCGGCTCTGGCGATGCACCAGCCACCAGACGCCGAACAGATCGCCGATACTCAGCATCAGACGGTCGAGCGTGCCGTATTTCGAGCGGCCTGCATGGCGCGGCCGGTCGGTCACCGGAATCTCCATCACCGTCCAGCCCCCGCGCTGCACCAGCGCGGGGAAGAAGCGGTGCATGGTGGAAAAATGCGGCAGCGCCCGCGCCGCCTCCGTCCGCAGCAATTTGAAGCCGCAGCCGGAATCCCGGCACACATCGCGCAGCAGCGCGCGCCGCACGCCATTGGCCACGCGCGCGGTCAGCCATTTCCATCCGCTGTCGTTGCGGCTGGTGCGGGCGCCGGAAACAAGGCCGAGCGCCGCGTCCGGCCCCGGCGCGATCACGCTGTCCCAGATGCGCCGGATGTCCGCCGGATCCTGCTGGCCGTCGCCGTCGACAAGCTGGATCCAGTCCCCGCGCGCCGCCTGGAATCCGTGCCACAGCGCCGCGCTTTTTCCCCCCCGCGCGGCATGGCGCAGCAGCAGGCCCGGCGCCGGGGCTTCGTCCAGCGCCTGGCGCAGCTCCGCCGCCGTGCCGTCGGTAGAGCCATCATCGACATAGATCAGCTCATAGGCCGGGCCGCCCGCCATGGCCGCCGCGATCTCCCGCGTCAAAAACAGCGGATTGCCTTCCTCATTATGGAAGGCGATCACGATAGACAGGTCCGGGGCCGGACCGGGAGGCAAAGTGGAGGAAGGGGCAGGGGACAGGCCGCCATTGGGGTCCGCGTCGCGCATAGGCGCTTGTCGCCGCCCCGCCGGGCAAGGTCAATCGCGGTGCATCTTCCACCGGCCCCGCCCCCGGCGGCGGCTTATGCCATGCTCGCCATGCCGCCGCCCGCCGTCATGCGTGTTTTGGCGCGCCGGGGACTATTATCATGGCGGCGCCGGCAGGCGCCGTCGCGCGCGGCGCTGCCAGCATGGAGCTTACTGAGCGGCCTGCTCAATCATGTATTCGACTGCCGCGATGACTTCCTCATCGGAAAAGTCCAGGCGCCCGCCCTTCCTCGGCATGATGCCGGTGCTGCCGCTGAATCCGTGCAGCGCACGGTGGATCATCGTCTCGGCGCCCTGCGCGATGCGCGGGGCCCAGGCGTCGCCGTCGCCGAGCGCCGGCGCGCCGCCGATGCCGGGCGGAGCGTGGCAGGCGATACAGATGGCGTTGTAGACCTGCTGCCCGGTCAGCAGCGTGGGCGCCGCTTCGGCCATTGCGACCGGCGCGGCCTGCATAGCGGCCAGTTCTTCCGAACTTGCCAGCGCGACCTGCCCGGCCGGCGCGATGGTCAGGCCAATAAGAATTCCGAGCCTGAATTTGAAGCTGCCAAAAAATGGCCGGTGTGGGTTCCGCAACGTGCTGGTCCTGAGTTTCGGGTGGCGCGATTGCTAGCGTATCGCGGCGGCACGAGCCGGCGCAACTGGAAGGGCTTCAGCGTCTTCACATGAATGGCTTCTGCATCTTCACATTATGTGCCTGATGTAGGACACTCCGCTCAACTGTTCTGCTGCTATGCAGGATTACAAAAAATTCAGATTACTGGGGAGGTCTAGTTCCATGCGTGCAACCAATCGTGTGTTTCGTCTTTCGTTGCTTGCTTCGGCCTGTTTCGCCCTTGGCGGTTTTGCCCAGGCGCAGGAGCACGACGCGCATGACCATGCTGGCG
>JBJHDH010000006.1:0-96144 GCA_050486445.1 Euryhalocaulis sp.
CCGCCTTCGGCGGTCCCTTCCCCCCGCTTCGCAGGGGGAGATCAACCGCGCGCTGACGCAGACATTTGTGGAATCTGGACGCGCCCTTCGCGACACACCTTGCCGTTCTACGAACGGCAAGGTGTTCCTCAGGATGCGGGGATTTAGGTGGTATGGACGGCGCTCCTCAGCAGGAGGGTGAATAGGGCGCGGCTCCCGGCGTCTGACGCGGCTGTAACTGGACCCTGTCCGGCGGCGGCGCTAGGACTCCCATATGATTGTAGAAATTGGCCATTTCGCGCTGGCTCTGGCGCTGTGCGTGGCGCTGGTCCAGGCCGCCGTGCCGCTCTGGGGCGCGCACCGGGGCAATCCGCAGGCCATGGCGCTGGCCCGGCCCGCCGCCAATCTGCAATTGCTGCTGGTGGCCGTCGCCTATGCCGCGCTGACCTGGGCGTTCTACACGTCAGACTTTTCCGTAAAGCTGGTGTTCGATAATTCGCATTCGGCCAAGCCGCTGATCTACAAACTGGCCGGCGTGTGGGGGAATCACGAGGGCAGCATGCTGCTCTGGATTCTCATCCTCGCGCTGCTGGGCGCCATGGTCGCCAATTTCGGCCGCAATCTGCCGGCCAGCCTGAAATCGCGTGTGCTCGGCGTGCAGGCCATCATCACGCTCAGCTTTCTGGCGTTTCTGCTGTTCACGTCCAATCCGTTCCTGCGGCTCGATCCCGCGCCGCTGGACGGCACCGATCTCAACCCGCTGTTGCAGGATCCCGGCCTCACCTTCCATCCGCCCTTTTTGTATCTGGGCTATGTCGGGTTCTCGGTGGCGTTTTCGTTCGGCGTCGCGGCGTTGCTTGAAGGCAAGGTCGATCCGGCCTGGGCCCGCTGGGTGCGGCCCTGGACGCTGCTGGCCTGGTCCTCACTCACGCTCGGCATCGCGATGGGTTCGTGGTGGGCCTATTACGAGCTGGGCTGGGGCGGCTTCTGGTTCTGGGATCCGTCGGAAAACGCCTCGCTGATGCCGTGGCTGGCGGGCACCGCGCTGCTGCACAGCGCCATCGTGGTGGAAAAGCGCGACACGCTGAAATCCTGGACCATCCTGCTGGCCATCGCGACCTTCTCAACCTCGCTGATCGGCACATTCATCATCCGCTCCGGCCTGCTGACATCCGTGCACGCTTTCGCCAACGATCCGGGGCGCGGCGTGCTGCTGCTCGGCATCTGGGGTCTGCTGACCGGCGCGGCGCTGGTGCTGTTCGCCATGCGCGCCCCGGCGATGAAGCCCGGCGGCGCGTTCCAGACCGTCAGCCGCGAAACCGCGCTGGTGATGAACAATATCCTGCTCTGCGTCACGCTGTTCGTGGTGATGCTGGGCACGTTCTGGCCGGCGGTGGTGGAGGCGGTGACCGGCGAGCTGGTCAGCGTTGGCCCGCCCTATTTCAACGCTGTGGCCACGCCCTTCTTCGCCGCCGCCATGCTGCTGATGTCCGCCGGTTCGCTGATGCCGTGGAAGCGGGCGGACATGGCGGCGGTTCTGCGCCGGCTGGGCTGGGCGGCGGCGGCCTCCGCCGCTGTCGGCATCTTCGCCGCATGGCTGTATAGCGGCGGGCCGCTGCTCGCGCCCTTCATCATGGCGCTGGGCGCCTGGGCGATTTTCGGCGCGGCGGAGGACATCTCCGGGCGGATAAAACTGTTCCGCATGCCGTTGCGCCAGAGCCTTGCGCGGGCGCGCAATCTGCCGCGCGCGGCATGGGGCGGCGCTGTCGCCCATGCCGGTCTTGGCGTCACCATTCTGGGCGTCACCGGGGTCTCGCTGCTGACCCAGGAACATGCCGAAGTGCTTTTCCCCGGCGACCGGATCGATATCGGGCGCGGCGAGTATGTCGAGTTTGGCGGCGTGACCGAGGCGGAGGTCGCCAATTATCTCACCGAGATCGGCGACATCAGGGTGGTGCGCGAGGATGGAAGCCTGGTCGCCACGCTGCGCCCCGAGACGCGCTGGTATCCGGTTGCGCAGATGCTCACCACCGAATCCGCCTCGGTGCGGCAGGGCGTCTCCGACATCTATGTGGCGCTTGGCGATGCGCGCGGGCCGGAGGCGTATGTGGTGCGCGCCTGGCGCCATCCGCTGGTCTATCTGATCTGGAGCGGCTCGGTCATCATGTTCCTGGGCGGGATGATCTCGCTCAGCGACCGGCGTTACCGGGTCGGCGCGCCGGCCGGGCATCGCCGCGCCCCGCCGTCGCGCGCGCAGCAGCCCGGCCCCGCGGTTCCGGCCGAATGAGCCGCCATCGCCCGATCCGCGCGCTGTGCGCCCTTCTCGCCGCTTTTGTCATGGCCGGTTCTCTTCCGCTTGCGCCCGCCTGGGCCGTGGAGCCGGAAGAGCGGCTGGACGATCCCGTGCTGGAGGCGCGCGCGCGCGAGATTTCGCGCGAGCTGCGCTGCGTCGTCTGCGCCGGTGAGGTGATCGACTATTCCAACGCCGATATTGCGCGCGAGCTGCGCGTTCTGGTGCGCGACCGGCTGCTGGCCGGCGACAGCGATGACGAGGTGAAGGAATATATCGTCGAACGCTATGGCGAATACGTGCTGATGCGTCCGCGCTTCAATGCGCGCAATTTCCTGCTCTGGGGCGGGCCGGTCATGCTGCTGCTGGCCGGCGGGACGCTGGCCGCGGTGTTTATCCGCCGCCAGCGCGGCGACGGCGCCGTGGCGGAGGCGGCCGCGCCGCTGACGCCCGCCGAGCAGCGGGCGCTGGCCGCGATGATCGCAACCCAGGCCGCCGCGCAGGCAGGGGATGATGAAGACGGCGATCCTGACGCCGGGATTGAAAAAGACGGCCTCGTCTGATCCCTGACGCCGGGCGCGGGCGGCGCGCAATCAATTACACGGGACGGATTTCTCTTCCCCCCTCGTGCTTCGAGGCTCGCTGCGCGAGCGCCTCAGCATGAGGGGAAGGAGTCGCGGTGGATCAGGCGTTGAAGCGGAAATGCATCACGTCGCCCTCGCGGACCACGTAATCGCGCCCCTCCAGCCGCATCTTCCCGGCTTCCTTCGCGCCCTGTTCGCCGCCCAGCGCGGTATAGTCGTCAAAGGCGACGGTCTCGGCGCGGATAAAGCCTTTTTCAAAATCGCCATGAATGACGCCCGCGGCTTTGGGCGCGGTCCAGCCCGCGCGGATGGTCCAGGCGCGCGCCTCTTTCGGGCCCACCGTGAAATAGGTGCGCAGGCCCAGAAGCTCGTATCCGGCGCGGATCAGCCGGTCGAGCCCCGGCTCCGGCAGGTTCAGCTCCGCCAGATATTCGGCGCGCTCATCGGGGCTGAGCAGAGCCAGCTCCGATTCGATGCGCGCGGAAATCACGACGCAGGGCGCGCCTTCTTCAGCGGCGTGCGCGGCCACGCGCTGTGAATGCGGATTGCCTGTTCCGGCGCTGGCCTCGTCCACATTGGCGATGAACAGGACAGGCTTCGATGTCAGTAATTGCAGCTTGCGCCATTCGGCCTGCTGTTCCGGCGCGATCTCCACACTGCGCGCCGGTCTGCCGTCGCGCAGCGCCGCCAGCGCCGGGTCGATCAGCGCAAGCTGCTCCTTCGACGCCTTGTCGCCAGAGCGGGCTTTCTTGTCGATGGGGTCGCGGCGGCGCTCCAGACTTTCCAGATCGGCCAGCATCAGCTCGGTCTCGACGGTTTCAAGATCGGCGATGGGATCGACGCGCCCCTCAACATGGGTGATGTCGTCGTCCTCGAAACAGCGCAGCACATAGACGACGGCGTCCACCTCGCGGATATTGGCGAGGAACTGGTTGCCGAGGCCCTCGCCCTTGCTGGCGCCGCGCACCAGGCCGGCGATGTCGACGAAATTCATCCGCGCCGGGATGATCTCTTTCGAGCCTGCGATCTCCGCCAGCCGGTTCAGTCGCGGATCTGGCACCGCCACCTCGCCGACATTCGGCTCGATGGTGCAGAACGGATAATTCGCCGCCTGCGCCGCCGCGGTCTGGGTCAGCGCGTTAAACAGGGTGGACTTGCCGACATTGGGCAGGCCGACAATGCCGCATTTAAAGCCCATGCGGGTCTAGTCCTTTCCGGTTTCCGGCGCGGGTTTGCGCGGGTCTGCTTTGGGGGCGGGGGCCAGGCGCATCACTTCGGCCTGATAGCGTTCATCCTGACCGGCGGCGAGAAACGGCGCGGCGTCGGCCAGCGCGTCCAGAAACGGGTCCAGCCAGGCGCGCTCGGCCCTGGCGAAATCCGACAAGACGTGCCGGTGCACCATGTCCTTGTGGCCCGGATGGCCGACGCCCAGCCGCGCGCGGCGAAAGCCCTCGCCAATGGAAGGCGCGATGGAGCGGATGCCGTTATGACCCGCCGCGCCGCCGCCGGTTTTCATGCGAATGCGGCCGGGCGCCAGATCGATTTCGTCATACAGGACGGCAATGTCACTGAGCGGAATCTTGTAGAATTTCACGGCCTCCGCCACGGCGCGGCCGCTTTCGTTCATCCAGGTTTCCGGCTTCAGCAGCAGGATGCGCGCCTCCCCGCCATCGGGCAGGGGGATCGCGCCTTCGCTGACCTGACCCTGAAAGCGTGCGCGAAACGGGCCGAAACGCCAGCGCGCGGCGATCCGGTCCACGGCCATAAAGCCGATATTGTGGCGGTTGCCGGCGTATTTCGCCCCCGGATTGCCGAGGCCGGCCCAGAGCTGCATCGCGCCTTCCGGGCGCCCGTCCGCGCGCGCCGGGCGCGGGGCGGGGCGCCGCCCCTGTTACTCGGTTTCGCCTTCGGCCTCTTCGGCCGCCGCTTCTTCGCCAACGGTCGGCACTTCGGCCGGGGCGGGGGCTTCTTCTTCCTGGGTCTCCGCCATGCGGCCGGCGATCGTCGCCACGGTGAAGTCGCGGTCCTGGATGGTCGGGCGCGCGCCTTCGGGCAGCGTAATGGCCGAAATATGGATCGTGTCGCCGATGGTGAGGCCGGTCAGGTCGACGGTCAGCTCTTCGGGGATCGCGCCGGCGGGGCAGTTCACCTGCACGGTGTGGCGCACGATGTTCAGAACGCCGCCGCGCTTCAGGCCCGGAGAGGCCTCCGAATTGATGAAATGCACCGGCACATCCACGTCGATACGGGTCTTTTCGGTCACCCGGTAGAGGTCGATATGCAGCGGCTCGTCGCTCACCGGGTCGAACTGGACAGCGCGCGGAATGGCTTTCTGGCGCTTGCCGCCCTGGTCGATCTCGATCATGTGGGCCAGGAATTTCCCGGTATGATACGCCTTGACGACTTCGTTGCGGTGGAAGGCGATAGAGGCCGGGCCTTCCTTGCCGCCATAGATCACGCCCGGAATCTTGCCCTCGCGGCGCACGGCGCGGGCCGCGCCCTTGCCGGCGGTTTCACGGGTTTCCACGGTCAGGACCACGTCGCTCATCGGATCACACCACGTTCGGTCTGAAAAATAGACGCCGCCCGGAGGCGGCGGGGCGGATATGGGACGCCGGAAGGCCGAAAGCCGCTGGCTGGCGGCGACCCGGTCCGGCGGGGCGTCATAGGGGAAAGCGCCCCCCGGCGCAACTCTGTTGCGCCGTATCGTAGAAAAGCGGGGCGCAACTCCGTTGCGCCATATCGGGCCGGAGGCAGCCCCCGGCCGGTCAGTCGAACAGCTTGGAGACCGACTCGTCGTGGGCGATGCGGCGGATCGCCTCGCCGATCAGCGGCGCGACGCTGATGGTGCGGACCTTTTTGACGCCGGCATGCGCGGCCGGGCGCTCGATGGAATCGGTGATGACCAGCTCGCCCAGCACCGAATCCTCGATCCGCTTCCAGGCGGAATTGGACAGCACGCCGTGCGAGCAATAGGCCGAAACCGCCTCGGCTCCGTTTTCCAGCAGCGCCTTGGCTGCGTTGCACAGCGTGCCCCCGGAATCGACGATGTCGTCGAACAGGATGCAGCGCCGCCCTTCGACATCGCCGATAATATGCATCACTTCGGATTCGCCGGGCGCCGGGCGGCGTTTGTCGACAATGGCGATATCGGCGTCCAGCCGCTTGGCCAGCGCCCGGGCGCGCACCACCCCGCCCACATCCGGCGAGACGATCAGCAGATTGTCGGTGCGGTAATTGCGGCGGATATCGGCCTCGATGACCGGCGTGGCGAACAGATTGTCGGTCGGGATGTCGAAAAAGCCCTGAATCTGGCCGGAATGCAGATCCATCGCCAGCACCCGGTGAGCCCCGGCCTTGTCGATCAGATTGGCCACCAGCTTGGCGGAGATCGGGGTGCGGCCGCCGGTCTTCCGGTCCTGCCGGGCATAGCCGAAATAGGGGATCACGGCGGTGACGCGGTTGGCCGAGGCGCGGCGCAGCGCGTCCAGGCAGATCAGCAGCTCCATCAGATGGTCGTTGACGGGCGCGGAGGTCGACTGGACCAGAAACACGTCCTCGCCGCGCACATTCTCGTCGATGGTTACGAATATCTCACCATCGGAAAAGGTGCGCACCTTGGCGTCGGTCAGCGGAACGTCGAGATATTCCGCAATCGCAGCCGCCAGCGAACGATTGGCGTTGCCGCACATAAGCTTCATTGTCAGGGCCCCTCAACCCGCCCGGCCCGGCGCCGCCGGAGACAACGCGCTCCGGCCCGTGTTTGCCGCGTTTCCGGACCGCGAACCGGAATCCACTTCGCCTGGAAACGCTTTAGCAGAGGCGGGCGGCGCGTCAAACATCGGCGGCGCCTCTTACGCCATCGCTGTCACGTCCGCACGGTGAAGCGCAGGCCGATCACGCCCGCGACCACCATGGCCAGAAACAGCAGGCGCAGCGGATTGGCGCTTTCAGCGAAAAAGATAATGCCGAGGATCGCCACGCCCGCCGCGCCGATGCCGGTCCACACCGCATAGGCCGTGCCGGCCGGCAGAACGCGCAGCGCCTGGATCAGCAGCGCCATGGAAAGCGCCAGCGCGGCGAGACAGGCGGCTTTCCAGCCCGGGCCCCGGTCCCAAGCGTATTTGAAGCCCAGCGCCCAGCCGATTTCCAGTAGTCCGGCCAGCCCGATCAGCGTCCACGGTCCCCATCCGGTCATGCGCCCGCCTCCTGAATGGCGCGCTGCACGGCCAGCGCCTGAACCGTCTCCGCCACATCATGCACGCGCAGCACGGCGGCGCCCTGTGCGCCGGCGTAAAGCGCGGCGGCGAGCGAGCCGCCCAGCCGCGCCCTGGCGTCCGGCGCCGCCGCGCCGTCCTGCGCTTCCATGATGGCGGCGATGAAGCGTTTGCGCGAGGCGCCGAAGACCAGCGGAAAACCATGCGCGGCCAGATCTGGCAGGGCGCGGATCAGCGCCAGATTATGCGCCAGCGTCTTGCCGAAGCCGATGCCCGGATCGAGCCAGATATTTTCGCGCGCCACGCCGGCCGCCATGGCGGCTTCAGCGCGGGCGAGTAAGTAGTCGCGCACTTCGGGCGCCACATCATCATAGTGCGGCGCCTCCTGCATGGTGCGCGGCTCGCCCTGCATATGCATCAGGATGACTGGCGCGCCGAGTTCCGCCGCGGTCTCCGGCGCCCCCTGCACGCGCAACGCCATCACGTCGTTCCAGATGTCCGCCCCGGCCGCGAGCGCCGCACGCGCCACCTCCGGTTTGAACGTGTCGATGGAGAGCGGAATACCGCTTTCCGCCCGGATCGCGGCGATCACCGGCAGCACGCGGTCCATTTCCTGTTGCGCATCGACGGGCTGCGCGCCCGGCCGGGTGGATTCGCCGCCAATGTCCAGAATGTCCGCGCCCGCCGCGATCATGGCGCGCGCGCTCGCCAGCGCCCGGTCCGGCGCGGCGTGATCGCCGCCGTCGGAAAACGAATCCGGCGTCAGGTTCAAAATTCCCATCACGGCCGGCCGGCCACTTGGTAGGCCGGCCTTGCGGCCGGGTGGAAGCAGGGGGCGGCTCGTCATGCCCGCGCCTGTAGCATGGCGGCCAGATCAAGCGAACAATGACGAGGCGAACGTGCGCTAACCGCCCACAGGCTGGCCGCCATTGGGGTGCAGCACCTGGCCGGTCATGTAGGAGGAATCGTCGCAGGCCAGGAACAGATGGCAGGGCGCCACTTCGTTGGGCTGGCCCGGACGGCCCAGCGGCGTGTCCGTCCCGAATTTCGCCACCTTCTCCGCGTCGAAGCTGGCGGGAATCAGCGGCGTCCAGATCGGACCGGGCGCGACGCCGTTCACCCGGATTCCCTTGTCCGCGAGCCGCGCCGCCAGCGAGCGGGTCAGCGCCGTCATCGCCCCGCGCGTGGCGGCATAGTCGATCAGCGAGGGATGGCCGCGATAGGCGGTGATGGAGACGGTGTTGACGATGGCGGCGCCTTTTTTCAGATGCGGCATCGCATGCTTGGTCATGAACATGTAGCCGAGCGCATTGGTGCGGAAGGTGCGCTCGATCTGCTCTGAATCCCATTCGGCGATGTCGTCCACCTCGTGCTGTTCGGCGGCGTTGTTCACCAGAATGTCCAGGCCGCCGAAGGTTTCCACAGTGCGGCTCACGGCCTCGCGGCAGGTCTGCTCGTCGCCGACATCGCCGCGCAGCGCCAGCGCGCGGCGGCCTTCCGCCTCAATCAGGCGCACGCTCTCTTTCGCGTCGCGATCCTCCTCCAGATAGAGAAAGGCCACATCGGCGCCCTCGCGCGCGAACAGGACGCACACGGCGCGGCCGATGCCGGAATCGCCGCCGGTGATGAGGGCGATCCTGCCCTCCAGCCGCCCAGAGCCGGGAAAGCGCGGCATGATGTCCGGCGCGGGCCGCATTTCCGTCTGCCGGCCGGGCTGGCGCTTCTGGTGCTGGGCCGGCGGGCCGTCCTTGCCGACAGCCGGTTTTTTCGCGCCAGATTTTCTGGCGCCAGACTTTTTGACGCCAGATTTTTCAGCTCCGGGCTTCGCGCCTTTGGCGCTTTTGCGGGCGGGCGTTTTCTTCGCAGGTTTTTTCGCGGCGGCCATGATCGTCTCTCGCTGTCCCTGGGGCGCTTTCCTTCAAGGGCCAGCGGAACGAACGGCGGGACAGGCAGAGTGTTCCACAACGCAAAACGGGAGGCGCATGGCCTCCCGTTTCGGATTTCAGAATGGAGCCCCCGGGGCGGCTCAGGCCGGGCGGGGAGTGGGACCTGCGCCCGGAACGTGGTGCTCCGCCGGCTCGTCATCGGTGACAGGCAGGGCGCCCATCGGCTCTTCGTCCGGCGGGGGCGGCTCGTCCGGCGTGCGGTGCGGCGGCTCGCCCCGCTCCAGCAGCGCCTTGATCTCCTCGCCCGAGAGCGTCTCGTATTCCAGCAGCGCCTCGGAAAGCTGCGTCCAGGCGGCCTCTTTCTCGGTCAGGATGCGGCGCGCCTCCTCATAGCCGTCCGTCACCAGACGCTTGATCTCCGCCTCGATCTTCTGCGCGGTCTCGGGCGAGATGGATTTGGTGCGGGCGATGGACTGGCCCAGAAACACCTCGCCCTCGTCCTCGGCGTAGGAGATCGGGCCCATCGCGTCGGAAAGCCCGTACTGGGTGACCATGGCGCGGGCCAGCTTGGTCGCCATCTGGATGTCGCTGGAGGCGCCGCTCGTCACCTTTTCCTTGCCGAACTTGATTTCCTCGGCCACGCGGCCGCCCATCAGGATGGCCAGGCGCGAGGTCATCTCCTCCTTGTTCATGGAAAGCTTGTCGGCCTCGGGAAGTTGCATCACCATGCCCAGCGCCCGGCCGCGCGGAATGATCGTGGCCTTGTGCACGGGATCGGAGGCCGGAACGTTCAGCGCCACCACGGCGTGGCCGGCCTCGTGATAGGCGGTCAGCACTTTTTCCTTGTCGGACATGACCATGGAGCGCCGTTCCGGCCCCATCATCACCTTGTCCTTGGCGTCCTCGAATTCCTGCATGGTGACCAGGCGCTTGTTCCGCCGCGCGGCGAGCAGGGCCGCCTCGTTCACCAGATTGGCGAGATCGGCGCCGGAAAAGCCGGGCGTGCCGCGCGCGATCACTTTGGGATTCACGTCGCTGCCCAGCGGCACCTCGCGCATATGCACTTTCAGGATACGCTCGCGCCCGGTGATGTCGGGATTGGGCACCACGACCTGACGGTCGAACCGGCCGGGGCGCAGCAGCGCCGGGTCCAGAACGTCGGGCCGGTTGGTGGCGGCGATCAGGATGATGCCCTCATTGGCCTCGAACCCGTCCATCTCGACCAGCAACTGGTTCAGCGTCTGCTCGCGCTCGTCATTGCCGCCGCCAAGCCCGGCGCCGCGCGAACGGCCGACCGCGTCGATTTCGTCGATAAAGATGATGCAGGGCGCGTTCTTCTTCGCCTGCTCGAACATGTCGCGCACGCGCGAGGCGCCGACGCCGACAAACATCTCGACGAAGTCGGAACCGGAAATGGTGAAGAACGGCACATTCGCCTCGCCGGCCACGGCGCGGGCCAGCAGCGTCTTGCCGGTGCCCGGCGGGCCGACCAGCAGCGCACCCTTGGGAATCTTGCCGCCGAGGCGCTGGAATTTCGCGGGGTCTTTCAGAAACTCCACGATCTCCTGCAATTCCTCTTTCGCCTCATCGACTCCGGCGACGTCCTCGAACGTCTTGCGGCCGTGATGCTCGGTCAAAAGCCGCGCCTTGGACTTGCCAAAGCCCATCGCGCCGCGCCCGCCCGACTGCATCTGGCGCATGAAGAAAATCCACACCGCGATCAGCAGCAGCATGGGGAACCAGGAGATGAACACGTTCAGCAGCATATTGCCTTCGCGCGTCTCCGGCTGGGCGCGGATCTCCACGCCGCGCTCGAACAGGCGGTCGACAAGCTGCGGCGAATCCGGCGGCGAATAGGTGACGAACCGGCGCCCGTCACGCATCGAGCCGGTGATGCGGTCGCCGGCGATGGTGACGGTGTCGACGCGGCCTGCCTCGGTCTCGCGCATAAGCTGCGAGAAGGTCATCTCCTCGGCGGGCGACATCTGGGCCGGGGCCTGGAGCATGTTGAACAGCGCCACCAGCAGCAGCGCGATGACAGCCCAGAGCGCCAGGTTCTTCAAAGACATGAATCCATCGGTCCGTTAATTGTAAATCCGTTGCGCCTGCGGGCTATGTGGGTCCGGAGACGCCCTCGCGCCACCCGCCGCCGGTCATTTTCCCGCTTTCCGGCGCATCAAACCACGCCCCGCCTGCGAATAACAGCCGTTGCAGGCGCTCCAGCGTCAGGGGGAGAACAGTCGCGGCCTCACAAAACAGCGAGCCGGCCGGAATCCCGTCCCGCAACAGCAGCGGCAGGCCGGGCCGCACGGCCGGAGGCACGCCGGTCAGGGCGGCGCGCAGATCGTCCGGAAGCCGGGGCCAGGCGCGGCCCAGCGGCCGGACGCCGAGGTCTGGCGCATGGGCGATCACCAGAAACCGCCCGTCCCAGACCGTCTCGACGCCCTCTTCCAGCATCAGCGGCCCGGCGGCGGGGCCGCCGGGGCCGCGGCGGTCCGCCCGGCCGAGCAGTGCGCCCGGATCGCGGGCCAGCCGGATCGTCCCGTCCCTCAGGACGGACGCCGCCGCCCCGCCCAGGGTCGCAGCGCTCCCCTGGCGCAGCCGGGCCAGGGCCCGCGCCGCGGCCTCTGGCGCAGGCGGATGCGGCGCGCCGGCGGCGGCGGCCAGCGCCGCCTGAAACAGGCGCAGGGCGCCCGGCCTGATGTTTCCGGCGTGATGCAGCGCGGCGGGATCGAGCCGCAGCGTCCCGTCCAGCGGCGCGGAGACGGCGCGGAAGATCAGGGACATCGCGGCGCGGTCCTCCGCCGCCACTGCCGCTCCGGCATGGCGGGCGATGCCGGCGAGGCGCCCGGTCATGGCCGGGTCCAGCCGGGCGAGCAGGCCGCGATCGCGAACGCGGGCATGGCGGGGATCGCGATTGGCCGGGTCTTCCTCCCACACCGCGCCGTGCGCGCGCAGAAACGCCCGCAGGTCCGCGCGCGGGGTTTCCAGCAGCGGCCGCAGCAGAATGACGCCCCGCCCCTCTGGCCAGACCGGCGCCGGGCTTTGCAGACGCATTGCCGCCAGGCCGCGCCAGCCGCCGCCCGATGCAAGGCGCCGCCATACCGTCTCGGCCTGATCGTCCAGCGTATGCGCCAGCAGCAGCGCCCCCGCTCCGGCCTCGCGGCAGGCGCCAAGCAGCAGGCGCAGCCGCGCCGCGCGCGCCGCGCTCTGGACTCCGGTGCGCGGCTTTTCACCGTCCCAGACCAGCACGCGCGCCGCCATGCCTTCGGCCCTGGCGCGCGCGGCGGCGCGCGCGGCGGTCTCCGCCGATCCTGGCTGGAGGCGGTGATCGACGATGAAAGGCAGCAGCGTGCGCCCGCGCGCCCGCGCCCAGTCCGCGGCGAGCAGCAGGAGAGCCATGGAGTCGCCGCCGCCGGAAAAGCCCAGCGCCAGCGGTCCCGCCGGCGCGGCGTCCAGCAGCGTCCAGACGCGCACAGCAAGATCGCCGGACGCAGCGGGGGCGTCCGGGGTTATGGCAAGCGGTTTGAGGCTAGCAGCCGGCGTTGCGCTGCTCCCGCGTCGCGGCGGCGCGGACGGTCGAGTCCATGTCCGGATAGCGCTGGACGGCGGCGCGCAGGGTCTGGCAGGCCTGATCGCGCTGGCCCATTTCGGCGAGCGATGCGCCCAGCTGCACCATCGCTTCGGGCGCCATCGGGCTGCGCTCGTCGAATTGCAATGAACGCACCAGCGCGTCGGCGGCCTCCACGGGGCGGGACTGGGTGCGATAGATGCGCCCGGCCCAGAACCAGGCTTCGCCGGCGCGGGGGTCGTCTGGCGCGACTTCCACGAATTCGGCGAAGGCGTCCAAAGCGGCGCTGAAATCGCCTTCGAACATGCGGGTGCGGCCGCGCTGGAACAGCAGATCGGGATTGTCGCCGGTCTGGGCGTAATCCTGGGTCAGCGCCGTTGCTTCGCCGGGCGCGGGCTGGCCGCCGGCCGGAGCAGCGCCGCCGCCCAGCGGACGGGTGGCGGCGCGCCGCTGCGCTGCGAACGGATCGTTCTGGTCGACAATGGCGAAATCGTCTCCGCCGGCCCCGGTCCCATTCGGGCCAAGCCGGACCGGTCCGCCGGGGGCGGATGGCGCGCCCTGTCCGGGCTGCGCGGGCGCGAAACCGGCCATATCGCCCATGCCGCCCTCGTCCGCGGCAAAGCCGCCATAGCCGCCGCTATAGGCTGACAGCATGTCTTCCTGTAACGCCTGAAGGCGCGTCTCAAGCTGGCGGTTGCGGAATTGCAGCTCCTCGACCTGACCGGTCAGGGTGCGGATTTGCGCCTCCAGCGAGCCCAGCTGGTCGAGCGTGCGCCGGACGGCGTCCTCGGTGGCGGGCAGGCGCTGTTCAACCGCGCCCAGGCGCTGGTCCAGCTCCTGCCGGCTTTGCGCCAGCGCCGGCGCGGCCGTGGCCAGAATCATGCAAGCGGACAGGAAAAACGGCGCGGGACGCATCGGCGAATCCTCCTGGATCGGCGGACGGGACAGGCTGTCTTGGACCCTGGCCCGGCGCGGCGGCGAAACTATGGCCGTCTCCGCCGGAATACAAACGGCGCCGGCGGGCGATCCGCCCCCCGGCGCCGCTCACGCATGCGATACGGACGTCTAGCTGACCGCCGCGCCCGAAACGATGACCGTGGTCGCGTTCCGGTTCAGGGCCCAGCACTCCTCGGTGGAGGCGGAGCAGACCGGCTGTTCCTCGCCATTCGAGATCGTCTCGATGCGCGAGGAGGCGACGCCGCGGCTGACCAGATAGTCGCGTGCGGAATTGGCCCGGCGGGCGCCGAGAGCCAGGTTGTATTCACGGGTGCCGCGTTCGTCGGCGTTGCCGTAAACCCGCACGGTGACGTTGCTGTACTGGTTCAGCCATTGCGCCTGACGGTCCAGCGTGGCGCGGGCGTCGGCGCGCAGATCGAAGCGGTCGAAGTCATAAAACACGCGGTCGCCCGCGTTTTCCTGAAAGTCTTCGACTGAGCCCGGAATGGCGGTGACCCGCTGGGCCGGCGGGGCCGGCGCGGCCGGCCCGGCGGCGGGCGTATTTTCAACGGCGGGCTGGCTGGAGGCGCAGGCCGCCATGGTCAGCGCCGTTAATGCGACAAGAAGCACTTTTGCTTTCATGGTGATCCCCTGGAGGCGTTGCACGCTGGCCCGCCCGCCCGGCCTCCGTTTTGGTCCTGCCGGGGTGGTTCGGTTCGGTCAGCAGATGAATATTACGATAGACCGCGATAATTGTTCCACAAGAGCCTGTTTGACTCCCTCCTTTTCCCCAAACCGTAGTATTATTGCAGCAGCGGCGACCATGCGGGGTCGGAAGCATCCCCCGGCGTGGCCACGCGCCGCAGATTTTGGCCTGTCAAATCAATGCTCCAGAGGCCGGGGGTGCTGCCCCGTTCCTCCCGCCAGAACATCAGCACGCGCCCATTGGGCGACCAGGTCGGCCCTTCCGCGCGGAAACCATCAGCCAGCAGGCGCTCGCCCGAGCCGTCCGGACGCATCACGCCGATGGCGAACCGGCCGCCGGACATTTTTGTAAAGGCGATCACATCGCCCCGGGGCGACCAGACCGGCGTGGCGTACCGGCCCTCGCCGAAGCTGATCCGGCGTACGTCCGAGCCATCAGCGTTCATGATGTAGAGCTGCTGGCCGCCGCTGCGGTCGGACTCGAACACGATCTGCCGGCCGTCCGGCGAGAAGGTCGGCGCAGTGTCGATGGACGATCCGCTGGTCAGCCGGGTCATGGCCCGCGTGCGCAGATTCATCAGATAGATGTCGGTATTGCCGCCGTCTTCCAGCGACATGGCCAGCATCGATCCGTCCGGCGAGAAGCGCGGCGCGAAGGTCATGTTCGGCACGTTGCCAAGCACCTCGTAACGCCCGGTCTCGATGTCGAACAGATGCACCTGGGGCCGGATGTTCTGATAGGAAAGATAGGCGATGGTCTGGCTGGTCGGCGAAAAGCGGGGGGTCAGCACGGTGTATTCCCCGCTGGTCAGGAAATTCAGATTGGCGCCGTCCTGATCCATGATCGCGAGCCGCTTGACGCGCGACAGACGCGGCCCGGATTCCGAGACAAACACGATGCGGCTGTCGAAATAACCGGCCTCGCCGGTCAGGCGCTCATACACCGCGTCGGAAATCTTGTGCGCCACGCGCCGCCAGTTTTCCGGCGTGGTGACATAGGTGAGGCCGAGCAGTTCCTGTTCAGCGAACACGTCCCACAGACGGAACGAGACGCGCATTCGCGCATCGGCCCCCATCTCCACCGAGCCGGTCAGAAGCGCGTGGGCGTTGATGATGCGCCAGTCGTCGAAGCGCGGCCGCAGGTCGATGTCCCGGATGCGCTCGATAAAGGCGCCGTGCGCGATGGGCTGGAACAGACCAGAGCGTTCCAGATTGGCCTCGATCACGGCGGCGATCTCGGCGCCCCGTTCCGCCTCGGCCGGCAGCACGCCGGTAAAGGGCGGCGCGGCCACGGGCGTGGGGTTCAGGTGACCCTCGGTGATGTCCACCACGAGCTGCGCCCGCGCCGGGATGGCGGCAAGGGCGGCGAGAACCAGAAGGGCGAGAAAGCGCATTGTCGGGATCCTCATAGCATTGGACATCTAGCGCATCGCGTCGGCGGGGTCGAAATTCATCGTGATCTCCCTCCAGGCGTTATATTTCTCAGGAGGAAGGAAAGAATAAGGCGCGCATTCGTTCACCGCGCGGATCGCCCGGTCGGCGGCGACGCGCAGATAGGGATCGCCCGCCATCGCCACCCGCGCCGCGTCGCGCAGGCGTGGCGGCGCGGCCAGCGTGCCGTCGCGGTTCAGCCGCACCTCGACGCTGACCTGCAACCGGGCCGGATCCGGCGCATCCAGTGGCGCGCGCCAGCAACGCTGCATCCGCGCGCGCAGCGCATCATATTCGCTGACCGTGAGATCGGAGCCGAGCCCGGCGGATTGCCGCGCCTGTTCAGCCCGTTCCGGCGGGGCCTCGCTTTGGGTCTGGCGCTGGGCCGGCGTTTCGTTCTGCCGGGCGCGGTCCACCAGATTGGCGATGTCGGCCAGATTGAACTCCTCACGCTCCGGTTCCGGCGGGCGCGGCGGGGTTGGCCGGGCCTCACGCTGCGGCTCGGGCGGCGCGGGTTCGGGCTCGGGCTCGGGTTCTGGCTCCGGTTCCGGCTCGGGCGCCTGGATGGGTTCGGGGTCTGGCGGAGGCGGGGGCGGGGGGGCCTCGACCACTTCCTGCGCCGGGGGTTCTGGCTCGATTTCCTCGGCTGCGGGTTCTGGTTCCGGCTCAGGTTCCGGCTCCGCCTCCACCGCGGCGCGGATATTGGTTTCCTCGCCCAGGCGCACCAGTTCGATCGGGATGACCGGCGCGGCGTCCACGGCCGGGCGCACCGAATAGGGCCACGCAATGACGCCCGCCGCCACCGCGACCACATGTCCAACAATGGAGAGCGGCAGGCCGGGCTTCATCGCGCGTCACATCATTGGCTCAGCGGATCGGTAACAAGGCCGATATTGCTGAAACCGGCGGCGTTCAGGCGGGCCATCACCGTGATGACCCTGCCATAGGCGGCCTCGGTGTCGGCGCGCACAAAGATGCGCTCGCTATAGCCGGTGGAGGCGATCGCCATCAGGCGGGGAGTCAACTCTTCCAGCGGGGTCTCGGTTTCCTGAAGAAACACCGTGCCGTCGGCCTGCACGGTAATGGTCAGCGGCTGCTGGTCGGCGCTGAGATTCTGCGCCTCGGTCCGGGGCAGGTCCACCTCTACGCCGACGGTCAGCAGCGGCGCGGTAATCATGAAAATAATCAGTAGCACCAGCATCACATCGACCAGCGGCGTGACGTTGATCTCGGCCCGCTGGCGGTAGCGGGTGCGGCCCCGGCCGCGATTGATGTCGACCGACGCGCCCATTAGTCCCTCCCGCGCGCCGACAGCCGCCGCGCCAGAACGGCCGACAGCTCGTCCGCGTAACCTTCCAGCCGCACCGCGTATTTGGCGATGTCGCCGGAGAACTTGTTGTAGAAGATCAGCGCCGGGATCGCCGCCGCGAGGCCGAGCGCGGTGGCGAACAGCGCCTCGGCGATGCCGGGCGCCACGACCGCCAGATTCGTCTCGCGCGAGGCGGCGATGGCGCGGAACGAATTCATGATGCCCCACACCGTGCCGAACAGGCCGATGAACACGGCCGAGGAGGCGATGGTGGCGAGCACGCCCAGCCCGCCTTCCAGTTTTGAGAGTTCGCGCGCCACGGCGACATTCATCACCCGGCTGATCCGCTCACGCAGCGACAGAAGCTGGGATTCCGATTTCGACTGTTCCTCGCCATCGCGCCATTCCCGCATCGCCGCGGCGAACACACGGCTCATCGGATCGCGCGGCCGTTCGCCATAGGCGACGCGCAGATCCTCAAGGCTGCGGCCGGACCAGAATTCCTGCTCGAAGCGGCGGGCCTTCGATTTCAGGCCGCTGAGCTGAAGCTGCTTGTCCAGCGCGATGCCCCAGCTCCAGATGCTGGCCAGCGCCAGCCCGATCATCACCGCCTTTACGACAAGGTCCGCCTGGCGAAACAGCGCGACGAGGGAATAATCATGTCCGCCCGATCCCAGCACGGCGGGGGCGGCCGCGGCCGCCAGTCCGAAATCCATAAGCGCGTCCCCTGCATGGACCGCAATGCGCGGCCGCGATCAAAAGGCCGCCGCCGCAGCGGCCGCCCAGTCTGCGCGTCCTTTGACCAATGATTATGTCGATTTCAGGACGCCGCCTTCATATGGCGCAAGTGCATTAACCAAGGCTTTCGGCGGCCGCGCCGCCCGTCCGTCCAATGTCACGCAGGCCACGTCGAGGTCCGCGCGCAGCAGCGTTTCGCCGCCGTTTTCGATGCTCTGGCCCATGCGCAGCACGGCTCCCCGCAAAGGGTGGAACACGCTGCGCACCAGCAGGCGGTCCTCCAGCCGGGCGGGTTTCAGAAACTCGATCTCCATCCGGCGCACGGCGAAGGCGACGGGCGAGGGGCCCGCGCGCAGCATGGCGTGGGTGATCCCGGCGGCGCGCAGAAAGTCGCTGCGCCCGCGCTCCAGGAATTTCAGATAGTTGGCGTGATAGACCACGCCGGTCAGGTCCGTGTCCTCGTGATAGACGCGGATGGCCAGGTGATGGATTTTGCCGTCGATCTGGCCATCAGGGGCGGACGCGCCGGTCATGGATGCGATTAATCTTCTAATGAAATCACCATTCTATCTGGCCAGGATATTTTCAAGCGCTTCTCAAGCTTGCCATCGAAGAATCGTATCACGCGAGCCGTTCCTCATATTCTTTTTCCATCTGGAAGTTTGCCAGATAAACCTCGCACGCCTTGACTGAAACGGCAGTTGGATTTTCGCATATTATTGAGCGACGGACGTGATACAGAGCCGCGCGACGCAGAGGCGGCGAATCCGGCCGCGAAGGAAATGATGCGATGAGCGATCCGCGCCCCGGCGATTCACGTCTGATTATTGCGCTGGACCTGCCCGATCCGCACGCGGCGCGGGCGCTGACCGACCGGCTTGGCCCGCGCGTCTCCTTCTACAAGATCGGGCTTCAGCTTCTGCCGATTGGCGGGATGGATCTGGCCCAGAGCCTGCGCGCCGAACGCAAGAAAGTGTTTCTGGATTTCAAGCTGCTTGATATCGGCGCGACGGTGGAAAAGGCCACACGCTCCATCGCCGGCGCCGGCGCCGATCTGCTGACCGTGCATGCCGAGCCCGAGGCGATGAAAGCCGCCGTGCGCGGGCGTGGCGACAGCGCGCTGAAGCTGCTCGCCGTCACCGTGCTCACCTCCTATGACGACGCGATGCTGGACGAGATCGGCTATCGCTATGGCGCGCGCGATCTGGTGCTGCGCCGCGCCGGTCAGGCGCTGGAATGCGGTATGGACGGCGTGGTGGCGAGCCCGCTGGAGACCGCCATGCTGCGCGCCGAATTCGGCGATGATTTTCTGATTGTGACGCCGGGCGTGCGGCCCGCGGGCGCGGCGCCGGACGACCAGAAGCGCGCCGCGGCCCCTGCCGATGCGCTGCGCGCCGGGGCCAGCCATCTGGTGGTTGGCCGCCCGGTGACGGCGG
Source organism: Euryhalocaulis sp. (assembly GCA_050486445.1). Taxonomy (GTDB): domain Bacteria; phylum Pseudomonadota; class Alphaproteobacteria; order Caulobacterales; family Maricaulaceae; genus Euryhalocaulis. Next base: position 19,083 of record JBJHDH010000006.1, read on the forward strand.
CGGACGATCCCTGCGCGGCGGCGGACGCCATGCTGGCGGAGATGGCGGCCGCCTGACGCGCCGCCCGCCGGCGCGCCGCCATCTCCTCACGCTGCGCCGCCTGCGGCGTTTTCAGGAGGGCGGATCGAAACGCCGCCCGGGCAGCGTGTCCCCGTGGTTTTCCGGCCCTCTGTTCAGGCCGCCTGGCCGCGATGCTTGCCCTCGCCGATTTCCTCGATCAGCTTGCGATTGAAAGCAGGCAGATCTTCGGGCGTGCGCGAGGTGACAAGGCCGCTATCGACCACCACCTCTTCGTCGCGCACATCGGCGCCGGCCAGGCGCAAATCGTTCTGCACCACTTTCACCGCGGTCATGGTCCGCCCGTCGCATACGCCGGCGGTCAGAAGCACCTGCGGCCCGTGGCAGATCGCGCCCACCGGTTTTTTCTGCTCGAAGAAATCGCGGACAAAGCGCACCGCCTGCGGCTCGCCGCGCAGCTCATCCGGGCTGAATACGCCGCCGGGAACCAGCAGCGCGTCATAATCCTCCGCCCGGGCGTCCTGTACGGTCTTTTCCGCTGTCGCCTTGCGGCCTTTTTCCATGTGTTTCAGGCCCTGGATCGCGCCGGTTTTCAGGCTCACCACCTCAATCTCGGCGCCTTCGTCCTCCAGCGCTTCTTTCGGCTCGAAAAATTCCGATTCCTCGAATCCGTCGGCGATCAGGATCGCCACTTTCCTGTCCTTCACGCGATCGCCCATGGCGCCGCCTCCTGTGTTTTGCGGGAACGACACCGCATGCAACGGCGGGGGCGCGGGCGGCGTTCCCGCCCGGCGCGGTCAATCGCAGCAGGAAAGACAGATGAGAGGAAAGAAGGGGAGGAAAAGAGTCCTAGGGCAAAATCCATCTGGATTGAATCTGCCGATTCAATCCAGATGGATAAATTTGCCCGATCCAAAGTGTAGAGCATGATCCACGAAGGTGGATCATGCTCTAGCGGCCGGTTGAGCCGAAGCCGCCTTCGCCGCGCGCGGTCTCGTCCAGCGCATTGACGGTGACAAACGCGGCGCGCGTGACCGGGGCGACCACCATCTGGGCGATGCGCTCGCCGCGCCGCACGATAAAGGGCGCGGCGCCGAGATTGATGAGGATGATCTTCACCTCGCCGCGATAGTCGGAATCAATGGTGCCGGGCGTATTGAGGCAGGTGATCCCGTCCTTGATGGCCAGGCCCGAGCGAGGCCGGATTTGCGCCTCGAAGCCCGGCGGCAGCGCCATCGCCAGCCCGGTGGGGATCAGCGCGCGCGCGCCGGGAGCCAGAACCACCGGCGCGTCTTCCGGCACGGCGGCGCAGAGATCGACGCCCGCCGCCTCGCCCGTCTTGTATTGCGGCAGATCCAGCCCGGCGAAATGCGGCAGGCGCAGCAGGGAGACGGTCGGCGTCTGGGTCATTGTCTGTTCGCGTCGTCTGACTGGATTATTCCGCCGCCTTGCGGCCGGCGGACGGGGTCTGAGTGAGAGTCTGGGCGATGCGCGCGGCCAGCCGGCGGGCGACCTCATCCTTGGCGAGGCGCGGCCAGGCCTCCTCGCCGCTTTCAGTGACCAGAACCACGGTATTCGCCGTGCCGCCCATGACGCCGCGCGAACCATCGCCGCCGGAAACGTCGTTGGCGACGATCCAGTCGGCGCCCTTGGCGCGGCGCTTGGCGCGGGCATTGTCCAGCAAATTGTCTGTCTCCGCCGCGAAGCCGACCACCAGCGCCGGGCGGCCCTCTGCCCGAAGGCCGACGCTGGCCAGAATGTCCGGATTTTCCGCCAGCGCCAGCGGCGCGGCGGGTCCGGCGGATTTCTTTCGCTTGTGAAGTTCCTGCGCCGCAGGGCGCCAGTCCGCCACCGCCGCCACACCCACGAATATGTCCGCCGGCAGGGCCCTCTCGACCGCATCCGCCATCTGGCGGGCGGATTCGACCCCGATAAACTTCATACCCGAAGGAGTTTCCAGCGCTGTGGGGCCGGAGACCAGAGTGACCTCCGCGCCCAGCGCCGCCAGCGCCGCCGCCACGGCATAGCCTTGCCGGCCGGAGGAGCGCGCCGCCAGATAGCGCACCGGGTCCAGCGCCTCCCAGGTGGGGCCGGCGGTCACCACCGCCCGGCGCCCGGCCAGCACTCGTCCTTCAGGCTTTGCGCCGGAATGGGCGCCGGGGCCGGGCAGGTCCAGAATCGCGTCCAGGATCGCCGCCGGCTCGGCCATCCGGCCCATGCCGAACTCGCCGCAGGCCATCTCGCCCGGCTCCGGCCCGGAAAAATGCACGCCATCGGCGCGCAGCGTCTCCAGATTGCGGCGCACGGCGGGATGCTCCCACATGCGCACATTCATCGCCGGGGCCATGAGGATGGGTTTGTCGGTCGCCAGCAGGGCCGTGGAGGCCAGATCGTCCGCCAGGCCATTTGCGCATTTGCCCATCAGATCGGCCGTGGCCGGGGCGACGACCACCAGATCGGCGCTGCGCGACAGTTCGATATGGCCCATCTCCGCCTCGCCGGTCAGCGAGAACAGGTCGTCATGCACCGGCTCGCCCGACAAAGCCGCGGCGGACATCGGCGTGACAAATTCCTTGCCGGCGCGGGTCAGGATGACGCGCACGCCGATCCCGCGCCCGCGCAACAGGCGGATCAGCTCCAGCGATTTATAGGCCGCGATCCCGCCGCCGATGACGAGCAGGACGGAACGCGGCGGAAGGGGGCGCATCTGGCCGGTTTCCATGCCGGCCTACCTAGCAGGAACGGGCGGATGGGGACAGGCGGGCGCGCGGGAGGGCGGGCCTGCGGCGCCGCGTCCCGCCCGGCTCGACGGCGGGCAGGATTGGCCCTAAGACGCATGCATGCAGATTCAGCCTATCGACATTGTGCTGTTCATCGCGCTGGCCGCGGTCTTTATCACGCTCTGTTTCGGCCTGTATTCGCTGATGAAGGGCGGCAAATATGCGCGCAGCAATTCCAACAAGCTGATGCGCCTGCGCGTGGCGCTGCAATTCATCGCGGTCATTATCCTGGTCGCCGCCTTCTGGATGAAGCGCGGCGGCGGTTTCGGCGGCTGAACGCCAGAGCCTGCCGTCCATCAGCCAGCCGTCCGTCGCTTTTATTTGTCGCGTTTCCGGACGGCGAACCGGCCCCATCCTGAACTTGCCGAAGGACCACTTCGCCTGGAAACGCTCTATTTGGCTTGCCGCGTTTCCGGACGGCGAACCGGGTTCCACTTCGCCTGGAAACGCTCTTTTATTTGTCGCGTTTCCGGACGGCGAACCGGGTTCCACTTCACCTGGAAACGCTCTTTGTTGCCGCGTTTCCGGACGGCGAACCGGGTTCCACTTCACCTGGAAACGCTCTTTGTTGCCGCGTTTCCGGACGGCGAACCGGTTCCCACTTCGCCTGGAAACGCTTAGACCCCCGGCAGCGATGGATCGCGCACGCGGCGCGCGGCGCGCACGGCGGCGGATTTCAGTTCGCCGCTTTCGCCCTCCGGCGCCGCGTGTTCGCGCAGGCGGCGGTCCAGCCTCGCGGCCCGGGCCGTCTTTTCCTCATGTTCCCCGGCGTCGCCCGCGACGATGTCGCGCCGGGCAATTTCAGGATTTTTCGTCTTCATCGTCATGCCCTTTCATTTCCCGCGCGGGGCGCCCGGCCCCGCCGGGGCGGGGTCTGATCTTCCCACGGTTTTTCATCCGATTTGTGATAACGGCCTCGGCCGGGGCCGGAGGCCTCTTCTTCCTGATGGCGCGCGCCGACCGATTGCGCCGCATGGCCGCCACCGCGCGTGCCGCGAATGTTCGGGTCTGCGAGATCGGCGTCCAGCGCCGCGGGATCGCGCAGCATCTCTTCGCGTGTCGTGGGCTGGCCGGCCATGCCGGAATGCTTGCCCTTGCCGGTGGGTTCTCGCCCGTTCTCGCGCGGTGTCTTGCTCTGTCCGGTCATAAATGGCCTCCCGTTTCGCCGGAAGGATTCAACCGGCGCCGCGCCGCGCGGTTCCGCGCCGGGTTCAGTGGAGGTCAGCAAGGGTCAGCGTAAATCAATCAGCGCCGGGTTCGGCCAGCGCATCGGCGCGAATGTCGAGCACGATCTCCCCGAACCGCTCTTCGATACAATCCTGCATGGTTTTGAAGCAGGGCAGGGAGAAGAAATCATTGTCCGCGAAGCACGCCTTGCGCGCCGCCTCGTCCGGCCAGCTCGCATAGGACCAGTAGGTTCCATCCCCGGCGCGGTGCAGCCGCGCGCCATGGGAGGCGCAGCGCCCGTGAATCAGCCGCGTGCCCTCCAGCCAGCTTTGCTCGAAATCTGCCTCGCGGCCCGGTTTGATACGCCAGCGATAGAGGACGGCGCTCATGTCTCCGCTGATGCGGGCTGAACAGTCTGCGCGGCCTCAGCCTTTTTCCGTTCACTCGCGCGGAGTTTTTTCGACTCGCTGCGGAGCTGGCCGCAGGCGGCGAGGATGTCGCGACCGCGCGGCGTGCGGATCGGGCTGGCGTAGCCGGCGCGGTTCAGTACCTCGGCGAAGGCTTCGATGGTCTCCCAGTCGCTGCATTCATAAGGCGAGCCCGGCCAGGGATTGAACGGGATCAGATTGATCTTGGCCGGCACGCCTTTCAGCAGCCGCACCAGCGCCTTCGCCTCGGGCAGTGAGTCGTTGACGCCCTTCAGCATCACATATTCGAACGTGACGCGGCGGGCGTTGGAAAGGCCGGGCCAGGCGCGGATCGCGTCCATCAGTTCGGCAATGGGATATTTGCGGTTCAGCGGCACCAGCACATCGCGCAGTTCGTCGTTTGTCGCGTGCAGGCTGATGGCGAGCATCGCATTGGTGCGCGCGCCCAGTTCCGGGATTTTTGGCACAACCCCGGCGGTGGAAACGGTGATGCGGCGGCGGCTGATGGAGAGGCCGTCGCCATCGGCGATGGTCTCGATCGCATCGGCGACATGATCGAGATTATAGAGCGGCTCGCCCATGCCCATGAACACGATATTGGTCAGGCGGCGGTTCTCGTTACTGGTTGGCCATTCGCCCAGATGGTCGCGCGCGACCATCACCTGCGCCACAATCTCCGCCGCTGTCAGATTGCGCACCAGCGCCTGCGTGCCGGTATGGCAGAAGGTGCAGTTCAGCGTGCAGCCGACCTGGCTGGAGACGCAGAGCGCGCCGGCCTTGCCGACGTCCGGGATGAACACGGTCTCCGCCTCGACGCCGGGAGCGAAACGGATCAGGAATTTCACCACGCCGTCATTGCTGATCTGCTTGTCGATGATTTCCGGCCGGTCCAGCGTGAAGCGTTCGGCCAGCAGAGCGCGCAGATCCTTGGCCACGTCGGTCATCGCGGCGAAATCCATGACGCCGTAATGATAGATCCAGCGCCAGAGCTGGCTGGCGCGCATTTTCGCTTTTTTCGCGTCGACGCCGATGCCGGTCAGCGCCGCGCGCAATTGTTCGCGCGTCATGCCGACAAGGCTGACAGGAGCTGGCGCCGCCGGTGCGGCGGGCGCGGGAAAACTGAGGTCGAGCGCGGTCATGTCCGGTCTGTCATCGTCTGCCTAGATGGCGGTTTCCCGGCCCCGCGTCCAGAAGCGGGGACTGCATGAGCGGTCAGGGCAGGACGTCGCGCAGCCGGTTTCCGCGCTGGCGTAATTGTTCGCTGGGCGGGATGCAGGCGCTTGTTCCAAGATTGGATTGCGGGCCGTCGCAGGCCTCGACCGGGTCCATCGCCACGCCGCGCGCGGCGCGGCGCGCCATCATGTCGCGCCAGGCCTGCTCCGCCTCCGGCGCCAGGCGTTCGACATTCTCCGTCACATAGATCGGGCCGACATCGGCGCAATAATCCTCATAGCGGATGTGCAGCGACAGGCACTCCACCGCATGGCCGAACGCCGCCAGGGTGCCGCGCTCGCGCCCGTCCCGATAGCGCAGGCCGGGAATCGCGACGCCGCTGTCGCCCTCCGCCGGCGGCGCGATTGTTTGCGCCTCGCGCACCGGCGGCTCGGGCTGGGGCGCGGGCGCGGGCTCAGGCTCTGGCGCCGGCTCGGGAATGTCCGCCCGCGTTTCTGGCTCGGGCGGTGGAGCAGGCTCAGGTTCCGGCGGCGGGGGCGGCGGCTCTGGAGCTACAGGCTCTGGCGGCGGCGGGAGGGGCTCCGGCGGCGGCTCCAGCAGCAGCGGCGTCAGCTCCACGATCTGCACCGGCGGCTCTTGCGGCGGGGTTGCCGGGTCGCGCTGGGCGGCGACCTGAATGACGGCGATCAGCGCCAGATGCAGCGCCACGGAAGCGAAAAGGCCCGCCAACCGGGCGCGCCCGCCCGGCCCGCGCCCGTCCGCTCCGGATGCGCCGCGCCAAATCATGGACCCAGTATGACGCGAAAATTGTGGCGGGGACATGATCCAATGAAGCTGTGGCGCGGCGCCGCTCAGGGTTCTGGTTTGCCGCGTTTTCGAACCGCAAAGCCGGTTCCCGCTTTTGCTGAAACCGCTTCAATGCCGGAAATGGCGCATTCCGGTGAACGCCATGGCGAGACCATGCGCGTCGGCGGCTTCTATCACCTCGTCGTCGCGGATGCTGCCGCCCGGCTGGATGATCGCTGTGGCCCCGGCCTCCACCGCCTGAAGCAGACCGTCGGCGAAGGGGAAGAAGGCGTCCGACGCGCAGGCCGAACCGTGCGTCAGCGGCCGGTCCCAGCCAGCGGCGCGGCGAGCGTCCTCCGCCTTCTGCGCGGCGATGCGCGCCGAATCGACGCGGCTCATCTGGCCCGCGCCGATCCCCGCGGTCTGGCCGTCCTTGGCATAGACGATGGCGTTGGACTTTACGTGCTTGGCCACGCGCCAGGCGAACAGCATGTCGCTCAGCTCCTGCGCGTCCGGCTCGCGCTTTGTCACGATGTTCAGATCGGCGGCGGTGATGTGGCCCGCATCGCGCGTCTGCACCAGAAGCCCGCCCGCCACCGTGCGCACCAGATGGCCGGGCGCGCGCGGATCGGGCAGCGCGCCGGTGAGCAGCAGGCGCAGATTGGGCTTGGCGGCGAACACGGAAAGCGCATCCGCGTCCGCGTCCGGCGCGATCACCACTTCGGAAAACACCATGGTGATGGCGCGGGCCGCCGCGCCGTCCAGCATCGTGTTCGTTGCGATCACGCCGCCAAAGGCCGAGACCGGATCGCAGGCCAGCGCGCGCGCGTGCGCCTCTGCGAGATTTGCGCCCACGGCCACGCCGCACGGATTGGCGTGCTTGACGATGATGATGGCCGGCTGGACGGAATCGAACTCCGCCGCCAGCTCGAAGGCGGCGTCGGCGTCGGCGATATTGTTATAGCTGAGTTCCTTGCCCTGGGCCTGCCGCGCCGTGGCGACGCCCGGCCGCGGCCGCCCCCCGGCATAGAAGGCCGCCTGCTGATGCGGGTTTTCACCATAGCGCAACGTCATGGCGCGGCGTCCGCCAAAGGCGCGGAAATCCGGATTTTCCACCCCCGCCTCATGCGCCATCCAGGCGGAGACCGCCGCGTCATAGGCGCCGGTGCGGGCATAGGCCTTCGCGGCCAGACGCAGGCGCGTGGCGGCCGTTACACCGCCGCCGGATTCCAGCTCGGCCAGCGCCGCGTCCACATCCTCGCCCTCGACGCAGACAGTGACGAAATCGTGGTTCTTCGCCGCGGCGCGGATCATGGCCGGTCCGCCAATGTCGATATTCTCGATACATTCATCGAAGCCCGCGCCGCGTGCGCGCGTCTGCTCGAACGGATAGAGATTGACCCACAAAAGGTCGATCTCCGCGATGCCATGTTCGTGCATCGCCGCCATGTGCGCCGCGTCGTCGCGCCGGGCCAGCAGGCCGCCATGCACGCCGGGATGCAGCGTCTTCACGCGCCCGTCCATCATTTCCGGAAATCCGGTCAGGTCAGAGACATCGCGCACAGCGAGCCCGGAATCCGAGAGCGCCTTCGCCGTGCCGCCGGTGGAGACCAGTTCGACGCCCAGCGCCGCCAGACGTTTTGCGCGCTCGACAAGCCCGGTCTTGTCGGAGACCGAGATCAGGGCGCGGCGCACGGGAGTCGGGTTCTGGTTCATCGCAAGCTTTCGATTGTTCTGTTCGAGGGTCTGGCCGGCTTCTATTCCGCGCGGCGCAGGGCCCAGCGCACGCGGTTGGACTCCGCCTCCGGCCCGGCGTCCGGCCGCGCCGCGCCATAGATCACCAATTGCTCGCAGCCGCGCGGCGGCGCGCCGGCGGCCAGGTATGCGCTTTTTTCCAGCCGCAGCGGCCCGCGATCAGTGCGCAGCCGCCAGCCGGGACCGGAAGGCGGGACGATCAGCGCGCTCATCTCGTCGCGCGCCAGCGAGACGCGCAGGCCGGGATAGAGATGGAAGCGAATGGCGAAACCGATGCTGGACCCGGGCAGCGGATCGCGCGACCCCGCCGGGCGGAACAGCATGTCCTCGGCGCGCAGATCGTCGCCGGTGACGGAAAGATACAGCCGCCGCCGGTGCACCAGACCGAAGGCGCGGCGATAGCCGTCATGCGCGGCCTCTATCCAGCGGCCCTCTTCTTCTGCCCGCACGCGCGATTCCAGCGAGCGTGCGCCGGCCGCGAAGCGTCCGCCCAGCAGCCGCCGGGCGATGCGTCCGCGCGGCAGCCGGGCCGAGGATGTTTCCTCCGCGACAAGGGTGGAATGCGCCGCGGTGGCGCGCACCGGCGCGCGCCAGTCGGCGGGCTGGTTCGCCGCCCAGCCGCAATTCACGATCAGGCGCTGCGGGCCGTGGGAAAATTCGAAGCTGAGCGCGCCGGCGTGCGCTTCGGGCGTATGCGGATCGGGCGGACAGCCGCCGCCATCGAAAATCAGCATTGAGCGCCCGGCGTCGGCGCGCAGGAACACGCTGTTCGGCGCGGCGGAAAATACCGGGCCGGCGTCCTCGCCGCGCGCCAGGGCCGCCGCGATCGCATCCGGATCGCCCTCGCCGCCGCCATTGAAGGCGGCCAGCCCGCCATCGCCGTGACGGAAAAACCGGATCGCCGGGATCAGGCGCGCAATGACCCGGCCCATCGCATCGGGCGGAACCTGTCCGCGCCGGGCCAGCGCATCCTCCACCATCTCCAGCTCCAGCAGCGTGTCCAGCGCCGCCTCCGGCGAGCGGGAGACATGGCCGCCATCGGGCAGAATCTGGCGCTCGGCCTCGCGCGTCAGCGCCGTGAGCAGCCGGGTCTGCCGCGCCGCCGGCCAGTCGAGACAGATCGCGGCCAGCGCGGCGGCGGCGCGGGCGATGAGGCGCGGCCGTCCGGGCGCCGCCTCGCCCGCCGCGCGGGCGACATGCTCGGCCTGGGCCGCCAGCCCGGCCAGCCGCGCACCGCGCGCCGCCGGGTCCGGATCGTCGAACAAAAGCGGCGCAGCGCACAGCCATTCGATCAGACGCGGGCCGGCGATTTCCGGCGCCCAGGAAAAAATGTTTCCCTCGCCGAAGACGTCTTCCCATTCGTCCCACAGAAAGCCCGCCATCGCCGCCGCCTCGGGCGAGTCCAGCGTGGCGAGGTCGCGCAGCCAGACGAAGCGGTGCAGGCGTTTTGCGAAATGCCGCGAGGGCGAGGGCCGCCGCCAGGGTGACTGGCCGGCTTCCAGTTCCAGCGTCTGCCCGGCCAGACGGAACCGGCCGGCGAGAATCTCCGCCCCGCGCGCGGGATCGCCCGGGCACAGGCGCTGCGGATAAAGCGTCAGCGCGCACGGAACGCCGGTGCGCAGCGAGCGGCGATAGAAGGGGCTGGCGCGCCATTCCTCCAGCGCGGTGCGGCCGACCTGTCCGGCCGCGGCGCCCAGAATCTGTTGGGGAGAGGCCATGGCCGGACCCCCTTTCCCTCTATCCGCGCAGCGCGGCGATATTGGCGGCGTAACGCTCCGCTCCGCCGCTGAACACGGCGTTTCCCGCCACCAGCGCCTGCGCACCCGCCTGTATCACGCGCGGCGCGGTCTGCGGGTTCACCCCGCCATCGATTTCAAGAACGATGTCGCGGCCCGTGGCGTCGATCATCGCGCGCACGGTTTCGATCTTCGCGATCTGGCTGTCGATGAAGGCCTGTCCGCCAAATCCCGGATTCACCGTCATCACCAGCACGAGATCAAGCATGTCCAGCACCGGGGCCAGCGTTTCGGCCGGCGTGCCCGGATTGAGGGCGACGCCCGCTTTCTTGCCCAGCCCGCGGATGGTTTGCAGGCTGCGGTGCAGATGCGGACCGGCCTCGGGATGGATGGTGATGATGTCCGCCCCGGCATCGGCGAAGGCGGCCAGATAGGGATCTGCCGGCGCGATCATCAGATGCACGTCGAACGGCTTTTGCGAATGCGGACGCAGCGCCTTCACCACCGCCGGGCCGATGGTCAGATTGGGCACGAAATGCCCGTCCATCACGTCGATATGAATCCAGTCGGCGCCGGCGGCGTCGACAGCGCGGACCTCCTCGCCCAGCCGTGCGAAATCAGCGGACAGAATAGAAGGTGCGATCAGCGTCCCGGCCGACATGACCAGCGCATAACAATACGCTCTTCCCTGCGCAAGCGAGGAGACCGGAATGAGGTGCGGGAGCCGGAAAAACAGCGGCCGCCGCGCCGGGCGCGGCGGCCGTGGGACTGTAGGGGACCGGAACCGGTCAGTAGTAGGCGGCGCCGCCGGTCTGCGGATAGACCCGGGCGTTCTGGCCCATTTCCACAAAGACGCGGGTGCCGACCGGGATGGCCTGGCCGCCCTGGGCGATGGTGACCAGCTCGCGATTGTCCAGCTCCACCGTGTAGGCGAAACCCTGGCCGGTATAGGCGGCCCGCTGGATTTCGCGACCGATCAGCGCGCCGGCCACGGCGCCCAGCGCCCCGCCTGCGATGCGTCCGCGCGTGTCGCCGCCCAGCGCCGCGCCGCCCACGCCGCCGACAACGGCGCCGGCGGCTGTGCCGCCCTGGAGATTGCCCTCCTGGAAGGTGACCGGCCGTACGCCGACCACGGTGCCCGGCTGGGTATGGGCGATGGCGCCCTGCTCATAGCGGCCGTAATTCGTGGGGCCGTAAGGCGTGGCGCAGGCGCTCAGCGCCAAGCCCGCACCCACCAGAATCGCGGCGCCGATTTTCGGCCCGGTTTTCAGGGAAATGGTTTGGGAAATGCTCATTTTCGCCCTCCATGGCGGCTCCGCGTCGCGCGCGGGGAAATCCAACGGGTCCGGCTTAGGTCTCTGCATTTGAACCGAAGCTGAACGGCGCCTTCTCCAGTCGCAGGATGAAAAAACCGTCAAGCCCGCCTTTGTCTGCCCAAAACGCGGGAAGCACGCGGACCGTTCCGCCGGGACGAAGCGAAGCGGCCAGGCCCGGAACCTCCTCCGGCCGTACGGGAAAGATACGCAGATCGGGCCGGCGCGCCAGCAGCGGCGCGATGTGCGCCTCGCCCTCCTCGGGCTGGAGCGAGCAGACGCAATAAACAAGCCGCCCGCCGGGGCGGAGCAGATCGGCGGCGCGGTCCAGCAGACGGGCTTGCAGGCCGGCCAGAGCGGCGATGTCGGCGGGGCGGCGCAGAAAGGCGGCGTCCGGGCTGCGGCGCAGCGTGCCGGTGGCTGAACACGGCGCATCCAGCAGCACCGCATCGGCCTGCGCCCCGGGAGACCAGCTCAGCGCGTCTTCCGCCACGATCTCCGCATCAAGGCCGGTGCGCGCCAGATTCCGCCGCAGCCGCTCCAGCCGCGCGGGGGAAGCATCGACAGCGGCAACGCGCGCGCCCGCGGCGGCGCATTGCAGCGTCTTGCCGCCCGGCGCGGCGCAGAGATCATAGACCGTCTCGCCCGGGCGCGGCGCCAGCAGGCGCGCGGGCAGGGCGCTGGCGGCGTCCTGCACCCACCATGCGCCGTCATTGAAGCCGGGGATCGCCTCGATCCGGCCGCCGCCTTCCAGCCGCACGGTTCCTGTGGGCAGGATTTCGCCGCCGGTCATGGCGGCCACGGCTTGCGGATCGCTCTTCGCCGTCAGGTCCAGCGGCGGTTCGCGCAGATGCGCGGCGGCGATGGCGCGCATGGTCTCGGCGCCCCAGGCGCGAATCCAGGATTCGCGCAGCCAGCCCGGAAGATTGGATTCGATGGGCGCGGCCTCTGCGATGGCGGCGCCGCCTTCGGCGACACGGCGCAGCACGGCGTTGATAAGGCCCTTGAACGGGCGCGTTGCCCGCGCGCTGTCCGCCAGCGCCACATGGCTGCTCACCGCCGCGTGCGGCGCGACCTTCAGAAAGATCAGCTCCGCCGCCGCGCAGCGCAGAATATTCATGGCCTCCGGCTTTGGCTTGCGCGTCAGAAAGGCGTCCAGCGCCGCGTCGATCTGGCCGATGCGGCGCAGCGCCGTCGCCGCGATCAGCCGGGCGAAGGCGCGGTCGCGCGCCTCCAGCTCTGCGAAGCCCGGCGCGCTCTCCAGCCCCTGTTCCAGAAACCGGCGATGGCTCAGCACCGCCTCCAGCGCATGCGCGCTGGCGCGGCGCGCCGCGACGCCGCTGGCGTCTTCGCGGGGTTTGCCGCCGGCTTTACCGGGTCTGGTCATAGGCGGCGGGTAGCACGCGGCCTCTGCTTTGTCGCCGGGCGCGGAGTTTCCGTTCGCGCATCGCACATCGTTTCTGTTCGCGCAGCGCGCGAGGCGCGGATCGCGCGCGAGGGGCAAAGACTATGATCGGGCGCGCATGCGGCTAAACAGAAGGGTCCGAACTCCGCACCGCTCTCAGCCCGCAGCCGGACCGCTCATGCCCAAATATCTTCTTCCCGCCGCCGCCGCTTTTGCTTTCGCCGCGTTGACCGGCGCGGGCGCAGCGCAGACCGCCTGTCTCTATGGCGGGCCGGATCCGGCGGCGGATCTCGCCTGCGGCCGCGCGTTCACCGCATCGCCCGCCGCGCCCGCGGCGCCAGTGTCCAATGGCGTGGCGCAGTCGCGCATTCTCTCTGGCGGCGTCTCTGGCGGCATGCGCGCGGATGGCGCGGCGCAACCCTATCTGGCCGCGCCGCCCTATGCGCCGGCCTGGCCTTCTCTGCCGGACGGCTATGAGCAGTATCCCGCCCCGCCGCCGGCTTTCCCGCAGGCGCCGGGTGGCTCCGCCTATTCCGCCGATATCCATGACTGGCCCCCCGATACGTTTGCCTATTCCTATGACAGTCCGGCCGGTGGCGCCTTTGCCTGGCGCTATGAGACGCCGGAAGGTCCGGCCTGGGCCTATGCGTATGAAACGCCGGAGGGCTCGGCCTGGGCCTGGGCGTATGATTCCGCGCCCTATGCCGCGCCGCCGCCTTATCCCGGCCCGCATCCGGCTCCGCATCACGACCCTTATGCAGGGCCGTATCGCGGACCCTATGCCGATCACGCTTATGGGGGCGCGCATCATGGCGGCTATCACCATGACTGGCGCTATGCCGAGTCGCGGCTGCACGGCGCCTCGTATCCGCGCATCGTGTGGGAGGCGCAGCATTATTACCGCGAGAGCGAGCGCGTGGTCGCGGTCACGCCGCTGCCCGGCAGAATCTATCTCAGTCCCTGCTGCGCCGGGGGCGTCGGCTATGGGTATTATTCCGCCCCGCCGGTCTATTACGGTTATGGCGGCGGTGCGGGTTTCGCGGGCGGATTTTCAGGCGGCGGCTTCGCGGGCGGATCGTTCCTGACCGGCGGGGCGATGGGGGCCGGAACATCCAGCCGCGCGCAGGCGTCGCATTCCAGCGCCGCCTTCGTCTCCGCCAGGTCGCAGGCGCAGGCCCATGCATCCGGCAATCAGAACGTCGCGGCTGGCGCGCCCTTCGCGCCGCCTGCCTGGCCGGGCGTCGGCGCGAGGACGGGGTGGTAGGAATTCTATCCTAGACAGGACTAGGAATTTCATCCTAATCTTGCGGCATGATCCGCCGCGCTTTGCCGTTCGCCAGTCTTGTCCTGTTCACGCTGCTCGCCCCGCACGCCGCGCGGGCGCAGGCGCCGCGTCTGGCCGGTCCGGTGCCGGCGGAGCTGGTGCGCGTGATCGACGGCGATACGCTGGAGGTGCGGGTGCAGGTCTGGCTGGAGCAGGAGCTGACCGTGCGGGCGCGGCTGGCCGATGTGGATGCGCCGGAGCTGCGCCGTCCCGGCTGCCCGGCGGAGCGGGAGCTGGCCGAACAGGCGCGCGATTTTGTGGCGCGGGCGCTGGGCGAGGGGGCGCTGTCGCTGAGCGACATCACGCACGACAAATACGCCCGCCGGGTGGTGGCGCGGGTGCGCGACGCGCAGGGCCGCGATCTTTCGGAATTGCTGCTGGAGGCCGGGCTGGCGCTGCCCTATCCCGCGCGCGGCGCCTGGTGCGGGGATTCCTGATCGCCAGATCCGCCAAACATTGACCGAATCGGCGGCGGGGCGCTGTTATGCAGCCCTCCGGCGCGGCCAGCGCGCCGGGATGAGGGGGCATCCGGCGATGAAGCGGGCCGCGTCCTGGCGCGAAGAATATACGCCCAAGCTGATTACGGCGTTGCGCGAGGGCTATGGCTGGGCCGATCTGCGCGCCGACGCCCTTGCCGGACTTTCCGTCGCCATCGTCGCGCTGCCGCTGGCCATGGCGATCGCGGTGGCCAGCGGCGCGCCGCCAGAGGCCGGGCTGGTCACCGCCGCGGTGACGGGCATCGTGATCTCCGCCCTTGGCGGCAGCCGCCATCAGATTGGCGGGCCGACCGCCGCCTTTATCGTGGTCGTTTCGGACGTGATCGTGCGGCACGGCTATGACGGCATGCTACTGGCCACGCTGATGGCCGGGGTGATGCTGCTGGCCGCGGGCTGGATGCGGCTCGGCCTGTGGATGAAATACGTGCCCCAGCCCGTGGTGCTGGGCTTCACTGTCGGCATCGCGGCGGTGATTTTCTCGACCCAGATCGGCGACATGCTGGGCTTTCCCCCGCCGGAAGCTGTGGGCGAAGGCGGCGTGATCGAACGCTGGCGCTATTATTTCGAGTCGATCCGCCAGATCGACCCCGTGGCGGCGGCGGTGGGGATCGCCTCGCTCTGCGCCATCCTGCTGCTGCGTGCGCGGGGGCCGCGTCTGCCGTCTTTCCTGATTGTGGGCGGCGCGGCGGCGCTGCTGGTCGCGTTCAGCCCGGCGGACGCGCCGACCATCGGCTCGCGCTTTGGCGGCGTGCCGCTCGGCCTGCCGGAGCTGCAATTCCCCGTCATCTCGCTGGAGCGCATAGGCGTGCTGCTGCCCAGCGCCTTCACCATCGCCTTTCTGGCCGGGATCGAGTCGTTGCTGACCGCGACGCTGGCCGACGGCATGACCGGGCGGCGGCATCGCTCCAATTGTGAACTGGTGGCGCAGGGCGTCGCCAATATCGCCAGCGTCACGGTCGGCGGCCTGCCGGCCACCGGCACGATGGCGCGCACCGCCACCAATATTCGCGCCGGCGCGCGCACGCCGGTCGCCGGCATTCTGCATGGCGTGTTCCTGCTGCTGGTTCTTCTGATCGCGGCGCCGCTGGCCGATTACGCGCCGATGGCGGCGCTGGCCGCCATTGTCGTCGCCGTGGCGTTCAGCATGGCCGAGCCGCGCCGGGTCGGCCGCCTGCTCCGCCGGGGGCCGCGCGGCGACCGGTTTGTGTTTCTGGTCACGTTCGGCCTGACGACGTTTGTCAGCCTGACGCTGGCGGTGCAGATCGGCGTGGTGCTGGCCGCCATCATGTTCATGCACCGTATGGCCGAGGCGGTGGAGGTGACGGGCGGGCCGATCCTGCCTGGAGAGGGCGAGGCCGAGGCCGAGGGCGACGCGCCGCCCGACTGGCGCGCCCGGCTGCCCGAGGGCGCGCGCGCCTTCACCGTGCGCGGGCCGCTTTTTTATGGCGCGGCGAACCGGGTGCGCGACGTGCTCAGCCGCGAGTCGCGCAATACACAGGTCTTCGTGCTGGACCTCAACCGCACGCCGGTGGTCGACATGACCGGCGCGGACACGGTGAAGGAGCTGGCCGATGGATTGCGCCGGCGCGGCGCGGTGGTGATCGTCTCCGGCGCGCGGCCGCGCGTGCGCCGGACGCTGGAGGCCGCGCGTCTGTTGTCCGGCGAAGACTTGCGTTACGCGGCCAGCGGCTGGGTGGCGGCGCGCATGGCCAGGGAGATTATCGCGGCGAGGGAAGATGCGGCGCAAGCCAAAGCCGAAGCGGAGGCCGAAGCGGCGGCTGGCGAACAAGACTGAGCCGGGGTTCCGGACGGGCGCCCGGTCAGGCGTGCGGGCGGCCGTCGGGACTGGACGACATGTTTTCCCAGAAGCGCCGGACCCGCGACAGGAAGCCATTGGCCTCCGGGTGGCACTCGCAGTCCTCGCAGGTCAGATCGCGGAACCGCTCCAGGCATTCGCGCTGTTCGGGCGTCAGCTTGCGCGGCGTCTCCACGAACAGCTCGACATAAAGATCGCCGCGCGTATTGGCGCGGAGCTGGCTCATGCCCATGCCGCGCAGGCGGATGCGCTCGCCGGTCTGGGCCCCGGCGGGCACGTCGATACATTCCCGGCCGCCCTCGATGGTCGGCGCCTCGATGCCGCCGCCCAGCGCCGCCGTCGCCACCGGCACGCAGGCGCGGCAGTAAAGATCGGCGCCGTCGCGCTCGAACAGATCGTGCTCCTTGACCGAGACGAACAGATAAAGATCGCCGCGCGGCCCGCCGCGCAGGCCCGCGTCTCCCTCGCCAGCCAGGCGGATGCGCGTGCCGTCCTCCACTCCGGCGGGAATGGCGACCGACAGCGTGCGCGTGCGCCGCGTCAGGCCGACGCCGTCGCACGCCGTGCAGGGATGGGCGACGTAGCGGCCCTGTCCGCCGCAGGTGGGACAGGTGCGCTCCATGGTGAAAAAGCCCTGCTGGGCGCGCACCCGTCCGGCGCCGTGGCAGGTGGGGCAGGTCTCCGGCTTTGTGCCGGGCGCGGCGCCGGAGCCATCGCATTCCTCGCAGGACAGCGCCGGTTTGACGCTGATCTCCGCCTCTTTTCCGGCAAAGGCGTCCTCCAGCGCGATCTCGATATCGGCGCGCAGATCGCCGCCGCGCGCCGGGCCCGCGCGTCCGCGCCGCTGCTGCGCGCCCGCGCGGCCGAAAATGTCGCCGAACACGCTGTCGAAAATATCGGCGAAATCGCCATGCGCCGCGCCCGCGGCGCCGGCCGCGCCGGCGAAGCCGTTCAGCCCGTCAGGCCCGTAACGGTCATAGGCGGCGCGTTTTTGCGGATCGCTCAGCACCGCATAGGCTTCGTTGACGTCCTTGAATTTGCGCTCGGCGTCGGAACAGCCGCCATTGCGGTCCGGATGGTGCTGCATGGCCAGCTTGCGATAGGCCGCCTTCAGCGTCGCCCCGTCGGCGTTGCGGGCGCAGCCCAGCACTTCGTAATAATCGGCGCGCGCGGCCATTGGCGGCTCTTTCCCCGTAAAACATGACGCCCGTCCGGAATCCCCATCCGGACGGGCGCTACACCTGAGCGCCTAGGCGCTCTTTTTCTCGTCGCCGTCCACTTCCTCGAACTCGGCGTCCACCACATCGTCATTCGACTCGCCGGATGCGGCGGCGTCCGCGGCGGCGTCGCCCTCGGCCTGCGCCGCCTGCTGCTGTTCGTAGAGCGCCTGGCCGATCTTCATCGCCGCGGCGGCGGCGGCCTGGGTCTTGGCGTCGATCTCGGCCAGATCCTCGCCCTCGATGGCTTTGCGCAGATCGGCGATGGCGGTCTCGACCGCTTCCTTGTCGGCTTCGGAAATCTTGTCGCCGTGTTCCTTGACCTGGGCCTCGCTCTGATGGATCAGCGACTCGGCCTGGTTTTTCGCCTCGACCAGCGCGCGGCGCTGCTTGTCGGATTCGGCGTTGGTCTCGGCGTCCTGGACCATGCGGTTGATCTCGTCGTCGGAAAGCCCGCCGCTGGCCTGGATGCGAATCTGCTGTTCCTTGCCGGTGGCCTTGTCGCGCGCCGACACATTGACGATGCCGTTGGCGTCGATATCGAACGTCACCTCCACCTGCGGCACGCCGCGCGGCGCGGGCGGGATGCCGACCAGATCGAACTGGCCCAGCATCTTGTTGTCCGAGGCCATCTCGCGCTCGCCCTGGAAGACGCGGATCGTCACCGCGGTCTGGTGGTCCTCGGCGGTGGAGAAGGTCTGCGACTTCTTGGTCGGGATGGTGGTGTTGCGGTCGATCAGGCGCGTGAACACGCCGCCCAGCGTCTCGATGCCCAGCGACAAAGGCGTGACGTCCAGCAGCAGCACGTCCTTCACATCGCCTTGCAGCACGCCGGCCTGAATGGCCGCGCCCATCGCCACGACCTCATCCGGGTTGACGCCCTGATGCGGCTGACGGCCGAAAAACTCCTTCACCGTCTCCTGCACTTTGGGCATGCGCGTCATGCCGCCCACCAGCACCACCTCCTGGATGTCGGAGGCTTTCAGGCCGGCGTCCTTCAGCGCCGCCTGGATCGGCGGGATGGTGCGCTTGATGAGGTCTTCGACCAGCGTTTCCAGCTTGGCCCGCGACAGCTTCATGGTGAGGTGTTTGGGACCGCTCGCGTCGGCGGTGATGAAGGGCAGGTTCACTTCGTAGGAGGTGGTGGAGGAAAGCTCCTTTTTCGCCTTCTCCGCCTCTTCCTTCAGGCGTTGCAGGGCCAGCTTGTCGTTGCGCAGATCGATGCCCTGATCCTTTTTGAACTCGCTGGCGAGATAATCGACGATGCGCATGTCGAAATCCTCGCCGCCGAGGAAGGTGTCGCCATTGGTCGCCTTCACCTCGAACACGCCGTCGCCGATTTCGAGGACCGAGATGTCGAACGTGCCGCCGCCAAGGTCATAGACCGCGATGGTCTTGCCTTCGTCCTTGTCCAGACCGTAGGCCAGCGCCGCCGCCGTCGGCTCGTTGATGATGCGCAGCACGTCGAGGCCCGCGATCTTGCCGGCGTCCTTGGTGGCCTGGCGCTGGGAGTCGTCGAAATAGGCCGGCACGGTGATGACGGCCTGGGTCACGGTCTCGCCCAGATGCTGCTCGGCCGTCTCCTTCATTTTCTGAAGGATGAAGGCGGAGATTTCAGAGGGGGCGTAATCCTTGTCGCGCCCCTTCACCCAGGCGTCGCCATTGGGGCCTTCGACGATGGCGTAGGGGACGAGGTCTTTATCCTTCTTCACTTCCGGGGCGGTCATGCGCCGGCCGATCAGGCGCTTGATGGCGAAGAAGGTGTGGTCGGGATTGGTCACCGCCTGGCGCCGGGCCGGCTGGCCGATCAGGCGCTGGCCGTCGTCGGTGAAGGCGACGACGGAGGGCGTGGTGCGCGCGCCTTCCGCGTTTTCGATCACCCTCGGCTTGCCCCCCTCCATCACGGCGACGCAGGAATTGGTTGTTCCAAGGTCGATGCCGATCACTTTGCTCATCGCACTCTCTTCTCTTGCTGCGGCGGACCCTGCGCGTTCCTGCGGCCCCATGATGGCGCCCGCGCGCACAAGCCCCCATACGAAGACCAGAATTCTGGTAGCGCAGCCCCGAAAGCCCCCGAAAGGCGCCCCGAGGCTGCGTTCCGGCTCCCGATATGGTGAGATTCCGCTGACCCGCAAGGGTTTTTTACCCTGAAAGGGGCTCCCGGATGCTTCCCGAAGGCTTTCAGTATCTGCCCGGCCGGATTTCCCCCGCGGATCAGGCTGAATTGGCCGGATGCGTCCGGGCGGGGCTGGCCGCCGCGCCGCTCTACCGGCCCCATATGCCCGGCAGCGGAACCCCGATGCGCGTAACCATGAGCAATTTCGGGCCGCTGGGCTGGGTCACCGACCGTGAGCGGGGCTACAGATATCAAGCGGAACATCCCCTGACAGGAACGCCCTGGCCGCCCATCCCGCCCGCTCTGCTGGCCCTGTGGGACGATGTGGCGGGCTGGCCGGTCCCGCCCGAGGCCTGTCTGGTCAATCTTTACGGGGCGGATTCGCGCATGGGCCTGCATGTGGATGCGGACGAGGCGGCGCGGGAGGCGCCAGTGGTCTCGGTCAGTCTTGGCGACGACGCGCTGTTCCGCATCGCCTGTACGCCCGGCCGCGCGGGCGGCACGGCGTCGCTGCGCCTGCGCTCGGGCGATGTCGTGGTGCTGGGCGGGACAGCGCGGCGCTGCCGTCATGGCGTTGATCGCATCTATCCGGGAACCAGCCGCTTGCTGGCGCGCGCCGGGATTGCCGGCGAGAGCGGCGGAGGGGGGCGTATCAATCTGACGCTGCGCCGGGTGACGCCGCACTGATTTTCACCGGCTATGGCGCCTTGCGGGCCCTGCCTGGCCGGAACCGCCATTGGCGGAGAACGTTTCTGCCTAACGAGGGGGCGCAGATGAAGAAAGGGTTCGCCATGTATGGCAAAATTTCGGCAATCGTCGCGGCGGGCGTGCTGGCGGCCGCCTGCGCCCAGGGCTACGGACAGGATCCGCGCACCCAGCGCGCGCTGGGCGGCGCAGCCATCGGCGGCGCGGTCGGCGCGGGCGCCGGCGCGATCATCGACGATAACACAACGCGGGGCGCCCTGATCGGCGGCGCAGCGGGCGCCGCGCTGGGCGCGGGCGTCGGCGCGGCCACCACGCCGAGCCAGCGGACCGGACCGGGCGGCGCGCAGATGTATTTCGACCAGCGGGCGCAGCGTTATTTCTATGTCGATCAGCGCACCGGCCGCACCTATTGGGAAAACGGCCAGCTTCGCGGCTAAGGGCGCGGATTTGGCCCGGGCTTTGCCGGTGTAATTCCGTTCTGTTCGGGCGGTCAGACCCGGACGCCAGAGCGTGATCCGCGCAAGCGGGTCACGCTCTACTTTTTAGGCTGACTGACGGCTTTCAGCGTTTTCAGATTTTGACGTCGGCGTGGCCGCCGGGGGCGCTGTGCTTCTGGTCTCCCGCCGGTTTCGCGCCGCCGGCCGGGCCGGTCGAGACCGCGACCATCGCCGCGCGCAGCACGCGTTCGCCCAGCAGATAGCCGGTCTGCATCACTTCGGCGACGCGGCCGGCGGGGATGTCGGACGGGAATTGCGCCACCGCCTGATGCCGGTTCGGGTCGAAGGGCTCGCCTTTGGGATGGATGGCGCGGAGGCCGTGGCGCTCGAAGGTCTTGAGCAGTTCGCGCTCGGTCAGCTCCACC
This sequence comes from Euryhalocaulis sp., assembly GCA_050486445.1. Lineage (GTDB taxonomy): Bacteria > Pseudomonadota > Alphaproteobacteria > Caulobacterales > Maricaulaceae > Euryhalocaulis. Next base: position 40,181 of record JBJHDH010000006.1, read on the forward strand.
CCGGCCATCAGGTTGCGCATCGTATCTGGCGCGCTGGCGCGTTCGGTCTCCGGCACGCTTTCCAGCGCCCGCGACAGGTTGTCGGCGACGCCGAGCAGGTCTGACGCAAAACGCTCAATGGCGTAATCGCGCGCGTTCGCGGCGTCGCGTTCGGCGCGTTTGCGGGCGTTATCGGCTTCGGCCAGTGCGCGCAGCGCCTGATCGCGCAGCTTTGCGTTCTCCGCCTCCAGCGCCTCCAGCCGCTCCGCGGTTTCCGCGGCCGTTGCGTCCGGCGCCTCCGCGTCCCGATTCGCGGGGTCCGCGTTCGCGCCGCCGCCATTGCGGCCGCCATTGGCCCCGTGTTCGCCGTTTTCGTTCATGTCCTGTCCGCCGCCTGCGTCTCTAGAGCATGTCCGCCCTCCCCGGATCAGGTCCGGGGCAAGTCTTCGCGGGAATGCTCCAACTCCTTGTTTTCCGCGTTTCCGGATGGCGAACCGATTCCCGCTTCGCCTGGAAACGCTCTAATTCCGGTCCAGCAACTGGCCCACCAGCCGCGCCGTATAGTCGATCATCGGCACGATTCGCGCATAATTCAGCCGTGTCGGCCCGATCACGCCCAGCGCTCCGATCACCCTCTGTTGCCGGTCCATATAGGGCGCGACGATCACGCTGGAACCCGAAAGGCTGAATAACGGGTTCTCGGCGCCGATGAAAACCCGCACGCCCTCGGCCTCGCGCGCCCGGTCCAGCAGGGCGATCACCTCTTCCTTGCGCTCCAGATCCTCGAATAGCAGGCGCACCCGCTCCAGATCCTCCGCCGCCTGCAGCGTGTCCAGCAGGCGCGCCGCGCCGCGCACGATCAAAAGCCGCCGGTCGCCCTCGCCGGTCCAGTGCGCCTGGCCCTCCTCGACCAGACGCCGGGCGGCCTCGTCCAGCTCGGCGCGGTTCCGCGCCATCTCCTCGGCCATCGCGGTGCGGGCCTCGGCCAGCGTGCGGCCCCTCAGCCGCGCCGACAGATAATTGCCGGCCTCGATCATCGCCGGCTGGGTGACGCCGGGCGGCGGGCGCATCAGCCGGTTTTCGACGGCGCCGTCCTCCATCACCAGCACCATCAGCATGTGTTCCGGCGAGACCGGCACAAATTCCACATGGCGCAGCGCGGCGTCGCGCGTGGGCGTGGTGACAAGGCCGGCGCCGCCGGCGAGGCCGGACAGCATTTCCGACGCCTGTTCCAGCACGGTCTCCATGCTGCCGCCGGTGGCGCGCAGGCGCGCGGCGATGTCGCGCCGCTCGTCCTCCGTCAGGTCGCCGACCTCCAGAAACCCGTCCAGAAACAGGCGCAGACCGGCGTGGGTGGGCAGGCGCCCGGCGCTGGCGTGCGGCGCGGTGAGAAGGCCGAGGCGCGCCAGATCGGCCATGGTGTTGCGGATCGAGGCCGGCGACAGGCCGGTGCCGCCAAGCTGCGACAGCGTGCGGCTGCCCACCGGCTCGCCGGTGCGCAGATAGGCCTCCACGATCTCGCGGAAAATCTCGCGCGAGCGCGTATCCAGGCTGTCCAGCGGGCGGTCGCCTTGGGTCATGGGCGCTATAGCTATGAACAGCGCATATTGAGTCAATCGCCGGGGGCCCGCATAAGCGGGCCGCATCGACAGGGGGGAACCCGATACAATGACCGGACGGCCGGACGGGCGCGTGGCGGACGCGCTGCGCAATGTGACGCTGGAGCCGGGCGCGGCGCCCTATGCGGAAGGCTCGTGCCTGGCCGTGTTCGGCAATACGCGCGTGCTGTGCGCGGCCAGCGTCGAGGATCGCGTACCGCCCTGGCTGCGCGGCGGCGGCCGGGGCTGGGTGACCGCCGAATACGGCATGTTGCCGCGCGCCACCCATACGCGCGGCGACCGTGAGGCCGCGCGCGGAAAGCAGAGCGGCCGCACGCAGGAGATCCAGCGCCTGATCGGGCGGTCGCTGCGCGCGGCTATTGATCTTCCGGCGCTGGGCGAGCGGCAGATCATCGTCGATTGCGATGTGCTTCAGGCCGATGGCGGCACGCGCACCGCCGCCATCACCGGCGCCTGGACGGCGCTGCACGCCGCCTGCGCCTGGCTGGTGGAGGAGGGCGTGATCGCGCGCAATCCGGTGATCGACCAGATCGCGGCGGTCTCGTGCGGCGTTGTTAGCGGCCAGCCGCGTCTGGACCTCGCCTATGAAGAGGATCGCGACGCGGACGCCGACGCCAATTTCGTGCTCGCCGCCACGGGCGGCGTGGTCGAGGCGCAGATGACGGCGGAGGATCGCGCCGTGCCGGAGGATGCGTTTCTGGAGCTGATGCGGCTGGCGCGTCTTGGCTGCGCCGATTTGTTCGCGATCCAGCGCGCGGCGCTGGGGCTCAGCTAGGGCGTGATATTTTCGTCCGCGTCCGGCGCATCCGGCTCGTAGGCGAGCAGGTCGCCTGGCTGGCAGTCCAGTTCGCGGCACAGCGCATCCAGCGTGGTGAAGCGGATCGCCTTCGCCTTGCCGGTCTTCAGGATGGAGAGATTGGCCAGAGTGACGCCCACGCGCCCGCAGAGTTCGGTCAGCGACATGCGCCGTTCCAGAAGGATTCTGTCCAGGGTCACGCGGATGGTCATGGAGCGTTGTCCCCGCCCGTCTTCGATATGCCGTTATTCGATATGGCCCTATCCAGTGGCGGGATTGGATGCAAGAGGGTTTTCAGAATGAGCGCCCCGGCCACATTCCTGCCCACGCCTCTGGTCGTCGCCACGCATAACGCCGGCAAGGCGCGGGAGATCGCCGATCTGCTGCGTCCGCTCGGCGTCGTAGCGGAGTCCGCCGCCGCGCTCGGCCTGCCGGATGTGGAGGAGACGGGCGATACGTTTGAGGCGAACGCGGCGCTGAAGGCGGAGTCCGCCGCGCGCCTCTCGGGCCGCTTCGCGCTGGCCGACGATTCGGGTCTGGCGGTCGATGCGCTGGGCGGCGCGCCGGGAATCCATTCCGCGCGCTGGGCGGAGGACGAAAGCGGCGCGCGCGATTTCGCCCGCGCCATGCGCCGTGTGTGGGACGAGCTGCGAAAGACCGGCGGCAATCCGCGCGCGCGCTTTGTCTGCGTGCTGGCGCTGGCGTCGCCTGAAACCGCGCCGGGCGGGGCGGAGACAAAATTCTATCGCGGCGAGGTGGAAGGGCGCCTGGTCTGGCCGCCACGCGGCGAAAACGGATTTGGCTATGATCCGGTCTTCGTCGCCGATGGCTATGACGTGACGTTCGGCGAAATGGCGCCGGCGGACAAACACGCCATCAGCCATCGCGCCCGCGCCTTCGCCAAATTTCTGACCGGTCTGGAGGGACGGTGAGCGGCGCGCCGGAATCCGGTTTCGGTCTTTATGTTCACTGGCCCTTTTGCCGGCGCATCTGCCCGTATTGCGATTTCAATGTCTATCGCGCGCGCGGCGCCGATGCCGCGCCGATGCTGCGCGCTATCGAACGCGCTATCCGCCTATGGCCGGAACAGATGGACGCGATCGGCGCGTCTGTGCGGGTTTTGACCTCGATCCATTTCGGCGGCGGCACGCCCTCGCTGATGCCGCCCGACGCTATCGCGGCGATCATCGGGGCCGCGCGCGAGACGTTCGGCCTCGCGCCGGGCGCGGAAATCGGGCTGGAGGCCAATCCCGAGGACGCGGACGCGGCGGCATGGGCGGCCTTCGCCCGGGCGGGGGTCGAGCGCATCTCGCTCGGCGTGCAGGCGCTGGACAGCGATGCGCTGAAGGCGCTGGGCCGGATGCATAATGCGGAGGACGCGCGGCAGGCCATTGACATGGCGCGGGCGGTCTTTCCGCGCGTCTCGGCCGATCTGATCGCCGCGCGGCCGGGCCAGAGCGCCGCGCAATGGGAAGACGAGCTGGGCGCGAGTCTGTCGCTCGGGCTCACGCATCTTTCCGTCTATCAGCTCACTATTGAGGACGGCACGGCGTTCGCCAGCCAGGCCGCGCGCGGGACGCTGCGCCCGCCGGACGAGGAAATGGCCGCGCGCATCTATGAGACGACGCAGCGCATGACGGCGGCAGCCGGATTGCCGGCCTACGAGGTCTCCAACCACGCGGCGGGGCCGGAGCATCAGAGCCGGCATAATCTTCTGTATTGGCGCAGTTTCGACTGGATCGCGGCCGGGCCGGGCGGCCATGCAAGGCTCTGGGGCGCGGACGGGTTGCGCCATGCTTTCGCCGCGCCGCGCGGGCTGGAGGATTTTATCGCCTCGGTCGAGACGGGATCGCCGGCATTGCTGGAAGAGGTTCTGGATGCGCGCGCGGCGGCCGCGGAAATGATGCTGATGGGATTGCGCCTCGGCGAAGGTCTCGATCTGAAGACGCTGCGCGCGCGCACCGGTTTTGCCCCGGATGCGCGTGCGGTGGATTCGCTGATCCATGACGGGCTGCTGGCAAGCGCGCCCGGACGCCTGACCGCCACGGCGCGCGGACGCCTGCTGCTGGACCGGATCGCGGCGGAGCTGGCGCCGTAAGCTGAGGGGCTTATGCGGCTCTGGCGCCTTCGGCGGCGAGCACTTTTGAGGCGGCGTTCACCACCGCGCCAATGCGCACGGCGGCCTGAATCTGTTCGGCGGTCACGCCATGCTTTTGCAACTCGGCCTCATGCGCCTGCATGCACATGCCGCAGCCATTGATGGCCGAAACCGCCATCGACCACAGCTCGAAATCGGCCTTGTCCACGCCGGGGCTGGCCAGGGCGTTCATGCGCAGCTTTGCCGGCATGGTGCGGTATTGCGGATTCCCGACCAGATGGGTGAAGCGGTAATAGACATTGTTCATGCCCATGATCGCCGCGCTGGCGCGCGCCGCTTCCGCGGCTTCGGGCGAGAGCCTGTCCGCGATTTCCGCTTCGATCGCTGCGACCACATCCGGGTTCGCGGCGCCGTGCGCGGAGGCGAGAAACATCCCCCATTTCTTCTGGTCGTCCAGCACGGTCTCGTTCGCCAGCGAGCCGAGATTGAGTTTCAGATCCTTGGCGTAGCCGGGAAGACTGTCGCGCAGCGATTGCAGGGACATCGCGGGTCTCTTTCGATTGGGTTCTGGTTGAATCGGGAGTAGCGATCCGCGCGCCGGACCGGCCAGAGCATGGCCCGGTCCGGCGCGGCGGAAAGCCTTGTGTCAGGTTGCCGGAATCAGGCCGCCAGCGTCAGGCCGCCAACCTCGCGGTTGCAGGGGCACAGCTCGTCAGTCTGGAGCGCGTCCAGAACCCGCAGCGTGTCCTGCGGATTGCGGCCGACATTCAGATTGGTCATGTAAACGTGCTGAATTTCGTTATGCGGATCGACGATCAGCGTCACGCGATAGGCGACGCCATCGGGATGCCGCGCGCCCAGCGCGTCGATCAGGCTGCCATTGGTGTCGGCGAACTGCCACATGGGGAGCTTGTTCAGATCCTTGTGGTCGCGCCGCCAGGCCAGCTTGCAGAACTCGTTATCGGTCGAACCGCCCAGCACGACCGCGTCGCGGTCGGCGAATTCGCCGTTCAGGCGCGCGAACTCCGCGATCTCGGTCGGACAGACGAAAGTGAAGTCCTTCGGATAGAAGAAGATCACTTTCCATTTTCCGGGGAAGGAGTCCTGCGTGATCGTCTCGAACGCGGATTCGCCATTCTCTTCGTGCTGCTCGAAGCCCGGCTTCACGCCGGTGATGGAAAATTCGGGCAGTTTTTGGCCAACACCAAGCATGTGTCGCTTTTCCTTTTTTGCTGAAACTTCGGTGAAAACGCTTGGCGCGCCGCCTGATACGGCGGCGCCTCAAGCTGCACGCAAACTGGGGGAAGCACGCGCAAAAGACAAATTGATTATCGCTATTTCCGGGATAAGCCCCGCTTATCGCGCACCTGCCCCGGCGCCAGACACGCGACGCCCGGACGCCGCCAATGCGGCAGGTCCGGGCGTCTTGTGCTTTAAGCCGCCGCCTCAGGCGAGGTCGAAGCGGTCCGCGTTCATCACTTTGGTCCAGGCCGACACAAAGTCGGTCACGAATTTCTCCTGCGCGTCGGCGCTGCCATAGACCTCCGCCAGCGCGCGCAACTCGGAATTCGAGCCAAAGACGAGATCGACGCGGGTGGCGGTCCATTTCGGTTTGCCGGTCCTGCGGTCGCGGCCTTCATAGACGTTCGCCTGCGACGTCTCTTTCCACTCCGTGTCCATGCCCAGCAGGTTGACGAAGAAGTCGTTGGACAGCGTTCCCACGCGATCGGTGAAGACGCCATGTTTGACGCCGCCATGATTGGCGCCCAGCACGCGCAGGCCGCCGACCAGCACGGTCATTTCCGGCGCCGTCAGGGTCAGCAACTGCGCCTTGTCGACCAAAGCTTCCTCTGGCTGCATGAACTGATTGCCGCTCAGATAATTGCGGAACCCGTCGGTGCGCGGCTTCAAAGCCTCGAAGGATTCCACGTCGGTCTGTTCGGCCAGGGCGTCCATGCGGCCCGGTGCGAAGGGGACGCTCACCTCGACGCCGGCGGCTTTGGCCGCCTTTTCGACGCCGGCATTGCCCGCCAGCACGATCAGATCGGCGAGCGAGACTTTCTTGCCGCCGCCGGCCTTGCCGTTGAAGTCCTTCTGGATATTTTCCAGCGCCGACAGCACCTTGGCCAGTTCGGCCGGGTTGTTGACCTCCCAGTCCTTTTGCGGCGCCAGCCGGATGCGCGCGCCATTGGCGCCGCCGCGCTTGTCGGAACCGCGGAAGGTGGACGCCGACGCCCAGGCGGTGGAGACAAGCTGTGTGACCGTGAGGCCGGATGCGAGAATGTCCGCCTTCAGCGCCTCTGCGTCCTTGCCGTCGATCAATGGGTGATCGGCCTGCGGGATCGGATCCTGCCAGATCAGAATCTCCTTGGGCACGAGCTTGCCGCGATAGCGGGGAAGCGGCCCCATGTCGCGATGGGTCAGCTTGTACCAGGCGCGCGCGAACGCGTCGGCGAACTGATCCGGGTTCTCGTGGAAGCGGCGCGAGATTTTCTCATAGGCCGGATCGAAGCGCAGCGAGAGGTCGGTGGTCAGCATGGTCGGCGCATGCTTTTTCGACGAATCGAATGCGTCCGGAATATCGGCCGGGGCGTTCTTCGCCCGCCACTGATAGGCGCCGGCCGGGCTCTTCTCCAGCTCCCATTCGAATTTGAACAGATTGTCGAAGAAGTGGTTGCTCCACTTTGTCGGCGTCTGCGTCCAGGTGACTTCCGGGCCGCCGGTAATGGCGTCGGCGCCCATGCCGCTGCCGTGCTTGCTCCGCCAGCCAAGGCCCTGATCCTCGATCTGGGCGCCTTCGGGCTCGGGACCGATCAAGGATGGATCGCCCGCGCCGTGCGTCTTGCCGAAACTGTGGCCGCCGGCGATCAGCGCGACGGTCTCCTCGTCGTTCATGGCCATGCGGGCGAAGGTTTCGCGGATATCGCGGGCCGCCGCGACCGGATCGGGCTTGCCGTTCGGGCCTTCTGGATTGACGTAGATCAGGCCCATCTGCACCGCGCCGAGCGGATTTTGCAGGTCGCGCTCGCCGCTATAGCGTTCGTCGCCCAGCCATGTGCCTTCGGGGCCCCAGTAAAGCTCTTGCGGAACCCACTCGTCGGCGCGGCCGCCGGCGAAGCCGAACGTCCTGAAGCCCATGTCTTCCAGCGCGACATTGCCGACCAGTACGAACAGATCGGCCCAGGAGAGCTTGCGGCCGTATTTCTGTTTGACCGGCCATAGCAGGCGGCGCGCCTTGTCCAGATTGGCGTTGTCCGGCCAGGAATTGAGCGGGGCGAAGCGCTGCTGGCCGCCGCCGGCGCCGCCGCGGCCGTCAGTGGTGCGGTAGGTGCCGGCGCTGTGCCAGGCCAGCCGGATGAACAGGCCGCCATAATGGCCGAAATCGGCCGGCCACCAGTCCTGACTGTCGCGCATCAAGGCGTGCAGATCCTTGATGACGGCGTCGAGGTCGAGGCTCTCGAATTCCTTCGCGTAGTCAAAATCCTCGCCCATCGGGTCGGCGGCGGGTGTTTTGGAGCGCAGAACGCTGAGGTCGAGCTGCTGGGGCCACCAGTCGCGATTGGTCCGGCCGCGGGGATGGGCGACGGGGCACTTGCCGGGGGCGCTGTCGGTCTTGCTGTCCACGGTTTCCTCCCTGGGGTTGATCGTGCGGTGATCGCGGGTTCCCGAAGAACGCTTGCGGGGGATGGTATCGGGGCCATGTGACGATGCGCCCCGCATTGATGAAAAACAAATTGATTGTCATTATTCTCCTGATAGACCCGCTCTATGACTCCCCTTCCCACCCTGCGTCAGCTCCAGTTTTTCGCGGCGCTCGCCGACACGGGGTCGTTCCGCGAGGCGGCGGCGCGGGCCGGCGTCACCCAGCCGGCGCTATCGGCCGCGATCAAGGAGCTGGAAGGCCTGCTGGGCGCTGTTCTGGTCGAGCGCGGTTCCAGAGGCTGCTCCCTGACCGCGGCGGGGGAGCAGACGCTGGTCCGCGCCCGCCGCATTCTGTCGGACGCGGAGGAATTGGCGCCCGCCGTGCGCGCCGCCGGCGCGCCGCTCTCGGGGCAGGTAGCGCTGGGCGTGATCCCGTCCATCGCACCGTTCCTGCTGCCGCGCGCGCTGCCGGAACTGGCGCAGCGTTTTCCCGGGCTCGAATTGAATCTGCGCGAAGACATCACCGCCCGCCTGCTTGACGCGCTGCGCGACCGCAGCCTCGACCTTGCCGTGATCGCGCTGCCTTATGAGACACCGGGGGTGGAGACCGAGGCGGCCTTCGCCGACGAGTTTCTGCTGATCGCGCCGCCCGGTCACAACTTGCTTTCGCGCAGTCGGCTCAGCATCGACGATGTGCCGGAGGATGAATTGCTGTTGCTCCAGGACGGGCATTGTCTGCGCGATCATGTGCTGGACGCCTGCCGCGCCAGTTCCGGCTCGCGCCGCGAATTCGGCGCTACCAGTCTTCAGACTCTGACCGAGATGGTCGCCGCCGGCTATGGTCTGACGCTGGCGCCGCGCCTGATGACCCCGCCGGGCCCCGCCGCGGACGGACGGGTGGAGGCGCGCGCCTTCGAGCCGAAACTGGTGGGACGGGAAATCGGCGTCGCCTGGCGCAAGGGCGGGATGCGCGAACGCGACGGCCGCCTGCTCGCCGCCGCGCTGCGCGAGATCGGCGGCGGGCAATAAAGGCGGGCGGGCCGTCTACAACACCGCGTAGATTTTCACGCGCACCGAGTCCTTTGTCCGCTCGCCTTCGCCGACAAACAGCGTGCGGTTCAGCCAGTCATAACGCGCATCGCCGGTTTCAAAGGACGGCGCCGTGCGGAAATAATAGAGCGAGGGGTCGACGATCTCGCCGCTCATCACGCGCGCCATCACGTCTGGCGGGCCATGACGCAAAGCGTGGTTCACCACATAGATGTCCGCGCCGTCATCGGTTTTGAGCGCGTAGCGCGCCTCCAGAATCGAAAGCCCGTCCGGCCGGATGATCTGGTGATCGGCGCCGCCGGGCTGCACCGTTGCATTGAGACGCGGGCCTTCGGCGCGGCCGCCGAGAATTTGCACCGTGCGGCGCACGCCCTGCTGCGTTTCGGCGAGCACGACCGGCTGGGCGACCTGCACCTCCAGCGTCGTGACATGGTCCAGGCGGATGCTCATGGGCGCGCGCCCATGCCGTCAGCCGGGCCGCCCAGCTGGCGCCAGAGCCAGGCGAATTCCAGTGCGGTGCGCCGCGCCGTCTCGATCAGATTGGCCGCCGCCGAATGGCCGCCGTCGATATTTTCATAATAGTCGAAATCGTAGCCCATCTCCTGCAACCGCATGGCCATCTTGCGCGCATGGGCCGGATGCACGCGGTCGTCCTTGGTCGATGTGACGAAGAAAACCGGCGGATAGGCCGCGCCCTCGCGCACATTGTGATAGGGCGAGATCGACTGGAGGAAGGCGCGCTCTTCCGCGATGGATGGGCTGCCATATTCGCCGACCCAGCTCGCCCCGGCCAGCAGCCGGTCGTAGCGCAGCATGTCGAGCAGCGGCACCTGGCTGATGACCGCGCCGAACAGGTCCGGCCGCTGCACATACATCACGCCGGTCAGCAGCCCGCCATTGGAGCCGCCCTGCACGCCAAGCCGCTCGGGCGCGGTGATGCCGCGCGCGATCAGGTCTTCGGCGACGGCGATGAAATCGTCATAGATGATCTGACGGCCGGTTTTCAGCCCGGCCTGGTGCCAGGCGGGGCCGAACTCGCCGCCGCCGCGGATATTGGCCAGCACGAACACGCCGCCGCGCGCCACCCAGAGCCGGCCGCGCCCCGCCGAATAGGACGGCGCCATCGACACCTGAAACCCGCCATAGCCATAGAGCAGCGCCGGCGCGGGACCGGCGGGCAGGTCTTTGGGCCGCATCACGAAATAGGGGATCAGGGTTCCGTCGCTGGACGGCGCCTCGAACTGCTCCACAATCATGGACGATGCGTCGAACCATTCGGGAAGCTGCTTCACAGCGTGCGCGGTCAGGTTTTCCAGATCGGCGAGATAGAGCGCGTTGGAAACCAGCATCGAATTGACGTTGAAAAACGCCGTGTGCGACTCGCGGTCGGCGCTGGCCAGCCCGATGACGCCATTTTCGGGAAGCGGCAGGCGCCGCCCGGTCCATGTCTCCCCCTCACGGCGGAACAGATGCGCCTCGCTCTGCACATTGTGCGTGGTCAGCACGATCAGCCCATCGGCGCTGGCGGCGGCGCCCTGAAAGGCGCTGCGCGAATCCGGCCGCCAGACCAGCTCCACGCGCGGCGGCGCGCCCGCCTGCACGGAGTCCAGATCGAGCGCGATCAGATCGCCGGAGAGGAAGCCGCCTTCGGCGCCCTCCATGTCTTCTTCCAGCGAGACGATCATCCAGCCATGCAGGATTTCCTGCACGCTGGAGCGGAGCGGCAGAGGCAGGCGGAGCAGCGCGCCGTCCGCGCCCTCCAGCCAGTATTCCGACTCATAGAACGTCACCGCGCGGGTGAAATAGACAAACCGCCGCCCGTCCGGCTCATGGATCGCGGCGGGCCAGACGCCGACATCTTCCGGCGCGCCGCGAAAGATTTCTTCCGCCTCGTCCAGCGTCTGCCCGCGCGCCAGCCGCTTGACGATAAAGGGATAGCCGCTTTCGGTGAGCGAGCCGCCCGGCTCGGCCGCGCCCCAGTCCGTGGTCAGCAGCAGCGTGTCGCGATCCGCCCATGCGCTGCCCGATTTGGCGATGGGAATCTCGAACCCCTCCGCCGGAAAGGCGCGGGTCTCGATGTCGAATTCGCGCCTGATCGCGGCGTCGGACCCGCCATCGGACAGCGAGACCAGACAGCTATTCCAGTCCGGCGGCGCGCAGCTCACCCCGGCATAGACCCAGTTGCGGTCCTCGCGTTCGGCCAGCGCGTCGAGGTCCAGCAGCACGTCCCATTCGGGACGCTCGCCCAGATAGGAATCCTGTGTGGTGCGCCGCCACAGCCCGCGCACATGCGTCTCGTCCTGCCAGAAATTATAGAGATGGCCGCCGCGCTGGCCGGGCGCGGGAATCCGGTCCTGCGAATTGACGATCTCCAACATCTCCGCATAGAGCGCCTGATAGAGCGGATCGGCCTCCAGTTCCGCCAGCGTGCGCGCGTTCCACTCGCGCACCTGGGCGATGGCGCGCTCGCCCTCCACCTCTTCCAGCCACAGATGGGGGTCTTCGTTTTCGTTGACGGTCATGTCCTGCGTTGTGTCCTGCGCCAGAGCGGGCGCGGCCAGCAGGGAAACGGCGGCGATGCCGGACGCCAGTGCGCGCATGGGGAAGCCTCTTTGAAATCCCGGTGACCCTAATGCCGCCGGCTTCGCTTTCAAGCGTTTCGCGCCTATATCCAGCGCCATGCGCTATCTGAAGATGACCGGCGCCGGCAACGCGTTCGCGGTGTTCGATGCGCGCCATGCGCCCTCGGGAAGGCTGGAGCTTTCCGAAACGCAGGCGCGCGCCATCGCGCAGGAGGCCGGGGCCGACCAGATCGTGGCCATCGAGGCGGCGCGCGGACCAGGCGAGGCGGCGCATCTGCGCTTCTGGAACGCCGATGGCGGCGAGGCGGGCGCCTGCGGCAACGGAACGCGCGCGGCGGCCTGGCTGCTGCTGGAGGAGGCCGGCGCGGACGCGCTGGCGCTGGGCGCCGGGGACCGGGCGCTGGACGCCGCGCGCGCGGGCGATCTGCGCGTCACCGTGGATATGGGCGCGCCGCGTCTGGACTGGGAAGCCATCCCGCTGGCCGAGCGCATGGATACGCGCGGCATCGACATCAAGATCGGCCCTATCGACAATCCGAATCTTTCCATGCCGGGCGCGGTCAGCATGGGCAATCCGCATGTGGTGTTCTTTGTCGAGGACGCGGAGGCCGCGCCGGTGCGCGAAGTGGGGCCGATGGTGGAAAACCATATGCTGTTCCCCAAGCGCACCAATGTCGGCTTCGCGCAGATTCTGGCGCCTGATCGCATCCGGCTGCGGGTGTGGGAGCGCGGGACGGGCGAGACGCCGGCCTGCGGCACCGGGGCCTGCGCCGCTCTGGTGGCCGCGCACCGCCGCCGCCTGGCCGGCCGCGCCGCGACGATCATCGCCAATGGCGGCGAGTTGCATGTGGAATGGCGCGAGGCCGACGACCATGTGCTGCTGACCGGCCCGGTGGCGTTCACTGGCGAAGGCGACTTCCCGCTCTGACGGGTTGAATCTCCGCCCGCCACTTGATGGCGGAAGCGAAAGCTGAATCAGGCTTTTGCCGGACGGGCGGCGGCGATCCCGCACCCTACGCCCAGCAGGACAGTCCAGAACGCGGCGACCGAATAGACCTGAAGCGCATAATCGAAGAGGCCGTGGGCGACCGGCACGATGCTGGCGCACAAAATGGCGCGCAGCCAGACACGCATGCGCGCCCGCCGGCGCAAGCCGCCCAGCATCGCGCCGGACAGCGCTGCGATAGAGGCGAACATCGCCCCGGCGCCAAAAACTCCGGCCTCCTCCAGCCACTGGATGAAGACATTATGCGTCGCGCCCTGGAAGGAGAGCCGCCGCCAGTTCTCCGCGTCCATCAGCGCATTATTGATGGCGGCGAATGAGCCCAGCCCGTTGCCGAACCAGGGCGCGGCCAGAAACGCACGCCAGTGGGGAGCGAAGATCTCGGTGCGAATGTCGATATCGTCGCCAGTCCTCTCCAGCCGGGTGGAAAGCAATTCGCTTGAGATGGACCAGGCCAGCACGATGACGGCCAAACCGCACATGCCAATAACCAGACCGGAATAGTCGCGGCCTCCATCCGCGCGCCGGCGCCGGCCGGCTGCGAAAAACTCCCAGGCCAGAAACAGCAATATCGCGGCCAGGAACGAAAACGCCCCCGCCCGCGAGGCCGAAAGCATCAGGCCGGTTACACAGAACAGAAAAGCGAGTGCGGGCAGGATCGAGGTCCGCGCCATGGCGTTCAGCCGCTCCGCTCCGGCGCCGCGCACATCACCCCAGCGGCGGCGCAGCGCCGCCAGCGCCAGAATGGCCAGCATGCCGAACAGGGTCGCGGCGGTGTTCGCCGAAAGAAAGCCGGCGGCAAGCCGGTCACGATGGAAAGGCCGCTCAACCCCGAATACGCGCGCCGGGTCGGCGATGAAGTCGACAAAGGCCCAGATGGCGTAGAGAGCGGCGAACAGGATCAGCACCCGGAAGAAAAACCGGACGCGCGGCGTGTTCTGTCCGACAATCAGCGCCGTCACAAAGGCCGCGGCCAGACCGAGAAGCTTGAACAGCTCCCGCAGGGTGGCGTCCCGGTCCATCGTAATGGCCCCTGGCCCTTCGACCCATTCCCAGAACGGATGCGCAAGACCCGCGGGCGCCGGGGCAAGCTGAAAAGCGCCAGCGATGAGCACAATTGCGAAGAAAGAGGCGGTGATGGCCAGTAGCGGCGTCAGGCGCGGAACGCCAAAGACGCCAAGCGCGAACGCGGCGAGGCCAAGCAGGCCAGCGGCCAGAACCAGGGACAGAAATCCCGTATTGGCGCCAAATGCGACATGCCCGGCGAATACAAACCCGAGCAACAGCACAACCAGCGTCATGTCTGACGCTGGCAGGCGCGGATGGGCAACGGGCGGCGTCATGGCGGTTGCGGATGCGAAGTCTTGCTGCAAAAAGATGACGGGCGCTGTCTAGGGCGCCGGGGACGAACAGGCCAGCAAATGACGGGCTCAATTCCGGGAAGGGCGTTGTTAAAGCTCTGAAGATTTCCTGGCCGGCCCCGCCTTTCCAAAGAGCGTTCGCCATCTGGGCTGCGCGGCTTTGTCTTGCGCTGCTTCTGGTTCTGCTGGCCGTGCTGAGCCTCGGCCCGGTGCGGCGCTGGCTCTATTGGGACAAGGCGGAGCATTTCTGCGGCGGCTTTGCGATCCTGATGCTTGCCGCCATCGCCTTTCCCCGTATTCCGGTTCTGGTTCTGGCCGCTATCGCCGCCGCGGGCGCGGGCGCGGCGGAACTGGCGCAAATGGGAATTGCAGGCCGCAGCGCCGCCTGGTCAGATTTCCTGGCTTCGTTCGCCGGCGTGGGCGCGGCGCTGGCGGCGATCGCCGCCGCCGCTCTGCGCCGGTCAGACAGACATCAACCGCCCGGGCGCGACGGATTATCCGGCTGAGCCTGGCTGTTCAGCGCCGGCGGCATTTTCTTCGGCGCTATCGGCCGGCGGGTCTGACGGCCCACGCGGCTCCAATACCGCCAGTTCAGGCATTTCGGCGACCTGCACCCAGTCCCGGGAATAGGCGTGAATCTGGCGCGTGCGCCAGTGATAGGGCGCAGCGTCCCATGTGAGAATCCAGGGCGTGAGATTATCCAGCACATAGTCGCCCCCGTCGGTGGAGACGATCAGCACCAGATGCCGACCATAGACCGGGTGCGTGCCCACGGCGAAAAACATCGCTCCCGGCGGGACGCCCGCGTCCAGCAGCATCCGCCGCTTTTCCAGCGCATAATCCTCACAATCGCCATAGGGATCGTCGCCGTCGGAGAGCGGCATGGCCCAGCGCTCCTCCACGCCATAGATCTCCATGTCCGTCGCCGGGCGGATGTTGCGATTGACCAGGGCGTTGATGCGCCGCACCTCACGCCACACAGCGGCCTTTTCCACGCGGACAGGCTCGATCGGAGCCTGTTCCGCGAGGGCCGGCTCTTCCGTCGCGGCCTGGGCGCTGTCCGCCGCCGGCGTTCCGGTCTGCAAGAGCGGCGCCGGCATCAGGGCCTGCATGACGTCTGTCCGCACCCCCGTATCCACCATGGCCAGGCGCAGCGGCGCAGCGGCGGCGCGAGCCTCGATGGCGGCGACCAGAGCATCATCCCCGGACGCTTCGTCCGGAAGATGCGCTTTCTCCGCTTCCGCCATATGAAGCTCCGCCGGGACGGGTCCGCATTCTTCGGGGCGCTCATCGCAGAACTGGTTAAAGCCGGCAGGCGGCAGGGCGGCCAGCCCGGCTGGCATCCAGCTTGAGCCTGACCCTGACCCGGCGCCCGTCGTGGCGCTGCATGCCGCCAACCCCAGCACCCCCGCGCACGCCGCCAGAATCCGCGCCGTTCTGAAAACCATGACTTCCGCCCCCGAATTGTTCGAGGGCGATTAAAGACGTGCTGAAGTAAAATTGACGCGGATGACGGAATGTAGACTTTAATTATATTTGTATAGAATTTGAAAAATTATGTATTGGTGTTGTTAACCATCACAATTTACTGGATGTTTGCCATGGGCCAGCGTCAGCGGATGCAGGACGCCGGGCGGCAAGCGCCGCTCAGGGCGGGGTGAGCGTCACAGGGATATCGCCGGCGCGCAGCGCGCCCTGCGCCGCCGCCAGCCGGTCCAGCCGCGCCAGCGCCAGGCCAAGGCTGGTGGCCTTTGTCTCCAGTGTCGAGCGCACACTTCCGATGGCGGCGCCTGTTTCGTCCATGATCTCCGCGCCGAAGACCGGCGCCGGGCTGGTAAAGGCGAGCGCGCACATCCGCTTGCGCACCCCGCCCTTGCGATGCATGCGGCTGACCACTTCCTGGCCGACGAAGCAGCCTTTCTTCAGATCGACGCCGTTGAGAAGATCGAGATTGGCGTCGGCGGGGAAGACCTCTTCAGGCCCGTAATCCGCGCCCTGATCCGGAATGCCGAGCGACAGGCGTGTTTCGTTATATGCCGGCCAGTCAGCGCGCTCCGGCCCTGCGACGAGCGCACGGGCCGGCAGGCCGGGATGGCGCGGATCTGGCGCGCCTTCACCCAGCCGGACGGAAAGATCGTCCCGCCGCTCGATGCTGATGTTTCGGCGCAGGCGGTAGAGCGTCAGCCGGCGGATCAGATCGTCCGCCCCATCCGCCGCGGCGTCCATCAGCACGCCGTCGCCTTCCGGGTCCGCATGAACAAACAGCGTGTGCAGGATCTTGCCCTGCGGGGTCAGCAAGGCGGCGAAGACCGGCGCGCCGGGCGCGAGCGCCAGCACGGAATTGGTCAGCAGCCCGTTCAGGAAATCGCGCGCCTCCGCGCCCCGCACGGCGATCACGGCGCGGCGCGGCGGGAGAGGAGCGGCCTCCGTCTTTTCTGTCATGTCTCTTCTGTCGCGGCCATGAGCCGGATATAGGCACGGTAGAGCGTTTCCCGGAAAAGTGGACTCCGGTTTTCCATCCGGAAACGCGATAAGATAAAAATGCCGGAGCAAATCCGCGCTCATTCAACCGGTCCCGGATAACATCCGCCGGATTTGCTCTGGCGGCGAAGGAGAAGCGCGTGGCGGAGACCTACGACCTTATCATCAAGGGCGGCCAGATCGTGACCCATGCCGGGCGGGCCGTGGCCGATCTCGGCGTACGGGACGGGCGCATCGCCGCCATCGGCGCGCTGGACCCCGCGCGCGCGGACGAGGCGTTCGACGCCTCGGGCCTGACCATCCTGCCCGGGGTGATCGACTCTCAGGTGCATTTCCGCGAGCCCGGCCTGACCCATAAAGAGGATTTCGAGAGCGGATCGCGCGCGGCGGCGCTGGGCGGCGTCACTTCGGTCTTCGAAATGCCCAATACAGATCCGCCCACCACCAGCGTGGACGCCATCGCCGACAAGGTCGCCCGCGCCACAGGCCGGTTCCATGTCGATTTCGCCTTCTATGCCGGGGCGACGATGGAGAACGCGGACCGCCTCAACGAGATCGAGCGCGCGCCCGGATGCTGCGGCGTGAAAGTGTTTATGGGCAGCTCTACCGGCTCGCTGCTGGTCGCGACCGACGAGGGGGTGGAGACGGTGCTGCGCAGCGCCCGCCGCCGCGTGACGTTTCACTCCGAGGACGAGGCGCGGCTGAAGGCCCGGAAATCGCTGGCCCGCGAGGGCGATGTGCTGAGCCATCCCGAGGTGCGCGACGCCGAGACGGCGCGGCTGTGCACCGAACGCCTGCTGCGCATCGCCCGGCGGGCCGGGGCGCGCATCCATGTGCTGCATGTCACGACAGCCGACGAGATTCCGCTGCTGGCCGGGGCGAAGGATTTCGCCACGGTGGAGATCACGCCGCAGCATCTGACCCTGGCCGCGCCCGAAGCCTATGAGCGGCTGGGAACGCTGGCCCAGATGAACCCGCCGATCCGGGACGCGGCGCATCGCGACGGGTTGTGGCGCGCGGTGGCCGAGGGCGTCGCCGACGTGATCGGCTCTGACCACGCGCCGCATACGCTGGAGGAAAAGGCGCGGCCCTATCCGGCCAGCCCCAGCGGGATGCCCGGCGTGCAGACTCTGGTTCCGGTGATGCTGGACCATGTGGCGCAGGGCCGGCTGAGCCTGGAGCGGTTTGTCGACCTGACCAGCGCCGGGCCTGCAAGGGTGTTCGGCCTGTCCGGAAAGGGGCGGCTGGCGCGCGGCTATGACGCCGATTTCACTATTGTCGATCTGGAAGCAAAGCGGACCATCGAAAACCGCTGGATCGCGACGAAAGCCGGCTGGACCCCGTTTGACGGCATGGCGGTCACGGGCTGGCCGGCAGCGACCGTCGTGCGCGGCCGCACCGTGATGCGCGATGACGAGATCGTGGCCTCCGGAACCGGCGCGCCGGCGCGTTTCCTGGAAACGCTCGCCCATGACTGACCGGGCGCCCGGGAAGTATTAGAAAAACTAAACCGAAGCGCCAAAAATCCGCGCTTTTCCGGGCCGGACAAATTTGAGACAAGCCCGGGCCGCCATGGCGGCCAAAAAGCCGGTTTTGACCGGATTTCAGGCCCGATCGGACAGAATCTGGCGAAGGCCGGGCCGGGCGGCGGGGCGTAAGGAGGCCTCAGGCATTGCTTTCCAATCATTTGCGCGCGCTGGAATCCGAATCCATCGAAATTCTGCGCGAGACGGCGGCCAGTTTTGAAAACCCCGTGCTGATGTATTCCATCGGCAAGGATTCCTCCGTGCTGCTGCATCTGGCGCTGAAGGCGTTCTTTCCGGCGAAGATCCCCTTCCCGCTGCTGCATATCGATACGACCTGGAAATTCCGGGAGATGATCGAGTTCCGCGACCGCATGGCGGCGAAGCACGGGCTGAACCTGATCGTCCACACCAATCCGGAGGGGCTGGCCCGGAACATCAATCCGGTGGATCACCCTTCGGATCACTATACCCATGTGATGAAGACGCTGGCGCTGCGTCAGGCGCTGGACGCGCACAAATTCGACGCCGCCATCGGCGGCGCGCGGCGCGACGAGGAACGCTCGCGCGCCAAGGAGCGCATCTTCAGCCACCGCACCCCGGACCATGCATGGGAGCCGAAATCCCAGCGCCCCGAACTCTGGCGCCTGTTCAATACGCGCATCGGCAAGGGCGAAAGCTTTCGCGTCTTCCCGATCTCCAACTGGACCGAGGAAGACGTCTGGTCCTACATCGCCGCGGAAAATATCGAGATTGTGCCGCTCTATTACGCGGCGGAGCGGCCCGTGGTGCGCCGCAATGGCCAGCTCATCATGGTCGACGACAATCGGTTCCGCCTGCAGCCCGGCGAGGCCGTCAGCCAGGAATGGGTGCGGTTCCGCACGCTGGGCTGTTATCCGCTGACCGCCGCTTCGGAATCGCGCGCGGCGACGCTGGAGGAGGTGGTGGACGAGACGCTGAACGCCGCGCAGAGCGAGCGCGTCGGCCGCCTGATCGACCACGATCAGGCCGCCTCGATGGAGCGCAAGAAGCGCGAGGGATATTTCTGATGGCCGAGACGCTCGCCCGCGCCGCCGCCGCAGTTCCGCATCACGCCGCGGCGGATGAAAAATCCATCCTGCGCTTTCTGACATGCGGCAGCGTCGATGACGGCAAGTCGTCGCTGATCGGCCGCCTGCTGTTCGATTCCGGTTCGATCTTCGACGACCAGATGTCGACGCTGGAAAAGGATTCAAAAAAATTCGGCACCACCGGCGATGCGCCCGACCTGGCGCTGCTGCTGGACGGGCTGGAAGCCGAGCGCGAGCAGGGCATCACGATCGATGTCGCCTATCGCTATTTCTCCACGCCCAGGCGCAAATTCATCGTCGCCGACGCGCCCGGCCATGCGCAATACACGCGCAATATGGCCGTCGCCGCGTCCGTCTCGGACCTCGCGGTGCTGGTGATCGACGCGCGCAAGGGCGTGCTGGAACAGACGCGCCGCCATTTGACGGTGTGCCAGCTTCTGGGCGTGCGCCACGCCGTGCTGGCGGTGAACAAGATCGACCTGGTGGATTTCAGCGAAACCCGCTTCCGCGAGATCGAGGCGGAGCTGGGAAAGGCGGCGCAAGGTTTCGAGACATGCCGCGCCATTCCTGTTTCGGCGCGCTTTGGCGACAATGTCGCGGAACGGGGCGGCAATCTTTCCTGGTGGGACGGGCCGAGCCTTCTCGACCTGCTGGAAACCGTGCAGGTGCGCCAGGATGAGGCGGACAAGGAGTTTCGTATGCCGGTCCAGCTTGTGGCCCGGCCGGACCTCGATTTCCGCGGCTATCAGGGCACGATCGCAGGCGGCCGTGTGAAGCCGGGCGACGCCGTGGTCGCCTCGCTTTCGGGACGCACCTCTACCGTGAAGCGCATTGTCACCATGAGCGGCGATCTGGGCAGCGCCCAGGCCGGAGACGCGGTGACGCTGACGCTGGCCGATGAAATCGACATCAGCCGCGGCGATGTGCTCGCCGCCGCCGATGCGCGGCCCGAAGTCAGCGACCAGTTCGCCGCGCATCTGATCTGGATGGGCGAGGCGCCGTTGCTGCCCGGGCGCGAATATCTGCTCAAGACCGGCGCGCGCACCGTGCCGGCCAGCGTCACCGAGATCGGCCACCGGCTGGACGTGACCAGCGGCGAGCATCTGGCCGCCAAGGAGCTGGAGCTGAACGATATCGGCTTCGTCAAGCTGGCCTGCGCCGCGCCGGTGGCTTTCGACCCCTATGCGCAGAACCGGCGCACGGGCGCCTTTCTGCTGATCGACCGCTTCAGCAACGATACGCTGGCCGCCGGCGTGATCGCGCACGGGCTGCGCCGCGCCACCAATATTCACTGGCAATCGGTGGACGTGGACCGGGAGGCCCGCGCCCGCGCCAAGGGCCAGACGCCCAGCGTATTGTGGTTCACCGGGCTTTCCGGCTCCGGCAAATCGACCATCGCCAATCTGGTCGAGAAGCGCCTCTATGCCGAAGGCCGGCACACCTATCTGCTGGATGGCGACAATGTGCGCCACGGCCTCAACCGCGATCTGGGCTTCACCGACGCCGACCGGGTGGAGAATATCCGCCGCGTCGCCGAGGTGGCGAGGCTGATGGCCGATTCCGGCCTGATCGTTCTGGTCAGCTTCATCAGCCCGTTCCGCGCCGAGCGCCGCATGGCGCGCGATCTGATGGGCCCGGATTTCATTGAGGTGTTCGTCGATACGCCGCTGGAGCTGGCGGCCGAGCGCGATCCCAAGGGGCTCTACAAAAAGGCGTTCGCCGGCGAGCTGAAGAATTTTACCGGCGTCGACAGCCCGTACGAGCCGCCAGAGGCCGCTGAAATCCATGTGGAGACCGCCAGCCAGTCCGCCGAACAGGCCGCCGACCGCATCGTCGCCTTCCTGCGCGAAGCCGGCCGGCTGGGCTGACCGGACGCGCGCGGAAGGGTGGCGGAAAGGGCCCGCCGCGCCCGTTTGCCGCAGTGGCGAAAACAAGGCCTTGCGAAGGCTGCGGCACAGGCTGAAATATCATAAATATCAAATTCTTACACCCTGCCGGGCCGGTGTTGACTTGGGGTGGGGGCAAAACTAGGGTGCGCCCGCTCGGCAGGGGGCTTCGCCCTCTGCCGCGCCCGACCGAGACATGTCCCGCCAAGACGAGACGCCATCCGACTCTCCGGACAGCGAGGATTTCGACCGGCGGCTTTCCGCTGCGCGGATGAAAGCTGGGCTGGACAAGCGGGATGATGCGCCGGAGAGCATGGCGCAGTCCCGGGCCTGGGGCGGGGCGCTGCGCGCTGGAGCCGATCTGATCGCCGCCCTTCTGGTCGGCGTCGGTCTGGGTCTGGCGATAGACCGGCTCGCGGGCTCCGGACCCTGGGGCATGCTGGCCGGTTTGTTTCTGGGGTTCGCCGCGGGATTGCGCAATGCGATGCGCACGGCGCGGCGATTGAATGCGTACGACGATTCCGTTAGGTGATGCCGCGCGCGCGGATATGACCGGCGGACCGGAATGGCTGGGGCAGGGATGAGCCTTTCACGTTTGCTGGATCTGGCGGCCGAGCTTGGCGCCGCGCGCGTACTGGACGCTCTGCCGGGTCTGTTTCAGATCGGCCGCGTCGCGACCGACCCGATGCACCAGTTCGAGGTGCAACGCTGGGCGCCGATCCATCTGGGCGGTGTCGATATCAGCTTCACCAACGCCAGCTTCTTCATGGTGATGACCGTCGCCGTGATCCTCGGCTTTCTGATGCTGTCGCTGAGCAAGCGCGCGCTGGTGCCCGGCCGGATGCAGTCGGTGGCGGAGCTGACCTACGGCTTCGTTTACGACATGGTGCGCGGCAATCTGGGTGAGTCGGGGATGAAATTCTTCCCCTTCGTCTTCACTCTTTTCATTTTCATTTTCGTGGCGAACCTGATCGGCCTTGTGCCGGGCTTCTTCACCACGACCAGCCATCTGATCGTCACGCTGGCGCTGTCGATGACAGTGATCGCAATCGTGCTGATCGTCGGTTTCGCCAAGAACGGCCTGAAATTCCTGAAGCTGTTCGCGCCGTCCGGCCTGCCCTGGTGGATGTATCCGCTGCTGGTGCCGATCGAGATCATCTCGTTCCTCAGCCGTCCATTCAGCCTGGCCATCCGTCTGTTCGCCAACATGCTCGCGGGTCACATCCTGCTGAAGCTGTTCGGCGGCTTTGTAATCTCGCTGGCCAGCATCGGCGCGCTGGGCGTTGTGGCCGCGATCCTGCCGCTGCTTACCAATACCGCCGTGACGGCGCTGGAGTTTCTGGTGGCGTTCCTTCAGGCCTATGTGTTCGCCATCCTGACCTGCATCTATCTCAACGACGCGCTGCATCCGGGCCACTGAGAAGCGGCGCATTACCCAATCAACCGAACAGGAGCAGACATCATGGAAATCGAAGCGGCAAAACAGATCGGCGCGGGCATCGCGGCGATCGCGCTGGGCGGCGCCGGTATCGGCATCGGCATCATCTTCGGCAATTATCTCGCCGGCGCGCTGCGCAATCCCTCGGCCGCCGCCGGCCAGTTCACCAATCTGCTGATCGGCTTCGCCCTGACCGAGTTCACCGGTCTGCTGGGCTTCGTCGTCGCGATGATTATCCTGTTCGGCTGATCCAGGCTGGACCGGAGCGTCAGTAGCGGAGCGCCTGTGCGATGATCGGAACTCTGAAGGTGATGACGGCCGGCGGCCTGCCGCAGCTCGACTTCACGACCTATACGAGCCAGCTCTTCTGGCTCGCGATCACGTTCGGGCTGCTCTATGTGCTGCTGGCGAGGGTGTTTCTGCCGCGGCTGGGCGCCGTGCTGGCGGAGCGGCGCAATACGGTGGAGGGCGATCTGAACGCCGCCTCCGCCCTGCGCGGTGAGGCGAAGGATGCGGGCGCGGCGCTGGAGGCGGCCTTGGCCGATGCCCGCGCTCGCGCTCACGCCATCGTCGCCAAAGAGCGCGAGGCGATGACCGCCGAGATCGACGCCGAGGCGCAAAAAGCCGAGGCGGCGCTGGAAGCGAAGCTGGCCGAGGCCGACGCCACCATCGCCGGGCGCCGGGACGCGGCGATGGCCAAAGTGGCGGACGTGGCCGCCGAGGCCGCCGGCGCGGTGGTGCAGAAGCTGACCGGCGCCGCGCCGGACCAGGCCGCATTGCAGCGCGCGCTGGCGGCCGCGTCGCAGAGCCGGGCATAGGAGGCGGCGATGAACGGGCTGATCGACTGGTTCACGCATACCTACGTGCCGTCCGACCCCACGTTCTGGGTGCTGATCTCGCTGCTGATCTTTATCGGCATTCTGCTGTGGGCGAAGGTTCCGAAACTGGGCGCCAACGCGCTCGACAGCCGCGCCGCCGCCATCGCCAAAGAGCTGGAGGATGCGCGCCGGATGCGCGAGGAGGCGCAGGCGCTTCTGGTGCAGATGCAGCAGCGCCGGCAGGACGCCGAGGCCGAGGCCGAGACGCTGGTGGCGCAGGCCCGCGCCGAGGCCGCCCGGCTGCGCGCCGAGGCCGGCGCCGCGCTGGAAGAGCGTGTCGCCCGCCGCGCCAAGATGGCGGAGGACAAGATCGCCCGCGCCGAACAGCAGGCGGAAGCCGATGTGCGCGCCGCCGCCGCCGATCTGGCCGTGAACGCCGCCGAGGCGCTGATCCGCGAGACGCTGGACAGCGCCGCCCGCACGAAAATCTTTGAATCCAGCCTCAAGGATCTGGAGCGCCGTCTGCAATAGGCGCCGCGTTTCAGAATAGACTTGGAAAACCCCGGGCGATGTCCGGGGTTTTTTGTTTCCCGGGGATTGGCCGCATTCAGCGGGCCGCTGCTGCGATATGCGCTATTGGCGGGCCCCGGATGTTCTGATCGCTTCGCGCACGTCGCCCAGAATCAGGCGCGCCTCGACGCTTTGCGGATCGGCGCGGGCGGCGGCCTCGGCGTCCTCCAGCGCGGCGCTGAGGCGGCCAAGGCCCAGCCGCGCCTGCGCCCGCAGCATCAGCGCCTCGGCCTGCTGCGCCGGGTCGTCCGGCGCGCGCGCCAACGCCTCGCCAAGATCGGCCTCCGCCCCGGAATCGTTCCGTGTATCGAGCCGGATGCGGGCGCGCAGCACGAACAGGCCGGGGTCGTCCGCTCCCGCCGCCACGGCCGCCGTAATGGCGCGCGTGACGGCTGCTTCGGCCTGCGCCGTCTCGCCCGCCAGCAGCCAGACCGAGGCCGACTGGCGCAACAGCTCCGCCTGTTCCTCCGGCGCGGCGAAATGCGCATCTTCGGTCAGCGCCTCCAGCCGCAGCGCCGCCTCTTCCAGCTCGCCCATGCGCAGCAGGGCGATGGCGATACAATGGCGGGCCAGCGCGCCGCCGCCCTCAATCTCCCACGCGCGCGCCATGGCAAAGGCCGCGGGCGCGCCCTCCGCGTCGTGCGCCAGACAGGCGGCGTAGCGCGCCTGCCGGTTCTGCGGGTCATTCTGTGCTTGCGCCTGTGCATTGGCCGGTATTGCGAGCGCGGCCAGACCCAGCACGATGGCGATGCGGCGCGCGGTCACGCGCCGGCCTCCGCCGCTTCGCACAGCGCCGCCGCGCCAGAGCGGATCAGCGCAAGATCCTGCGGCCGCGACAGGCGGTGGCCGGCGTCCTTCACAAGGGTCAGGGTCACGTCCTCAGCCTCCAGAGATTGCACAAGATCGCTCGCGCCGCGCCAGGGCACATCTTCATCCTGCATGCCCTGCACGATGCGCACCGGGGCGCGGATCGGGACCGGTCCGTCGCCCAGCACGAAATGCGCCGGGCCGTCCTCGATCAGTTTGCGCGTGATCGGCGTTGGCCCGAATTCGGGGTCGCCCGTTTCCATCAGCCAGACGCCCTGGCTCTGGATGGCGCGGCGCGCTTCTTCAGGCAAGGACAGCTCCAGCGGCGCGGTGAAGTCCGGCGCCGGCGCCATCAGCAGCAGGCCCGCGATCCGCTCCGGCCGCCGCTTGGCCAGATTGAGCGCGATCCAGCCGCCCATGGACGAGCCGCACAGGATTTGCGGGCCTTCGACAAGATGGTCCAGCACGGCCAGCGCATCTTCCGTCCAGGCGCCGATACAGCCGTCCTCGAACGCGCCGGAACTGACGCCGTGGCCGGAATAGTCGAAGCGCAGAAAGGCCCGGCCCTCCGCCCGCGCCCAGTCATGCAGGGCGACCGCCTTGCCGCCTTCCATGTCGGAGCGGAAACCGCCGAGCCAGAGCAGGCCCGGCCCCCGTCCCGCGCTGCGCCGGAAGGCCAGATCGGGCCCGTGCGGGGCGCGCCAGAAATCGGGTTTGTCCATGATGTCTTCGATACCGAAATTTCAGGACGCTGGCGATCCGCGCCTATGATCCTTGAGCATTCATGATCCTTGAGCATTTCCGCGCTTCCTCGAATCGCGCCAATGCTCCCGCTCTTTCGTTTGCCGCGCTTCCGGACGGCGAACCGTTTCCACTTCGCCTGGAAACGCTTTAACAGAGGGCTGGGCGGGCGGACTGTCTTTCCTCAGGGGCGTCTTCAGGGGCCACATGGTCACGGTGTTGCAGGTTATACCGTCGCTGAACGCGGGCGGCGCGGAGCGCACGACGGTGGAGATCGCCGAGGCGCTGACCGGCGCCGGCTGGCGCGCGCTGGTCGCTTCGGCTGGCGGCGTGCTGGATGGTGATCTGGCCGTGGCGGGCGGGGCGCTGATCCGCATGCGGACCGAATCCAAAAATCCGCTGACCATGGCGCTGAACGCGCGGCGCCTGCGCGGGATCATTGCGCGCGAAAAGGTGGATCTGGTGCATGCCCGCTCGCGCGCCCCGGCCTGGAGCACCCTGTGGGCTGCGCGCAAGGCAGGCGTCCCCTTCATTACCACCTATCATGGCCCTTATAGTGGACGCTCTGCCATCAAGCGCTGGTACAATGGCGTGATGGCGCGTGGGGACATCGTCATCGCCAATTCCGCCTATATGCGCGACCGCATCGTCGACCGTCACGGCATCGCCGCCGACCGCGTCCGGGTGATTCCGCGCGGCGTCGATCTCGCCAGCTTCGATCCCGCCGCCGTGAGCCGGGAGCGGGCCGCCGCCATGCGCGCCTCCTGGGGGCTTGCGCCGGACGAGCGGCGGCCGGTGCTGCTGCTGCCCGCGCGCATGACCGCGCGCAAGGGCCACGCCGTGGCGCTGAAGGCGCTTGCCATGCTGGCCGATCTGGACGCCTTTCTGGTGTTCGCGGGCGAAGGGCCGGCCGGTCCCGCGCTGCTGGAACAGGCGGCGGCGCTGGGCCTTGGCCCGCGCCTGGTTCTGGCCGGGCATGTCGCCGACATGCCGGCGGCCTATGCGGCCTCCGATCTCGTGCTCGCCCCCTCGATTCTGCCCGAGGCGTTTGGCCGCACCGCGGCGGAGGCCCAGGCCATGCGCGTGCCGGTGATCGCCGCGGCGCATGGCGGGGCGCTGGAAGTGGTGCAGGACGGGACCAGCGGCTTTCTGGTCCCGCCCGGCGATATCGAGGCGCTGGCGGCGGCCATTCAGCGCGTCCTGACGCTGGCGCCGGATGCGCGGGCGCGGCTCACCGGGGCGGCGCGTGAGGGCGTGGCGTCGCGCTACACCGCCCGTGCGTTGCAGGATGCGACCTTGCGCGTCTATCGGGAGGCGCTGGGCCTGCGATGAGCGCGACGGACCGCATCCTGTTCATCCCGCCCAAGACGCTGGCCGGGGCGGCCCAGTCGATGGGCGCGGCGCGCGAAATTCGCCGCGCGCATCGCAAGGCGCGCATCGTATGCCTGACCACGCCCTTTCTGGCCCCGCTGTTCGAGGCTTCGCCCTATTTCAATACGATCGACGCCGAGGGCGACCCGCAGAACTGGAAAGACGCGCTGGCCGTGGTGCGCCGCCTGCGCGGCGACCCGTTTGCGGCGGTTTATGATTTCCGCGGTTCGCCGCTGACCGAGCGGCTGAAAAGCGGGCTGAAGCCGCGCCCGGGTTTCTGGTCAGGGCCGGAGGACGGGCTGGCGGGCGGCGATGCGCACCCGCTGGAGCGGATGGAGCGCCAGCTTGTCGCCGCCGGAGTGCTCGGCGGCGCTTCCGGCCTGCTGCCGGACCTGTCCTGGCTGTCTTCCGTGGGGCGTAATACGCGCACGCTGGAACCGGCCTATTTCGGTCTCACCGATCAGTACGCCGTGCTGCTGCCGTGTATGGCCGCGCGCGAAAAGGCGCCGCCGGCCTTCAAGCCGGAGGAATGGGCCGCGCTCGCCGCCGCGTTGCTGGAACAGGGCCTGCGCCCGGTGGTGCTGGGCGCCGTCGCCGACCGCGCCGTGGTGAACGCCGTCCGCGCCAGCGCGCCGCAGGCCAAGGAGTTTCTCGGCCGCGCCAATTTGTTGCAGCTGGCCTCGTTGTGCCGCCGCGCGCGCATTACGGTCAGCGCCGTGGCCCCGCCCGCGCATCTGGCCGCCGCGGCGGGCGCCGACATGGCTGCCGTGTTCGCCGCCGGCGACCCGGACCCGCGCGCGGGCGCGCCGCGCGGCGAGGGCTCGGTGATCGCGCTGACACCCGGGGCGGCCCGGGTCAGTATCGGCGATGTGATGCAGTCGGCCCGGGCGCTGGGCGCCTTCCGCCGGCAGGATGCGCGCGTGGGCGCTTGATCCCAATGCTTTCGCGGCATATAGGCGAGGACTGCGCTGGCGGGAGGCATTGCATTCCGCTGGCGGTTTTGGCCAGCCGCGCCCATTAACGACGACGGAGAAGACTTATCGCACGCAGACCCTTGCCCGCGACCCCGCCCCAGAAAGGCGGCCCGCGCATCAATGAGGAGATCCGCAGCGCACGCGTGCTGCTCATTGACGATACCGGCGAAAAACAGGGCGAAGTGCCGATTGAGTCTGCTCTTGAGGCCGCGCGCGAGGCGGGCCTCGACCTTGTCGAGGTGTCGCCGAACGCCAACCCGCCCGTCGTCAAAATCCTCGATTACGGCAAGCTCAAATACCAGGAGCAGAAAAAGAAGGCCGAGGCCCGCAAGAAGCAGAAAACCCAGGACGTCAAAGAAATCAAAATGCGTCCGAACATCGACACGCACGACTATGAGGTCAAATCGCGTGCGATGACCCGCTTCTTCGAGGAGGGCGACAAGGTCAAGGTGACGATCCGCTTCCGCGGCCGCGAAATGGCGCACATGGATCGCGGCATGAAGCTGCTCGGCCGGGTGAAGGAAGATTTTGGCGAAATCGCCAAGGTGGAGTTCGAGCCAAAGCTCGAAGGCCGCCAGATGATCATGATCCTGGCCCCGAAATAGGCTGTCCAGCAAAGGCCCTCTTCCGGGGGCCGCCGCCGCAGGGGCGGCTTGAATTCGGCCGCGAGCCGCGTATAACCGCGCGCTTCCAGTCATTCATGGTTCTGGAAACGGCGCCCTGGGCCTGAACGGCATGCCCGCGCGCCGCGAACGCACGGAGCGGCCACTGGTCCGGCCAGCTCCGGTAGATGGGATGCAAGTCCCTGTAAGGAGAGCGAAAATGCCGAAAATGAAGACCAAATCCGGCGCGAAAAAGCGCTTCAAATTCACGGCGACCGGCAAGGTGAAAGCCGCCCAGGCCGGCAAGCGTCACGGCATGATCAAGCGCACGCCCAAACAGATCCGCGACAAGCGCGGAACGGACGTGCTGTCGGCCCCCGACGCGAAGATCGTGAAGAAATTCATGCCTTATAATCGCTGAGCGATTGGGCTGACGAAGCAAAGCTTTAGGAGCGTCCCATGTCCCGAGTGTCCGCAGGCCCGGCGAAAAACGCCCGCCGCAAGAAAATCCTGAAAGCCGCCAAGGGCTTTTATGGCCGCCGCAAGAACACGATCCGCACCGCCAAGGCGGCGGTGGATCGCGCCGCCAAATACGCCTATCGCGACCGGCGCGCGCGCAAACGCAATTTTCGCCGGTTGTGGATCGTGCGCATCAACGCCGCCGCGCGCCTGAACGGCCTGACCTATGGCCAGCTCATCAACGGCCTCTCCAGGGCCGGGATCGAGATCGACCGCAAGGCGCTGGCCGATCTCGCCGCGCAGGAGCCGGCCGGCTTCGCGGCCATCGCCGAAAAGGCCAAGGCCGCCCTCGCATAGAGCGTTTCCAGGCGAAGTGGTCCTTCGGCAAGCTCAGGATGAGGCCGGTTCGCCGTCCGGAAACGCGGTAAATTTAAAGAGTTAGAGCCATTTGCGCGATTCGAAGAAGAGCGGAAATGGTTCTAATCGCCGCGTATCAGGACAACGCGAAAGGGCGGACGGGGAACCGGTCCGCCCTTTTTCTTTGCTGGGCGCCTGACGTCGCCCTTTTTCTTTAATGTCTCCAGCGTTAGACCAACCCGAAGCTTTGCCGGAATTTCCCATGCAGGATATTGACGCTCTCCGCTCCAGCATTCTTGCGCGCATCGCCGCGGCGGACGATCTGCGCGCGCTGGAGGATGCCCGCGTCGCCGCGCTCGGCAAGAAGGGCGAGGTCTCGCTGCTGATGCGCGAGCTGGGCGCGATGAGCCCGGACGCGCGCAAGGAGGCCGGCCCCCGTTTCACCGCCCTGCGCGACGCGGTGGAGGCGTCGCTGGCGGAAAAAAAGGCGGCGCTGGAGGCGGCGGAAATCGGCGCGCGCCTGGCCGGAGAGCGGATCGACGTCACCTTGCCGCCGCCGCCCCGGCCCAAGGGCGCGATCCATCCGGTAAGCCAGGTGATGGAGGAAATGGCGGCGATCTTCGCCGATATGGGATTCACCATCGCCGATGGGCCGGACATCGAATCCGATTTCAATAATTTCACGGCGCTGAATTTCCCGCCCGGCCACCCGGCGCGCGACCAGCACGACACGTTCTTCATGAAGGCGCATCTGGACGGTGCGCCGGCGGTGCTGCGCACCCATACCAGCCCGGTTCAGGTGCGCACCATGCTGGGGCAGGAGCCGCCAATCCGCATCATCGCGCAGGGCCGGACATACCGGAACGATTCCGACCAGACGCACACGCCGATGTTCCACCAGACCGAGGGCCTGGTGATCGACCGCGAGTCGCATATGGGCCATCTCAAAGCCTGTTTGATGGAATTCATCTCGGCCTATTTCGAGCGCGATGTGGAGGTGCGCTTCCGTCCGCATCATTTCCCATTCACCGAACCCAGCGCCGAGATGGATGTGCGCTATGAGCGCGCCGGCGACGAGATTCGCATCGGTCAGGGCGACAAATGGATGGAGGTCGCAGGCTGCGGCATGGTGCATCCCAATGTGCTGCGTAATTGCGGCCTGGACCCGGACGAGTTCCAGGGCTTCGCCTTTGGCTTCGGCGTCGACCGTCTGGCCATGTTGAAATATGGGATGCCGGATTTGCGCGACTTTTTCGCCGCCGATGCGCGCTGGCTTTCGCACTATGGCTTCCCGGCGCTGGTCCAGCCGAATTTGGCGACGGGGCTGAGCTAGAACGGAAAACCCGTCTATGATATCATGATATCATAGACGTTGGGAGCACGCCGATGGCCGATATTCTGATCCGCAAAATCAGCGAGGAAACCAAGGCGCGGCTGGCCGCATCGGCGGCGGCGCGCGGCTCCAGTCTGGAGGCTTTCCTGCGGGGCCGTCTTGAGGAAATCGCCAAAGAGGCGCCCCGTCCGAACGATGATGACCAGCCGTTCGGAACCTGGGCGGCTTCGCTGTTCGCCGCATCCGGCGTCGGTGAAGAATTCGCCAAGGCGGTGGATGAGATGACCGACCGCGAACCGATGCCGATCCCTGACTTCACGGAATGACCGTGTTTCTTGTCGATACCTGCCTGATCAGCGAACTGGCGCGTCCGCGGCCTGTCCTTTCGGTATTGCGCTGGATGGATACGAATTTCCGCGAATGCGTACTGTGCTCACCTGTCGTCATGGAGATCATCGGGGGTCTCGCGACGATCCGGGATGACGTTCGCCGCGAACGCACGACCGAACTCATGCACCGGATTTCGGACCGCTTTCCGGCCGAGCGCCGCGTTGTGTTCGACGAGCCGGCTGCGCGCGCCGCCGGCCATGCATCAGGACAGGCGCGACGGGCGGGCCGGCCGCTTGGCGTCATCGACGCTCAGATCATCGGGCTGGCGCAGTCCCTGAACGCCGCCATCGCCACCCGCGATACGGATTTCGCCGATCGTGGCGTAGACATCATCAATCCCTGGATCGAGACCTGAGTCCTTCCCATGAAATTCACGCTGTCCTGGTTGAAGGACCATCTGAAAACCGAAGCCACGGCCGCCGAGATCGCCGATTCCATGACCATGGCCGGGCTGGAGGTGGAGGCGGTGCGCGACCCCGCCGCCGCGCTGGCTGGATTTTCCGTCGCGCATATTCGGGAGGCGAAGCAGCATCCAAACGCCGACCGTCTGCGCGTCTGCACGGTGGAGACGAAAGACGGCGTGAAGCAGATTGTCTGCGGCGCGCCAAACGCGCGCGCGGGCATCAGCGTGGTCTATGCGCCGGTGGGCGCATACGTGCCGGGCATCGGTGTGACGCTGAAACAGGCAGAGATTCGCGGCGTAGAATCCCAGGGCATGATGTGCAGCGCCAGAGAGCTGGAGCTGGGCGAAGATCATGAGGGCATTATCGAGCTTTCCGGTTCGCCCGCTATCGGGACGCCCGCCGCCGATGTGCTTGGCGCCGATCCGGTGATCGACTTCGAGGTGACGCCGAACCGGCCCGACTGGCTCGGCGTGCGCGGCATTGCGCGCGATCTGGCCGCCGCCGGCATGGGTGAGCTGTTCCGCGACGATCTGTCCGCCGCGCCGGGTCATTACGATTCCCCCATCGGCGTGCGCGTCGAAGCGCCCGATGCCTGTCCGGTGCTGATCGGCCGCTATGTGCGCGGCGTGAAAAACGGCCCCTCGCCGGACTGGCTTCAGCAAAAACTGCGCGCCATCGGCCTTCGCCCGATCAATGCGCTGGTCGATATCACCAATTATATTTCCTATGACCGCGCACGCCCGCTGCATGTGTTCGACGCCGCGAAGCTGTTGGGCGATGTCGTCGCGCGGGTCGGCCGCGAGGGCGAGACGCTGGCGGCGCTGGACGGCAAGACTTACGCGATTGACGGCGACATGTGCGTGATCGCCGACGATGCGCGCGCGCTGGCGCTGGGCGGGATCATGGGCGGCGAGGAATCCGGCGTCACGGACTCGACCACGGATGTGTTTATCGAATGCGCCTATTTCGATCCGGCGCGCACGGCGCGCACCGGAAGGCGCACCGGCATCGTGTCCGATGCGCGCTACCGGTTCGAGCGTGGCGTCGATACGGGTTTCCTGCTCGCCGGGATGGAAATGGCGACGGCGATGGTGCTCGATCTGTGCGGCGGCGAGGCTTCGCATGCCGTGCGGGCGGGCGAGATTCCGCCGGCGCCGCCCGCCGTCGATTTCGATACGGCGCTGGTGGCGCGCCTCACCGGGCTGGAGCTGAGCGACAAGCGTATCCGCGAGATTCTGCACGATCTGGGCTGCACCGTCGCCGGGTCCGGCGCGCGCGTGATGGTCCAGCCGCCGACCTGGCGGCGCGACATCGAACAGGGCGCCGATCTGGTGGAAGAAATCGCGCGCATTGTCGGGTTCGACAAATTGCCGGCGGCGCCGATGCGCCGTCCCGCCGGGCGCCGCGCGTCCGTCTGGTCCGAGGGCGCCGAGCGCGCCCGCCGCGCCCGCCGCGCGCTGGCCGCCAATGGCTGGATGGAGGCGGTCACATGGTCGTTCTGCCGGGCGGAGCACGCCGCGCTGCTGGGCGGGGCTTCTGGCGATTCAGGGGGGCTGGAGATCGACAATCCGGTCTCCAGCGATCTTTCCGTCATGCGGCCGACGCCGCTGGCGCATCTGATCCCGGCGCTGCAATGGAACGCGGATCGCGGCGCGCCGCATGCGCGTTTGTTTGAAACAGGCCCGTGCTGGAGCGGCGCCGGTGATGGCGGCCAGAAGACGGTCGCCGCCGGGGCGGTGCGCGCCGAGGCGATCCGCCATTGGGCGGGCGCTGCGGGCGCGGATATTTTCGCCATGAAAGAGGCGGCGCTGACGGCGCTGGAGGCGGCTGGCGCGCCGGTGGCCAATCTGCAAACGCAGGCGCAGGCGGAAGACTGGCAGCATCCGGGACGCAGCGGCGCGTTGATGCTGGGCAACAAAAAACTGGCCTGGTTCGGCGAAATCCATCCGCTGGCGTTGAAAGCGATGGATGTGGATGGGCGCGTTCTGGGCTTTGAGGTCTATCTGGACGCCATTCCGCCGGCGAAGAAAAAACCCGGCAAGACGCGCCCGCCGCTGGTCAAGGCGGACCAGAGCCCGGTGA
The DNA here is from genome assembly GCA_050486445.1 of Euryhalocaulis sp. GTDB lineage: Bacteria > Pseudomonadota > Alphaproteobacteria > Caulobacterales > Maricaulaceae > Euryhalocaulis. Next base: position 73,617 of record JBJHDH010000006.1, read on the forward strand.
CGCGCGACTTTGCTTTCGTGAAGGATGTGGCGGTGAGCGCGGAACAGATCGTGCGCGCGGCGCAGGGCGCTGACAAAACGCTGATCGAAAGCGTCACGGTGTTCGATGTCTATGAAGGCAAGGGCCTGCCGGAAGGCAAAAACAGCATCGCCATCGCGGTGCGCATCCAGCCCGTGGGCAAGGCGATGACCGACGCCGAACTGGCGGCGCTGTCGGAAAAAATCGTCGCTTCGGTGGAAAAGGCGACCGGCGCGACGCTGCGCGGCTGAGGCTTGCGGGTCAGACCCGCCCGTCGAGGCGCCGGGCCTTGCGCAGATCGGGAAAGATGCGCGCCCAGATCGCGGCGGTCGCCACTGCCCCGGCGCCGCCCAGCACAACGGCGGTCTGCGCCCCGATCAGCGCCGCCATCACCCCGGCGCGGAATTCGCCCAGCTCGTTCGAGGCGCCGATAAACATCATGTTCACGGCGGTGACGCGGCCGCGCAGCCGGTCCGGCGTCCAGAGCTGGATCAGCGTGGCGCGGATATAGACGCTGACCATGTCCGCCGCGCCCAGCAGCACCAGCGCGGCGACCGACAGCCACACAATGGTCGATGCGCCGAACACGATGGTGCAGGCGCCGAACAGCGCGACAAAGAACAGCATATAGATGCCGGCATGGTCCTGAATGCGGCGCGTCGCCAGATACAGCGCCACCACCAGCGCGCCCACGCCCGGCGCGCTGCGCAGCAGGCCGAGCCCCAGCGGGCCGACATCCAGAATGTCGCGCGCAAAGACCGGCATCAGCGCCGTCGCCCCGCCCAGCAGCACGGCGAACAGGTCCAGGCTGATCGCGCCCAGCACGATCTTCTCTTTCCAGATATAGCGGAAGCCGGCGAGCATCGCCTCCCAGTTCGCCGGTTCGCGCTCTATGCGTTGGGCCGGGCGCTTCACGGTCAGGATCAGCACCGCGCCGGCGATCAGCAGGCCTACGGCGGCGCCATAGGCGACTAGTGGCGATACGCCATAGAGCAGCCCGCCCAGCACCGGGCCGCAGATCGCGCCGAGCTGCCAGACCGAGGCGTTCAACGCGATGGCGTTGGCCAGCAGGCCGGGCGGCACGATATTGGGCAGCAGCGCCTGCGAGGCCGGGCCGAAAAAGGCGCGCGCGATCCCGAACGCGAACAGCAGGCCGAAAATCGGCAGCACGCCGCCGCCGCCCCCCGCCTGCATCGTCGCGGCATAGAGCAACAGGCCGCCGGCGCAGGCCGCTTCCGCCACAAGGCACACCGCCATGATGGTGCGGCGGGGAAAGCGGTCGGCCACAGCGCCGGTGACCAGCACCAGCAGCAGCATCGGCAGAAACTGGGTCAGCCCGACCAGACCGAGATCCAGCGGATTGCGGGTGGTGTCATAGACCTGCCAGCCGACGGCCACGACCTGAATCTGCACCGCGAAAATCGCCGCGCCGCGCGCCAGCCAGTAGCGCAGAAACGGCCCGTGCGTCAGCGCCGCCCATTGTGTGCTTTCGGGCGCGCCTTCGGGCGCGGGCTCCGGTGCGGGCGCGCCTTTGGGCGCCGCGTCAGGCCCGTGATCGGTCATGGGAGAGGGGGCGGGTCATCGAATTGTCATGCAGACGGGCCGCCTCATATCCCGGCTGGCGTCCCCGGTCCACGGCGCCGGCTTTCGCGAGTCTCCTACTGGCTGACCCAGAGCACGCGGGCGATCCATTCCACATCGCGCAGTTTCAGCGCGCGGTCGGGCCAGGCCGGATTGGCGGAGACGAGCACCAGCCCGGTCCTTGTCTGGCTTTTCAGCTCCTTGACCAGAACCTCGCCCTGTTTGGTTTTCACCACTACGCGGTCTTTCGGCCGCACGGCGGCGCCGGGCGAAACGATGATCCGGTCGCCCGGCCGGAACACCGGAACCATGGAATCGCCGGAAATCTCCAGCGCATAGGCGTGCGGGTCGGTGACGCCGGGAATCTGGATCTGGTCCCAGCCGCCGCCGGCCGGAAAACCCGAATCGTCGAAATAGCCGGCATTGCCCGCCTCGGCGAAACCGATCAGCGGCGCCGACTGGCGCGGCCGGGCGGCGGCGCTCTCCTGCACCAGCGCCGCGAAGCTCTCGAAGCTCGCGCCCGTCGCCTCCAGAATTTTCGCCAGACTTTCGGTGGAGGGCCAGCGCGGCTTGCCGCCCGGGGCGGTGCGCTTGGATTTGTTGAAGATTGTGGGGTCCAGCCCGGCATGGCGGGCCAGGCCCGAGGGCGACATGCCGTAACGGGCGGCCAGCCGGTCGATCCCGGCCCAGACTTGCCGATGGTTCAACACGGAGGGTTCAACATTGCTGGTCCAACGCCGGGCGCGCCCCGTGGCCGCCGGAATCGTCCCCGGCAAAGCCAGTCGAATAGGAATTTTTGCCTATTCTGGGGCCTGACCCCCGTCTTGTCCAGCGCCGCCGGGCGGCCTACTGCCAGAGCATGGCTCCGCCCGATTCCCGTCCCGCCGCCGATCCTGTCGTCTATCGCCTGGCCGGGCGCGCCGATTGGGCGCGCGCGCGGGAGGCCGGGGTCTATGAAGGCTCGGCCGACGATGCGCGCGATGGCTTCATCCATCTGTCCGCCGCGCACCAGCTCGTGGAAACCGCGCGCAAACATTATGCGGGGCGCGGCGATCTGGTGCTGCTGGCCGTGGACGCGGTCATGCTCGCGGCCGATCTGCGCTGGGAGGTTTCGCGTGGCGGCGATCTGTTTCCGCATCTTTATGCGAAGCTGCCGGCGCGCGCCGTGCTCTGGGCGCATGACATTGAGCAGGGCGCGGATGGCGCTGCCGTGTTGCCTGACGGGCTTGCGGGAGAGGGGACATGAGCGCGGCGCACGATCTGGCGGCGCGCGCCTTGCGCCTGCTGCCGCCGGAAACGGCGCATCGCGCCGCAATCGCCGCGCTGGCCGCGGGGCTGGGGCCGCGCGCGCGGGAGAAAGACGACCCGGTGCTGCGCACGCGCCTGGCCGGGCTCGATTTACCCAATCCGGTCGGGGTCGCCCCGGGGTTCGACAAGGATGCGCGCGCGCCCGGTGCGCTGCTGGCCGCCGGGTTCGGTTTTGTGGAGGCCGGCACGGTGACCCCGCGTCCGCAGGCGGGCAATCCGCGGCCGCGCCTGTTCCGCCTCAGCGAAGACCGCGCCGTCATCAATCGCCTGGGCTTCAATAATGCAGGCGCTGCGGCGGCGCGCGCGCGGCTGGCCCGCCGGGCGGGGCGGCCCGGGATCGTTGGCGTCAATCTCGGCGCCAATAAAGACAGCGATGACCGCGTCGCGGATTATGTGGCGGGGCTGGAGACGTTCCGGGGGCTGGCGTCGTATTTCACCATCAATATCTCCTCGCCCAACACGCCCGGCCTGCGCGACTTGCAAGGCGAGCAGGCTTTGCGCGAATTGCTGGGCGCGGTGCGCGAGGCGCGCGCGCTTCTGGCCGATTCCGCGCCGGTGTTTCTGAAAATCGCGCCGGACATCGAAGACGACGATGCGCCGCGCATTGTGGAGACGGCGCGCGCGCACGGGATCGACGGGCTGATCGTCTCCAACACCACGATTGCGCGGCCAGCTGCGCTGCGCAGCCGCCATGCGGGGGAGGCGGGCGGATTATCCGGCGCGCCGCTGCTGGCGCGCTCCACGCATCTGCTGCGTCTGGCGCGCCGCGCGGCGGGGCCGGGTTTCGCGCTGATCGGCGTTGGCGGGATTTCCGGCGCGGCGGATGCGTATGCGAAAATCCGTGCCGGGGCCGACGCGGTTCAGCTCTATACGGCGCTGGTCTATGAGGGGCCGGGCCTGGTTCGCCGCATCAAAAGCGGGCTGGCGGACATGCTGCGCGCGGACGGGTTTTCCAGCATCGCGGAGGCGTCTGGCGCAGACCTTTAGGCGTCAGGGAGAGGGCGTCAGGCCGCTTCGCTGTCCAGCAGCGATTTGATGGCCGAGAGCTTGTCCGGCGGCGCGGCGCCGTCGCGCACCGCCTGACGCACCAGCGACTGCGCCCGCGCATTGGCTTCGGCCGAGGCGCGGCCCTGCGTCACCCCGCCGCGCCGCGCCAGTTTCAGCAGCATGGCGGCGCGGTCCAGCGGCGCGCCGGACCCGTTGGCCAGCGAGTCGAGCACCCGCCCCTCGGTCAGACTTATCATGCACAGCCGGTCGAACGCGGCGGCCAGCTCGGCCTTTTCCTCACCGGGCAGGCGCGAATCCAGCACCGCCTGTTGCAGCGCGGCGATGCGGCCGGCGCGCTCCAGCGCATTGCCCTGCCCGCACGCCAGTTCCGTTTCGGCGCGGTGCGAGGACAGCCGCGTGCGCAGATAGGCGGCCAGTTTCTTCTTCGCCATTGTGCCGGCCAGCGCAGCTTCCAGCCGGATCAGGCGCTCGATTTCCTCGTGCAGCGTTCCGGCGCCGTCCAGCGCTTCGTCGACCGCCTCTGGCTGCACCAGACGGCCGGAACGATAGACAAACGCCTCGGAAATATCCTCCGGCGGCAGATCCGGTCCGGCCATCGCGATCAGCGCGTCGGCAAGGCGCCGGACCTGATGCACTTCGTTCCAGAAGGCGCCCGGACGCAGGCGCTGCGGGCGCAGCAGCTCTGTCAGCACATGGCGGATCAGCGCGCCGCGTGCGCCGCGCATTTCCCTGGCGCGGAACCGGCGCGCCAGCGCGGCGGCGGCGGGCGTAGGCGCCTCGTTTTCCTTGCTGGCGATGACCGCGACCAGAATTTCCAGCCGGTCGCCGATACACTCCATTTCCGGCGCCAGGCTCTCCATGCCGCCCGGCATGGCCAGCGCCTCGGCGAGAAAATCATCGAGCACGGTCAGCGCCGCGGCGCGGGTCTCGCACCCGTCCAGCTCGTCCGCCAGACGCAGCAGGGTCTCGATTTTGGCTTTCCAGTCCGGCGCCGAAGCCAGCGCGCCGGCCACGGCCGCGCGCATGGCGAAGACCCGTTTTTCGCCCAGCCTGCCGGCCAGCGCGCCAAAGCCGTCATCGCCGATGACCGGAAGCTGGTTTTTCTTGCGTTTGTTCAGCAGATCGTTGATCGCCTGTTCGGTCAGCTCGTTCAGCCGCTTCACGAAATGCTGCACATCGGCTTCATGCTCGGCCGCCTGGGCGATCGCCGTCTTCTGGATGGCGTGTTGCAGCATCGTGTCCTCGCGCTCCAGCCGTTCGGCCAGCGCGGGGCTGTGCAGCAGCTCCAGCGGCGTGGCCAGCTGGCGGTCCAGCCACTGGCCCAGCACGCGGGCGATGGTGCGCCGCGCATGCACCGTGGCCAGATCGCCGGGCGCGCCGCAGGGCGGCTCCGCCTTTCTGGTCTCACGCGGGCCAGCCCTGGCGATAACGCCCAGGCTGAGGATGGAGACTGTCTGGAACTCGCCGCTATCCGGATGGAAGGTCGATTTATCGACGCGCACCGCCCCGGCGGGACAGGTCTCATGCAGCTTGCGCGCCGCCTCCAGCGCCGGCTCGCGCTCTGGCATGGCTTCCATCAGCGCCCAGTCTGCCTTGGGGCTGCGTTTCAGGAAGATTTCAAAATGCGTCTGGCGTAGATTCATCGCCGCCCTGCCTGCCCCCGGATTCCCTGTATCGGGCCGGATTGCTTAAGGGCGTATGAAAACGGACCAGGGGCCGCCGCAGCGCTTCAAGTATCTGTCGGGATTCATTAGAGTCTGCCGGAAGGTGGCGTTTTTGCCGGCGCGGGCCGCGAGCGGGGAAACCGGATTCGATGACAACCATCGCCCTGGTCGATGACGACGAGAATATCCTGACTTCGGTTTCCATGTTTCTGGAATCCGAGGGCTATCGCGTGCAGGCATTCCATGACGGGGCCTCGGCGCTCGCCGCGCTGACCTCCAACCCGCCCAGCCTCGCCATTCTGGATGTGAAAATGCCGCGTATGGACGGGCTGGAGCTTTTGCGCCGGCTGCGCCAGACCGGTGACATGCCGGTGATCTTCCTGACCTCGCGGGACGATGAATTCGACGAGGCGCTGGGTCTCAATCTGGGCGCCGACGACTATATCACCAAGCCGTTCTCCCAGCGCCTGCTGGCCGAGCGGATCAAGGCCGTGCTGCGCCGCGCAGGCGTGCGCGACAATGGCGCCGGCCCGGAGAATGGCGCAGCCGCGCAGCAGAAAGTGATCGTGCAGGGGCGGCTGACGCTGGATCCGAACCGGCATAGCTGCGCCTGGGACGGCGAGCCGGTGCGCCTGACCGTGACCGAGTTTCTGATCCTTCAGGCGCTGGCCCAGCGGCCGGGCTATGTGAAAAGCCGTGACGCACTGATGGACGCGGCCTATGACGATCAGGTCTATGTCGATGACCGCACCATCGACAGCCACATCAAGCGCGTGCGCAAAAAATTCCGCGAGGTCGATCCGGAATTCGACGCAATCGAAACCCTTTATGGCGTCGGATATCGTTACAAGGAAACCTGACCCGGCCGGGCCTTCGCCGGGCGCTCCGTCCGGCGACGGACGCCGCCGCAGGCGGCGGCCGCTGGCGTTTTCCGCGCTCACCCGTCTGATTTTTCTGGCCAATATTGGCGGCCTTCTGGTGCTGGTGCTTGGCGCGATGGTGCTGGGCGAAATGCGCCAGGGCCTGATCGAGGCGCGTATCGCCAGCCTGCGCGCCGATGGCGAGCTGATCGCCGGCGTGCTGGCGGATCAGGCAACGGAGGCCGAGCCGGACACGATCCTGGACCGTGACGAGGCGCGCCGTCTGCTGGCCCGCCTGTATCTGCCGGACTTCTCCCGCATGCGGCTTTATGCGCCAGACGGCGCGCTGATCGCCGATTCCTGGCGTCTGACAGACAGGGTGCGGGTGCGCGAATTGCCGCCGCTGGATCAATCCGGTCTCAATCTGGACGCCGCGCTGGAAGCGATGATGGATCGTGTGCGCGGCGGCGTCACAGGTCCGCTCAGCGTGCAGACGGCGGAGGAGGAGGTGGCCGGCGCCATCGCCACCGGCGGGCCGGTCGCCGCCCAGCGCGAGGACGAGGACGGTGAGCGCGTCATCTCCGTCTCTGTGCCGGTGCAGCGCATCCAGCGCATTCTGGGCGTGCTGATGCTGGAATCCACCGATGTGGACGCCATCGTGGCGGCGGAGCGGCGGGCGCTGCTGCCCTTTATCGGCGCGGCGCTGATTATAAGCATCGTCACCTCGCTGCTGCTTACCTGGTTCATCGCCCGGCCATTGCAGCGCCTGGCCCACGCCGCCGACCGCGCGCCGCGCGCCGGACCTGGTCGCGCCGAAATCCCGGACCTGTCGCATCGCCATGACGATATTGGCGATCTGTCGCGGGCGCTGCGCGAAATGACCGGGGCGCTCTATGCCCGTATCGACGCCATCGAACGCTTCGCCGCCGATGTAAGCCACGAGATCAAGAATCCGCTGACATCGATCCGCTCCGCCGTCGAGACGCTGGCGCAGGTGGAAGACCCCACCGCGCGCAAGCGTCTGCTGGATGTGCTGCGCAGCGACGTTGTCCGGCTGGACCGGCTGATCAGCGACATTTCCCGCGCCTCGCGCCTGGATTCGGAACTGGCGCGCGAGACCGGCGGGCAGGTCGATCTGCGCGCCATGCTGCGCGACATCGCCGAGCTGTACAAAACCGTGCGCCGCGATGGCGAACCCGAAGTGCGATTCGAAAACGCCGAAGGCGATCCGGCCCCGGTCTGGGCGCTGGAAGGGCTGCTCAGCAATGTGTTCCGCAACCTTCTGGACAACGCCCGCACCTTCAGCCCGCCGGACGGATGCGTGCGGATTCACCTGAACCGGGCCCGGCTCTATGGCGATCCGGCGGCCGAGATCGTGGTGGAGGATGATGGGCCGGGCATTCCGCCGGAAAACCTCGAAACCGTGTTCGAGCGATTCTATACGCAGAGGCCGGCCGGCGCGGCGTTCGGTTCGCATTCGGGTCTGGGGCTCTCCATCGCCCGGCAGATTGTGGAGGCGCATGGCGGGCGTATTTATGCCGAGAACCGGCGCGACGAGACCGGAGCCCGGGCCGGGGCCCGGTTTGTGGTGCTGTTGCGCGAAGGCCGCTGAGACGGGGGCGCGGTCTGACAAGAGCGCGAGCCTGGCGCAGACGGGCTTTCCCCGCCGGGCCTCTACGGTTTAGATGGCGGCCAAAACAGGGGAACGCCAAAGGATGATCGGGCTTGTGGTCGTCACCCACGGACGGCTGGCGGTCGAACTTGTCGCTGCGATGGAACACGTCGTCGGCCGGCAGAAGCAGGTCCGCGCGGTCTGTATCGGGCCGGACGACAATATGGACAAGCGCCGGGGCGATATCCGCGACGCGGTTCAAAAGGCTGATTCCGGCGATGGCGTCATTCTGCTGACCGATATGTTCGGCGGCACGCCGTCCAATCTTGCGGTCACCCTGCTGGAGAAAGGCCGGGTAGAGCTGGTCGCCGGCGTTAATCTGCCGATGCTGATCCGTCTGGCTGAGGCCCGCCGCGCAATGAGCGTGGCGCAGGCGGCGCAGGCGGCGCTGGAGGCGGGGCGCCGCTATATCACCATCGGCTCCGCCGTCATTGGAGAACAGTAAGCATGGACCAGCCGGTGATGAGCGAAACGCGCCGCCGCAACGTGACCATCATCAATGAGCGCGGCCTGCATGCGCGGGCCAGCGCGAAATTCGTGGCGATGGCCCAGGAATATAATGTTCGTGTTCTGGTGCGGCGGGGAACCGAGACGGTGGACGCCTCTTCCATCATGGATCTTCTGATGCTGGCCGCCGGCCCGGGAACGGAGCTGGAGATCGAGGCGACGGGACCGGACGCCAGCGCGGCGATCGACGCGCTGTGCGATCTGGTCGATTGCAAATTCGGCGAGACCGGCTGAGCCCGGATTCCCGGCCCCCGGCCCCCTCATGTTGAAGCCCAAGGGCGCAGCGTCTATACCCATGGCCCGTCACTTCCGCCGCGCGGCTCATGCGCGGCCGGCATGGCACAAGCCTGCAACCCACCCGTAACCCCCTGCGTATACGAGGAATTCATGGCCAACGACTACATTGTCGCCGACATTTCGCTTGCCGATTATGGCCGCAAGGAAATGGACATCGCCGAGACCGAAATGCCCGGTCTGATGGCCACGCGCGAGGAATATGGCGCGCAAAAACCCCTGAAAGGGGCGCGCATCAGCGGCTGTCTGCATATGACGATCCAGACCGCCGTGCTGATCGAGACGCTGACCGCGCTCGGCGCCGAGGTGCGCTGGTCGTCCTGCAATATCTATTCGACGCAAGATCACGCCGCCGCCGCCATCGCCGCCGCGGGCATTCCGGTATTCGCCAAAAAGGGCGAGACGCTGGAAGAATACTGGGACTATGTCGACAAGACGCTCGACTGGCCGGACGAGCCCTGCAACATGATTCTGGACGATGGCGGGGACGCCACGCTCTATATCATCCTGGGCGCGCGGCACGAGGAAAACGGCAAGCCTCTGCCCAAGGGCAATTCCGATGAGGAAGTCGCGCTGTTCGCGCAGATGGGCAAGCGCATGAAGTCCAGCCCCGGCTGGTTTACCCGCATCCGCGATTCCATTCGCGGCGTTTCGGAGGAGACCACCACCGGCGTGCTGCGCCTGTATCAGATGCAGCAGCGCGGCGAGCTGCCTTTCCCCGCCATCAACGTCAATGACAGCGTCACCAAATCGAAATTCGACAATAAATACGGCTGTAAGGAGTCTCTTGTGGATGGTATCCGCAGGGGCACCGATGTGATGATGGCCGGCAAGGTGGCCTGCGTGCTGGGCTATGGCGATGTCGGCAAGGGCTCGGCGGCGTCGCTGCGCGGCGCCGGGGCGCGCGTGATGGTGACCGAGATCGACCCGATCTGCGCACTTCAGGCGGCGATGGACGGGTTCGAGGTAGTGACGATGGAGCAGGCCGCGCCGCGCGCGGACATCTTTGTCACCACGACCGGCAACAAGGACGTGCTGACGCTGGAGCATATGCGCCAGATGAAGGACATGGCCATTGTCGGCAATATCGGCCACTTCGATAACGAGATTCAGGTCGACGCCCTGAAGAATTTCAAGTGGACGAACGTCAAGCCGCAGGTCGACCTGATCGAGTTCCCGGACAGCAAGCGCATCATCCTGCTGTCGCAGGGGCGGCTGCTGAATCTGGGCAACGCCACCGGCCACCCCAGCTTTGTGATGTCGGCCAGCTTCACCAACCAGACGCTGGCGCAGATCGAGCTGTGGACCAAACACGGCGATTACGAAAACAAGGTCTATGTGTTGCCCAAGCATCTGGACGAGAAGGTAGCCGCGCTGCATCTCGCCAAGCTGGGCGCCACGCTGACAAAGCTGACCCCCGAACAGGCCGACTACATCAATGTGCCGGTCGAGGGTCCGTTCAAGACCGACGCCTATCGCTACTGAGCGGCGCCCGGCGCGTCCGGCGCGCAAAAGCAGAAAAGGCCGCGCTGCGCAGCGCGGCCTTTTTTGTTATGTGTTTGCATGCGTTGCGCCGCACACAATGCGCCTTACCCCTTCGCCCGCTGGATCGCCTCTTCAATTTTGCGGCGCGCGGCGCCGGCGTCCTGCCAGTCGCCGATCTTCACCCATTTGCCGGGCTCCAGATCCTTGTAGTGCTCGAAGAAATGCTCGATCTGCGCCAGCGTGATCGGCGGCATGTCGGTATAATTCTCCACCCCGTCATAGCGTTTGGTGAGGCTTTGCGAGGGCACGGCCAGGATTTTCTCATCCTCGCCGGAATTGTCCTCCATCACCAGCACGCCGACGGGCCGGCAATTGATGACGCAGCCGGGGAACAGCGGCCGCGTATTGGCCACCAGCACGTCGATAGGATCGCCATCCAGGCTCAGCGTGTGCGGCACAAACCCGTAATTGCCGGGATAGCGCATCGGCGTGTGCAGGAAGCGGTCGACGACCAGAACGCCGGCCTCTTTATCCAGCTCGTATTTGATCGGCTCGCCGCCGGCCGGGCACTCGATAATGACATTGATGTCGCGCGGGGGATTTCGCCCCGCCGCGATGGCTTCAATTCTCACGCTGTCTTTCCTTTATGCGAACGGATGGGCGCGGCGCGGTCTGCGGTAAAGCTCAGGCCGCTTTCACCTTCTCGGCGCGCTTGCGGTCATTGGGGTCCAGGATCGCCTTGCGCAGGCGGATGGATTTGGGCGTCACCTCCACCAGCTCGTCGTCCTGAATCCAGGCCAGCGAGCGTTCCAGCGTCATGCGGATGGGCGGGGTCAGGCGCACCGCTTCGTCCTTCGACGTGGTGCGGATATTCGTCAGCTTCTTGCCCTTCAGCACGTTCACTTCCAGATCGTTGTCGCGCGTATGCACGCCCACGATCATGCCCTGATAGACCTTCGTTCCCGGGTCGATCACCATCGGGCCGCGGTCTTCCAGATTCCACAGCGCATAGGCCACGGCTTCGCCGGCCTCGTTGGCGATCAGCACGCCATTAACGCGCCCGCCGATCTCGCCCTTGAACGGCTCATAGGCGTGGAACAGCCGGTTCATCACCGCCGTGCCGCGCGTATCGGTCATCAATTCGGATTGATAACCAATCAGGCCGCGCGTCGGCGCATGGAATACAAGACGCAGACGGCCGCCGCCGCTGGGGCGCATCTCCTGCATCTCGGCGCGGCGCTCGCTCATTTTCTGCACGACGATTCCAGAATGCTCCTCATCGACGTCGATGACCACTTCTTCAATGGGCTCCAGCGTCTCGCCCGTGGCCTCGCCTTTCTGGAACACCACGCGCGGGCGCGAGACGGCCAGCTCAAACCCCTCGCGCCGCATGGTCTCGATCAGGATAGCCAGTTGCAGCTCGCCGCGCCCGGACACCTCGAACGAATCCTTGTTCACCGATTCCGCGATGCGCAGCGTGATATTGCCCTCGGCCTCGCGCAGCAGGCGGTCGCGGATGACGCGGCTGGTCACCTTGTCGCCCTCGGTCCCGGCCAGCGGCGAGTCGTTGACGATGAACGACATGGTGACGGTGGGCGGGTCGATGGGCTGAGCCTGAATGGCCTCTGTAACCGCCGGGTCGCAGAACGTATCGGCGACAGATCCCTTTTGCAGCCCGGCGACGGCGATGATGTCGCCGGCCACGCCTTCGTCCACCGGCTGGCGCTCGATGCCGCGGAAGGCCAGGATTTTCGAGACGCGCCCGCTCTCCACCACGGCGCCGTCGCGCGAGAGAACCTTGATCGTCTGGTTCGGCTTCACGCTGCCCGATGCGACGCGCCCGGTAATCAGGCGGCCAAGATAGGGGTCGGCCTCCAGCAGCGTACCCAGCATGCGAAACGGCCCCGGTTCGACCTTTGGCGCGGGCACATGGCGCAGCACCAGATCGAATAGCGGGGCGAGGCCTTCTTCTTTCGGTCCTTCGGGCGACAGATTCATCCAGCCGTCGCGGCCCGAGCCATAGAGGATCGGGAAGTCGAGCTGCTCATCGTCGGCGTCCAGCGCCGCGAACAGGTCGAACACCTCGTTCACCACCTCGTCGGCGCGGGCGTCCGGCCGGTCCACCTTGTTGATCGCCACGATGGGGCGCAGGCCGATTTTCAGCGCCTTGCCGACCACGAATTTGGTCTGGGGCATCGGGCCCTCGGCGGCGTCGACCAGAACGATGGCGCCATCCACCATGCTCAGAATCCGCTCTACCTCGCCGCCGAAATCGGCGTGGCCGGGCGTATCCACGATATTGATGCGCGTGTCCTTCCACACCACGGATGTCGCCTTGGCCAGGATGGTGATCCCGCGCTCTTTTTCCAAGTCATTGGAATCCATTACCCTTTCTGCCACGCGCTGGTTCTCGCGAAAGGATCCGGACTGGGCCAGCAGCTTGTCGACCAGCGTGGTCTTGCCGTGGTCGACATGGGCGATGATGGCGATATTGCGCAATGCGGTCATGGTTCGGGTCAGGGGGCTGGCCGGCGGCGGCGGTTGCGGAGGTTCGGGAGGCGCAGCGCATACACGAAATGCCGCATCCACGAAACTGCGGCGGCTGCGCCCGGTCACTATGGGGGCTGCGCCCGGCTTGGCGCCCGGCCGCATGGCCTCTATTCCCGGCAGGCGAAAGACTGGGAGGCCCGCCCGATGAAAAAAATTCCGCTCGGCCGCACCGGGCTGACCGTTTCGCCGGTCTGTTTCGGCGGCAATGTGTTTGGCTGGACGCTGGATCGCGATTCCAGCTTCGCCATGCTCGACCGCTGTCTGGAGGCGGGGATCAATTTCATCGACACGGCGAATGTCTATTCCGCCTGGGTTCCGGGCAATCAGGGCGGCGAGTCGGAAACGCTGATCGGCGAATGGATGGCGGATCGCGGCGTGCGGCGCGAGATGGTGATCGCCACCAAGGTCGGCATGGACATGATTGCGCACAAGCCGAACCTGAAGCCGGACCATATCGCGAAATCGGTGGACGCCTCGCTCAAACGTCTGCGCACCGATTATATCGACCTCTATTACGCGCATCGCGACGACCAGACATTGCCGATGGCCGATGTGCTGGGCGCGTTCGGCGATCTGGTGCAGGCCGGCAAGGTGCGCGCGCTGGGCACCTCCAATTTCACCGCCGCGCGGCTGGATGAAGCGTTTTCCGTGCGCGCCCAGAGCGGCGGCGGCCGTTATGACGTGCTCCAGAACGAGTACAATCTCTCTAATCGCGGCGTGGAGACCAATGGCGTGGCCGAGGCCTGCGCCCGCCATGGCATGGTCATGGCGCCGTTCTTCGCGCTGGCCAGCGGCTTTCTCACCGGAAAATACCGCACCGCTGAAGATGCGGCGAAATCGCCGCGCGGCGAAAACGTGGTGAAGAATTATCTCGACGCGCGCGGCCGCCGCATTCTGGCGGCGATGGACAATGTGGCCGCCGATACCGGCGCCAGCCTCTCGGCCATCGCCATCGCCTGGCTCGCCGCGCGGCCCGGCGTCGCCGCTCCCATCGCCAGCGCCACAACAGAGGCGCAGTTCGCCGATCTGCTCGCCGGCGCGACTTTGGCGCTGTCGCCCGCGCAGATGGAGATGCTGGACGCGGCGGGCGTGTAGCGCCTTACGCCCGGCGGAAGGCTTTCATCAGCGATTTCAGCGAGCCCGGCCGCGCCTGGCCCAGGGCCCCGGCGCGGAACACGCGCGCTCCCCCCCAGATCATGAAGGCCAGCGTCGCCAGCATCAGCGCGCTGGTGCCGAGAATCTCCCAGAGCGGCGGATCGAGCGGCAGCCGCGCCATCATCAGGAACGGTGTGAATAGCGGGAACCAGGACGCGCCCGCGATGAAGGGCGAATCCAGATTGGCGATGGAAAAACCGAGCAAAAGAATCGGCGCCATCATCATCAGCACCATCGGGCTCATCAGGGTCTGGGCTTCCTGCATCGTTTCGCACAGCGAGCCGACGGCCAGAAACGCCGCGCCATAGATCAGATAGCCCATGACGAAATAGAACAGGAACGGCGCCACCAGACCCGGCTGTAACAGCACGCCCAGAATCTGCCCGGCCGGGCCGTCGCCCGGCATGTTGGCGGCGGCCAGCGCCAGCAGCGACGCGCCCGCGATGAACCAGACGCCGAGCAGCGTGAAGCTTACCCCCGCGACGCCGAGCAGCTTGCCGCCCAGAATTTCCGGCAGGCGCGCGCTGGAGAGCAGCACTTCCAGCACCTTGCCGGATTTTTCCTCGATGGTTGAGGTGAGCAGCATATTGGCGACCGAGAAGATCGCCGACCACAGAATGAATCCGGAAATCACGCCGACAATGAAGGGCAGGCGGTCGGCCATGGTGACCTCTTCCGCGCCTTCTTCCTTGCCGGGCGCGTAATCGCGGATCACCGCGCGCGGCCGGGACACGGCGCGCACCATTTCCGGGTCGAGACCGGCGGCGGCCAGCGCCTCGTCGCGCATGGCCCGGCCCAGCGCCTCGGCCACCGCGTTGCGCAGCGACGGATTGGTCAGATTGGCGCTCCAGTAATCGGCCTCCAAGCGTCCATCCGCGCCGCGCCGCACGACCACCGCGGCGTGCAGCGCCACGCCATCACGCCAGCCGGGAACCGGAGTCTCGCCGGCCAGATAGGGGCGCAGCGCGTCTGGCGTGTTCGCCGGCGGGGGCACGCGCACATATTCGCGCCGCACGCGCCGCTCCGCCTCCTCGGCCATCTCCCGCGGCAGACCGGCGGCGCGCGCCGCCTCCGCCGGTCCGGCGCCCGCCGCGAAGGCGCCGCGCACGGCCTCCGCCGCGTCCGGCCCGGCCTCCGTTTCGGCCAGCATCGCCAGAATCTGGCCCGCCGCGGAGGCTCGCCGCTCGGCCAGCACCATGTCGATGGCCTCGATGACCTGCGGTTCGGCGGTGACGACGGTGAAAGGCCGCTCCGGCGCGGCGCGTTGCAGCAAGGCCGGAACGCTGAACCCGACAGCGATAAAGACCGGCGCCATGGCCAGCGACAGCCAGAAGCCCCATGTGGCGACATAAGAGAGATATTCCCGCCGGGCGATAAGCAGAAGCCGCTTCATGCCGCCGCTCCCACATCATCGGCTTCGGTCTGGGGCGGCGCGTCGGCCTCACCGACAAGCTGCACAAACGCATCGTGCAGGGTGGGGCGCGACGGCTCGAACCGGCGCAATTGCGCGCCCGCCTCGACAAAGGCGTTCAGCACGGTCTGCGACTGGCCGCCGCGCGGCAGATGCACGTTCCAGCGCCGCCAGCCGGGATCGGCCGCGCCTGTGGGATCGACGCCCACGCCCAGCCGCTCCGCCTCCGCGCCCGCGCTCGCGGCGATGCGCACGGCGTCGACATGCGCCTCTGTCTCCACCACCACCGAGGCCGGGGCGACGGCCAGCGCCGCGGCCACCGTTCCCTCGAACGCCTTTTTGCCATGCGTCACCAGAATGATGCGGTCGCACAGCCGCTCGGCGTGCTGCATCACATGGGTGGAGAACAGCACGGTCTTGCCCTGGTCCTTCAGGCCGTGGATCAGCCGTTCCAGCGCCTGCTGATTCACCGGGTCGAGGCCGGAAAACGGCTCGTCCAGAATCACCAGATCGGGCTCGTGCGCGAGCGAGGCCAGAATCTGCACCTTTTGCGCCATGCCCTTGGAAAAGGTTTTCAGTTTGCGCCGGGCCACGTCGCCCAGGCCGTATTGCTCCAGCAGCGCGCGCGCCCGCGTCCGCGCGGTCCGCGCATCCACGCCCTTCAGCCGCGCGAAGAAGACGATGGCCGCCTCCGCCGTCATCCGCTTATAGACGCCGCGCTCCTCGGGCAGGAAACCGACCCGCTCCAGCGTGCCGCGCTCGGGCGGCCGGCCGAACAGGCCGATGCGCCCGGAATCGGGCGCCAGAACGCCCAGCGCCATGCGCAGCGATGTGGTCTTGCCCGCGCCATTGGGTCCGAGAAAGCCGCAAATCTCGCCCGGATTCACATGAAAGCTGAGATCGCTCACCGCCTGCGTGTCGCCAAAGCGGCGGCTGACATGTGCGAATTCCAGAACCTCGTCGCTCATGCGGATAATGTCTCCAGCACGCGGGCCGGGGTGAAGGGAAACACATCCATGCGCCGTCCTGTTGCATCGAAAAAACCGTTGGCGATGGCGGCGGCGGCGGCGGCCATCGCCTCCTCGCCCGCACCGGACGAAGGCTCGCCCATGCGCTGCACGACAATGGGCGTGATGCGCGGCGTATCGGAAAACCGCGCCACCGGATAGGACGCCCAGTCGAGGCTGGTGACGCCGCCCGGTCCGGTTTGCAGCTCTTCATACAGCATCCGGCTGACGGTCTGCACGAGCTGGCCCTCGATCTGCGCCTCGACGATGTTCGGATTCACCGTCAGGCCCGCGTCGATGGCGCCCCACAGATGCAGGATGCGCACCCGGCCCGTGGCGCGGTTCACCTCCACATCCGCGACCGCCGCGCCCCAGGAGGCCAGATGCGTGCCCAGCCCCACGCCGCGCCCGGTCACCAGCTCCGCGTCCGATACGTTCGCGGCCATCGGTCCGGGGCGCCAGCCCGCGGCCTCCGCCACCGCGTTCAGCACGCCGCGCCAGCGTTCGTCGGTGATGTTGCGGCGGCGGAATTCCACCGGATCGGCGCCGAACTGATGCGCCAGATCGTCGACCGCCTGTTCGGAGGCGAAGGCGAAGGCAAGGTCCAGCGGGCTGCGCAGCCAGCCGGCGCGCAGCCAGTCGCCGACCGGCAGCATGTGGTCGGTCAGCACGGCGTTGGGAATGTCGTACATGCCGCCGCAGACCAGCGGATTGACGCTGCGTGACGGGCCGGGCGGCCAGCCCGCCGCCGGACGGCCTTCGGCGAGCTGCTGCGTTGTCTCGACCTGGCTCCAGCTATACTGCCAGCCATCATAGGAATAGGCGGTCATGTGTCCGCTGTCGTCCGCGCCGATGCGCACCGCGCCGATATGCGGTGGGCCGCAATAATCCCAGCCATGCTCGTCATGGCGCATGAACTGCATCCGCACCGGCGCCCCGGCGAGCTTCGAGGCCAGCGCCGCGGCCTGCGCGCAATCGTCATAGCAGGACTTGCCGTAAGTGCCCGAGCCTTCGCGATACTGCACCCGCACCTGCGGCTCCGGCATCCCGAGCAGCGCGGCGATTCCCCGCCGCGTGGCGTAGATGTCCTGCGTCGAACAGATCACAAGGCAGGACTCCGCCCGCACATCGGCGAGCGCGCAATTGGGCGCGAAGAGTCCGTGAATCTGATAGGCGCAGGCGCCGGTGAATTCGGCGGTGTTCGCGGCGGCGGTGAAGGCAGAGTCCGCATCGCCGCGTTCCTCCACCACCCGATCCTCAGTCGCGCTGGCGCGCATGGCGCCGAACACGGCGGCGGTTTCGGGGAAGGGGTGCGGCGCATCCTCCCATGTCACGGAGAGCAGCTGCGCGGCCTGCACCGCGTCCCATTCGCGCGGCGCCACTACGGCCAGAAAGTCGCCCTGGCGCAGCAGGCGCGCGCCGGGAATCCCGGCGATGGAGGATTCGTCAACCGACAGCACGCGCGCGCCGGCGCCATAGGCGCGCTGCCCGCGCGGCCGCACGATGCGCCCGTGCAGCATGCCGGGCAGGCGCTCGTGCTGCATATAGACATATTCGCCGGTCAGCTTGGCGCGCGCATCCTTGCGCGCCGCGCCGCGCCCGACGATGCGGTAATCGGCCGGGTCTTTCACTGGCGCGGTTCCGGTGAAGGCGAGATCGAAGCGCCGCCCGCCGACCAGCTCGCCATAGGTGACCACTTTGGCGGGCGCGTTCACGGCGCTGACCACGCCGGCCTCGACGCGCAGATTTTCCACCGGCTCGGCCAGATAATCCGACGCCATCGCCAGCAGCGCCTGACGCGCCTCGGCGGCGGCGGCGCGCACGCCGGGCGAGCCGCGATGGATTGCCGCGCTGGAATAGGTGCCGCCCTGAAAGGGCGTGATGTTGGTGTCGAGCTGGGCCGATACGATCTGGTCCAGCGTCAGGTCCAGCTCCTCCGCCGCCACCTGGGGCAGGGCGGTGGTGCAGCCCTGTCCCAGCTCGGCATAGCCCATATAGAGCATTGCGGTGTTGTCGGCATGGATGGCCAGCCACGTGTCGATGGCGTTGGCGTCCGGCGGCCCGGCCGTGGCGCCGCGCGTTTGTTCTGTCTCCTGCGCCCGCGCCGCGCCTGCGAATGGGAATCCGATCACCAGCGCGCCGCCGGCCTTCAGCACGAATCTGCGGCTGAAGGCGGCCTCAAGATCGCGCGCGCTCATTCCGCCTCTCCCCGCATGATGCGCGCGGCGCGGCCGATGGCGGCGACGATGCGCGTATAGGTTCCGCAGCGGCACAGATGCCCGTCCATATGCGCGACGATCTCGTCTTCGCCGGGGTCGGGATTGGCGGCGAGCAATTCGCTCGCCTTCACCACCATGCCGTTGAAGCAATAACCGCATTGCGGCGCCTGCGCCTCCAGCATCGCCTGCTGCACCGGCGTCATCTCCGGAATTCCGGCAAGGCCCGTGCGCGCGGCGTGCCAGGCGGGCAGACCCTCCAGCGTCACAATCTCCCGCCCCTGCGCGGCGCCCGCCGGCAGCACGCAGGACCGCATCTCGACGCCATCGACCAGCACGGAACAGGCGCCGCACTGCGCCAGGCCGCAGCCATAGCGCGGGCCCTTCAGGCCCAGCTCATCGGCCAGCACATAGAGTAAGGGCGTGTCCGGCGGGCTGTCCGCCGTCCGCGCCTCGCCATTGACGGTCAGCTCCAGAGCCATGGCGCGCGCCTCCCTTCGCCGCTTCCGGAGAGTTAGGGCATTTCCGCTTTTCTTCGAATCGCGGAAATGCCCCAACTCTTTATTTTGCCGCGTTTCCGGACGGCGAACCGGTTCCATCCCGAGCTTGTCGAGGGACCACTTCGCCTGGAAACGCTCTAAGGATAGGCGCGCGGGCCGCCCGGCGAAACGGGCGCCGGACAGATTGTGAAGTGCGGCGCGGCGATGGATCAGAAACGCCGGGTCAGGGTGACGGCCCATGTGCGCGGCCAGCCGGGCTGGCCGCTGGTATAGCCGGCATTGCCGAAGGGCGAGAGGTCGAGCAGCGTGTGGTAGTAATATTTGTCCAGAAGATTGGTGACCTCCAGCGCCAGCGACCATTGATCGTCCGGCGCGCGCCATGTCAGGCGGCCATTCACCAGACGATAGCCGTCGATCCGGTTGGTCGGGGCGTTGGCGGATTCGGTATGGACGTGCGATTGCGAGCTGACGTCCAGACGCGGGGTCAGCAGGCCCATGCCGCCAAGGTCGATGTCGTATTGCACGCCGAGGCTCCATGTCAGGGCCGGCGTGTAGGGCGGAACCATGTCCGCCGTAATGTTGGTCAGTGGATCGACGCGCGTATATTCGAAATCCAGCACGCCCAGAGAGCCGTCCAGTTGCAGGCCGGGAAGCGGGCGCAGCACGCCTTCCAGCTCAAAGCCCAGCACCTCCGCGTCGCCTGCGTTCTGCGGCATCAGGCAGGGCGCCGGGGCGATGGATGACGGGCAGGTCTGGAAGGAAAGCTGGATATTGCTGAAGCGGTTGATGAAGGCCGCGCCGTTCAGTTGCAGCCGGCGGCCCCACCATGTGGTCTTGAATCCGGCCTCCCAGGTCTTCAGCGTTTCCGGCTCGAAGGTCTGGACCTGATCGGGGACATAGGGGCGCGGATTGACGCCGCCGCCTTTATAGCCCGTGGAGAACGAGGCGTAGGTCATGATGTCCCGCGTCCATCGGTAATCGATGGCCGCGCGGGTGTCGAACCGGTCGCCTTTATAGGTGGAGCTGAGGCCGCTTACGCCGAACACGCCGCAATTGGCCGGATTGGCCGGATGGCCCGGCGGTCCCATGCACGGACCGGCGGGCAGCGTGCCGTCCGGATTGCTGCGATAGAAGGTGTAGTCCTTGCGGTCACGCGAATAGCGCACGCCGCCGGTGAGGTTCAGCCGGTCGGTCACATGCCATGTGGCGTTCACGAAGGCGGCCTTGTTGGTGCTGGGCGTCGGGTCAGGGCCGTGCACAAAGCTGAGCGCCGCCCAAGGCAGGTCCACGCGCGATTCCAGCGTGCCTTCCTGTTCGAAATAGAACAGGCCGGTGGTGAAATCGACCGCGCCGCCGAACAGGGTTCCGTTCAGGCGCAGCTCCTGGCTGAACTGCTCGTGCTCCAGCGTCTGCAGCATGGTCTGCACGCCCAGCGGCGAGCCGTCCGTATCTTCCGAAAAGGTCGAGCTGTATTCGCGATACGCGGTGATGGATTTCAGCGCGAAATCCGGCGCGATCTCCCAGTCGGCGGTGAGCGACACGCCGTGGGATTCGAATTTCGTCATCGGGGGAACGGTGAGCGGCTTCCACGGATCCTGTCCGGGCTGGAGGACCGCCGCGCTTTCGGGACTCATGTACGTGGCGTAGGAAATATAGCGGCCGGGCGCGTTTGGATCGCAGGATTCCGGGCCGAAAGTAACAAAGCGGCAGTCCAGCGGAACGTCGACGCCCGGATCGAACACGCCGTTATTGTTGTTGTCGAAAAAGATCGGCACGGGGGTGGGGCCGCCATTGCCGTCGGCGGGGTTGAAATCGGTTCCCAACAGCAGGCCCTGTCCGGGGCCAAAGAAATCCGGGATGCCGAAATCCTGCCCGTTGCCGAGTGCGCGAACCAGAACGCCGGGTCTGGCTTCGGAATTTTCCCGCGTCATGTCGGCGGAAAGATTCAGCTCGAAATCCGGCGTGGCGATAAAGCGCAGCGCGCCTTTCAGCACGGTGAAATCCTGCCCGCCTTCGGTTCCAAGCCGGCAATCGGGGGCGGCGGAAAAGGCAGGCACGCCGGCGCCGGGGTTGAGACAGCCATAATCCAGCCGGTCGACATAGCCGTCGATGCTGCGCGTCAGGCCCGAAATGCGGGCGAACAGCCGGTCTTCGGCCAGCGTAAATTCCGCCGCGCCGCGCAGGTCGACCCGGCCATAGCCGCCCACCGTGGCGCTGATCTGCCCGCCATCATCGCCGTCGGGACGGCGGGAATAGAGCTTGATGGCCCCGCCCAGCGAGTTCTTGCCCGCCAGCGTGCCCTGTGGCCCGCGCAGCACCTCGACCCGGTCCAGATCGACCAGTTCGACCAGACCGCCGGCCAGAGTGGGGAAATAGACGTCGTCGACATAAAGCCCGACGCCCGGCTCCAGCGCGTAGTTGAAATCGGTCTGACCGACGCCGCGAATATAGGCGAGCATGGCCGAGCCGCCCTGCGCGCCGCCGGCCGGCTGCATGGTCACGTTGGGCGTCTGCTCCGCGACCTGGAAGATATTGGACTGGCTGCGCGCCTCCAGCATTTCGGCGGTGACGGCGGTGATGGAAAGCGGCGAATCCTCGACCGTGCGGTTGCGGAATTCGGCGGTGACCACGATGCGGTCGATGGCCTGGGGCGCCGCGGTTTCGTTTGCGGCGCCGCTCTGGAGCGGCTGGCCTGCTTCCTGGGCCGATGCGGCGGCGCCTGAAAGGGCGGCGATGGCGGCCATGGCCGTGCTGCGCAGAATGGTGTCGCGGCGTGCCGCGGCGCGTGAGGGATGTGTCATGGCTTGCCCCTTCCCGGAGCCGTCCCGCCTTCGCGGGCGGCTTTCTTGGCGCCGGCGCCGGTATTGTCCGGCCCGCGCGGCGCAAGTCAGCGCGCAAGGGAGTTAAGGCGAAGTGTATGCGGCGTCCCGCAGCCGCTGGCGAAACGGGGCGCCGGAGATTGTGGAAGACGGCCGGAAATGGCTCGGATGATCTCCCCCCGTTTACGGGGGGAGCGCCGCCCGAAGGGCGGGAGGGGGGCGGGTGCGCCCCGGTGTCAAAGCCGACGCTGTGCCCGCCTCCTCCCCCGCAAGCGGGGGAGGAGCTTCCGGTCAGATGCTCCGGCAAGACCGCGCAAAAAAAAGCGCCGTCCAGCCGGAATATCCGGCCGGACGGCGCGCGGGAGGAAGAGGGTTTACAAGTGGCCGCGCCGGTTCCGCGAAAAACCGGTTCCCACTTTTTCGCCCGGCGCTCTAGAGCATGATCCACCTTCGTGGATCATGCTCTACACTTT
>JBJHDH010000007.1:0-84345 GCA_050486445.1 Euryhalocaulis sp.
CCATCGCCGCCGCGCCGGTGGACACGGCGCACAGCTATACGCCGCGGCAGATGCTGGCGACGCCGATGTTCTGGCTGCTGTTTGTGATGATGTCGATGATTTCCACCGGCGGGCTGATGGTGATCTCGCAGATCGGCGCCTTCGCCGCGGATTTCGGCATCGGGCCGGAGGTGACGGTGTTTGGCCTCGCCGCCCTGCCGCTGGCCCTGACCGTGGACCGCGCCGCCAACGGCGTGACGCGGCCGTTTTTCGGCTGGGTCTCCGACCATATCGGGCGCGAGAACACGATGGTGATCGCCTTCACACTGGAGGGGGTCGCCATCCTGCTGCTGTTCCAGTACGGGTCCGACCCGCTGCTGTTCGTGCTGCTGACCGGGCTGGTATTTTTCGGCTGGGGCGAGATTTTCTCGCTGTTCCCGTCATTGCAGGCGGATTTGTTCGGCCCGCGTTACGCCGCCAATAATTTCGGCTTTCTGCTGATCGCCACGGCGGTGGGCGCGGTGTTTGGCGGGCCGCTGGCGGCGCTGGTCTATGAGCAGACCGGCTCGTGGTTCGCGGTGTTCGGGCCAGTGGCGGCGCTGGACTTTCTCACCGCCTTTCTGGCGCTGACCGTGCTGAAGCGGATGCGCCGCACATGGAAAGCGCGGGAGGGGTGATGCGGCCCGTGCGCCGTGGCCTTGGAGCCGGGGCGGGGGCTTCCTAGGTTATCGCGGTTTGCAAACGCCATGACCAAGCCTTTCCCCGCCAGCGATTTCGCCTCCGAGGACTTCGACAATCTTGTCGCGGAGATGCGCGCCTGCGCGGTCTGCGCCGCGCATCTGCCGCAGCCGCCCAATCCGGTGTTCAGCGTCTCGCCGCGCGCGCGGCTGGCGCTGATCTCGCAGGCGCCGGGCGTGCGGGCGGACAGAGCCGGCAGGCCGTTCGCCGATCCGTCCGGCGTGCGGCTGCGCGACTGGATGGGGGTGAGCGAGGAAGAATTCTATGACCCGGACAGGCTGGCGATCACGCCGATGGGGCTGTGCTTTCCCGGCT
Organism: Euryhalocaulis sp.; assembly: GCA_050486445.1. Lineage (GTDB taxonomy): Bacteria > Pseudomonadota > Alphaproteobacteria > Caulobacterales > Maricaulaceae > Euryhalocaulis. Next base: position 1,033 of record JBJHDH010000007.1, read on the forward strand.
GGGACGCCAAGGGCGGCGACCTGCCGCCGCGCCGCGAATGCGCGCCGCGCTGGCAGAAGCGGATCGAGGCGGCCCTGCCGGAGATTGAATTGTCGCTGCTGGTCGGCGGCTACGCGCAGACATTCCATCTCGGCGCTCGGGCCAGGCCGAGCCTGACCGAAACCGTCGCGGCCTGGCGCGACTATCTGCCGCGCTATCTGCCGATGCCACATCCTTCCTGGCGGAATAATGGATGGCTGCGGAAAAATCCGTGGTTCGAGGCGGAACTGTTGCCGGAATTGCGCCGGCGCGTCCGCACGCTGATGGAGCGCGCCGGATGAGGCAGGTGGTGACGGCGGTTGCATGGACCACATCGCTGGCCGTGCTGCTATTGCTGGCCGGCTGCGTTGCGCCGCAGCGTCAGGGCGCGGTCTCGGCGCCGGACGCATACGGCCCGCCGGCGCTGGAGGCGGAGGTTTTTATCTCGTTCGACGGCGCCGAGCTGGGGATGCAATCCTGGCTGCCGGACCCGGGCATCTGGACCGAAGGTCCGCGCGCGGTGATCGTCGGCCTGCACGGCATGAGCGATTATTCCGAGACTTTCTATCTGGCCGGGCCGTTCTGGGCGTCGCGCGGGATCGCGGTCTATGCCTATGACCAGCGCGGCTTTGGCCGCTCGCCCATGCGCGGCGTCTGGCCCGAGCGCGCGGTGATGATGGCGGACATCGCCTATTTCGTCGCCGCCGTGCGCGCGCGTCATCCGGGCGTGGAGATCACATTGCTGGGGACCAGTATGGGCGCGGCGGCCACGCTGGCCTCGCTGGGCTCGGCCACGCCGCCGGATGTGGACCGGGTGGTGCTGGCCTCACCGGCGGTGTGGGGCTGGTCGCAGATGAACGCGGCCTATTCGCTGGCGCTGCGCGTAGCCGCGGGACTCGCGCCGGGCTGGTCGCTGACCGGAGAGAGTCTGGGACGCTGGCCGTCGGACAATATCGAAATGCTGCGCAAGCTTGGCGCCGACCCGCTGATGATCCGCGGCACGCGCATGGATGCGCTGCTGGGTCTGGTCGATCTGATGGATGAGGGGTGGCGCACGCGGGCGGGCGAGAGTGTTCCGGCGCTGATCCTGATGGGCGAGAATGACGAGATCGTGCCGCCGGACGTGATCCGCCGCTATGCGGCGGGGAACGGGGAGGCCGCTTGCTTCAAGGCCTATCGACACGGCTATCACATGCTGCTGCGCGATCTTCAGGCGCAGAATGTCTGGGTGGATATTGAGCGGTTTCTGGACGGCGAATGCCCGCCGCCGGAGGCGGAGGATGAAGGGTCTAACGAAGCAGCGCCGTCGCCAGATCGGGGTCGATCCGCACGCTGACCGCGTCGCCGGCATGGGGCGCGGCGCCGCCGGGCATGCGCGCGCGCCATTCCGTTCCGTCCGGCGCGCGCACGCGCAGCACGGCCTCCGCGCCGGCCGAGCGGCGTTCAGACACCGTATGCGGGGCGCCGGCGGCGGGGGAGAGCACCACGCCCTCCGGCCGCACCAGCGCCAGCGCGGCGGCGCCTTCGCCGAGGCCGGGCGCCGGGACCGGCCCGAACGGCGTTTCCAGCGCGCCGCCCGCGATCTGGCCGGAATATTCATTCACCTCGCCAAGCAGGCGCGCGGCCTCGGCCGAGGCTGGATGGCGGTAGAGCGCATCCGGCTCGCCCTGCTGCACGATGCGTCCGCCAGCCATCAGCGCCAGCGCGTCGGCCATCAGCATCGCCTCGTCCGCGTCATGGGTGACGATCAGCACCGCGGCGCCGGATTCCTTCAACGCCGAGAGCGCCATGTCGCGCGTCGCCTCGCGCAGGCGCGCATCGAGACCGGAGAAGGGTTCGTCCAGCAGCACAATATCGGGCGAGGGCGCCAGCGCGCGGGCCAGCGCCACGCGCTGTTGCTCACCGCCGCTGAGCGCATGGGGATGCGCGCCGGCGCGGTCGGCCAGCCGCACGGAGTCGAGCAGAGTCATGGCGCGGGCGCGCTTCGCCTCGCGCGTCATGCCGGACAGGCCGAACATCACGTTCTGCAACGCCGTCAGATGCGGAAACAGCGCATAGTCCTGAAACACCAGACCGACCCGGCGGCGTTCCGGCGGCACATGCGCGCCGGGTCCGGACAGCACACCATCGGGGTTTCTGATCTCGCCGGAATCGATCCGCTCCAGCCCCGCGATGGCGCGCAGCAGCGTCGACTTGCCGGCGCCGGACTGGCCCAGCGCGGCGGTCACCCGGCCCGATTCCAGATCGAGATCGACATCGCGCAGCACTGCGCGGCCGCCAAAGCTTTTGCAGCAGGCGCGGACCGAAAGGGCCGGATTGCTCATCGCCGCCGGCTGGCTCCGGAAACCAGACGCGACACGGCGATCATCACCGGAAGGCCGAGGCCCACCAGAAGCAGCGACGGCCGCGCCGCCTGTCCAAGCCGTTCGTCGGCCGCGTAATTATGCGCCATCACCGCCAGCGTCTCGAAATCCAGCGGCCGCAGGATCATGGTCGCCGGAAGCTCTTTCATCACCTCCACAAACACGATCAGCGCCGCCGTGGCCACCCCCCCGAGGGCCAAAGGCGCGTGAACGCGGGCCAGAACGCCCATCGGCGTGCGCCCCAGCGTGCGCGCCGCGGCCTCCAGCGACGGGGTGACGCGCAGCAGGGCGCTTTCGCACGGGCCGATCGCGGCGGCGGCGAAGCGCGCCTGATAGGAGAAGATCAGGGCGACCAGCCCGCCGCCGGCCACCAGCGGGGCAAGGGCGCCGAACTGGGAATCCAGAAGGCGTTGAAGACCGCCGAACAGCGCCAGCACGCCGACCGCGGCCACCGCGCCCGGAATGGCGTAGCCGAGCTGCGCCGCGCGCGCGGCGACGCGGGCGAACCAGCCGCCGGAGAGCGCCGCCGTGGCCGCGCCCAAGCCCAGCAGCGCCGCGATCAGCGCCGAGGCGCCGGCCAGCATGGCGGTAGAGCCAAGCGCGGGCAGCACCGGGCGCACTGGCTCGGTCTCCAGCGCCAGCCAGATCAGCCGCGCGGCGGGAATGATGAGGCCAACCATAATCGGCAGGCAGCAGGCCAAAGCGGCCAGCGCCGAGGGCAGGGGACGCAGGGTCTGCCGCTCCTCTGGCCGGGCGCGGCCGCGCGGATCGGCAATGCGCCCGGCGCCGCGCGCGCGCCGCTCAATGCCCAGCGCCAGCAGTGTCGCCAGCAGCAGCAGCGCCGCCAGACGCGCCGCGCCCGCCGGATCTCCGAACGACATGAAGGCGCGGACGATGCCGGTGGTGAAGGTGGGCGCGCCGAGATAGTCGACCGTGCCGTAATCGGCCAGCGTCTCCATGATGGCGAGCGCCATGCCGGCGACGATGGCCGGGCGCGCCAGCGGCAAGGCGACGCGCAGAAACATGCGCCCCGGTCCCGCGCCCAGCGTGCGCGCGGCGTCCAACGCGTGCGCCGCGCCGCCCTCGAACGCCTGCCGCGCCAGCAGATAGACGTAAGGATAATAGGCGACGCAGAAGATGAAGGCCGCGCCCTGCACGCCGCGCAGCGGCGGCAGCCAGCCATAAAGCGGCCCGCCGGCGTTCAGCAGGCTGGCCCAGGCATAGGCCAGCACATAGGCCGGCGCGGCCAGCGGCAGGGCCAGCGCCCAGACGAAAAACCCGCGTCCATAGAAACGATAGCGCGCGGTCAGCCATGCGGTGGGCACGCCCAGCAGCGTCACGCCCAGCCCGACCAGAACCGCCAGCGTCAGCGAATTGGCGACATAGACAGGCAGGCGGGTCGCAGCCAGATGGCGCAGCGTGTCGCCGCCGCCGCTGAGGGCGAGGACCAGCAGCGCCAGCATCGGCAGCACGCAGACAAGCGCCGCCAGCGCCCCGAGGGGCGCTGGATCGGCTGAGAAACGAAAGCGGCGTCCGGCCCGGGCGAGAAACCTGACGGACCGTGCTTCGATCAGGGCCATCCGGCGCGGTCGAAGATGCGTTGCGCCTCGGCCTGGTTTTCGCCCAGCACGGCGACGTTCATCGAATCCGGGGTGAAGCCGCCCAGCGAATCGAGCGTGGGATTATCGTAGGCGGCGCCGGGCACGGCCGGAAATTCGTTGTTGGTCTCGGCGAACAGGCGTTGCGCCAGATCGCTGGCCAGGAATTCCAGATAGAGGCGCGCGGCTTCCGGGTTCGGCGCATTCACGGCCACGCCGGCGCCGGAAATATTCACATGTACGCCGGCCTCTTCTTCCGGCCAGTAGAGAGCGACGATGTCTCCGATCTCTGGTTCGTTCATCAGCAGGCGTGCGAGGTAATAATGGTTCACCATCGTGATGTCGCACTCGCCGGCGGCCACTGCGCGAATCTGGTCGGTGTCGCCGCCCGAGGGGGTGCGCGCGAAATTGCGCACCACGCCGTTGGCCCATTCCTGCGCGCGGTCTGCGCCCCAGCGTTCGACCAGCGCCGCCAGCGTGGAGATATTGTAGATATTGCCGGAAGAGCGGACGCAGACCCGGCCCCGGAAGGCCGGGTCGGCCAGCGAGGCGTAGCCGTCGAACGCCGCAGGATCGACACGGTCTTTCGCATAAACCAGCACGCGCGCGCGGGTGGAGAAGCCGAACCAAAGCCCGTCCGGATGACGCAGGCTGGCCGGGATACGCGCTTCCAGCACTTCGGAGTGCATCGGCTGAAACAGGCCGGCGGCCTGGGCGCGATGCAGACGCCCGGCGTCCACCGTCATCACCACGTCGGCGGGGCTGCGCGCGCCGTCGGCGCGGACACGCTCGATCAGCAGATCGCCATCGGCCTCGATGACCCGGATGCGGATTCCGGTCTGTTGCTCAAACGCCTCGTTGATGATGCGGTCGGAATCGTAGTGGCGCGCGGTGTAGAGAACCAGTTCGCCTGACGGCGCGGCGGCGGTGTCTGGTTCGGTTGCCGCTCCGGCAGAATCGGAGGCGCTGTTCTGTCCGCAAGCCGCCAGCATCAAGGCCGGTGCGAGGGCGGAGACAGCGAGGCCAAAGCGGCTCTGGCCAGGTCGATAGACGCGCATCTGGGCGTTCCTCAAATTGCAACTGCGAATGCGTCGCAACTACTATCGGAACCGATACGTGAGCGCAAGAGACAGAAGGGCGCAGTCCTGGATCACTCGCGGTTGTTCGAGAATTTCATAAATACGGAGGCCATGGGCTTTGCTTGACGGGCCGCCGGGCGCGCCGTAGACGGACCGCCCCGAAGAGGGGCGATTAGCTCAGCGGGAGAGCGCCTCGTTCACACCGAGGAGGTCGCTGGTTCAATCCCAGCATCGCCCACCAGCCTTCCCCCGGATCAAGTCCAGGGCTTCGGGCTACGGCTCGGGAAGCCGAAGGTTTGCCGGTCGAAAGCCGTTAGAGCGAAGCTGCCGCGCCGCAGCGCGGAGCCGCGCAGGTGGGCGCAACCGTCCGCATTTTCGGCCCCCCATACGCCAAAGTTCCGAAATTCCTGTTTGCGCCCGTTCCGCATAGCTCCCTTCCGCACACGCATGGCGGGTGAATGAAAAGTAACAGCCATATACCGCCTTATATTTTTGCCTAAAGGTTAGCGGCGGCTTACGCCGGCATTACGCAAGTTTAACTGCACTTGCCTTGATCGCGCCGCACTTGGAGCGCACATCGTTGCGTGTTGGGGGACGTGATGGGCGGCGGTCCGCAGGTTGGGCCGCCGACGGAACTGCCGAAGGCAGCCCCCCCATCTCAATAACAATTCAAATCGTACGCGCCGGAACGGTGCGCGGCGAACTGCGTTGACCAGCGTGCGGACAGCCTTGGCCGTTCGCCACAGGAGGAATCAGATGAACAACGACTATTGCACCTCGGAAGGCGCGCGCAGGCTGAAGCAGCGCATTGAGGAATACTGGCGTGAGCGCGGGTATGAGGTGAATGTCGATCTTGTGGACGCGGGCTTCATGCCGGCCATGCGGTCCGCGCGCACAGACGTGCGGTCGAACATGGTCAACGGCCTGCCGCGCCCCGCGGCCAATAATAACGAAGCCCCGCGCCGTAATCTGAAGGCTGTGGGCTGATCGCTAATTAGCGGCTTTGGGCGGCGAGCAGCGCCTCAAGGGCAGGGACCAGCGCGCGGCAATTTTCCAGAACACGATCCGCACCAAGTTCCCGCGCAGGAATTTCCGTATAGCCGTATTCCATTACGATGACGGGACAGCCGGCGCTGCGCGCCGCCGCCACGTCGATCTCGCTATCGCCCACCATCACCATGCGCGCGGCCAGCGTACCCGGTCCGGCGGCGGCGAAGAGATGCGCCCCATCCGGCTTTTTCGCGGTCACGGCGTCAGGTCCGACAATACGCGCAAACCGCTCCGCCATGCCCAGGCGCCGCATCAGCAGCACGGCCAGGTCTGTTGGTTTGTTGGTGGCGACCGAAAGCTGCGCGCCGCGCGCGGCGAGGACGTCCAGCGCCTCTTCCATATGCGGAAAGGGCCGGCTCTCGCGGTCGATCTCTTCGCGATAGATGTCGAGAAACTGCGCTGTAAGCGCGGTGGTTTCCGAATCGGCCAGCGGGCGGCCGTGATGCTCGAACGCGCGCTGAATCAGCCGCCGCGCCCCGCGCCCGACCATATTGCGCACGAGGTCTATGGAGACCGGTGCAAGCCCGGCCGGCCGGGTCACCGCGTTCAACGCCCGCACCAGATCGGGCGCGGTGTCCACCAGCGTCCCGTCCAGATCGAAGACGATGGACGCCCCCCGCAGCGTTTCGGTCATTTCCCCATCTCCCGCGCGCGTGCGAAACGCGCCGGCATTGGCTAATACTGGCCGCGAATCCGTAAGTCAGGGAGGTTTTGCATGGCCCGATCCCGCGCCGCAATCGTGCTGGCCGCCGGCAAGGGTGTGCGCATGCACTCCCAGACACCCAAGGTTCTCCACAAGATCGGCGGCCGGACCATGCTGGACTGGGCGCTGGCGCTGGCCCGGGAATGCGGCTGCGACCCCGTGGTGGTGGTGCATGGATCCCATGCGCCGGAAGTCGGCGCGGCGGCGCGAATGTCGGGGGCGGAGGCGGCGCTTCAGGATCCGCCGCTGGGCACCGGTCACGCCGTGGCCGCCGCGCGCGAGGCGCTGGGCGATTTCGACGGCGATCTGGTGGTGCTTTATGCCGATACGCCGCTGGTGCGGCCTGAAACCGTGCACCGCGCCTTTGACGCGCTGGCGGGCGGGGCGGAGATCGCGGTGCTGGGTTTTGAGACGCCTGCGCCCGGCGCATACGGACGCCTGATCCTGCGCGACGGGGTGCTGACAAAAATCGTCGAGGCGAAAGACGCCACGGATGAGGAGCGCGCCGTGACGCTGTGCAATTCCGGCGTGCTGGCGGGCGATGCGGGCGCGGTGTTCGGCCATGTCGCGCGGCTGGGGAACGACAACGCCAAGGGCGAATATTATCTGACCGACATCGTGGCGATGGCCGGCCGGGCCGAGGCAGTGACCGGTGACGCGGCGGAGTTCGCCGGGGTCAATGACCGGTTGGAGCTGGCCGAGGCCGAGGCTGCCTTTCAGGCGCGGATGCGGCGGCAGGCGCTGCTGGACGGCGTGAGCATGATCGCGCCCGATACGGTGTTTTTCACGCACGACACCCAGATCGGAAAGGGCGCCACGGTCGAGCCTTATGTAGTGTTCGGTCCCGGCGTGCGCGTCGCGGGCGGCGCGACGATCCGCGCCTTTTCGCATCTGGAGGGCGCCACAGTGGGCGCGGGCGCGGTGATTGGCCCCTATGCGCGGTTGCGGCCCGGCGCCGTGCTGCGCGAACAGTCGCGCGCCGGCAATTTCGTCGAGATCAAGAACGCGACGCTGGGCGCAGGCGCCAAGGTCAATCATCTGACCTATATCGGCGACGCGGATATCGGCGCGCGCGCCAATATCGGCGCCGGGACCATCACCTGCAATTACGATGGGGTAGGAAAGCACCGCACCGTGATCGGCGAGGAAGCATTCATCGGCTCCAACAGCGCGCTGGTGGCGCCGCTGGAGATCGGCGCGGGCGCCTATGTCGGCTCCGGCTCTGTGGTGACAGAGAATGTGCCCGCCGAGTCGCTGGCCATTGCGCGCGGGCGACAGCAAAACCGCGAAGGCTGGGCCGCGAAATTCCGCGCCCGCATCAAGGGCGAGAAGGACGGCAAAGCCGAAAAGGCCGGCAAGGGGGACAGGACATGAGCACGGACGCCAAGCGCGCCGCCGCCGCGGCGGCGCTGGAGCGCGTACAACCGGGGATGAAGCTTGGTCTCGGCTCCGGTTCGACGGCGGAGATTTTCGTCGCGCTGCTGGGCGAGCGCGTGGCGCAGGGGCTGGATGTGGCCGGTCTTCCCACATCGGAGGCGACGGCCCGCGCGGCGCGCGCGGCGGGCGTGCGCCTGCTGTCGCCGGGCGGCGTGACCATGCTGGACCTGACCGTGGACGGCACGGATGAAGTCGATCCGCAATTCCGGCTCATCAAGGGCGGCGGCGGCTGTCTGCTGCGCGAGAAGATCGTGGCCGCTGCGTCCTGGCGGATGATCGTGATCGCGGACGCCTCCAAGAAAGTGGAACGGCTAGGCGCATTCCCGCTGCCGGTGGAGGTCGATCCGTTCTGGCGTGACGCCACGGCCCGGCACGTCTCGACGGCGCTGGGCGATTCCGGCTGTGAAGGGCGGGGAACGCGGCTGCGCACGGGCAAGGATGGCGCGCCCTTCGTCACCGATGGCGGCAATCACATTCTGGATTGCGATTGCGGCGTCATTCCCGACCCGGAAAAGACCGCTTCGATGCTGGCTGCGATCCCGGGCGTGGTGGAGCATGGGCTGTTTCTGAATCTGGCGCAGACGGTCATTCTCGCCGGCGCGGACGGGATCGAAATTCTGGAGCGCGGCTGAACCATGACCGCGCAAGCCGCGAAGGGCGGACAATCCTGGGACTACGATCTGTTTGTGCTGGGCGCCGGGTCTGGCGGGGTACGCGCCGCGCGTCTGGCCGCGGGCTATGGCGCGCGCGTGGCGGTGGCCGAAGGCGACCGTGTTGGCGGCACCTGTGTGGTGCGCGGCTGCGTGCCAAAAAAATTCATGGTCTATGCCAGCGAATACGCCACGCATTTCCGGACAGCGGCGGCCTATGGCTGGACGATGAAGGAGCAGCCGTCTTTCGATCTTGGCCGCTTTCTGGACACGGTTGAGGAGGAGGTCAGCCGGCTGTCCGGCATTTATCGCCGCAATCTCGGCAATTGCGGCGTGGAAATTATTGACGAGCGTGCGACCCTGGAAGACGCGCACACGATCCGGCTGGAACAATCGGACCGGACCGTGACGGCGGAGAAAATCCTGATCGCCGTCGGCGGCGTTCCGAACCGGCCGGACATCCCCGGCGCGGAGCTGGCCATTGTTTCCGACGACGTATTCCGAATGGGGGAGGCGCCGCGCCATATGGTGGTGGTCGGCGGCGGCTTTATCGCCTGCGAGTTCGCGCAGGCGTTCCGCGGCTATGGCGCCGAAGTGGCGCTGGTCTATCGCGGCGACATCGTGCTGCGCGGATTCGATGGCGACGTCCGCACCCATGTGACGGAGGCGATGCGGCTTCAGGGCGTGCATGTTCACACCCATGCCGAGCTGACATCCATCGCGCGGGAGAACGGACGGCTGGTGTGCACGCTTTCCGATGACCGGCGGATCGAGACCGATGTGGTGCTGATGGCGATCGGGCGCAGCCCGGCGACGCAGGATCTGGGTCTGGATCGCGCCAGGGTGAAGCTGGACGATTCCGGGGCGGTGATCGTGGACAAATTCTCCCGCACCAGTGCCGAAAATATCTGGGCGGTGGGCGATGTGACCAACCGGCTGAACCTGACGCCGGTGGCGATCCGCGAAGGCGCCGCCTTTGCCGAGACCGTGTTCGGCGGGCAGGAGACCGCGTTCGATCACGCCAATGTGCCCGTGGCGGTGTTCAGCCAGCCGCCGGTCGGCGCGGTCGGCCTGACCGAAGCCGAGGCGCGCAAGCAGGGGCCGATGGATATTTACCGCACGCTGTTCCGGCCGATGAAGAACGTGCTGGCGGATGATCCACAGCGCACGCTGATGAAGCTGGTGGTGCGGCCTTCCGACGATGTGGTGCTGGGCTGTCATATTGTGGGGGCGGACGCGCCGGAAATGATCCAGCTCGCCGCCATTGCTGTGCGGGCGGGCTTGACCAAACGCCAGTTCGACCAAACCTGTGCGGTACACCCGACAGCGGCCGAGGAGCTGGTTACGCTGCGGGAGAAATACGTGCCGAGCGGCACGCTGAGCTAGGAGCGGCCCGATCATGCGCGCAACCAGAATTTTTCCTGCCTGTCTGGCCGCCGCCGGGGCGCTGTTCGCCGCCGGTTCGGCTCTGGCGGAGGAGAGTCAGGACGACGTTTTTGGCCATCCGCTGCCCGAGGCGATGGATGAGCACCCGCCCATCCATGCCGATACGCCGATGCGCGCGGATCCGGCGGCGCCGGGTCTTGGCTATGCGCCGATGCTGCTGGAAATCGGGGAAGGCGAGGCGCTCAGCCTGCCGCGCTCCTATGACCAGCGCCCGTGCCCCGAGGGCGTGGTGGCCAGCATGTTCGGCGGCCGTGTGAGCGAAGATTTCATCGCCACGCTGCGCTGTTATGTGGTGCCGGTGGAGCGTTCCGGCGACTTTGCGCAGACGCTGGACCAGGCTGTCGCCGCCGCCGGCTGGGAATATGCGAGCGAGGCTGGCCGCACCGTGCATTACCGGCGGGGCGCACAGCAACTCGATACGCGCGTCTTCTGGATGGGCGATTACGGCCAGCCCGAGAGTCAGGACCGCGGCTTCCTGTTCGGCGTCACCAGCGATCCCGAAGGCGCCGCCGAACAGGAATAGGCTGGTCCCCGTCTATCTCCGCGCCGCCGCGCGCGCCTCGCGCTCTTCGCGCAGCACTTCCGGCAGATCGAAGCCGCAATGGAATTCGCGGCACACCGTGATGGTGTGGACATTGGTGATATAGCCGCTCTCCACACGGAACATATGGCTGTCGGGCAGGCTACTGGCGCCGAACGAGACCAGCGCGACGACGCCGCCGACTTCCGGGTCCATCACATAGCGGCGGTCGACGATTTCCACGCCGGCCGGGACGCCGGCGACACAGGTGTTCTGGGTGCGCATTCCGCCTTCCTGACGGTAGCAGGGCAGACCCCATGGCACTTCGATGTCCGGATCATTGAACAGGTCGAGATAAGAATCGGCGGCGGCGCGCAGCACCTGGCGGTTATGGCGCTGGCGCGCCGGCTGGGTTCCCCAGTCCTCGTCCTTGATGCCTTCCAGGAAGCGGTGGGCGCTGAACAGCCAGTCGTCCTCGCCGGTGACCAGCGTGTCGATTTCCGCGACCTCGCGCGCCTCGTTCAACGAGAGATGCACGCCCAGCACATAGGGAACCGGCTCTGTGACCACGATTTCGGTGAAGGTCTGGCACTGTTGCTCGTCCAGCAGGCTGAGATGGAAATCGACGTCCAGCGGTGAAGCGAGAATGCCGCTCTCGATGCCGGCGTCCTCGAAATTCTCCTTATAGACCGCATCGGAAGCCAGCCGGATCAGCGAACGGTTCCCGGCGCGCTGGGCGGCGATATAGGAATCGACCGCGCCTTGCAGCTCGTCGCGCGTGCAATAGGTGGGGATTTGCGGACAGGTCATCGCGTCGCCGCACACGGTGATGGTGTGGACATTGGTGATGCGGCCATTCTCGACGCGGAACAGATGACTGTCCGGCAGGCCGTTTTCGCCGCCAAAGGGCAGCAGCACGACCACCGCGCCGCGCGACTGGTCGAACACATAATCACGGATGGGGAAGTCTACCCCGTCCGGCACGCCGACCTCGCAGCTATCGTCCGGCGCGCCGGTTCCGGTATAGGCGCCGCCTTCCAGCCGCCGGCAGGGAACCGCCCAGGGAACCTCGACCGACTTGTCGTTGAACAGGTCGAGATAGGAATCCGCGGCGGCTTGCAGGGTCTCGCGGCTGTCCCAGCGGGCTTCGGGAATATCGGCCCATTCTTCCCAGCTCGCCCATTTCAGGAAGTTGGAGGCGTTGAACAGCCAGTCGCCCGTAGTGGTGACGAGGGTGGAGATTTCGGAGACCGCCTCGCCATCCACCGTCAGATGCACGCCGAGAATATAGGGCTCGGCCGGATTGGTATCGACGATCTCGGTGAAGGTCTGGCACTGCTGCTCGTCCAGCAGGCTGTGATGAAATTCGATATTCAGCGCCCGGGTCAGGATTCCCGCGCCGATGTCGGCGGGCTGGCGATCCTCGATATAGGCGGCATTGGGCGCCAGATTGATGCGCGAGGCGTCGCCCGCGCTCTGAGCCGCGAGATACGAATCGACGGCGGCCTGCAGCGTATCGCGCGAACATTGCTGGGCCAGCGCGGGCGCGGCGGCGAACAGCGCGCCGCCAGCAAGGGCGGCGCCGAATACCAGACGCATGAGAGACCTCCCCAACCACTCTTGTTCCGGCGCCGCCTGAATATAGGTGGCGCTGTTTCACCGCCGATACTGGCCGCGCGGCCCAGCGCGGGCAAGTCTGTGCCGGGGAGTGGGTCTCTCTCATATGAAAATAAAGGGCGGTCCCCGGAAAAAGCGAAGCTTTTATCCGGGGTCCAGGGGCGCTGGTGTTTCCATTGCCGCGGTGAGGGGGCGAATAGACTCCTGAACACCGCTTTTGCTGAAACCGCCAGCGCTTTGCCGGGCGCACGATGACGCCGGGCGGTGATGTTTGTTCCCCTGGACCCCGGCTCAAGGCCGGGGACCGCCTTCATTGAAGGTGAAGATTATTTCTTGAAAGCGCAGCGTCACGCCGGCGGCAGGGTAACAATTACCACCTCAACCGCGATTTCTGAAACTACCCTACCGGAAGGCGGCCATCGGCACTTCGCCCCGGCGCATGTCCTGCGCGATGTCCAGCGGCGCGCCGTCTTCGGCCAGCTGCGCGCGATAGACTTGAAGGTTTTCCATCACACGCATGATGTAGTTGCGCGTCTCTTCGAACGGCACCCATTCGACCCAGTCCACCGGGTCGATCTGACCCTGCCGCGGATCGCCGAAGCGTTCGATCCATTGCCGGGCGCGTCCCGGCCCGGCGTTATAGGCGGCCATGGAGACGATATAGGAGCCGTTATAATTCTGGATCAGGCTGTCCAGATGCGCGCTGCCGAGACGGACATTGTATTCCGGGTCGTCCAGCAGCCAGGATTCCCGGTACTCCATGCCCGAGCGCCGCGCCTGTTCCCGCGCCGTGGTGGGAATGAGCTGCATCAGGCCCCGCGCATTGGCGCGGCTGACCGCGCGCGGGTCGAACTCGGTTTCTTGCCGCGAGATGGCGAGCGTCAGCGCCGGTTCGACAAAACCAAGACCTTCCGGCGCGGTGAACGCCACCGGATAGGCGCGCTGCAACACCGCCATATTCCGGTTGCGCCCGTTCTTGGCGACGCGCAGGGCGGTCGCCGTCATGGCGTATTCATGCGCAAGGTCGGTGAGCAAAGCGACCTCCGCCGCGTCCTCCAGCACGCCTTCCAGATGGATGGCGAAGCTGTTGAACATGCCGGCCTCGCCAAGCTCGCCCAGCATCCGCAGCGCCAGCGTCAGGTCACGCGCCTCGAACCGCGCGCGTGCGTCCGCGTGGGTTTCCGCGTCGGGCGGCAGCACGATCATGGCGCCGGGGTCCAGCCGCATCAGGGCCAGTTGGCCGTAATAGGCGGTGGAGTGCTCCGCCGCGGCGGCCCAGGCCCCCCGGGCGCCGTCCATGTCGCCCAGCGCCGCGCGCGCCTCGCCAGCCCAGTACCAGCCGCGCGAGACGCTAACCGGCGTGGAAACGCCGGTCGCCAGAGTGACGAAATGCTGCTCGGCGGTCTCGGCCCGGTCAAGAAAGCGCAGGGCGATCCACCCGGCCATGAATTCGGCGTCGGCGAAATTGGCACCCGATGTCAGGCCGATATTGCTGACCAGATCGTAGGCGGTCTGCGTGTTGCCTTCCTCCAGCGTTTCGCGCGCCAGCACCCGGCGCAGACGCCACAGCTCGTTCAGCGCGGTTGTGGTTTGCGGATTGGTCTCGATCCGGCGCAGCGTCTCGGCGGCTTGCACCGTGCGCCCCGCCTGACGCTGGTTGCGCGCGCGCTCGAACAGAATGCCGGCCTCGTTCTGGAGATGGGCGGGAAGCTGCGCGACGCGGGTATCGGCATCGGACGCGCCCGTGGCCATGGCCAGCCGCGCCTCCCAAAGCTGGCGATTCTGGGAAGAGAGCAGGGGCAGAAGATCGCGCGCCTGGGTGCGCTGGTCGCCCCAGACCAGAAACTCGATGCGGCGCAGCGTGTCTTCCTCGGGGAAGAGATGGGCGTGGGAGGCGATCAGCCCGCGCTGGGTGTCGGTGCGCAGGGTGTTGTCCCGCCAGGCGTCGCGCAGAATCACCCGGGCGTCGTCCTCAAAGCCGAGCGCGATCAGCGTCATGGCGTGGGCGACCTTGCCTTCGCCGCTCTGCGCCGGGAAATCCAGGAACCAGCGCACGATCATGTCGCGCGGCACGGCGCCGGCGGCCATGTCGCCCAGCGCGAATTCAGTGTCGCGCTGGATGGCGTTTGTGCTGGGCCAGCCCTGAAGATTGCGCAGCGCATCGGACAATTCCGAAAAGCCGGAGCGGTTGTCGCCCGTGGCGAGCCGCCATTGCAGCAGCTTGCGGCCGACCGGATCCTGAACCTCGTTCCGGATGGTGCGGACCTGGGCCCAGTTTCCGGCCCGGGCCGCGGCCAGGGCGCGGGTCATGGCGTCCCGGTCGTGCGGGGACAGCACGCCAGCGGCGGCCGTCGCGCCTATCGTTCCGGGCTCGGCCAGCCGCGCCGGCGGGGTCTGGGCCCAGGCGCCGGCTGCGATCAGAAACGCGGCGGCGGTTGCGGCCAGACGCAAAGCCGGTTTATCGGGCATCATAACCCCCATATGCTGCGCGGCCCGCAATGGCCGCTTTGGCCTCTATGCCCCCAGGATGACGCGAATGTTTGAAGGCTCCTTTACCGCCCTCGTCACCCCGTTCCGGGACGGTAGCCTGGACAAGGCCGCCTTTCAGGATTTTGTCAGGTGGCAACTGGATGAAGGCACGCACGGGCTGGTGCCCTGCGGCACCACCGGCGAGTCGCCGACTCTGGATCTGGACGAGCATATCGAGGTGGTGCGGCTGTGCATCGAGGCGGCGAAGGGCCAGGCACCGGTTCTGGCCGGGATCGGCTCGAACGATACGGCCACGGCCGTGCATCTGGCGCGCGAGGTCGAGGCCGCGGGCGCGGATGCGGCCCTGCTGGTCACCCCCTATTACAACAAGCCCAATCAGGAGGGGCTCTACGCCCATTTCCGCACCGTCCATGATGCCTGTGGCATTCCCATTGTGATCTACAATATTCCGGGCCGCTGCATTGTCGATATGACGCCGGAGACGATGGGCAGGCTGGCCGAGCTCCCTCGCATCGCCGGGGTGAAAGACGCCACCTCCGACATTCCCCGGGTGAAGCAGCAGACGGCGGCCTGCGGCCCGGATTTCGAGCAATTGTCGGGCGACGATTCCACGGCGCTGCAATTCGCGCGCGAGGGCGGGACGGGGGCGATCAGCGTTACCTCGAATATTGCGCCGGGGGCCTGCGCCCGGATGTGGAACGCTATCGGCCAGGGCGACTGGGACGCGGCCCAGGCCATCGACGATACGCTGATGGATTTGCACAAGGCGCTGTTCCTGGACCCCAGCCCCGGGCCGGCGAAATACGCGCTGTCGCTGATGGGCAGGATGACGCCCGATCTGCGCCTGCCGCTGACCCCGCCCTCCGAGGCCACGCGGGAAAAGGTGCGCGCGGCCATGCGCAAGGCGGGGGTCGAATTCGGCTGAGATGAGCAAGACCGTCGCGCTCAATCGCCGCGCGCGTCACGATTTCGAGATTTCGGAGACGCTGGAGGCCGGCCTGGTCCTGACCGGATCGGAGGTGAAGTCGCTGCGTAACGGGCAGGCGAACATCGCCGAGTCCTACGCCAGCGGCGAACACGGCGAGCTTTGGCTCATCAACGCCTATATCCCGGAATATGCCGGCTCCAACCGCTTCAATCACGCACCGAAGAGACCGCGAAAACTGCTTGTAAAGAAAAGGGAAATGGCGCGTCTAGCCGGGGCCGTGGGGCGCGACGGCATGACGCTGGTGCCGCTCAAGCTCTATTTCAACGACCGGGGCATCGCCAAGCTGGAGCTGGGCGTCGCCAAGGGCCGCAAGACCGTGGACAAGCGCCAGGTCATCAAGCAGCGCGAATGGGACCGGCAAAAGGCCAGGCTGCTGCGGGAGAACCGCTGATGCGCTGGGTTACATTGCTGACAGTTTGCGTCGCAACTGCTGCATGCGTGGCGCCTCAGCCTGAGAGCGCCCGCACGGTGGCGGCTTTCGAAGTGCCTTTATGGACAGAAGAAGATCGTAGCGAATTCATCGCTGTATTGCGAATTGTGGCGGATGCTCATGGCATGCATATTGATGCAGCCAGCTCGCAAGAACTCGAAAGGCGGGCATCTGTTGCGCGTGAATTTGAACATACCATTAGCGCAGGGATTTGGCTCGGCTCGGATGATGATGAATTCGTTGGATCAATACGGGATTATTATCCTCATCTTGGCCAAGTATGGATTACGTTCTCACAAGGGACTGATCCCGACAGTAATGGCAGGTTTCGAGAGGATGCGATGAGGGAAATCCGGCTCCGATGGCCGGAAACCTTGTCTCTCCCAATCATGCCAAGTGGCGCCATCCCATTGCACAGGGACCTCATCAAGACCGAAGACGGCTATGTCGTCGATCCATCTGCTGCATCCAAATATTCAGGCTTTCGCTGACCCTAATTTGGGAATGCCTGAGAACTATCAATTCCCGCCGCCGCTTTTGCCTTACTGACCGCGTCCTCGAACATGGCCGCCGTCAGGCGGCCGGTATTCGTGTTGTAGCGGCTGCAATGATAGGAATCGACGAGTGTGAGGGGGCCGTGCGGGCCGTCCAGACGCGCCTCCGCTCCGTGGCCGAAGGGCGTAGAGGCGAGCCGGCCGCCGAGCGTGCGCACGGCGCTGTCATGGGCGATCTTGCCGAGCGCCAGAATGGCGCGCAGGCCCGGCATCGAGCTGATCTGACCGATGAGAAATTGGCGGCAAGTGTTTATTTCCAAAGGAGTTGGCTTGTTTTCCGGCGGCACGCAGCGGACGGCGTTGGCGATCATGCATCCGCGCAGGCGCAGCCCGTCATCGGCCCGGCCCTCATAGGCGCCGTCGGCCAGGCCGAGTTTCAACAGCGTGGCGTAGAGCAGGTCGCCGGCATAGTCGCCGGTGAAGGGCCGGCCGGTGGTGTTGGCCCCGTGCAGGCCGGGGGCGAGCCCCAGGATCAGCAGCCGCGCCGCCGGATCGCCGAACGAGGGCACCGCGCCGTTATAGCCGTGCGGGATGGCGGCCCGGTTCTTTTCCCGGAAGGCGGCGAGGCGCGGGCAGAGCGGACAGTCTTTCGCCGGCTCTGCGAACGGCCGGGAATGATCCCCGGCCGAAACCGCGGAGGTCACGCCTCCTGCTCCTCCAGCACGTCTTCGTCGTCGTAATCCTCGTCATCGTCATCGTCATCGTCATCGTCGTCATCGTCGTTGTGGTCCTGCGCCGGGCGTTGCTGGCGCGGGCGGCCGATCAGGCTTTCGAGATCGGCGAGGTCGATGAACGTATCTGCCTGACGCCGCAGCTCGTCGGCGATCATCGGCGGCTGGCTCTTGAGGCTGGAGACCACGGTGACGCGCACGCCCCGCGCCTGCACCGCCTCGACCAGACGGCGGAAATCCCCGTCGCCGGAGAACAGCACGATATGGTCCAGATGCTGCGCCATCGACAGGATGTCGACGGTAATGTCCACGTCCATGTCGCCCTTGATGCGGCGCTGGCCCTCGCGGTCGGTGAAGCTTTTGGCCGGCTTCGTAACCACGGTGAAACCATTATAATCGAGCCAGTCGATCAAAGGCCGCAGCGGCGAATATTCCTGGTCCTCAACCAAAGCGGTGTAATACAGCGCCCGCACCAGACGGCCGCGTTTGCGGAACTCTTCCAGCAGCTTGCGGTAATCGACATCGAAGTCCAGAGCCTTGGCGGCGGAATAGAAATTGGCGCCGTCGATAAACAATGCGATCCGTTCGTTCGGATAAAAGGCCATGCAGCAATCCCTGTCTGAAAATGGTTCAATCAATCGGGCAAACCGCCCGCGCGGCGACATATGGTTCTAGCATGATCCTAATCGCCGCCGGCGGCAATCTTCCTTATCGGGGCGCGCCGCCGGAACGCACCATCGCCGCCGCGTTCGATGCGCTGGAGGAGGCGGGCGACATCCGGGTCGTTGCACGCTCGCGCCTGTATTCCAGCCCGGCCTGGCCGGACCCGTCGGCGCCGCCTTATGTCAACGCCGCCGCGCGGCTGGAGACGGCGCTGACGCCGGAGGCGCTGCTGGAGCGGCTGCACGCAATTGAGGCGCGGTTCGGCCGGGAGCGGAACGCGGACGACCGCTGGGCTTCGCGCACGCTGGATCTGGACCTGATCGACCATGACGGGGCGGTGCGGACGCCAAAGGAGGCGGGGGGGCTGAGCCTGCCGCATCCCAGGGCGGCAGCACGGGCCTTTGTGCTGCTGCCTCTGGCCGATGTGGCCCCGGACTGGCGGACCCCGGATGGATCGAATATGGGCGGGCGGGGCCTTATGGAGCTGATCGCCGCCCTGCCGGAGCGCGACCGGGCTGCAACAATCCTGTTGCATCCGCACACTATGCCTTGAAGCGGCGGGGACTCGCGCGTAGATACGGGCGGTTACCTTGCCCTCAGGAGACGTAAATGGCCCGCGTCACGGTCGAAGACTGTATCGAGCAAGTGCCGAACCGGTTCGACCTGGTTCTGCTGTCCGCGCACCGCGCACGCAACATTTCCGCCGGCGCGGAACTGAAGCTGGACCGGGACAAGGACAAAAACCCGGTGGTGGCCCTGCGCGAGATCGCCGAATGTGTGATCCGTCCGGCGGACATGCAGGAAAGCCTGATCGCTTCGCTCCAGCGCGTGATCCCGCTGGAGGACGCCGAGGACGAAGCCGAGCGCGCCACGCTGGAGGCCGAGGGCGATGTCACGGTCAACGAGGAAGAAATGCTGAAAGCGCTTCAGACCGACCGCGACTCGGGGCCGGACAACCGGTTCTAGGGCCCTAATGTGGCGGCGCACGCGGAACCCGTCGCAGCACGCCTGACGTCCTCGCCTCTTACCGCGCCGGACCCGGGACGGCCCCCGCTTACAGCCGATGATCTGATCGACCGCATTCGCGCCTATAATCCGGCGGTGGACGCGGACCTGATCCGCCGCGCCTATGATTATTGCGTTCAGATGCACGGCCCGCAGCGCCGGCATTCCGGCGAACCGTATTTCACACATCCCATCGCCGCCGCCGGGATCCTCACCGAACTGCATCTGGATCCCGTCTCCATCGTTACCGCGCTGCTGCACGATGTGGTGGAGGACACCGACGCCACGCGCGCGGATGTTATCGCCATGTTCGGGGAGGATATCGCGGACCTGGTCGCTGGCGTCACCAAGCTGGGTCAGGTGGAGCTGACCTCCGCCCATACCGAGCAGGCGGAGAACCTCCAGAAATTCGTGCTGGCGATTACGCAGGATGTCCGTGTGCTGCTGGTGAAGCTGGCGGACCGGCTGCATAATATGCGCACGTTGCATTTTCATCCGCGCACGGAAAGCCGCGAGCGGATCGCGCGCGAGACGGCGGACATCTATGCCCCGCTGGCGCGCCGTATCGGCGTCGAGCGGATCAGCGCCGAGCTGGAAGATTTGTCTTTCCGGCACCTCAATTCCGGCGCCTATGAATCGATCCGCACCCGGCTGGAGCAGATGCGCAGCGAAAGCGCAGGCGCGGTGTCGGATGTCTCGCTGGCGGTGACCGAGCGGCTGGAGACGGCGGACATTCCCGCGACTGTGTATGGGCGGGAAAAGCGGCCCTATTCGATCTGGCGGAAGCTGCAACGCAAATCGGTCGGCTTCGCCGAACTGGCGGATGTCTATGGTTTCCGCGTGCTGGTGGACACGGAGGAGGAATGCTACCGCGCGCTGGGCGCCATCCATACGACATGGCGCTACACGCCGGATCGTTTCCGCGACTACATTTCTGTTCCAAAGCCGAACAATTACCGTTCTCTGCACACCACGGTGATGGGGCCGGGCCAGACGCGCGTGGAACTGCAAATCCGCACGCATGAAATGAACGATGTGGCCGAGCGCGGCGTGGCTGCGCACTGGCGCTATAAGGACAATCTGTATCTGTTCGACGCGGCCGCGGCAGAGGCTGCGGGCGGTGATCCGCTGGAACGGCTGCGGCCCTTTGTCGAAATTCTGGAACATGGCGGCGACCCGGAAGAATTTCTGGAGCATGCCCGCATGGAGATGTTCCAGGATCAGGTGTTCACCTTCACGCCGAAGGGCAGGCTGATTCCCCTGCCGCAGGGCGCGATGCCGCTGGACTTCGCCTACGCCATCCATAGCGAGATCGGCGACACGGCTGTGGGGGCGCTCATCAACGGACGCGAGCGTCCGCTGTCGACGCGGCTGCGCAATGCGGACGTAGTGGAGATTCTGCGCGCCGGCGCGCCGAAGCCGCCGGCCAACTGGCGGCAGCTTGTGGTGACAGGACGGGCGCGCAGCGCCATCCGCCGTCTGGTGCGCCAGACCGAGAGCGAGGAATTCGCGCGTATCGGCCGCTCCATCGCCGAGTCGGCGTTCCGGCGCGAAGGCAAGGATATGGGCAAAGCCAATCTGGAAGATGCGCTGACGCGCCTCAATCTGCGCGACGAACAGGCGCTGTTCATCGCGCTCGGCCGTGGACGGATCGGCGGCGCCGAACTGCTGGAGGCTGTCTATCCGGGGCGCAAGGATTCGCGCCGCACGCGCTGGCGCCGCGCACTGATCCGCGAGGGTAAGGCCCAGCTCTATGTCCGCGGCAAGACCAAGGCGCTGACTCCCGGTGTGACGCTGGATTTCGCCAAATGCTGCTCGCCGCTGCCGGGCGACCGCATCGTGGGCATCCTGCAACCCGAGATCGGGGTGGAGGTGCATACGATCGACTGCGAAAGCCTCGCGCAATACGAGGACGACGCCGACCGCTGGATCGACCTGAACTGGACGCCGAAGGCCGAAAGCGACTCCATGGCGATCGGCCGCATCAATCTGACCGTGCTGCACGAGCCGGGCGCGCTGGCCGAGATCGCCCAGATCGTGGGCGAGAATAACGGCAATATCGCCAATATCCGCACCCAGTCGCGCTCGTCCGACTTCATCGACATGCAGATGGATGTGGAAGTCGTCGACGCGAAGCATTTGTCGCATATCGTTGCGGCGCTGCGCGCCAGCCGGGCTGTGGCCTCGGCGAAACGGGCGAAGGACGTTCTGTGACCGCTGCGCCGCGTCTCCAAATTCCCCGTCTGGGCGTGAATATCGACCATGTCGCCACGATCCGTAACGCGCGGGGTGGGGCGCATCCCGATCCTGTGCGCGCGGCGCTGATGGCCGAGGAGGCCGGCGCCGACGGCATCACCGCGCATCTGCGCGAGGACCGGCGCCATATCGGTGATGACGATATCGCGCGGCTGATGGACGAGCTGTCTCTGCCGCTGAATCTGGAAATGGCGGCGACGGACGAGATGCTGGAGATCGCCCTGCGTCACCGGCCGCATGCCGCCTGTATCGTGCCGGAAAAGCGCGAGGAGCGGACGACCGAAGGAGGGCTGGACGCGGCGCGCCAGCATAATCATCTGGCGCCGTTCGTGCGGGAATTGTCGGCGGCGCGCATTCGCGTCTCGCTGTTCATCGAGCCGGATATTTCGCAGATCGCCGCCGCCGCCGCGCTCGGCGCCCCGGTGGTGGAGCTGCATACCGGCCGTTATGTCGAGCTGGTCTTTGCCGGCGATAAAGCCGGCGCGGAAGCGGAGCTGACGCGGATGCGCGAAGCCGCGGCGGCGGGCGCGGAGCGGGGGCTGGAAATCCACGCCGGGCACGGTCTGACCTACGAGACGGCCGGCCCGGTCGCCGCCATTCCAGAAGTGGCGGAGCTGAATATCGGTCACTTCCTGGTGGGCGAGGCGATCTTTACAGGGTTTTCCAATTCCATCGCCCGCATGAAGGCGGCAATACAGGAAGCGCGCACAGGAGCGGAAGCGCCATGATCCTCGGTCTTGGCTCGGACATGATCGACATCCGCCGGGTGGAGTCGTCGCTGGAGCGGTTCGGCGAGCGGTTCACCGCGCGCATCTTTACCGATGTCGAGCGGGCGAAATCGGACCGGCGGGCGCAGCGGGCGGCATCCTACGCCAAACGGTTCGCGGCCAAGGAGGCGTGCGCCAAGGCGCTGGGCACCGGCGTGCCGCGCGCCGGCGTACACTGGAAGGATATGGGCGTGGTCAACCTGCCCAGCGGCGCGCCGACGATGCACTTGACGGGGGGCGCGGCACGGCGTTTGCAGGAATTGCTGGACCAGGCGATGGATTCCGGCGCGCCGTCTGGCGCGCGGGCCGCGATCCATGTCACGATCACAGACGATTATCCGCTGGCCCAGGCTTTTGTGATGATTACCGCCGAGGTGGCCTGGAAGGATAGAATGTGATGGCAAACGAAGCCGGAACCGGGCCGATGGAGCAGATGGACCAAAAGACCCAAAATCAGGCCGCGGACGACGCTGAAAGCGAGAACAAGCGCAAGGGCGAAAGCTGGTCTGAGAACATCAAGACCATCGTCTATGCACTGCTGATCGCGCTGGTGATCCGAACGCTGCTATTCCAGCCTTTCCATATTCCATCCGGCTCGATGGAGCCGTCGCTGCTGACCGGCGATTATATTTTCGCATCGAAATATACGTACGGCTACAGCCGCCATTCGATGCCGTTCTCGCCGCCGCTGTTCGAGGGCCGCTTTCTCGGCCGCGATCCAGAGCGTGGCGAGATCGCCGTGTTCAAGACGCCGGAAGACAATCGCACCGACTTCATCAAGCGGGTCATCGGCCTGCCCGGAGACACCATCCAGATGCAGGGCGGCGTGCTCCATATCAACGGCGATCCGGTTCCGCGTGAACTGGTCAATGTGTTGGAGGAGACCAACCGCTTTGGCGGGATAACGACGACGCAGGTCTATCGCGAAACTCTTCCGAATGGGGTCGAGTATCTGACCTATGACATGGGGCCGCGCGAATATGACAATACGCGCGTCTATTTCGTGCCCGCCGGCCATTATTTCATGATGGGCGACAATCGCGACAATTCCAGCGACAGCCGCGTGTTCGGCGCGGTTTCCGAAGAGGCGTTTGTCGGCAAGGCGCAGATCGTCTTCTTCTCGGTGAACCAGAATTTCCGGCTGGTGCGCCCCTGGACCTGGTTCAATTTCCGTCTGGACCGGTTTTTCCACGGCCTGAAGGCGGACCCGGAAAAATTGTGAGCGAAGCGGCGCGTGACCCGGCCGGGGAACTGGAAGTGCGGATCGGCTGGCGTTTCGCTGGCCGCGACCTGCTGCTTCAGGCCCTGACCCATTCCAGCTTTGGTGACGGCAAGGGCGCGCAGCAGAGCTATGAGCGGCTGGAATTTCTCGGCGACCGGGTGCTGAACCTGCTGGCGGCGGAACGGCTGAGCGCGGAATTCCCGGACGAGACCGAAGGCGGTCTGGCGCCACGCCTGAACCAGCTTGTGCGCCGGGAGACCTGCGCCCGCGTCGCGCGCCGCGCCGGTCTGGACGCAGCCCTGCTGATGGCGGACTCCGAGGCGCGCGCCGGCGGACGCAACAAGGATTCCATCCTCGGCGACGCCTGCGAGGCGTTGATCGGCGCGCTGTATCTGGATGGCGGCCTGCCTGCCGCCGCCGGTTTCTTCGACCGTTTCTGGCCTGAGGAGATCGAGGCGGTGCGCACCGCGCCGCAGGATCCCAAGACCCGGCTGCAGGAATGGAGTCTGGCGCGCGGGCTGGGCGTGCCCGCCTATGAGGTGGTGGCGCGTTCCGGTCCCGATCATCGCCCCGTGTTCACGGTCGAGGCGCGGCTGGGCCAGCGCGCCGCGCCGGGGGAGGGCGAATTCAAACAGGCGGCGGAGCGGGCCGCCGCCGCCGCGCTCTATGCGCTGCTGACGGAGACTTCGGCCGATGACTGAAACGCGCGCCGGATTCGCCGCCATTATCGGCGCGCCGAACGCCGGCAAGTCCACGCTGGTCAATGCGCTGGTCGGGGCCAAGGTCTCTATCGTCACGCACAAGGTGCAGACCACGCGCTTTCCGGTGCGCGGCGTGGCGATGGAGGGCGACGCGCAGATCGTGCTGGTCGATACGCCCGGCATTTTCACGCCGCGCCGGCGGCTGGATCGCGCCATGATCGGCGCCGCCTGGACGGGCGCCGACGACGCCGACGTCATCGTGCATGTGGTCGACGCCCCGGCCGAGGCGCGCATCGCCGCGGGCGCGGCGCAGGCCCAGGACAAGCGCGCGCATGAGGACGTGCAGCGCATTGTCGAGGGGCTGAAAGCCCGTGGCCGGACGGCGATCCTGGCCCTCAACAAGACCGACGTCATGCCGCGAGAGCAGCTATTGGCTCTGGCGGATTCCTATATGAAAACAGAGGTCTATTCCGATATTTTCATGATCTCCGCCAGCAAGGGGGAGGGCGTGGCCGATCTGAAAGCCCGGCTGGCCGCCGCCATGCCGCCGGGGCCGTTCCTGTATCCGCCCGATCAGGCGGCCGACATCCCGATGCGCCTGATGGCCGCCGAGATCACGCGCGAAAAGCTGTATCTGCGTCTGCATGAGGAGCTGCCCTACGAAACCGCCGTGGAGACCGAATCCTGGGAGGAGGGGCGCGACGCCATCACTGTGAATCAGGTCGTCTATGTCGCGCGCGAGAGCCAGCGGCCCATCGTGCTGGGCAAAGGCGGGCGCACGATCAAGGCCATCGGCCAGGCGGCGCGGGAGGAAATGGCCGAAGCCTTTGGCCGCAAGGTGCATCTGTTCCTGCACGTGAAGCTGCGCGAGAACTGGGCCGAACAGCGCGCCTTCTATGCGCCCTTTGGCCTGGATTATGAGGCGTAGGCAGAAGTGTTAGACGGCGTGCGCCGCCCCGGATAAGGTTGGCGGTGCGAAGTGACGGCAAAGGGGGAGGAGAGACATGCAACGCCCGATCCTGATCGTGGCCGGTCTTGTCTTTTGCATCACAACCGCTGTCATGGCCGCCCCTGCGTCCGCGCCGCGCGTGCTGACGCCCGAAGAGATGCGGACCATAGAGATCGTCATTCCCGATCTGGAAGGCGAGGCCGGCGCGCGGGCGGAGATTTTCTTCGCGCGTCAGGACGCGCTTTCCGCCGAGCCGGATGCGCCTGCGCCCGACTTGGGAACGCTGCCCGGACAGGAGCAGGTTCTGGCCTATCTGGACCATGCGCGCGCGGCTGGAGACCCGCGCGTGCGCGAACTGTTTGTGCGTGTCGCGCGCGATCAGAATGCGCGCCTCGCAATGTCTGATGCTGCGCTTTTCGAGGGATTGAGCGCGGAGGACGCCGCCGCTTTGCGCAATGGCGTCATCGCTTTGGCTATGCTGCTCGAAGACAGGGCCAACACTGCCTGGATGAAGCGGCAAGTCGCCGAGATCGGCTGGTTCCGCATCGCCGAATATGGCGCCGCGGCGGACGATGCGGCCTGGCTTCTGGTTCAGCACGCCGATCTGGAGATCGAATTTCAACAGCAAGTTCTGGCGACGCTGGAGACTCTCTGGCGGGAGGGTGAAACCAATCCACGCAATTTCGCCTACCTGCATGATCGCGTGGCAATGAAGACTGGCGCGCTGTCACGCTATGGAACGCAAGGTGATTGCAACAGGGAAACTGGCCTGTGGGCTCCATTCGAGATGGAAGATGGGCTGGACGCCGTCAACGCCCGCCGTGCCGAGGTGGGGCTCGACCCGCTTGTACCGGTATTGGAGAATACGCGCCAGATGTGCGCCAATTTTTTGAATCGCTAGATCGGAACGTGTTGAGCGAGGCGATAATAATTCATTCGGGAATTTGCGGTTGCGCGGACAATTGTTTTTCCCAAAACCATAGATGTTCCGCGGCGTGAGGCGGAATAAGCGCCCCCGGTTGCGGAATCCCGCCGCCGCAGGGACCATCCTGAAATGACCGATTCTCGCCACGACGACGCCCTGAAGGCCGAGCGAGCCTATTACGCCCGGCTGGCCGAGATGGAGAACGAGGACGAACTGTCCATCGTTGTCCGCACGATCGAGCGGCGCGTGGCCAAATCGCTGGGCGTGCTGACCCATACCTCGATCATGATCGCGGTGCTGGGCGCGATCATCGCCCTGACCGACCGCAGCGCCACGCCGGGATTCATCAGCGCCGCGCTGTTGCTGGAGCTGCTGGCCTATATCGGCCTGACCGCCTATCTGGTGCTGACCATGGGCATGAGTTCGCCCGGTATGCTGCGCGGCGACGCCTTTTCCGACCGGCTGCTGCTGATCGCGCGGCGGCGGCGGCGTATCCATAATTTCGTGGTGAAGGCGGTGGCGGTGCTGACCTTCCTGCTGGCCCTGACCCTGATCGTCGAATTCCTCCATTACCTGCTGCGGAGCTGATCCGTGGAATGGTCCGGCGAAGGGGTGATCCTCAGCATCCGGCCGCATGGCGAGAGCAGCGGCATTGTTGAGCTTCTGACCGAGGATCGCGGCCGTCACGCCGGTCTGGTGCGCGGGGCGCGGGGCAAGCGACTGCGCGGCGAGCTTCAGCCCGGCAATCGCGTGCGCGCCGTATGGAAGGCGCGGCTGAACGAGCATCTGGGTTTTTATCAGACAGAGCTGGCCGCGCCGTCCGGCGCGCTGCTGCTGGACGATCCTCTGGCGCTGTCGGCGCTGAACGCGGCCTGTGCGCTCTCCTGCCTGTGCCTGCCAGAGCGCGAGCCGCACGGCGCGGTGTATGAGGCGTTTCGCGTGCTGCTGGACCATCTGGCCGACCGCGACGCCTGGCCGGCGCTGATGGTGCGGTTCGAGGCCGGACTGTTGGCCGATCTCGGTTACGGGCTGGACCTTGGGCGTTGCGCCGCCACCGGCGTGCGCGACGATCTGGTCTGGGTCAGTCCCAACACCGGCCGCGCGGTTTCGGCGGCGGCCGGCGAGCCTTACCGGGAAAAACTGCTGGCGCTGCCGCCCTTTCTGCTGGGCGCGCAGGCGGCGCTGGCCCCCGGCGATGTGGAGGCGGGGTTCTGCCTCACGGGCTGGTTTCTGGAGCGGCGCATCCTGTGGCCGGCGGACCGGCAATTGCCCGCCTCGCGCGCCACGATGCTGGGCCGGCTGGCCGATGCGGGTCTGCTGTAGCTCCATCCAGCCGTCTTTGCTGACAGCCTTGGCATGGACAGCGGCGGAGCGGGGCAATACAGGACGGGGCAAGAATCCCACGCCTTTCTACAGATAACCCCTGTCCATGACCGATCCCCAGCAACCCGGCGCATCCGCCGCGCCGCGCGTCCCCACGGCGCAGGAGCGGCGGCTGACCTTCGCCGCCGTGCTGATCGTGTTCCTGCTGAGCGCGCTTGACCAGACCATCGTGGCCACGGCCATGCCGCGCATTGTGGCCGATCTGGAGGGGCTGGAACTCTATCCCTGGGTCACCACCATCTATCTGCTCACCTCCACGGTGATGGTGCCGATCTGGGGCAAGCTGGGCGATCTGCGCGGGCGTAAATTCGTGCTGATCTCGGGCGTGCTGATCTTCATTCTCGGGTCGTCGCTGTGCGGGCTGGCCGGGGAGTTCGGGCGTCTGCCGCTGCTGGGCGACGGCATGACCCAGCTCATCATCTTTCGCGGGATTCAGGGGATTGGCGGCGGCGCGCTGTTCACCGGCGCCTTCGCCACCATCGCCGACCTCTATAGCCCGCGCGAGCGCGGCCGCTATGCCGGGATTTTCGGCGCGATGTTTGGCGTGGCCAGCGTGATCGGCCCGGTGGTGGGCGGCTATTTCACCGACCACGGCACGGTGACGGTCGCCGGACTCACCATCGCCGGCTGGCGCTGGTGCTTCTACGTCAATCTGCCGCTGTGCCTGATCGCCTGGTTCATGCTGAAGGTGAAAATGCCCGATCTCGGCGGCGGCAAGGCGGGGAAGATCGACATTCCGGGCGCGGTTCTGGTGGTGCTTTCCGCCGGGTCGCTGCTGCTGGCGCTCTCCTGGGGCGGGCAGGCCTATGACTGGGATTCGCCGGTAATCGCCGGGCTGATCCTGACATCCGTGGCGTGCGGCGTCGCCTTCGTGCTGGTGCAGCGCGTGCAGGCCGACCCGATCCTGCCGCTGGGCCTGTTTCGCCTGCGCCCGTTCTGGACGGCCAATATCGCCTCGTTCCTGATGGCGATGGCCTTTATGGGCATGATTACCTACATGCCGCTCTATCTTCAGCTCGGCCTCGGCATGGCGGCGACCGATAGCGGTCTGCTGCTGCTGCCGCTGATGCTGGGCCTGATCCTGTCGGCGATGATTTCAGGCCGTCTGGTCACCGCCACCGGGCGCTATCGCCGCTATATGATCGGCGGCGCGGTCATCCTGATTTGCGGCCTGTTCCTGCTGACCGGGCTGGACGAGACGGCGCGGCCCGCCGGCGTGGCGTGGCGGCTGTTTATCGTTGGGGTCGGGCTTGGTCCGTCGCAGAGCCTGTTCACGCTGGTGGCGCAGAACGCCGCGCCAATGCGTCAGGTTGGGGTGGCCACCTCGACCAGCCAGTTCTGCCGCCAGATCGGCTCGATGACCGGGGTGGCGCTGCTGGGCGCGCTGCTGATGCAGCGCATCGGCGCGGAGCTGTCGGCGCTGGGCCTCAGCGAAGGGCGTCTGACCATTGGCAATCTGGAAGCCTTCGCCATGCCGGGAATGGCGACCGCGGCCGGTCTGGTGATCCCGGCGGAGGTCGCCGCCGCCGTCACCGACGGCATGGGGCAGGTGTTCGTCACCGCGCTGCTGATCGCGGCGGCCGGGCTGGCCGCCATTTTCCTGATCCCGCACAGCGAACTGCGCAAAGGCTTTGAGCCCACCCCCGAGCCGGTGGCGCAGCCGGGCGAGGGGACAGCCGGCGTGGTCGAAAGCCGCTTCCGCGAGCGGTGAGACGCTGCGCGGCGCGCTATGCTGTGCGCCTGATTCGAGAAGACCCATGGCGAAGACAAAAACCCGTGCGAAGGGGCCAGCCGGCCCGTCCGGCCCCGGCCGCATTATCGAGGAAAGCCTCACCGAGGCGCTGGGCGCGCGCTATCTGGCCTATGCGCTTTCCACCATCACCCAGCGGGCGCTGCCCGATGTGCGCGACGGGCTGAAGCCGGTGCACCGGCGCATCCTGTTCGGGATGCGCGAGCTGCGGCTTTCGCCCGAATCCGGCTTTCGCAAATGCGCCAAGATCGTCGGCGACGTGATGGGCAATTTCCATCCGCATGGCGATCAGGCGATCTATGACGCGCTGGTGCGCCTCGCCCAGGGCTTCGCGGCGCGGTATCCGCTGGTCGATGGCCATGGCAATTTCGGCAATGTCGATGGCGATGGCGCCGCAGCCATGCGCTATACCGAGGCGCGCATGACCCATGCCGCCGGTCTTTTGCTGGAGGGGCTGGACGAGGGCACGGTCGATTTCCGCTCGTCCTATTCGGGCGAGGATGAAGAGCCGGTGGTTCTGCCCGCCGGATTCCCGAACCTGCTGGCCAACGGATCGTCGGGCATCGCGGTCGGCATGGCGACCTCCATCCCGCCGCATAATGTCGCCGAGCTGTGCGACGCCGCGCTGCATCTCATCAAGGCGCCGAACGCGCGCATCGAGTCGCTGGTTGGCGAAAAAGGTCCGATCAAGGGGCCGGACTTTCCCACCGGGGGCATTGTGGTGGAGGACGAGGCGGCCCTGCGCGAAGCCTATGTGACCGGACGCGGCGGGTTCCGCCTGCGCGCGCAATGGGTCAAGGAAGAGCTGGACCGCGGCGTGTGGCAGGTCGTGGTCACCGAGACCCCCTATCAGATTCCGAAATCGCGTCTGGTGGAACGCATCGCCGAGCTGATCGAGGCGAAGAAGCTGCCGCTGGTGGCCGGGATCGCCGACGAATCCGCCGAGGACATCAGGCTGGTGATCGAGCCGAAATCGCGCACGGTCGAGCCCGAAGTGATGATGGAATCGCTGTTCCGGCTCACCGAACTGGAAACGCGCATCTCCCTCAATATGAATGTGCTGGATGCGGACGGCGCGCCGCGCGTGCTGGGCCTGCGCGAGGTGCTGCGCCGCTGGCTGGATCACCGGCGCGAAGTGCTGCTGCGCCGCACGGCGCGCAGGCTGGAGGTGATACAGGACCGGCTGGAAGTGCTGGACGGCTATCTGATCGTCTATCTGAATCTCGATGAAGTGATCCGCATCGTGCGCGAGGAGGACGAGCCAAAAGCCGCGCTCATCGCCACGTTCGACCTCACCGAGCGTCAGGCCGAAGCCATCCTGAACATGCGCCTGCGCGCCTTGCGCCGGCTGGAGGAGGAGGGCATCCGCACCGAGCACAAGGCGCTCTCCGCCGAGCAGAAGACGCTGAAAAAACTGCTCAGGGACGAAGACGGACAGTGGAAGGCCATCGGCGCCGAAATCCGCGAGGTGAAGTCTGCCTTCTCGCCCGCCAGCGCGCTCGGCGCGCGGCGTACCGGCTTTGGCGAGGCGCCGGCGCATGATCCGGACGTGGTGGCCGAGGCGCTGGTGGTGCGCGAGGCGGTTACGGTGGTGCTGTCGGACAAAGGCTGGATCCGCGCGCTGAAAGGCCACGGGTTGGACATGGCGCAGGTGAAATACAAGGAAGGCGACCGCGCCGCCTTCGCCGTGGAATGCCAGACCACCGACAGGCTGATCCTGTTCGCCAGCAATGGCCGCTTCTACACCATCGCGCCGGACAGGCTGCCCGGCGGGCGGGGGCATGGCGAGGCGCTGCGCATGATGATCGAGCTGGGCGAAGACCATGCGCCTATCGGCCTGTTCCTGCATGACCCGGAGCGCATTCTTCTGCTGGCGGCCTCTACCGGCCATGGCTTCCTGACGGCGGAGCGCGAAGTGCTGGCCCAGACCCGCGCCGGCAAGCAGGTGATGAATGTCTCCGCCGGGGCCGAGGCCGTGCGCTGTGTTGCTGTCAATGGCGACACGGTTGCCGTGATCGGCGAGAACCGGAAGCTGCTGGTCTTCCCGCTGTCCGAAATCCCGCAAATGGCGCGCGGCAAGGGCGTGACGCTGCAGAAATACAAGGACGGGGGCCTGGCCGATATCGTCGTGTTCGACCGCAAGGAGGGCCTGAGCGTGATCGACGCCGCCGGGCGGCGGCAGGAGGTTCCGGACTGGAAAGACTGGACCGGAAAGCGGGCGCAGGCCGGACGGCTGCCGCCCAAGGGATTCCCCCGCTCGGGCCGCTTCACCCCGGATTTGCGTCTTTAGATCGCCGGATTCCTCGCCTACATTCCTGGCGTCGAACCGCGGGGCCGAAGGAGGGCGTCATGGAGCTTTGGATCATTCTGGGCGTAATCGCCCTGATCGTTCTGTTCGTCATCGTCCTCTACAACCGGCTGGTCGCGCTGCGCCAGACGGTGCGGCAGGCCTGGGGCGACGTGGATGTGCAGCTCAAGCAGCGGCTGGACCTGATCCCCAATCTGGTGGAGGCGGTGAGGGGCTATATGGGGCATGAGCGCCAGACGCTGGAGGCCGTGACCGCCGCCCGCGCCGCCGCCGCCAGCGCCCAGGGGCCGCAGGAAGCCGCGGCGGCGGACAATCTGCTGACTGGCGCGCTGCGCCAGCTTTTCGCGCTCTCCGAGGCCTATCCCGACCTGAAGGCGAACCAGAATTTTCTGAGCCTTCAGTCCGAGCTTTCGGACGTGGAGAACAAGATCGCGGCGGCGCGGCGCTTCTTCAACAACGCCGTGCAGGAATACAATACGGGCATTGAGCAGTTCCCCGCCTCGCTGATCGCCGGGATGTTCAGCTTTCAGGCGCGCGACTATTTCGAGCCGGGCGAGGACCGGGCGACCATCGAGGCCGCGCCGAAGGTGCAATTCTGACCGCGCACACTATCTGAACCGTCATGGGCGCATTCGGTCTCAAGACGCATATCTGGAACAATAATCTGGCGAGCATTTTCCTGCTCGCCATGTTCCCGGTGCTGCTGCTGCTGATCGCCTATGCGCTGACGCTGCTGTTCACCGCTGGTTCCTATGCCGATACGGGCACGGCGATGCGCGAGGCGATGTATCAGATGCCGGTGATCGCACCCTTCGCAGTGGCGGCGGCGGGAATCTGGTTCGGCATCGCCTGGATGGGCCATTCGGCGATGATCGACGCGGCCGTTGGCGCCAAATCGCTGACGCGCCAGGACAATCCCCAGCTCTACAACATGCTGGAAAATCTCTGCGTCTCACGCGGCATGCCGATGCCGAGACTGAAGATCGTGGAGACGGATGCCATGAACGCCTTCGCCACGGGGCTGAGCGATAAGCGCGCATCCATTACCTTCACGCGCGGCCTGCTGGACCGGCTGAACCGGGACGAGGTGGAGGCGGTGATGGCGCACGAGCTGACACATGTCCGCAACAAGGACATCCGGCTGCTGGTCATCGCCATCATCTTTGTCGGCATCATCTCCTTTGTCGGAGAGATGCTGGTGCGCGGCATGTTCTACAGCAGCATGGGCCGGCGCGGCGGCGGCCGGCGCGGCGGCGGCCAGCGCGGCGGCGGAAAGGGTGGAGGCGCTGTGATCCTGATCGCCATCGCGATCATGGTTGTGGCGTATACGCTGGCGATCCTGATCCGTTTCGCCATGTCGCGGCGGCGCGAATATCTGGCCGATGCCGGGGCGGTGGAGCTGACCAAGAATCCCGATGCGATGATTACCGCCCTGCGCAAGATTTCCGGTAGTGCGCCGGTGCAGAATGCGCCCGGCATGGTGCGGGAAATGTTCCTGCATCATCCGAAGGCGGACTTTATGGATATGTTCGCCACGCACCCGCCGATTGAAAAGCGCATCGCCGCTCTGGTGCAATATGCCGGCGGGCGCGATCCGGGACCGGGCGCGCCACCGCCCGCCGCCGCGTCCCAGGATGATGGCCCCTGGGGCGCACGCCCCGCCGGGCCGTGGGGCTGAGCTGATCCGCGGCGATAGAGCATTTTCGCTCTTCTTAGAATCGCAGAAATCCAACTCTTTGTTTTGCCGCGTTTCCGGACGGCGAACCGGTTCCCACTTCGCCTGGAAACGCTATCGCGTATTCAGCAATTCCGGCAGCCAGGTCGCGATCTGCGGGAACAGCGCCACAATCACCAGCGCCAGAATCTGGAGTCCGATAAAGGGAATGGCGCCGCGATAGATCTGCATTGTCCTGACCTGTGGCGGCGCCACGCCGCGCAGATAGAACAACGCGAATCCGAAGGGTGGCGTCATAAACGAGGTCTGGAGATTGATCGCCATCATTACGCCCAGCCAGATCGGATCGATGCCCATCAGAAACAGCGCCGGGGCGACAATCGGCACCACCACGAAAATGATCTCGATGAAATCAAGGAAGAAGCCGAGGATGAACATCGCCAGCATCACGGCGGCCAGCGCGCCCCACATGCCGCCGGGCAGGCTGTGCAGGATCGCCTCGACCAGCTCATCGCCCCGAAATCCGCGGAACACCAGGCTGAACAGCGTCGCGCCGATCAGGATCATGAAGACCATGGCGGTGATCCGCGCGGTGGAGGCGCTGACCCCGCCCAGCACGCCGGTGCGGACCAGACGCAAAGCGGCCCAGGCCGCGCCCAGCACGGCGGCTGCGCACAGCGCCAGCGCCAGCGTGATCAGCGCGCTTTCAGCGGGACTCACCACGGCGCGGCCGATGCGCAGGTCGAAAGACGCGCCCATCGCAATCACCCCGACCAGCGCCAGCGCCCCGAAACCGATCACCACCCGGCCGAGCCGCGGATTGACTCCGTCCGCTCCGGCGCAGCGGAAGCCGGCCAGCAGAGTCGCGCCCAGCGCGCCGACCGCCGCCGCCTCTGTCGGCGTCGCGAGCCCGCCCAGGATCGAACCCAGCACGGCGACGATCAGGATCACTGGCGGGGCGAGGGCGTTGACGATCTTCCAGATAAAGGCCCAGGAGTTGCCAGTCTGTGTCGGCACCGCCGGCGCGGAGGCGGGACGGAAGATCGCCATGCCGATCATGAACAGGATATAGAGCCCGACCAGCAGCAGGCCCGGCAGCAGCGCGCCGGCGAACAGATCGCCGACCGAGACGGGGTTGGGCGCGAAATTGCCGAGCGAACGCTGCGCCGTCTGGTGCGCATTGGAAATCTGGTCGCCGAGCAGGATCAGCACGATGGAGGGCGGTAGAATCTGCCCGAGCGTGCCAGAGGCGGTGATCGCGCCGGTGGCCAGCGGAACGGAATAGCCGCGCCTCAGCATCACCGGCAGCGACAACAATCCCATTGTCACCACCGTGGCGCCGACAATGCCTGTCGAGGCGGCGAGCAGTGCGCCGACAACGATGACCGAAATGCCAAGCCCGCCGCGCAGCGGTCCGAACAGCGCGCCCATTGTCTCCAGCAATTCCTCGGCGATGCGGGATTTCTCCAGCATCACGCCCATGAAGATGAACAGCGGTACGGCGACCAGAAGCTCGTTCACCATTACCGCGCCATAGATGCGTGAGGGCAAGGCGCGCAGCAGGTTCGGCTGGAACATGTCCAGCGCCACGCCCAGCCCGGCGAACAACAGCGCCACACCGGCCAGCGTGAAGGCCACGGGGAAGCCGCGCAGCATCGCGGCGATCACCGCGACGAACATCAGCACGGCGAGGATTTCGTTCAGTTCCATCTTGTCAGGGCGTCAGCGGGGGCGTTTCCGGGGTCTGCTCCGGGCTGCGCCGTCCGGTCAGGATCAGGGCGCTGTTCGCGGCCAGGCTGAACGCCTGGATCAGCAGCAGAATGGCGAAGGTGGGGATCAGCGTTTTCAGAAGATAGACATAGGGCAGGCCCTGAATCTCGCGCGAGCCTTCCCCGACCCGCCAACTCGACGCGACATAGGGCGCGGATTCGCGCAGGATCAGGATACAGACCGGGATCAGGAATACATATGTGCCGACCAGATTTGTGAGCGCCTGGCCACGCGGGCCGAGCCGCGCATAGATCAGGTCGACACGGACATGGCCGTCGGACAGCAGTGTGGCGCCGACAGCCAGCATAAACAGCGCGGCGTGCAGATACAGAATGCTTTCCTGGAGTTTGACGGTGCCGATGCCGAAGACATAGCGCTCCACCACATTCCAGCAGACCACGGCGACCAGCGCGACGGCCAGCCATTTCGACGCCCAGCCGATCACCATGTTGATGTTATCAGCGGCGCGCGACAACATCCCCATCGGTTCGGCCAGCAGGCGCGGCAGGATCAGACCTAGCAGCGGCAGCAGAAGCAGCGGCGACAGCGCCCAGCCGATCCAGCCGAGCGCGGCGCCAACGCCGGACCAGACCTGCCAGGCGGTCATCGCGACGCGGTGCGCTCTGCGGCAAGCTGGCGATGGCGCAGATAGGGGCCGTCGGAAACCCTCGCCCAGCCAAGATACTGCTCACGCGCCGCCAGATAGCTTTCATAGATGCGGCGCGTCAGCGGATCGGAATTGCCGATGCTGGACATCACGTCGTTCGAAGCTTCCTCAAACCGCTGCCAGATCTGGTCAGAGAAGAACTGGACCTGAATGCCGTGATCCCGCTCCAGCGTTTGCAGGGCAAGGGCGTTCTGGTGTGTGAATTCCGCGACCGACATATGGGTGGCCCAGTCGCAGGCGCGTTCGATGGCGTTCTGCTCGAAACTGGAAAGAGAGTTCCAGACGCCCAGATTGATGCCGCAATGCAGGGCCGAACCGGATTCGTGAAAGCCGGGGCCATAATAATACTGCGCCACACGGTGCAGGCCGAACGCCATGTCGTTCCACGGGCCGACCCATTCGGTGGCGTCGATGGCGCCCGATTGCATCGCCTGGAAAATCTCGCCGCCGGGCAGGGTGACGGTCGTGGCGCCGAGCTGCTGGATCACATCTCCGCCAAGGCCCGGTATGCGCATCCGCAGGCCGCGGAAATCCTCGACCGTTTCCATGCGCCGCCGGAACCAGCCGCCCATCTGGTGGGTCGTGTTGCCGGCCGGGAAGGAAATCACGTTGAACTGCGCGGAAAGCTCGTGATGCAGCTCCTTGGCGCCGCCGAAATGGTGCCAGGCGAACATTTCCTGCGCCGTGAAGCCCATCGGGATGGCGGTGAACAGGCTGAAGCCGCGCGCCTTGCCCTGCCAGTAATATTCGGCGGCGTGATACATGTCGGCGGCGCCGGACGACACGGCGTCGAAGGCTTCCAGCGCCGGGACCACCTCGCCATCGGCATAGACGCGCACTTCCAGCGCCCCTTCGGTGAGTTGCTCGATCATGCGCGCGGTGCGGGTCGCCATGTCGCCAAGACCGGGGAAATTCGCAGGCCATGCCGTGACCATGTTCAGGCGGCGCGCGCGTCCGGTTCGCGCCGGCGCAGCCGTCCCGCCGGACGCGGCCTGCTGCCCACCTTCGGAACAGGCGGCCAGGGCCGCCGCTCCGGCTCCGGCGGCGCCGGCCTTAAGGAATGTCCTGCGGTCCATATGCGTCTCCCCGTTCCGCGTGATCGACCCAGCCGCCAGACCCCAATACCTCCAGCGGACGGAAGCGCGCCTTGTAGTCCATTTTCGGACTGCCGGGCACCCAATAGCCCAGATAAACGTAAGCGCCGCCCCGGGCCAGAGCCTCGCCGAGATGGTGCAGAATCATATAGGCGCCCAGGCTGCGGGCGGGGGCGTCGGGCTCGAAAAAGCTGTAGACCATGGACAAGCCGTCCGAGACGAGGTCGGTCAGCGCCACGCCCATCAGCCGGTCCGGCGCGCCGTCCGCGTCCCTGAGGCGGTATTCAAAAATTCGTGCGCGCGACCAGGCGCCTTCCACCATCGCGACATAATCGCCGAAATTCATGTCGTTCATGCCGCCGCCGCGATGGCGCGCGGCGAGATAGCGTTTCAGCAGGATGAACTGCTCCGGCGTCGCCTTGGCGGCTTCCTCGCTGGCGATCAGGTCGCGATTGCGGCGCAGCGTGCGGCGCTGGGCGCGCGAGGGCCTAAAGCCCTCCACCGGCACGCGGGCGGACAGGCAGGAATCGCAGCCCTCACAGGCCGGGCGGTAGATGACGTTCTGCGACCGGCGGAATCCGGCTCGGGTCATGGAATCCACCGTTCCGGGGCCGCCCATGCTATCCAGATGGGCGAACACCTTCCGCTCTGTCCGGCCGGGCAGATACGGGCACGCGGACGGGCGCGTGATGAAGAACTGCATCGCGCGGGTGTCGAAATGCCGCGTCACAGCCGGGCCGGTAGTCGGGCGGAATCCATCCGCGTATTCTAGCCGTGCCAGGCCGCACCCTGAAATGGGGGGGCCGGTTTTTGCTGTAACAGCGCTTATGGCCGGTAGTCGGGTGGCAGAACCGGAGCTTCGCGCAGCAGCACGATGGAAATGCGCCGGTTGCCGGACCCATAGGGGTCATCGGCGAACAGTGGCTCGGAGCCCGCCTTGCCGGAAACGGTATAGATCCGGTCTGCCCCCAGTCCCGCCTCTTGCAACAGGCGGCGGGAGGTGTTGGCGCGGTCGGCCGAAAGCTCCCAGTTCGTATAGGAGGGTGCGGGCGAGGGGCCAGCGTCGGTATGACCGGCAATCGTCACGCGATTGGGCAGGCGCGTTGCAACCTGGCCGATGGCGCGCAGCAGGATGCGCGCCCGCTCCATCGGTTCGGCGGAGCCGGGCTCGAACATCGGGCGGCCTTCCTGGTCCACGATCTGGATGCGCAGGCCTTCCGGCGTTTCGTCGATAATCAGGTGTCTGGAGAGTTCAGCCAGTTCCGGCATGTCCTGCATCGCCTGGCGCAACGACATTTCGGCGCTGCGGAAGCTGGCTTCCTCGGCGCGCGCTTCCTCGAACTGCGCGGCGCTGTTGGCGGTGGTCTGGTCCTGACTGGCGCGCTCTGTGTCGTTGTCGTTGGATTCCGCCTCGGATTGCGGCGAGAGGCGCTCGATCACGGTCGATGAGCCGCGGTCCAGAGCGCCGTCATCGCCCAGCGCTGCGCCGGCCAGAATGGCGCCGGAGCCGGAGGTCGATGCGCTGACGCTGGCCGGCGCGAAATAGTCGGCGATGCCGCGCTTCTGTTCCGGCGATGTCGTGTTGAGCAGCCACATCAGCAGGAAGAAGGCCATCATCGCCGTGACGAAGTCGGCATAGGCCACTTTCCACGCGCCGCCATGATGGCCGTGGTCGTGACCTTTTTTGATCTTCTTGATGATGATTGGCCTTCCGGCCGCCGACGACGCCATAGCCCCACCCCGAAACTCCATTCCGGGAGACTCTATCCGGAAGAGCGTTAATCGGCGGTTGCGGCCACTCGTTTAGGGTTAACCGATTGCTATAAATAGGCTTTCGAGTGCACCAAGTTCGCTGCGCAAGGCGGCCGCCTTCGTTTCTGCCTCCGCGTCCCGGCCCCATTGCTCCGCTTGCCAGTCGGCGTCGAGCATGGAAAGGGCGAAGGCTTCGTCCGCCGTCAGCCGTTCGCGCTGGAGCGCAAAGCCGAGCACCGCCGAGCCTAGCAGCGCCGTAGCGTGCGCCAGCGCTGTCAGGCGTACATTGTCCAGCGCCAGCGCCAGCGTGCGCAGCCGCTCCAGCGAATCCTGTGGTTGCGCCGCGGCCAGAACGCCGCGCACGGGAACCAGCGGCGCGCCGAGCGTCTCCGCCGCCCAGTCGCGCAGCGGTGTCCACAACGCGGCCTGGCGCGCGGCCAGTTCCGCCGGCGTCCCGGCCAGATGGCAGAGCAGGTCGGTTTCGCCATGACGCGCAATTTCGGCTGCTACACCCTCGCGCGCGTCCGGCGTGCGGTCGATGGCG
Organism: Euryhalocaulis sp.; assembly: GCA_050486445.1. Classification (GTDB taxonomy): domain Bacteria; phylum Pseudomonadota; class Alphaproteobacteria; order Caulobacterales; family Maricaulaceae; genus Euryhalocaulis. The sequence continues at coordinate 40,078 of JBJHDH010000007.1, forward strand.
ACATTGACCAGCCGGGTCAGCGGCATGGCGCGCATATCCACCGTCTCGCCCTGGCGGTCCCATTCCGCCGCCAGCAACTGCGCCGCCGCACGCGCGGACAAAGTGAGCGGCGCGCCCGCCGGCGTGCGCATGGGCCGCCCGTCCAGCACCACGGCGAAGCCGTCATCGAATTCGCTGACATTGGCGACTTTGTAAAACCGTTTCATTCAAGCCCTGCGAATGGATCGGCCGGCGCGCGGGCCTCGTCAAAACCCAGCGTCTCAAACGCTTCACACAGGTGCGGCGGGAGCGGCGCGGTCAGGGTCAGCGCACCGCCGGGGCGGGGCAGGACCAGCTCGCGCGCGTGCAGATGCAGGCGCGGCGGCAGCGTCTCCGGCGTCGGCCGGTCGCAGGTGTATTTGCGGTCGCCGGCGATGGCATGACCGAACGCCGCCATCTGCACCCGCAATTGATGCGTGCGACCGGTGATGGGACGCAGTGCGATCCAGGCAGCGCGCTGGCCCGCCGTGTCGATCACCGAATAAAGCGTGCGGGCGTGGCGGGCGTCTTCCTCGCCATGCCGGGCCAGGTCCATCTGCTCGCGCCCGTGCGCGCCGCCGGCGCTCTTGCGCAGCCAGCCGGAAATCTCGCCCTGTGGCGGGCGGGGGACGCCCAGCACCACGGCCCAATAGGTTTTTTTCGCCGCGCGCGAGCGAAAGGCCGCCGCGAGCCCGGCCGCCGCATCCGCGCTCTTGGCGACCACAATCACACCGCTGGTGTCGCGATCCAGCCGGTGGACAAGGCGCGGCGTCTCGCCGCCCCGCCGCACAAGCGCGGGCAGCATCCCGTCCAGATGCCGGCTCTGCTTGCTGCCGCCCTGGACTGCCAGCCCTGAAGGCTTGTTCAGCGCGATTAGCGCATCGTCTTCATAAAGAACAAGCGAGCGGATAAAGGCTGCGTCCTTTTCCGCTACCGGCGGGCGCGTGGCGCTGAAGGGGGAGGGCGCGGCGGCCTCACCAGCCTTGCTGTCCGGCAGCGGCGGGATGCGCACGCTCTGGCCCGCCTCCAGCCGGGTCGCGGATTTTGCGCGGGCGCCGTCCACCCGGATCTGGCCGGTGCGCAGCAGTTTTTCGATCCGCCCCTGGGTCAGGTCCGGGAAGCGGCGGCGCAGCCAGCGGTCCAGCCGGGCTCCCGCCTCGGCTTCGGTCACCGTGTCGGTGCGCACGCTCATCCCGCGAGACGCCGCATCAGGATCAGCCCCGCGAACAGCGCCGCGACGCACAGCACGACGGAAAGACCGGTATACAGCCCGGCGCCCGCCCACTCGCGCCGCTCGATCATCAACGCCGTTTCCAGTGAAAACGCAGAAAAGGTGGTGAAACCGCCCAGAACCCCGATACCGAGAAACAGGCGCAGATCGCGCCATTCCCCGCCGGTGCGCGCAGCCAGCCAGCCGATCAGCAGGCCCATCGCCAGCCCGCCCGTGACATTCACGAACAGCGTGCCCCAAGGCCAGTTCGGCCCCAGCGTCCGTAGCGCGAGCGCCGACGCCAAATAGCGCAGCATGGAGCCCGCAGCGCCCCCCGCCGCGACCAGAAATACGCCTCTTAATCCTTCCGCGATCATCGCCCGGGCGTAAGCCCGGCGGAGCCCGCGCGCAAGCCCGCCGCTCGAAGGAACATGAACAGCATGCAACGGACCGGAAACCCTGAGGCAGGGCTCCGCGTTTTCCATGTGGCCAGCGTGCATGGCTGGTCGATTGGGAGAAACACCATGCGCATGCATCATATGCTTGCTGCGGCGGCGGGCGCGTTTGCGTTCGGCGTAAGCGGCGCCAGTGCGCAACTTCTTGGCGGCGATGTCGCGGGCGGCCTAACCGGTCAGGCCAGCGGCGCGCTGAATACCGGGCCGCTGGACGCCGGCGCCCGGGGCGCGGTCGACTCTACTGTCCGGGGCGGGGCGCATCTGGATGCGCCGCGTACGGCCTTGCCGAGCGCCGATGTCCGGCCGGATACGCGCCTGCGGACCAATACACGGGCGGATACGAGAACGCAGACAGATACGAGAGCCGGATTTCGCGGCGATGTCGCCGCTCCCGCCAACGTACAGGCTGGCCTGCGCGTGACGCAACGGCAGGACCACGAGCACGGTTCTTATGTTCATGTCGAGAACCGGGGATGGGTATGGGTTCCGGCCGGCGCCAGCCTGGAGTCCGCCCTTGGGCTGGATACAGGTATGAGCGCCAATGCGCGCACAGGAGCTGACGTGCGTCTGGGCGCACGCTAGGTGACGTCTTCACACAGGCGTAAGCCCAAAAAAGAAAGGCGGCGCAATGCGCCGCCTTTTTGTTATCTCACTCTCAGAAACAGTCTCAGGCCGCGGCGGCAGCGCTTTCCGGCGCCTCGACAGTGACCCGGTTTCGGCCGTTGTGCTTGGACTGATAGAGCAGGGCGTCGGCGCGCGCGACCAGCGACGCGGCGGTTTCGCCGGGCCGCAGCTGCGCTACGCCGGCGGACATGGTGATTGCTCCAAGATCCTCATTCGTGGACCGGCGCATCAGGCGTTTTTTCTCCACCGCGGTGCGGGCATTCTCGGTGATCTGCGCCGCGCGTTCCAGCGCCACGCCCTTCATCACCACCACGAACTCCTCGCCGCCATACCGGCCGACCTCGCCTTCGCGATCAGCTGCGCCGACCAGCGAATGGGCGACGAAGCGGATCACCTGATCACCAGTCTGGTGGCCCCAGGTGTCGTTGAAGCGTTTGAAATGGTCGATATCAGCGATGGCGACCGACAGAGGCTCGCCGGATGCGGCGCAGGCTTCGGCGGCTTTCGCCAGCGCCTCGTCCAGACGTTTGCGGTTGGCGATGCCGGTCAGCGCGTCAGTCATAGCCTGTTCGCGCACGCGCTGAAGGTTGACCCGCAGATTGCGCACCTCGCTGGAAGAACGGTTGAGCTGAGCTTCGAGAGACTGGGTATGACGCTGCATTTTGTGCGTGGCGTCCATCAGAACCCCGACCAGAGAGTGCAGAGCGGCCGGATCCGCCTTGTCGAATGTGCCGCTGGCGCCTTCCAGCGCACGGCCATAGGCGGCAGTGTTGCGTCCGGCTTCTTCCAGGCGGTGCTGCACCTCCTCCAGTTCCCGCGTCATGGAAGAGCCGGCGCTGTTCAGCGCCTCTTCCAGAAGCTGTTTGGTGAAATGTGCGTCGTAGAGACGCTGGCAGGTGACCTCGTTGAAATTCACGCCATCGGCCAGCAAGGCTTCGATCTCCGCGCTTAACGGCGCGTTATCGCCCAGCTTGTGGGTCAGCCAGATTTCATAATTAAGAGCGCTGGGCGGGATGTTCCGTTCCAGAAGCTCTTCCAGCACCTGGCGTGCAAGCTCGGCGCCCTCGGCCTGTTTCAGACGCTCGTTCATAAACTCCCCCACCCATTTCCGCCGGTTCTAGGACCAAACCGGAAATGGGCGGTAAACGCCGCGCATATTATGAAGGAAAGGCGGGAAGGTGAAAGGTCAGGCCCCGGCCAGGTCGTTCAGGCGTTCGCGCACGGAGCGGGTGACGAAGGCCGGCACATGATCGCCGAAGCCGGCCGGACCCCGGCGCTGTGTTCCTGAGGAGTCGCCGCCCTCACGCCGCAGCGGCGGCTGTTCCATCGCGTCTTCGACATCCTCCGGCGATGCATCGCCCGGCTCGCTTTTCGCAGCTTTCTGAAGTTTTGCAGCGGCGGCGGGTTCTTCTTTCGCCTCTTGCGCCTCCTTCGTCTGCGTGTCCGGCGCAGTACGTCCGTCCTTCCGCTTGCGTCCTCCGCGCCGCCCCCGGCGGCGCCCAGCACCTTCACGCGGCGCTGTTTCCGGAGTCTCCGCAGGATCAGCTTCCGTCGCGACGATTTCCGTATCGGGCGCTTCAGATAGGGTTTCGGCGGCCTTGTTCTCGCTGACGGGCTCTTCCGCTTTGGCGCCGCCCTTGAGGTCCAGCGGCGGGATCGGCCCCCCCAGCATGTCCTCGATGGCTTTCAGCTTTTTCGAATCCTCCGGCCCGGCGATGGTGATGGAGGCGCCTTTTTTGCCAGCGCGGCCGGTGCGGCCGATACGATGAACATAGTCATCAGGACTGTTCGGCGGGTCGTAGTTGAAGACGTGACTGACATCCGGGATGTCCAGCCCGCGCGCCGCCACGTCGCTGGCCACCAGAAGGCGCAGCGCGCCGTCGCGAAACCGCTTCAGCGTCGCCATGCGCTCGCTCTGCGGCAGATCGCCATGAATCGGCGCGGCGGAGTATTCGTGCCGCTGAAGGCTGCGGGCCACGACATCGACATCGCGCTTGCGGTTGCAGAACACGATGGCGTTCTTCACGTCCATCGCGTCGATTGCATCGCGCAGCGCCTTGCGCTTGGCGGCGGGCGCCTTGTCGCGCACGCGCACCAGGCTCTGCGTGATGGTCGAGGCGGTGGTGGCGGGCCGGGCGGCCTCTACCCGCACAGCGCCCTGAAGGAACTGGTCCACCAGATGCTGGATTTCCCTCGGCATAGTGGCCGAGAAGAATAGCGTCTGGCGCGTGAAGGGCGTCAGCTTGAAGATACGCTCGACATCGGGAATGAAGCCCATGTCCAGCATGCGGTCGGCTTCGTCGACCACCATCACCTCGACCCCGCCCAGCAGGATCTTGCCGCGCTCGAACAGGTCGAGCAGACGGCCGGGCGTGGCGATGATGATGTCGGCGCCGGCGTTCAGCACCTTTTCCTGCTCGCCCATAGAGACGCCGCCGATCAGCAGCGCCATGTTCAGCTTGTAGTCCTTGGCGTATTTGCGGAACTGCTCGGCCACCTGGTCGGCCAGTTCGCGCGTGGGGGCCAGAACCAGGCTGCGCGGCATGCGCGCCCGCGCCCGGCCGCGCGACAGGCGCTCGATCATCGGCAGCGCGAAGGCGGCGGTCTTGCCGGTGCCGGTCTGGGCGATGCCCAGAACGTCGCGCCCCTGCAAGGCGGAGGGTATGGCTTGCTGCTGGATCGGGGTCGGGGTGGTGTAGCCGGAGGCTTCGAGCGCCGCGAGAAGTTTGGGGCCAAGCCCCAGATCGGCGAAGGTGATGCTGGCCTGAGCCTGGGGCTCCGCTTGCACGGCGTCAGTGGACAAATCCTGTCCGGTCAATTCCTGGGATTTCATTCAGTCTCTCTATGGCCGCGCCGGGATCATTGCCGGGGCTGCGGCTGCGTTGGGCCTTGGCCGGGCCGTCTCCGGGAGACGGGGCGGCGTCTGGCGAAAGGGCGCACGCCCTTTCCCGGCGCGCAACGGACACGCGGCACATGGTGGATTCGCACGGGAAAGTCAAGGAATGCGGACTTATGCCCGTCTGAAGCCGGCAACCTAAACGTCGATCTCCTCGACGAACGCCGCGTGGTCCTGGATGTAGCGGAAGCGCAGTTCCGGCTTGCGGCCCATCAGCGTTTCGATCAGCGCCTCGGCTTCCGCGCGGGCGGCGTCCTCCAGCGTGACGCGGGCGAGGGTGCGCGTGGCCGGGCTCATCGTCGTCTCTTTCAGTTGCGCCGGCATCATTTCGCCAAGGCCCTTGAAGCGGCTGATCTCCACCTTGCCGCGGCCGTTGAACTCGTCCTTCAGCAGCCGGTCCTTGTCCGCGTCGTCGCGGGCATAGGCGGTCTTGCCGCCCTGGCTGAGCCGGTAGAGCGGCGGCATGGCCAGATAAAGCCGCCCGGCCTCGATCAGCGGCTTCATCGAGGTGTAGAAAAACGTGATGAGCAGCGAGGCGATGTGCGCGCCGTCCACATCGGCGTCGGTCATGATGATGACGCGCTCATAGCGCAGGGCGTCCAGATCGAACCGGCTGCCCGTCTGCACGCCCAGGGCCAGCGTCAGGTCCGCCAGTTCCTGGTTCTTGGCGATCTTGTCGGCGCCAGCGCTGGCCACATTCAGGATCTTGCCGCGCAGCGGCAGCACGGCCTGGGTGCGCCGGTCGCGCGCCTGTTTGGCCGAGCCGCCAGCCGAGTCGCCTTCGACCAGAAACAGCTCCGATCCCTCCGCTTCGGCGCCGGAACAGTCGGCCAGCTTGCCGGGCAGGCGAAGCTTCTTCATCGCCGATTTGCGGCTGACCTCTTTTTCCTGACGCCGCCGCGCACGTTCTTCCGCGCGCTCGATCACGAAATCGAGCAGGCGCTCGGCTTCGCGCGGGCTGGCCGCCAGCCAGTGGTCGAACGGGTCGCGCATGGCCTGTTCGACCAGGCGCGCGGCCTCGGGATTGGCCAGCCGGTCCTTGGTCTGGCCCTGAAATTCCGGATTGGAGATGAAGACCGAGACCATCGCCCCGGCGCCGGCCATCACGTCATCCGGCGTCACGGCGCTGGCGCGTTTGGCCTTTCCGGCGCTTTCCGCATAGGCGCGCAGGCCCTTAGTCAGCGCCGCACGCAGCCCCGCCTCGTGCGCGCCCCCGTCCGGGGTTGCGACGGTGTTGCAGTAGGAGCGGACAAAGCCGTCCGCCTCGCCAAACCCGGCGGCGGTCCAGGCCACGGCCCATTCCACCGCGCCGTGGCCCTCGGCACGCTCGATCCGCCCGGTGAAGGGTTCGGCCGTGACCGTACGGCGCGCGCCGAACTGCTCCAGCAGAAAGTCCGCCAGTCCGCCGGGGAAGTGCAGCACCGCTTCTTCCGGTGCGTCCTCGCCGGCGATTTCCGGGTCGCAGCGCCAGCGGATGGTGACGCCGCGATGCAGATACGCCTTTGACCGCGCCATGGCGAAGACGCGGGCAGGGCGGAACTTCGCCCGTTCGCCGAAGATTTCCGGGTCGGGATGAAAGCGCACTTTCGTGCCGCGCCGGTTCGGGGCCGCGCCGATTTCCTTCAGCTTCGTCTTCGGCGCGCCGCGGGCATATTCCTGCCGGTAGAGCGTGCGGTCGCGCGCCACCTCCACCTCCAGAATCTCCGACAGCGCGTTGACGACCGAGACGCCGACACCGTGCAGGCCGCCGCTGGTCTTGTAGGCCTTGCCGGAGAATTTGCCGCCGGAATGCAGCGTGGTGAGGATCACCTCCAGCGCCGACTTGTTCTTGAATTTGTGGTGCGCATCGACCGGGATGCCGCGCCCGTTATCGGCGACGGAGACAAACCCGTCCGCGCCCAGATGCACGTCGATACGGTCGGCATAGCCGGCGACCGCCTCGTCCATCGCATTGTCCAGCACCTCGGCGAAGAGATGGTGCAGCGCGCGCTCGTCCGTGCCGCCGATATACATGCCAGGGCGCTTGCGGACGGGCTCCAGTCCCTCCAGCACCTCGATGTCACGCGCGGTGTAGCCGGACTCGGCCCTGGGTCCGCCTTTGCCGGCGAACAGGTCGTCGTCGCGTTTTTTTGCCGGGGTCTTTGCTTTCGCCATTGGCCGAAAATGTCTGAGTCGGGGTGTGGGGGCCATGCGCTGCGAACGCCGGGCCCGTGTGTTGTCGATACACGCTGTTACAGCATGGCGGGCTGTGGATGCGAAACGGGCTCCGCAGTCGCCCGCGGAGCCCGTTACTGAAGCTTTACATGAAGATGAGGGCTTCCGTCTTATGCCTTGTAATACATATCGAATTCGACCGGATGTGGGTGCATTTCGTAGCGCAGCACCTCTTCCATCTTCAGTTCGATATAGGCGTCGATGAAATCATCATCCATTACGCCGCCTTTGGTCAGGAAGGCGCGATCGGCGTCCAGGCTGGCCATCGCTTCGCGCAGACTGCCGCAGACAGTCGGCACGCCCTGCAATTCCTCAGGCGGCAGGTCGTAGAGGTTCTTGTCCAGCGGATCGCCCGGATGGATACGGTTTTCAATGCCGTCCAGACCGGCCATCAGCAGCGCCGTGAAGGTCAGATACGGGTTGCCCATCGGGTCCGGGAAGCGGGTCTCGATCCGCTTGGCTTTCGGCGATGTGCCGTGCGGGATACGGATAGAGGCCGAGCGGTTGCGCGCCGAATAGGCCAGCAGGACCGGCGCTTCGAAGCCGGGCACCAGACGCTTGTAGGAATTGGTGGACGGGTTGGAAAATGCGTTGATCGCTTTGGCGTGCTTGATGATGCCACCAATATAATAGAGGCAGGTCTCTGAGAGGTTGGCGTAGCGGTCGCCGGCGAATTGCGGTTTGCCATCTTTCCAGATCGACTGGTGGACGTGCATGCCGGAGCCGTTGTCGTTCCACATTGGCTTGGGCATGAAGGTCGCGGTCTTGCCGAAGGCGTGCGCGACATTGTGCACCACATATTTGTAGAGCTGCATGCGGTCGGCCATCGTGACCAGGGTCGAGAATTTCAGGCCAAGCTCGTGCTGGGCCGGGGCCACCTCATGGTGGTGCTTTTCGACCTGAAGGCCGATCTGGTCCATCACCGCCAGCATTTCGCCGCGCAGATCCTGGCCGGAATCGATCGGCGGCACCGGGAAATAGCCGCCCTTTGGGCCGGGCCGGTGGCCCATATTACCGTTTTCGTAGCGCGTGCCGGTATTGGCGGGCAGTTCGGTCGAATCGATGGCATAGCCTGTCTCGGCCTGGCTGGTGGTCCAGCGCACATCGTCAAACACGAAGAACTCGGCCTCAGGGCCGAAGAACGCCGAATCGCCGGCGCCGGACTGCTTCACATAGGCTTCCGCCTTTTTGGCGATGGAGCGCGGATCACGATTATAGGGCGTGCCCGAGGGCTCCAGAATGTCGCAGAACACCGCCAAGGTAGGCTGCTGGAAGAACGGATCGACATGGGCGTTCGCCGCGTCGGGCAGGAGCACCATGTCGGACTCGTTGATGGCCTTCCAGCCCGAAATGGACGAGCCATCGAACATCGTGCCTTCGCTCAGCAGTTCTTCGTCCACCAGAGAGACGTCGAAGGTCACATGCTGCATCTTCCCGCGCATGTCGGTGAAGCGCAGGTCGACATATTTGATGTCTTCGTCCTTGATTTTTTTGAGAACGCTGTCGCTCATGATTGGAAGGTCTCCAGAAATGGTGTCTGCCGTTACACGGCGCGCGCCGGGGCGGCAAAACCAGCCCAGCGCGCGTCATGCGTCATTGATGTGAGGCGACGGCCCACGCCGTCACAGCGCGGCGGCGCCGCGCTCGCCTGTCCGGATCCGGACCGCCTCTTCAACCGTGGTGACGAAAATCTTTCCGTCACCGATCTTTTCCGTCCGCGCGGTTTGCACGATCGTGTCTACGACGCGCTCCGCCAGGTCCGCCGGCACGACGATCTCGATCTTGATCTTCGGCAGGAAGTCGATGACGTACTCGGCGCCGCGATACAGCTCCGTATGTCCCTTCTGCCGCCCGTAGCCCTTGGCCTCGGTAACGGTCATCCCCTGAACGCCGATCTCCTGAAGGGCCTCTTTGACCTCGTCCAGCTTGAACGGCTTTATGATTGCTTCGACTTTTTTCATCCCCACGCCCCAGAATGCCAGAATAGCGATTATACTGCACTGCAACAAAAACGGCGTCGACCCCCTTTTTTTAGAATGAACGAGATTATTTCCACAAGTCAGTCAGGCGCCGCGGATCGGGCGGCGGAAGCCATTGGAATTCCTTCGTATTCTCTGATGCAGGCGGTGGGCGCCGCGCTCGCCTCCGCTGCACAAGATTGTGACGCGCCGGATCCGGTCGCTGTTCTGTGCGGTCCGGGAGCCAACGGGGGCGATGGATTCGCCGCCGCTGAGCATCTGCGAAAAGCCGGGCGCACGGTTTTTGTGCATGCGCTCGCACAGGCAGAATCGGCTTCGCGTCTGGCGGGCGACGCCGCCCGGGCCGCCGCCGAATGGGGCGGGCCGGTCATGCCGCTCAGCGCCGAATCGCTGTCCGGGGCCGGTCTGGTGATCGACGCCCTGTTCGGGGCCGGATTGTCGCGCCCGCTGGAAGGCGCGGCGGTGGCGCTGGCCGATGCCTCGCACCGGCTGAATGTGCCGGTCATCGCGGCTGATTTGCCGAGCGGGCTGCATGGCGATCTGGGCGCGCCGCTGGCTGGCGGGCCCTGTTTCCGGGCGGACGTGACGGTGACGTTCTTCCGCAAAAAGCCAGCGCACGTGCTTTTGCCCGGCTGGGCGCTGTGTGGCGAGGTGATCGTCGCCGATATCGGCATTCCCGATTCCCTCCTGGCCCGGTTAGGCGTGGAGATGTGGGAAAACGGACCGGCGCTGTGGCGGGCGGCTTATCCCTGGCCGGCGCTGGAGACGAACAAGCACCGGCGCGGCCGGCTGGCCGTGCTCTGTGGCCCCCGGCAGGAGACCGGGGCGGCAAGGCTGGCCGTGGCCGGGGGGCGGCGCGCCGGAGCGGGCTTCACCACGCTGTTCGGCGAGGCGGACGCTCTGGACATCGCCGCCACGCACGAAACCGGCGCGGTGCTGCGCGCAGCCGGGCGCGGCGCGGAGACGGCGCAGGCGATCCGGGAGTTCGGCGCGCGCGCCGCCGTGCTGGGACCGGGCGCACGCAGAGACGCCCCGACGCGGGCGCTGGTGCTGGACCTGCTGGCCGAAGGCCCCGCGCTGGTGCTGGACGCCGACGCGCTCAGCGTATTCGCCGATGCGCCGGAGGCGCTGCTGTCCGCGCTGCGGCCCGATTGCGTGCTGACCCCGCACGAGGGCGAGTTTGCGCGCCTGTTCCCGGACCTTGCTCTGGCGGAGTCGCCAGCCGCCAGATCAAAAATCGACAGAGCGCGCGCCGCCGCCGCGCGGGCAGGCTGCACTGTGCTGCTGAAAGGCGCGGACACCGTGATCGCAGGTCCGCCATTGGGGGCAGAAAATGGCCGGGCGGTAGTGAACACGGAAGGTGCGCCCTGGCTCGCCAGCGCTGGAACCGGCGATGTGCTGGCCGGGATTATCGGCGGGCTGATGGCGCAGGGCATGGCGGCGTTCGACGCGGCCTGCGCCGGGGCATGGCTGCACGGACGGGCAGGGCGCATGTTCGGCCCCGGCCTGATCGCGGAAGATTTGCCGGACACGCTGCCCGCCGTGCTGCGGGAACTGCTGGCGTTCTCACCAGACTGATCTGTTTTACGGATACGTCTCCCCGTGGCCGTGGGGGAATAGCGGGTTGGCGCTGTCATAAGGCAGGTCGGGGCGCTGGGCCTCCACCGCCGTCATGGAGGAGGGCAGCTCGAACGGCAGCGTTCCCCCCGGCGCTGCCTGTCCGGTCAGCACATCCAGCAGCGCCGCGTCGCTGACTCCGAACACGCCCAGCAGCGCCGCCGTGTGGGGCTGCAATTCTGTCATCACCGCCGGCCGGTCCAGATGCACGGCCACGACCACCGGCGCCGCGCTGGCATAGGCGGCGATGCGGTCGAACACATCCTGTCCCGGCAGGAAGGCGAGATCGCCCTCATGATACATGGCGCCGAAGAAATAATCCGGGTGCAGCGTCTCATACGGCGTCGCGGTGCGCACAATCACCACATCCGCGTCGGCGGGGGACAGCGCCACCGCAAGCCCGGCGGCCGCGGCGGCGAGCGGATCCACGCCCTCCAGCCACACGCTGGCGCCGCGCGGCAATGGCAGCACGCCGTCATTTTCCAGCAGCACGATGGAGCGGCGCTGCGCGTCCGTCGCCAGAGACTGGAAATCCGCCGAGCCGACAAGCCGCCCCACCGCCGCCGGATCGACATAGGGATTTTCAAACAGGCCCTGACGGAATTTCAGCGCCATGATCCGCATCACGGATTCATCCAACCGCGCCTCGTCCGTCATGCCCTGTTCCACCGCCTCGATCAGGCGCTGGCTTTCCATTGTGCCGCCGAACTGGTCGATCCCGGCCTGCACGCCCTTGGCGAAGCGTTCGGTCTGGCTGAGGTCTTCCACGCCCCAGGGCATGGCGATGGCGGGCGGCTCGCCGGGGCGGCTGCCTTCGCGGCAGGCGCGCGCGCAGTCATTGGTGATTGCCCAGTCCGACAGCACCAGCCCGCCGAAGCCGTGCCGGCCGCGCAGCAGGCCGGTGAGAAGCTGGGCGTTGAACCCGGCGCCGACCTGTTCCAGCGGCTCGCCGTCCAGCGTCATGCCTTCCAGAATGGAATAGGTCGGCATCACGCCTTCCGCGCCCACGGCGAAGGCCGCCTCGAACGGGATAATGTGCAGCGCCAGACTTTCCTCGGTCAGCGAGGCGTAGCGGCCATAATAATTGTGCGAGTCGAAGCCCTGATCGCGCGCCGCGCCATAACCGGCCCAGTGCTTCACTACGGTGGCGACGCCATCCCGCGTCACGCCCTCCACGCCGCCCTGAAACCCCTCGATATAGGCGGCGGTCATGCGCGCCGCGCGCGCCGGGTCTTCGCCAAACGTGCCGTCAATCCGCGACCAGCGCGGCTCGGTGGCCAGGTCCGCCTGCGGCGACAGCGCCATATGGATGCCGACGGCGCGGTATTCCTGCCGCGCGATGTCGCCGAACGCGCGCGTCACGGCGGGGTCGTCGATGGCGGCGAAGCCGAGCACTTCCGGCCATTGCGAAAAGCCGCTGGCGGCGACGCTGGCGCCGAACGTCTCGGCGAAATGATTACGCGGATCGGTGCTGATCGTCACCGGAATCCCGAGCCGGGTGGATTCGGCGATCTCCTGGATCGCATTGTTCTGTTCGGCGAAGCGTCCGGGGTCGGTCGCCATGCGGGTGATGAAGCTGTTGATCCCGCGCTCGCCGATCAGCGGTTCCAGCGCCTCCAGATCGTAGGCATCCTGTGCGCCGGGCAATGTGCCGTGCATCATCGCGCCGGCTTTTTCGGCCAGCGTCATGCGCGCGACCAGATCGGCGGCGCGGGTCTCCGCGTCCAGCCGCCAGTCCTCATAGGGGTCCAGCACGCCATTGCGGTTCAGGTCGCGAAAGCGCAGCCCGTCCGCCTCGATCAGGGCACCAGTGCGTACGCCCAGCTCCGGCGCCTCTGGACGCGCGGCGTTGTCGCATCCGGCGAGCAGACCGAGGCTCAAACCAAGGCCAAGACCGGCCGCGACAACCGGCGCGATATTGTTGCTCATTCCGCTTTCTCCACGCGGATAATCCCCACGCCATCCCCGGCTCCAGGGCCGGGGCGCGCTTCCGGCGCCTCCGCCGCTTTTTCCAACGCCAGGCGATGCACGCCGGCGAAATCGGTCTTGCCGACGCCGAGCACAGGGATGGCGTCGACCCGGAAGATACGGCGCGGCGCGGCGTTTTCCGGCGCGCCATGATTTTGCACGAAGGCCAGCAGATCGGCGCGGTTGGCGTCGGGACAATCGGTCAGCAGCACGATCTGCTCGCCCTTGCGCCCGTCCGGGATGGCGGCGGCGGCGTGGGAATGGTCCGGCCACAGGCTGGCGGCGCAGTTTTCGCAGATGGCGAGCGGCACCATTTCGCCGCCCAGCTTGGCGAAGCGTTTCAGCCGCCCGCGAATGCGCAGGAATCCATCCTCATCCATCGACACCACATCGCCGGTGTCGTGCCAGCCATCGGCCGGCGCTTGGGTCGCGCCGCCGGGCAGGATGTAATGACTCATCACATTGGGGCCACGCACCAGCAGGCGTCCGCCGCCCTCAATCCCCTCGACCGGCTCAATGCGCGCCTCGACCCCGGGCAGCAGCGGGCCGACCGCGCCCGGCCTGTTGTCCGCCGGGCGGTTGACGCTGATGACCGGCGCGGCCTCGGTCACGCCATAGCCTTCCAGCAGCGTCACGCCGTATTTCCGGCGCAGCAGCGCGCGTGTTTCGTCGCGCACGCGCTCGGCTCCGCACACCGCGAAGCGCAGCGACGACAGCGATCCATCCTCGCCCGCGCGAGCGTATTGCGACACGAACGTATCGGTGCCGAGCAGGATGGTGGCGCCGGTCTCCTTCACCCGCTGGGCGATCTCTTTGGGTTGCAGCGGGCTGGGGTGCAGCGCCGCCTTCATGCCGCACAGAACGGGAAGCAAGCAGCCGGGGATCAGTCCGAACGAATGAAAGATCGGCAGCGGATTGAAAAACACGTCATCGTCGTTGAAGTCCGGGATATGCGCGCGCACCTGAAGCACATTGGAGACGATGGCGCGGTGGCTGAGCGCCACGCCCTTCGGCTCGCCCTCGGAGCCGGAGGTGAACAGGATCAGCGCCGTCGCGTCCGGATCGCCCGCGCCGGCCAGTCCGCCAAGACCGGCCAGGCCCAGCGCCGCCATCGCCTTGTCCCGGCGCCCGATCCCGGCGCGGATGTCTTCGAGATAGATCAGCTCGGCATGATCGCGCAGCGCGGCTTCCAGTGTCTCCAGCCCGGCTTTTTCGATAAAGCCGCGCGCGGTGACGATGACGCCCACCTTCGCGGCCTCGCAGGCCGCGCGCAGGGCCCGCTCCCCGGCCGTGAAATTCAGCATCGCCGGCACGCGGCCATAGGCGGAGAGCGCCAACACGGAGATCAGGCCCGGCGCGCCGGTGGGCATCATGACGCCAACTGCCGCGCCTTTTGCCGTTCTGCGCGACAGCGCCGAGCCCAGCGCATAGACCGCCTTGGTCAGGTCGTTATAGGTGAGCTTCCGGCCGTCGAAATCCTCGATCACCACATGCTTGCCGCCGCGCCGCCGCCGCGCGCGGGCCAGCGCCGCCGTCAGGGTCACCTTTGCTTTGGCCCGATTGAAGCTCTGCGCGCCTGTCATCTTCGCTCCCATGACCTTGGCATTGTTCCGCATTTTGCGCATGACGGCCATACAGAGACGCGCTTGCGCGGTCCATGCGCCCGCGCCATGTTGCGGCCATATGGCGACAATAATCGACACGCTGCGCGACCGTTCCGGACCCGGCCCTGACGGGGCCCGCGAAAACACCGTCAGGCACCCTGAAAAACAGGGCAGGCCGGACAATCCCGCGCCCAAAAAGCCGGACTGGATTCGCGTGCGCGCCCCCGCCGGCAAGGGGGTGGAGGAAACCCGCGCCGCCGTGAAGGCGGAGGGTCTGGTCACGGTGTGCGAGGAAGCGGGCTGTCCCAATCTCGGTGAATGCTGGGCGAAGAACCACGCCACCTTCATGATCCTGGGCGAGATCTGCACGCGCGCCTGCGCCTTCTGCAATGTGCGCACCGGCCTGCCCGGACCGGTGGACGCGGAAGAGCCGGCCAAGATCGGCCGCGCCGTGGCGCGCATGAGACTGGCGCATGTGGTCATTACCAGCGTCGACCGCGACGACCTGGAAGATGGCGGCGCGCAGCATTTCGTGGAGGTGATCCAGGCGATCCGCGCCGCCTCGCCGGGCACGACCATTGAAATCCTGACGCCCGATTTTCTGCGCAAGGACGGCGCGGCCGAGCGCGTGATCGACGCGAAGCCGGATGTGTTCAACCATAATCTGGAGACCGTGCCGCGCCTGTATCTCTCCATCCGCCCCGGCGCGCGCTATTTTCATTCCTTGCGCCTGCTGGAACGGGTGAAAGAGCGCGACCCCTCGCAATTCACCAAGTCGGGCCTGATGGTCGGACTCGGCGAGACGAAGGAGGAGGTGATGCAGGTGATGGACGACATGCGCTCGGCCGGCGTCGATTTCCTCACCGTCGGCCAGTATCTGCAACCGACGAAGAAACACGCCGCCATCGACCGGTTCTGGACGCCGGAGGAATTCCGGGCGCTGGAGACCATCGCGCGCGCCAAGGGCTTTCTGATGGTCTCGGCCAGCCCGCTCACGCGGTCCAGCCATCATGCTGGCGAGGATTTCGCGCGGCTGCGCGCGGCGCGCGAAGCGCAGACGGGCCGCCCCGGCGCCGGGGCCTGACCGCCTCGTGAACGTCTATGAACACAAGATGCGCGTGCGGCGCCGGCCCGAAGAATTGTTCGATCTGGTCGCGGATGTGCGCGCCTATCCGCGCTTTGTGCCCTTCATCGCCGCCATGCGCGTAATGGAAGAAAGCGAAGGGGCGGAAGGCGTCTCAACGATGGTCGCAGAAACCGCTGTCGGTTACGGCTTTGTGCGCGAGCGGTTCACCACGCGCGTGCTGCTGAACCGTCCGGCGCTGCGTATCGATGTTTCCTATCTGTCCGGCCCGTTCGAGGCGCTGGCCAATCACTGGCAGTTCGAGCGCCTGCCGGATGGCTCCACCCTGATGGATTTCCGCGTGGAATACGCATTCCGCAATCCGGTGCTGAAGCTGGCGTTTGAGAGCGCCAAGGGCCGCGCGGCGCACATGATTATGGACGCCTTCGCCAACGAGGCCGTGCGCCGCTATCCCGAAGACATCGGGGATGTGGAGGAATCCTAGTCAGCCGCCAATGCGCAGGCTGGAGCCGCCGCCGCGCCGTTCCAGGGCGTTGCGCAGCATGAAAAGCGCCTGACGCACCGACTCCAGGCGCACGGCGTCGCGTCCGGGATTGCCGTAGCGGCGCACCGCGCCGCGCACGCCATTCACCGAACAGAAGCTGGCGAAATAGACCAGGCCGATCGGTTTTTCCGGCGTGCCGCCGCCGGGGCCAGCGATGCCGGTGACCGAGACCGCGAGATCGGCGCCCGCGCGCGCCGCCGCGCCGCGCGCCATCGCCTCCGCCGCCTCCGCCGACACTGCGCCGCGGCTTTTCAACACCCAGGTCGGAACGCCGAGCAAATCCTGCTTCGCCGCGTCGGCATAGGTGACAAAGCCATAGTCGAACACCGCCGACGAACCGTCGATGGCGGTGATGGCGCCGGCCAGCAAGCCGCCGGTGCAGCTTTCCGCCGTCGCAATGCGCACGCCGGACGCCTGCGCGCTGGCGACCAGTTCCCGCGCCTGACGCTCGATGTCGCGCGGGAACAGAGTCATGCGCCCGGTCTTCCCTGCGCCAGAAACACCGCCTCCGCCGCCAGGCCTTCGCCGCGGCCGAGCGCGCCCAGTTTCTCGGTCGTGGTCGCCTTCACATTCACCGAGGCGGGCGGCAGGCCGAGCAGGTGCGCGAGACGCGCGCGCATGGCGTCGCGATGCGGGCCGATCTTGGGCGCCTCGCAGATGATCGTGACATCCGCGTGCGCGGGCGCCAGACCCGCATCCGCCAGCAGCGTCAGACAATGCGCGACAAAGCGCGCGCTGTCCGCGCCGCGCCATTGCGGGTCGGAAGGCGGGAAGTGCTGGCCGATGTCGCCGGCGCCCGCCGCGCCCAGGATCGCGTCGCACAGCGCGTGCAGTCCGGCGTCGGCGTCGGAATGGCCCTCCAGCGCCAGATCGGAGGCGATATGCACGCCGCACAGCGTCACCCCGCCGCCGGGGATCAGGCGATGCACGTCGAAGCCGTGCCCGATGGCTATGCGCGGCGCTTGCGGCGTTGCGAGACGGGCCAGCATGTCCATGTCCTCCGCCAGCGTGGCTTTGATATTGCTCCGTTCGCCCGCGACGGCGGCGACGGAAAGACCGGCCGCACGCGCGACCGCCACATCGTCGGCCAGGTCGGCCCCTGGCGGCAAGGCGCGATAGGCGCCCCATAGCGGCGCAAAGCGAAAGCCTTGCGGCGTCTGCACGCTGAGCAGGTCGCCCCGCGCCAGATCGTCGCCCAGCCTGTCATCATTCTGGCTGTCTTCCGCGCGGCGCTTCAGCGCATCGGCTGGCGGCAAAGCCGGGGCCGCGCCGTCATGCTGCACCAGCGCCGCCAGCACGCGCCTCGCAAGGGCCGGGCTGGCCAGCGGCCGGGCCGCATCATGGATCAGCACGGTGTCCGACGGCGTATCGGCGAGCGCCGCCAGTCCCGCGCGCACGGATTCCGTGCGTGTCGCGCCGGCCATGGCGATACGCACCGGCGCCGCGCCGCGCAGGGCCTCAGCCAGCAGCGCCTCATGCTCCGGCCGCGACACGACGACGATGCTGGAAATTTCCGGCAGGCTGGCGAACAGATCGACGCTCCAGCGCAGCATCGGCCGGCCGAGCAGAGGACGAAACTGTTTCGGCGCGCCGCCAAAGCGTTCGCCAGAACCACCTGCCACGATGATCGCCGCCGCGTTCACACTCGTTTCCCTAGTTGCGCTGCGCGGAGCTTAGAGCGGCGCCGCCGCGTCCTGTCCAGCGGCTTCGCCGATGCTGGTTATCTCATAGTCCGCCGGCTGGTCCTGCGCGGCCGTGGTCCCCGAAAACGGCACACCAAGAAAGCGCCAGACATGATCGTAAAGCCCGTCCCGCGTCAGCCCGTTGTGATCGGACCCATGTATGCGGACAAAGCGTTTGGGCGCGGGAGCGAGATCGAACACCGTCTCGCCATAGCGGATCGGGATCACCTCATCGGCGCCGCCATGAACGATCAGCACCGGCATTTGCGCATCCCCGATCCAGTCATGGATGCGAAACTGGTCGCGCAGCAGCAGGCCAACGGGAACGAACCAGTAGCGGTCTCGCGCCAGCGCGGTCATGGATGCATAGGGGGCCTCCAGCACCAGCGCGCGGGCAGGGCGCTCCGAGGCCAGCCGCGCGGCCGGTCCGGCGCCAAGCGAGACGCCGTGAATGACAATATCCCCGGGCGGAACGTGCGCTGTCAGCCAGTCATAGGCCGCGCGCGCATCTTCATGCAGGCCTGACTCGCTTGGCTGTCCGGTCGAGCCGTCATAGCCGCGATAGGCAACCGCCAGAAACCCGGCGCCCGTATCGGCGATACGCCGCCAGCGCGGTGTGGCTTGCGCCAACCGTTCGGCGTTGCCGCCGAGATAAAGAAAGGTCGGCCTCTCTCGCGCGGCGGGCAGGAACCAGGCGGTCAGAATTTCGTCGTCCGCCGTTTCGATCCGCAGGGTTTCGATGGGCGGCCCGGCCGGGTCCGGCACGGGGACGCCGCCGCCGGGGTGATAGAGCAGGCTGCGCTGCATGACGAACAGCGCGCCAACAAGAACGGCGTAGACGGCCAGTGCGCCGCCCAGCGCGATCAAGCCTCGCCGGAACCAGAATGTAGGCGTCTTTTCTCTTTGCGCCATGAGGCCGGCATAGCATGAATCAGACACGGCGGACGATTGATCGCACACGCGCGCTCCGCAGAGCGTGATCCGCCTTCAGACTTTGGTGGCGAGTTGGTGGCGAGCAATTTTATTGGTTTGAATGGTATCCGGGATTCCATTCAAACCAGTATTGCTCTAAGCCGCCGCCATGTTCCGCATCGGACCTTATACGCTGGACAGCCGCGTCTTCCTGGCCCCCATGTCGGGGATCAGCGACCTGCCGATGCGGCGCCAGGGGGCGCGTCTCGGCGCCGGGCTGGTCATCTCCGAGATGATCGCGGGGCGGGAACTGACCCTGCGCAACCCCGATAGCGAGCGCCGCGCCGCCGGGGCAGGTTCGGTCTTTCCACTGGCCGTACAGCTCGCCGGGCGCGAGGCGCAATGGATGGAGGAAGGCGCGCGCATCGCACGCGGCTTTGGCGCCGACATCATCGACATCAATATGGGGTGCCCGGCGCGCAAGGTGTGCGGCGCGCTGTCTGGCTCGGCCCTGATGCGTGATCTGGATCATGCGCTGACCCTGATCGAGGCTACGATCCGGGGTGCGGGCGGCGCGCCGGTGACGCTGAAAATGCGGCTGGGCTGGGACCATGACAGCATCAACGCGCCGGACCTGGCGCGGCGGGCCGAGGCGGCCGGTGTGGGAATGCTGACCGTGCATGGGCGCACACGGAACCAGTTTTACGATGGTGTGGCGGACTGGGCGGCGATCCGCGCAGTGCGCGAGGCAGTCCGCATCCCGCTGGTGGTCAATGGCGACATCGTGGACGCGGACTCGGCGCGGTGTGCGCTAATGCTATCCGGCGCGGACGCGGTGATGATCGGCCGCGCAGCCGTGGGCCGCCCCTGGCTGCCGGGCGCTATCGCAAAGGCTCTGGAGCGGGGCGGCGCGGAAACGCCGCCCTCCGTCGCCGGGCGGCTGGAGATCTTCGCCGCGCAGTATGCCGATATGCTGGAGGTTTACGGCGTTCCGCTGGGCGTGCGCGCGGCGCGCAAGCATCTGGCCGGGTTTGTGGAAGACCTGCCGGGTCTGGACGAGGGTGAACGCCGCGCCGCACGGGCGCGGCTCTGTCAGATCACCGATCCGGACGCCGTGCTGCGCGGGCTGGAGCATCTGATTCTGTCCGGAGAACCCTGCCGCGCTGCCGCCTGAGGCTGAGGAATCTTTTCCGGCATAAATGCAACAGATGTTGCGGTGACGCGACCGTTGCTCCAGAGTGACAGCGTAATTCTGGACACATTGGTTCAATGTCTCGGCGTTCACCCCGGTCTAACACCTCTGTGCTTTTCGCGGCGGGTTTTCTTGCCGCGGTCGCCTGTTGCGGCGCCGCAACCGTGCTGGCGCTGTATAGCCCGGCGGAACCGGCCAGCGGGCCGCTTTTCGCCGTTCTGATCGCCGGGTTCATCCTCAGTCTGATGCTGGCCGGGCTGGCCGGGGCGCGGCTGGTGCGGGTGCTGTGGCGGCGGACAGAAGGCGGACCGGCGCCGCGCCTGCATTTGCGCTTCGTGGTGCTGTTCGGACTGGCCGCGATCACGCCGGCGGTGCTGATGGCGGCGTTTTTTGGCGTGCTGCTGACACGCGGACTGGAGACCTGGTTCGGCGAGCGGGTTGAGGCCTCGGTCGAAAGCACAGCCGAGACCGCGGAACTCTTTCTGGAGCATATCGTGGAGCAGGTGGAGCTGGACGCCGCCACCGCCGCCGCCGACCTGTCCCAGCCCGAAGTGCGGGCGGTGTTTGAGGAAGATCCAGAAACCTATCTACGCGAGGCGCTGGGCTTTCAGGCGCAGTTCCGCCAGTTCCGCGCCGCCTATATCGTACTGCCGAACGGACAGGACATCCTCGGCTACGAATCCGATGTGGCGCCGGAATTCCGTCCGCCTAGCGCCGAATGGATCGCCATCGTCCGCGATCAGGCGCAGGCGCAGGTGGAGGTGGACCGCGAAGCCGAGGTGCTACGCGTGCTGGCGCCGCTCCAAGACTACCCGATCGAGGTCTATTTTTACGCCGTGCCGGATATCAATCCGGCGCTGTTTGACCAGTTTCGCACCACCGCCGCGGCCATCGGCGCATTTCGCGACGCACGCGACCAGCGGCGGCGGATCGAGGCATTCTTCATCATCGTCTATCTGGAAGCGGCGTTGCTGATTCTGGCCGGTTCGATCTGGCTGGCGCTGTCGGCGGCGGGCAGGGTGGCGGGTCCGGTGGGGCGTCTGGTTGAGGCGGCCGACCGTGTGCGGGAAGGCGAACTGACCGCGCGCGTCGAAATCGACGACGAACACGATGAAATCTCCGCCCTGGCGCGCGCCTTCAATCTGATGACCGGCCAGATCGAGCGTCAGCAGCATGAACTGATTGACGCCAACGCCGAATCCGAGGGCCAGCGCCGCCTGATCGAAGCGGTGCTACTGGGCGTTTCGGCCGGGGTCCTGTCGGTGGACGAGGCGGGGGTCGTCCGCCTGGCCAATCGTTCAGCCAGTGAATTGCTGGGCGCCGATCAGACCGCGTTGCGTGACCGCGCCCTTTTGGAAATCGCGCCGGCTTTGTCCGATATCGCCGCCCGCGCCCGCACGCGGCCAGGTGGAACGGTGGAAGAGCAGGTCGAACTGAAGCGCGACGGCGCCGTGCTGACGCTGAATGTGCGCGCGGCAATGGAAACGGAAGCGGGGCGTGTCGTGCTGACCTTCGATGACATCACGCGACTGATCGCAGCGCAACGCAACGCCGCCTGGCGTGACGTGGCCCGCCGTATCGCACACGAAATCAAAAATCCGCTGACTCCGATCCAGCTTTCGGCCGAACGGCTGCGCCGGCGTTACCGGCCGCAGGACGATTCCGCAGCGGAGATATTCGACCGCTGCACCGACACCATCGTCCGGCAGGTCAGCGACATTGGCCGAATGGTCGATGAGTTCTCTTCCTTTGCGCGTATGCCGACTCCACATATCGAGCGTGTCGCGTTGCTGGACATTGTGCAGGAAACAGTGTTTGCGCGCCGGGTCGCCAGTCCCGGCATTCGCGTGATGCTGGAGGCGCCGGACGCAGAGGTCATGGTGCGCTGCGATGCACGGCTGGCTTCGCAAGCGCTGACCAATATCCTCAAAAACGCCGCCGAATCCATCGCTGCGCGACTGGAAACAGGCGACGGCCGTCCGGCCCGGATTGATGTTCGCGTTCGCGTGAACGGTCTCTATGGCGTTATCGACGTTCAGGATAATGGCGCTGGCTGGCCTGACGACGGCCGGGAACGTCTGACCGAACCTTACATGACCACGCGCGAGAAGGGCACCGGTCTTGGCCTCGCCATTGTGCAGCGGATCATGGAAGACCATGGCGGCCGGCTGGAACTGGACGCCCGGGAAGACGGGGCCCAAGGCGCGCTGGTGCGGCTCAGCTTTCCGCTCTCTGGCCGGGGCGCGGAAGCGGAGGCGGCCGAGTGAACACAGCAGGGAGAAACGGAATGGGCGGCGATGTCCTTGTGGTGGACGACGAACAGGATATCCGCGACCTGATCGCCGGAATTCTGGAAGATGAAGGTTACGAGGTGCGCAGCGCCGCGGGAGCCGAGGACGCCATGGCGCAGATGCGCGCGCGGACGCCGGCGCTGGTGATCCTGGATGTCTGGCTGCAGGGCAGTAACATGGACGGCCTGGAGCTGCTGGACGAGATCAGGCGCGTGGACGCCTATCTGCCGGTGCTGATGATTTCCGGCCACGGCACGATCGACACCGCCGTGGCGGCGATCCAGCGCGGCGCCTATGACTTCATCGAAAAGCCGTTCAAGGCCGACCGGCTGCTGGTGAATGTGCGCCGGGCGCTGGAGGCGACCCGGCTGATGCTGGAGAACGCCGAGCTGCGTGAGCGCGGCGGCGGCGCGCCGCGGCTGATCGGTTCATCGCCCGCGATCTCGCACGTCCGGCATCTGATCGCCAAGGTGGCCCCGGCAAACAGCCGCGTACTCATCACCGGCCCGGCCGGAAGCGGCAAAGAGCTGTGCGCCCGGCTGATCCATACCCAGTCGCCACGTTCGGGTGGACGCTTCATCGCCGTCAATTCCGCAGCCATGTCGCCCGAGCGCATGGAACGCGAATTGTTCGGCGAAGAATCCCCGGACGGGCGCATCGTCAAAACCGGCCTGTTCGAGCTGGCGCACGGCGGCACGCTGTATCTGGACGAGGTCGCCGACATGCCGACCGAAACCCAGGGCAAGATTCTGCGTCTTCTGGTCGAACAGCGGTTTCAGCGCGTCGGCGGCGCCCGAGATGTGCAGGTGAATGTGCGCGTCGTTTCATCGTCATCCGCCGACTTGCAGGGGGCGATACAGCAGGGGCGGTTCCGTGAGGATCTGTATCACCGGCTGAATGTAGTGCCCGTCGCTGTGCCGGCGCTGGCCGCGCGGCGGGAGGATATTCCCGAACTGGTCGATTATTTCATTGAAACGCTGGCCGCGGTCTCTGGCCTCACGCCGCGGAGTATCGCCGATGACGCCATGGCCGCGCTTCAGGCGCACGAATGGGCCGGCAATGTCCGCCAGCTCCGCAACAATGTGGAACGGCTATTGATCCTGGCTGGCGGCGATCCAAACGAGCCGATCAGCCTGGACAATCTGCCGGCGGAGGTCGCGCCGGATGGCCGCAATGGCGGAGACGTCAGGACCGAGCGGTTGATCGCTCTGCCGCTGCGCGACGCGCGCGAGCAGTTCGAGCGCGACTATCTGGCGGCCCAGATCAGCCGGTTCGGCGGCAATATTTCGCGCACCGCGGCCTTTATCGGCATGGAACGCTCGGCCCTGCACCGCAAGCTGAAAATGCTGGGTGTGCGAACGCATGGCCGCGACGGCCAGGATTAGGGTCCGGCCATGCCGCGAATCGCCTATGTGAACGGACGCTTCGTTCCGCTGGCCGAAGCCGAGGTGAGCATTCAGGACCGCGGTCTGCAATTCGCTGACTCCATCTATGAAGTCTGGCGGGTGGCGGACGGACGGCTGCGCGATCGCGAGGGACATTATGCGCGGCTGGTCCGTTCGCTTGGCAGGCTGCGGATCGCAACGCCGATGCCGCGCGCGGCGCTGGAAATCATGCTGGCCGAACTGATCCGCCGGAACAGGGTGCGTGACGGGCTGGCCTATCTGCAAATCACCCGCGGCGTGGCCCCGCGTGACCATGTCTTTCCCGCCGGAGTCCGGCCCGGCGTGATCGCCACGGCCAAGCGGCTGGACGTCGCAACCCTGCACCGCAAGGCGGCCGAAGGCGTCTCTGTCATCACCGCGCCGGACATTCGCTGGGGCGGCTGCGACATCAAGACGACGGGCCTGTTGCCCAATGTGCTGGCGCGGCAGGCGGCGAAAGAACAGGGCGCGGCCGAAGCCTGGCTAGTGGATTCCAGCGACCGGGTTACCGAGGGCGCGGCGGCTAATGCCTGGATCGTCACGGGCGGGACGCTGGTCACCCGCCCGGTGACCGACAATATCCTGGCCGGGGTGACGCGGCTGCGCCTAATGGAAATCGCGGGCCGGCTCGGTATCCCCGTGGAAGAACGCGGGTTTACTCCAGAAGAGGCGCGCGCCGCCAGCGAGGCGTTCCACACCGCCGCCTCCGGCATGGTGCTGCCTGTGGTCGCCATTGATGGCGCGCCGGTTGGCGAAGGACTGCCCGGCCCTGTCACCCGCGCCCTGCAGGCCGCCTATCTGGAGCTAAAGGATTAGGCTCCGTTGACTGGCGCAATAACAGGATCGGACACCCGTTATGCGGAAAAGCATTTCAGGGCGTTCGGAAGCGAGTGTTACCATTTCACAGTTTTGCAATTGTATTGAGGCCGGGATGGCCGCTTTTGGTTGCAGTCGGCGAGCCGGCACGTTACGAATTTGTTAGAAAACGGGGACAAGGGGCAAGAGGGCGTCGTTGAACGCCCCGGATACACAATGACTAACGAAAAAAAGCAAAACCTTCAGGACACGTTCCTGAATGCGGTGCGCAAAAGCCGTACACCGCTGACCATCTTTCTGGTCAATGGCGTGAAGCTGCAAGGGGTCGTCACCTGGTTCGATAATTTCTGCGTGCTGTTGCGCCGTGACGGTCAGTCGCAATTGGTCTACAAGCATGCGATCTCGACGGTGATGCCGGCTCAGCCCGTGCAGCTTTATGAACCCGACGATCAAAACGGCGACTCTGACGATTGACTCAAGAATGAGCGAAAAGGCAGGGGCGTATGGGCGCTGAGCGCCGCGCCAGCCGCGCCATCATTCTTTTGCCGGTGGCCGGGAACCGCGCCGCCGATAGCGCGCGCATGGATGAAACGCGCGGTCTGGCCGAGGCGCTGTCGCTGGAGGTCGCTGCGGAGCACGTTTTTCCGCTGCGCCGGCCGTCGCCCCGAACCTGGCTGGGCGAGGGCAAGGTCGAAGAGATCGGCGCCCTGGCCGAAGCGGAAGGCGCAGGGCTGATCGTCGTCGACGCCCAGCTCAGCCCCGTGCAACAGCGCAATCTGGAAAAAGCCTGGGACGCCAAGGTCATCGACCGCACCCAACTGATTCTGGAGATTTTTGGCCTACGCGCGGCCACACGGGAAGGCCGGCTTCAGGTGGAGCTGGCGCGGCTGGCCTATGAGCGTTCGCGCCTGGTTCGAACATGGACCCACCTGGAGCGCCAGCGCGGTGGCGGCGGCTTCCTCGCCGGTCCCGGCGAAACCCAGATCGAGGCCGACCGGCGGATGCTGGATGAGCGGATCGGCGCGCTGAAACGCCAGCTAGAGGATGTGCGCCGTACGCGCGGGGTGCAGCGCGCCGGACGCGCCCGCGCCGAGTGGCCGATCATCTCACTTGTTGGCTACACAAACGCTGGGAAGTCTACGTTATTCAATAGGCTTTCCGGGGCGGGGGTGCTAGCCAAGGACATGCCGTTCGCGACGCTGGATCCGACGCTGCGCGCCATCGCGCTGCCTGGCGGGCGGCGGGCGCTGCTGACCGATACGGTGGGATTCATCTCGGATCTGCCGACCGACCTGATCGCGGCGTTCCGCGCCACGCTGGAAGAGGTGGCGAGCGCCGATCTGCTGATTCATGTGCGCGATTTTTCCGACCCGCGCAGCCCGGAACACAAGGCGGATGTGGAGGCGGTGCTGGCGAAGATCGGCGCCGGGGAAGAGGCCGGTCAGATGCTGATTGAGGCTTGGAACAAGACCGACTTGCTGCCGGCTGGCGAACAGGCTGCGCTGACGGAACGGGCGCGCATGGCCGATCCGCCGGCCGCGCCGATCAGCGCGGAATCGGGGCAGGGGCTGGCGGCGCTGTTGGCCCTGGCCGAGGCGCGGCTGCTCAGCCGGTCCGAGGAGTTGGAAGTGACCGCCGGCCCCCGCGATGCGGCGGCGCGCGCCTGGCTGCACGAACACGGTGATGTTCTGGAGGAGCGGGTCGAAGGCGAGGCCGGCGATCTGCGTCTGCGGGTCCGTCTGCCGGCCAGCGCCGTGGGCCGCTTCCGTCACGTGTTCCCGCATCTGGTTCCGTTATCCGGCGCGAAAGCGGCGGAATAGAGCGTCCTCCCGAAATACGACCGGGCGTTGATCCGCTGTTAATTATACCCCGCGCAGATTGCGGCGCGAGGGGATCGGGACATGACCACGGCTGAATCGAACGCGCAGAGAGTGCGGCGCATTTATGCCGGCTGGATCGCCACGCGTGGCCGGAACGTGGACGAGTGGCTGGAGATCGCCAGCGACGATTTCCGCATCGTCTCAGGCGCCGATGAATACGCCGTGGCGAAATTTGGCGCTGGGCCGCGCGGCAAGGAGGGGCTCTGCCGCTATCTTGAAAACATCACCCGGCACTGGGCGATGGAGCATTTCGAAATCGTCCGCATGGTCGATGCCGGGGACGAGGTTGTGGCGGTGAGCAATATCGCGTTCCGCAACCGCACTACCGGCAAGGTCGCTTCCGGCGCGATGGTCGATGTCTGGGCTTTCCGTGACGGCAAGGCTGTCAGTTTTCTCGAAGTGTTCGACACCGCCTCAATGGTCGCCGCCGCGACGCCGGACACGGCCAGAGCCGGAACCGCCGAAGCGGCCTGACCTGCTGGCGGTTTGCCGTCAAACGCCCAGTTTTTCATGCAGCCAGCTAATGGTCGGCTCGAATTGGCGGTCCATCAAATTATGGCCGAGGCCGGGTAGCACTGCATACTCGAAATCATGACCTTCTGCGATCAGTGCCGATAGACGTTCGCGCGACAGCGGCACGGGAACGGCATCGTCTTCATCGCCCCATACCCAGAATCCGGGAATCCGCATCGCCCGTAAATGGGGCAGGGGATCGACGCTACCTTCGGCGCGGACCCGGTCGATGAGCGCCGGCAGTTCCGGAGTGGCGGTGGCGCTATTCGCCTCAAATTCCAGGGATTCCAGAACGGCGCCTACCGGCGCGCTCCACATCACGATGAAATCAGCCCGGTCCGCCTGGGTCACAGCGGGCGGGACGATCCAGCCGGCCTGACTGAACCCGATGAATCCAATCGGCCGATCCTGAAGCTCTGGCCGGGCCGCCGCCCAGCGCATGGCCGCGGCGGCGTCGGCGACGAGCAGGCGCAGATTCTTCGCGCTGACATTGTTCACGCCTTCATAGACGCCGCCGGATTCGCCCACTCCGCGCTTGTCCCATGTCAGAACCGCGAAGCCATTGGCCGCGAACCAGCGCGCTACGCCATCCATGCGCGGCTGCTCGCCCGCGCCTTGCACCAGCACGATGCCCGCGCGCGGCGCCGCGCCCGGCAGCGAATAATAGCCGCCGCGCAGAGTCACGCCTTCGCTGTCGAACGCGGCGTCTTCGGCATCGACCCGGCTCCACCAGTTGTCACGGACAAGATTTTGTCCAGCGGCCCAGCCCGGCGCGAGCGCGCCGGCCGAAGCGCCGAGAAGAGCCATCGCACGGCGTCGTGTCAGCATGATATACCCTCCCATCGTTTGCGGGCATTCTTCGGTCGTCGTGAGGCGCCCTTTTGGATGCGGAACGGCGCTATTTGCGCGCTCCACCGCTCAGCGCCCCAGCAGAAAATCCTGAATCGCCGGGCCTTGATCCAGGATCGCATGGCGCGCCTCTGGCAGCCACAGCACGCGCGCATCCGGCGCGCAACGTTCCAGCCGCTCTTTGGCGCCGGCGGAGTCAATAAAAACGTCCCAGCCGCCAAGAATGGCGAGAACCGGCATGGAAAGCCGGGAAAGCTGCACATCCGTCGCCACCGGAAGCGGCGTGGTGCGCGGCCGGAACGCACGAAAGATCGACGCTTGCAGCGCCATGATCGCCTGCATTTCCGGCGGAGGGTCGGCGGGCGAGGGGCCGACGATCTTTTCCGCCAATTTCCGGCGGCCCCATTCGCCCATCAGGGTCAGGGGGATCGCCCAGAGGGCGACATTCCTGTTGCGGCCAAGACCGCCGGACGCGATCAACACCAGCTTGCCGACGCGCCGCGGGCGGCGGATGGCGTAGTCCAGCGCCAGCCAGCCGCCGAACGAAATTCCCGCCAACGCCGCGCGCGCCAGACCCAGCCCCTCCAGCACATCATCCAGCCACAGCGCGTGCGCGTCGGATTTCAGGGCGGGGCGCGACGGTGCGCTGAATCCCGGCTCGCCGATCACGTCCACCGCATAGACCCGGAAATGCCGCGACCAGGCCGCGACATCACCCATCCAGCCCGCGGAATTGAACGCCGAGCCGTGGAGCAGGAGGAGTGCGGGCGCGTCCGCCGGGCCGGAGGCGATGACGAATGTCTCTCCCTCGCGCGTCGGGATGCGCAACTCCTCGCGCGGAACGGGCCAATGGTCCAGAAAGCCGCGATAAAGCGCCTTGACCTGCGCTTCGCCTTCGGTGCTTCGCCAGACCGCGCTCATTTGTCCAGGCAGAGCTGGACGAGCTGCAACAGCGTGGCGGAGGCGGGAAGGTCGCCGCTGATGATCAGCTTCAGCCGTCCGCGCTTCTCGTCATAGTCGGAGGTCATGCGCACGGGCGCCTCGGCGCCGCGCACGGCATAGAGAGCAGCCCCCACATCGTCGTAGAGGCGCGCTGCGGCCTCGGGCGCGATGGCGTGAACCTGCACGACGCAGGAAGCGTCAACATGGCGCGCGCGCAGGACGCCTTCGCCCGGAGCGGGGGGCGCCGGCTCGCCGGTCAGCGCCTCCAGATCCTCCTTCGCGATCCGGTATTGCTTGCCGATCCGCGTCGCCTTCAGGCGGCCGTGGCGCACATAATTGCGGACGGTGCGGACATGCAGGCCGAGCATCTCGGCCACCTGGACGACGGAATAAAGCTGTTGCGACATGACGCGCCTCGTTTCTGCGCGTCACATAGCATGGGGCAATTTAGGGAACAATAAGGTATTTTAGGGTAGTTTACGGAATCAGCCGCGCTCCTCGGCTTTCGCTTTGTTCCACAGGGCGTCCATTTCCTCCAGCGTGGATTGATCCGGGGTTTTTCCTGATTTTTCCAGTTCTTGCTCGATATAGCGAAAGCGACGCTCGAATTTGGTGTTGGCGGCGCGCAGGGCGTCCTCGGCGTCCGGACCCATCTTGCGAACCAGATTGACCACGGCGAAGATCAAATCCCCGGCTTCCTCCGCGATGCGCACCGGGTCGCCGGAATCGCCAGCCTCGGCCAGTTCGCGGGCTTCCTCGATCAGCTTGTCCAGAGCTCCATCATTGCTGGGCCAATCGAAGCCCACGCGGGCGGCGCGCTTTTGCAGCTTCTGGGCGCGCAACAGCGCGGGTAGGGCGAGCGGCACATCGTCAAGAATCCCGCCGCGCGCCTTTTTCCGGCGCTCCTCGGCCTTCAGCGTCTCCCAATTCGCGGTTTGGGCCTCAGCGTCCTGAATGGTCACACCGCCAAAGACGTGCGGATGCCGGCGCACCATTTTTTCCACCACGCCGGCGATCACATCGTCGAAATCGAATGCGCCTTGCTCCTGCGCCATACGCGCATGGAACACGGTCTGGAACAGCAGATCGCCCAACTCGTCACGCAGCGCATTCAGATCGCCGCGCGCGATGGCGTCGGCCACCTCATAGGCTTCCTCGATCGTGTATGGCGCGATGGAAGCGAAATCCTGCTCAACATCCCAGGGGCAGCCGCGCTGTGGATCACGCAGCCGCGCCATAATGGCCAGAAGCGGGCTGAGATCGCCCAGAGGACTATCCTGGGGATCATCGTGGGGAGCGTCGCGAGAGGGGTCGTCAGGAGGCGGGGCGTCAGCGGTCATCAGCGGATATCAAAAAGGCGCATAATATATATTATGAGAAATGATTGATGGTCCGGGCCGGGCCTCATTCCATAATCTCATTCCACAATCCTGAATTCCGCACCGTCCATTTCCCAGCCATCCATTTCTATGGCCAGCCCGTCATGCGCCGGAATCACGCCGTCCGGCAATTCCCGGCGCAGTGTCGCATAGTCCATGTCGAGGTGGAGATTTGTCAGGATCGCCAGCGCCGGTTTCAGCCGCGCGATCCAGCCCAGTGTGCGCTCAAGATGCGCGTGCGTCGGATGCGGCGTGTAGCGCAGCGCATCCACGATCCAGACCCGCACTCCGCTCAGCGCCGCCAGCGTCGCGTCCGGCAAATCCAGCACATCGTTGGAATATGCCAGCGCGCCGAACCGGAACCCGAGCGAGCCCATGCCGCGTCCGTGATCCTGCGCCAGTGGCGTCACGGCGATCTGCCCGCCGGCGCCGCCGATGGTTAATTCCGCGCCGGGGTCCGGCATGGCGCGCGCCTCGAGGATCGGCGGATACGCGCCGCCTGGCGGCGTCTGGAAGCAGTAATCGAAGCGGCGCAGCAGCGTCGCGCCCGCCGCCGCCTCCATATGCACCGGAATCCGCCGGCCGCCGGTGAAGGTCAGCGGCCGCAGATCGTCAATGCCGTGCGTCTGGTCGGCGTGATCGTGGCTGATGAGCACGGCGTCCAGCATATCCACCCGCGCCGCCAGAAGCTGGGCGCGCAGATCCGGCGAAGTGTCGATGAGGACGCGGGTGACGCCGCCCTCTCCTATTTTCTCGGCCAGCAGCGAACAGCGCAGACGCCGGTTGCGCGGCTCGGCCGGATCGCACGCGCCCCAATCACCCTGTCCATCCGCCCCGCCGAGGCGCGGCACGCCGCCGGACGAGCCGCAGCCCAGAATGGTGAAGCGCAGCGTCATGCCGCGCTGTCCGGCGGCGCTCCGTCCGGCCGCTTCGCCTTGCTGAACAGGTGGTAGAAGGCGTCGGTGGTGCGCTGCGCGGTCTCTTCCGTCGTCCAGCCGCGGATGCCGGCCAGCGCCTCCGCGACATGCACCAGAAAGGCCGGCTCGTTGCGCCGTCCGCGCATCGGAACCGGAGCCAGATACGGGCAATCGGTCTCGATCAGGATGCGGTCCGCCGGCATGATGCCGGTAATCACGTCGCGCACGTCCTGCGCATTGCGGAAACTGGCGATGCCGTTGACGCTGAAATACGCGCCCAGCGCCGCGCCGCGCCGCGCCAGATCCGGCCCGCCTGTGTAGGAATGCAGCAGGATGCGGAACGCACCCTTTGCCATTTCCTGTTCCAGCAGACCGGCCATCAAATCATCCGCCTCGCGGCAATGGATCACCAGTGGCAGGCCGGTGCGCCGCGCCGCCTCGACATGCGCCAGAAAGCTCGAAACCTGCTGCTCTTCCGGGCTGTGATTATAGTGCCGGTCTAGCCCGGTTTCGCCGATGCCGATCACTTTGGGATGCGCGGCCAGTGCCGCCAGATGCTCCGGCGTGATGTCCGGCGCGTCTTTGGCGTGGTGCGGATGCTGGCCGACCGTCGCCCAGATATCATCGTATTTTTCTGTAATTTCAAGAACCTGCTCAAACTCCTTCATGCGGCAGCAGATGGCGAGAAACGCGCCGACGCCCGCCGCGCGGCCGCGCTCCAGCACCGCGTCCAAATCTTCGGCGAACGCCTCGCCGTGCAGATTGACATGACTGTCGACTAACATATGGCGGCCAGCATCATCAGATCGTCAAACCGGGTCAGGATCAAATCAGCTCAGGCGGCGGCGTCGCGCAGCGCGCCAAGGGCGGCCAGCACGGTCTGTTTCGGGTCCAGATAGAGACCTTCCTGCTCGCGCTCCAACCGGGTCAGCGCCTCCCATGCGGCGATCCAGTTTTCCGGCCGCCCGGCGCGGCGCGGCGCGGGAAAGGCGCGCTCCGCCTCCTCTGCATCCTCCGCTGCGACGGCGCGGGCGCGCTCCTGCGCGAAACGCTGGGCAAATTCGTGGAATAGCGCCAGTTCCGGGCGGGCGCTCGCGCGACCCAGCCGTTCGCCCAGCCGGTAGGCTTTGGGGATGTCCAGCTCCGGCAGCGCCGCGAACAGGGACGCCGCCTCGCCGTGCAGCGACGCCGCATCGGCGGCGGCCAGCGCCGCGGCCCGGCCTGGCGCGCCGCCTGCCAGACGCGCGACCAGCGCCGCTTCCGCCGGAGTTCCTGCCGTCTCCAGTCCCGCCGCGAATTGCGCCATCTCCGGCGGCGCCAGCGGCCGCAGGCGCAGCATCCGGCAGCGCGAGCGGATCGTAGGCAGCAGCCGGCCCGGCGCATGGCTGATGAGCAGCAGCAAAGCGCGTTTCGGCGGCTCCTCAAGAGTCTTCAACAAAGCATTGGCAGCATTGGTGTTCATGTCATCAACGCTGTCGACAATCACGACCCGCCAGCCGCCCTCGCCCGCGCTCTGACCAAAGAGGCTGTCGATGCGCCGGGCCTCGTCCACCGTGATCTCGGCGCGGACTTTTTTGCCTTTGTCGTCCCAGGGGCGGCGGATCAGCATCAGATCGGAATGGGACTGCGCCTCAATCCGGCGGCAGACAGGATCATCCGGATCGGCGCCCAGCGCCCCGCGCGCCTTGTCCGGCGCCGCGCCCAGCGCCCGGCGCGCCATGCGCCAGGCCAGCGTCGCCTTGCCGACGCCCTTTGGCCCGGCGATCAGCCAGGCATGATGCATCCGGCCCTGCGCCCAGGACTCCGCCAGCTCCGCCTCGGCCGCCGCGTGACCGGCAAGATCATAGGTCTCGCGCGGATGCGGGCAACCCGGTGCGCGGTCCGGCTCCAGTTCGGGGTCCATGCGGGCAAACTCGGCCGGGGTCAGTACGGGGTCAAGGCCGGGTCAGGCCGGAAACAGCCGCGTCTCCACAGCCGCGCGCACTTGCGCGGCCACGTCCGCCTTGTCCTGCGTCGCGTCGATGACGACGCAGCGGTCCGGCGCCGCCGCCGCGATGCCCAGAAATTTGCGGCGCAGCCGTTCGTGAAAATCGGCCGGCAGGGATTCATAGCGCGCCGGTCCGCCCCGGGCGGCGGAGCGGGCCAGCCCCTGCTCTACGGGCAGGTCCAGAATAATGGTCAGGTCCGGGGCGAAATCGCCCAGCGCCGCGCGGTGCAGCGCGCTCAGCACCGCCTCGTCCATGCCGTGCCCGGCGCCCTGATAGGCGATGGTGGAATCGGCGAAACGGTCGCACACCACGAACGCCCCGCGCACCAGCGCCGGGCGGATCAGCCGCGCCACATGATCGGCGCGGGCGGCGTAGAGCAGCAGCGCCTCGCTCATCGGCGTCCAGCGGTCCGGCGGACCTTCGGTCAGCAGAGCCCGGATTTCCTCCGCCCCCGGCGTGCCGCCCGGCTCGCGGGTCCGCACGGCCTCCAGTCCGGATTCGCCCAGCCAGCCGCAGAGCAGCGCGGCCTGGGTGGATTTGCCGGCCCCCTCCCCGCCTTCAAACGTAACAAATCGTCCCTGGCGCTCCGCGCCGGGGCGGCCCCGGCTCCCGGCGCCGGGCTGCTCAGCCATCGGCGTCGCCGCCACGATCGCGATTGCGGATCAGGTCGACCAGCGCCGCGCCGGCGCGGCCCAGAACGCCCAGCCGCTCTACATCGTGCGCGGCGACAAGGGGAAAGCTGCGCGGCTCATAACCCGGCGCCTCGATCACCAGCCGCGCCACTTCCTGCCCCTCCAGGATCGGGGCGGCGGTTGGCGTATAGACGATGGCGGCCGTCATATCGGGCCGGACGCTGCGATGCAGGGTGACGTCGATATTGCCCGGCGCGCGCACCGCCACCTGCGCACCCCGGCCCATCAGCACGCCGATGCGGCCGGCCTCGTCATTCGCCGCGAACAGGCGGTAGCGCCGGAAATCGTTGAACGCGGCGCGCAGCAGGCGGTCGCTTTCCTGCGCGCGCTGCGCCTCCGATTCCAGCCCGTTGACGACAAGAATACGCCGTTCGCCATTGCGCACGCCGGAAACCACGACGCCATAGCCCGCAGCCTCTGTATGACCGGTCTTCAGCCCGTCCACGCCCTCGATCCGGCCCAGCAGCGGATTGCGGTTATACTGGCGGATATCGTTGTGTGTGAACTCGCGCTCCACATACATGGCGTAATATTCGGGAAAGGTCGCGATCTGGTTGCGCGACAGTTCCGCCAGGTCGCGCGCGCTGACCACGTGATCGGGATGCGGCCAACCCGTGGAATTGACGAAATTCAGCGTCTCCAGCCCCATCTGGCGGGCGCGGATATTCATCTCGTCGGCAAAGGCGGATTCCGACCCGGACAGCGCCTCTGCCACCACGATGCTGGCGTCGTTGCCGGACTGCACGATGATCCCGCGCAGCAGGTCTTCCACCGTCACCCGCTCGCCGATGCGCAGGAACATGGTGGAGCCGCCCGAGGCCGCCCCGCCCAGCCGCCAGGCGTTTTCCGAAACGGTGAACTCGTCGTCCAGCGACAGCGAGCCGTCGGCCAGGCGCTCGAACACCATCTCCACCGTCATGATCTTGGTCATGGAGGCGGGATACATCGGCGTATCGCCGTTCTTGCTGAACAGGATTTCGCCGGTATCGAAATCCATGATGACGGCGTGCGACGCGGGCGTATCCAGCGGCTCCTGCCCCCGGGCCGGGGCGGCGGCCAGTATGGCGGACGCGGCCAGAAGACCGGCCCCCAGAAGACAGGCGGCGGCCCGCATACGAACCGGCTTTATCGCGGATGTCAGGATCATCGGGCGGGGCCTTCCTGGTTGGGGCCCGGGTCCGTGGCGGCGTCGCGCATTCCGCCAGGCCGGGCGTGATGTCTCGGCCCCTGTTCTAGACGAGTCGCGGGAGAATTTCCGCCCAATCAGGCAGGTCAGGCAGGCCCATTCGGCAAATCAGTTGCGCAGAACCAGTTGCGCCTCGCGAAAGCCTGCGCCGGTGACTTCATAGCGCGCCGCGCTGGCCGCCAGCTCCGCCGGATAGGGGCCGACCAGAACCCGGTGCAGGGTGCGCCCATCCACCGAGACCGTCTCGATCCGCGCCTGACCGACCCCGCCCAGCTGGGTGCGGACAGCTTCGGCCCGGGCGCTTTCGGAGAAGGCCCCGGCCTGAACAAACCAGCCGCTCTCGGGAAGCGTGACCGCCGGCATGGAGACGGAGGTGGAGGTAGAGACAGAGGCCGGGCCAAGCTGCACCGGCGCGCCCGTGGTCGCAGGCGCCGTGTTTGCCGGCGCGGCCGGCTCCACCCGCGTCATCTGCGCGACCTCGATCACGCCGCTGGGCGCCGTGGCCGGCGGCGGCCCGGCAGGCGTCATCAGTTCGGGTTGCAGCGCGGCCTGGGGCGCGGGCGCGGACGGCGTGGTCGCCGCATAGGTCTGCGGCCGGCCCAGCTCATGTTCCTTCGGTCCCAGATAGACTACCCGCACATTGGCGACGCCCCGATTGAGGAAGCCCAGCTCCTGCGCCGCGCGCTTGCTGACATCCAGAATGCGGTTGCGGGCGAACGGGCCACGGTCATTGAGGCGCAGCACGGCGGTGCGGCCATTATCCAGATTGGTGACCTGGATATAGGACGGGATCGGCAGCGTGGGATGCGCCGCCGTCATCTGGTTCATGTCGAAAATTTCGCCATTGGCGGTCGGGCGGCCGTGGAACTCCTCGCCATACCAAGAGGCCTGGCCGGTGGCGTCGTAATTGTCCTGCCGCGCCGGCGTGTACCAGCGCCCGGAGATCTGATACGGGCGGCCGATTTTCTGGGTGGAGATCGCAGCCCCGTCGCGCGGCATCGAGGCGGTGGAGCCGCCCCGGTTCTGGACCGAAGTGGCGCAGCCCGCCATCAGCAGCCCGGCCAGCACGCAAACGGACAGTCCCAGATGCTTCATCGTCCTGACGCCCCAGTCATTCGCCCCAGTAACACGCCAGGGAACATGCCCGATAACACGCTCCGGCAATCGGTCAGTAATCGGCGCCTGCGGACCCCGGCGCCCGTTCCTTTACCCCACGCTTAGCCCGCTCAGGGTAAAGCATCCCTTAAGCGAATCGGACAGTTTTGCGCGAATCTGCGGCCGCGCCATTTCCCGCCGCCGCGTCCCGCTTTATCTAGAAGCCGGGTCTGGAAACAGGCCCGCGCGGGGCGGATCATGCCCGCGCTCCCGGGGCGGGTAAACCGCACCGGCTGAGGTTGTGCCGCGTATTCTGTGCGTATGCGGAGGGATGGCCGAGTGGTTTAAGGCGGCGGTCTTGAAAACCGTTAGGCGTTCACGCGCCTCGGGGGTTCGAATCCCTCTCCCTCCGCCACCCTACGCCTTCGGCTTCAGGTGGCAGGCCACCGGAAGCCAAATCAATCACGCCGGGATTTTTCGGGCGATGCGCGCGCCGTGGGGGATGGTGCGCGGCGCGGCGTTGAGCCGCTCCCGGGCGAAGCCCGCCGCCTGCTGATAGGCCAGCATGAACGCGGCGCGTTCTTCGGCGGGGATCACGTCGTCAATATGGTCGAACACGCCGCCGCAGCGTTCCTCGACCATGCCCAGCAGCCCGAACGGCCCCGCCCCGCGATTGCGCAGGGCGACGCCGCCGACCGGGACGCATAATTCATCGTCATAGGCGCGCAGGGCGGCCGAGGTGACGCCATGCGCCAGCATCGCGCGGCCGATGACGCGCGCGTCGATAATCGCCTGAGAGGCGCCGTTCGAGCCGGTCGGATACATCGGATGCGCGGCGTCCCCGATCAGCGCGACCGGCCCGTCAACCCAGGTCGGCAGCGGGTCGCGGTCGATCATCGGGTTTTCATAGGCCACGTCCGATTTCGCCAGCAGCGCGGGAACGTCCAGCCAGTCATAGACAAAGCTCTCGAACTCGTGCGCGAATTCCGACAGCTCGACCGGGCGGAACCAGCCGGACCTGGCCCAGTCATGGCCGGTGTCATAGGTTTTTTCCGCGATCCAGTTGATGTCGGCCAGCCCGTCCTCGTCCGGGTGCGAGATCGGGTAAAGCACGACGCGGTGGCGGCTCGTGCCAAGGCCGATGAAAGACGAGCCGGTGCGGATCGGAACGCCGCGCGCGGCGCCGCGCCACATCACCGTGCCGCCCCAATGGATCGGCGGCTGGTCCGGATGCATCTGCGCCCGCACCGCGGAATGAATGCCGTCCGCGCCGAACAGCAGCGCGCCCTCGAATTCGCGCGTCCCGCCGCCGGCCAGCTCGACCAGCGCGGTGACCGAGCCGTCGGCCCGCTTGCGATAGGCGCTGACCTTGTGGCCGAGCTTCACCGAGGCCGGGCCAAGGCGCTCGATCACCTTGCGGTAGAGCAACAGGTGAAAGGCGCCGCGATGAACCGCGTATTGATGCCAGTTATAGCCGGCGAGCTTTCCGCGCGGCTCTGTATAGATGTCCTTGCCGTTCAGCCCCACCAGCGTCCATTCGCGCGCAGGGATGCCGACGCGGTCCAGCTCTTCCTCGCCGATGCCGAGGTCTTCCAGCTCGCGCACGGCGTTGGGCTGCAGATTGATGCCCACGCCCAGCGGCCGCAGATCGCGGACGCTCTCGAACACGGTGCAGGGCACGCCGATCTCGTGAAGAGTCAGAGCGAGGGCGAGGCCGCCAATGCCGCCGCCTGCGATCAGCACATTTTCCTGAGACATTCCGCTTACCGTCTTCCCCCGCGCCCGGCCGGTTCGTCTAACGGCCCGGTCCGCCCGGGGCAATCTCCCGGGGCGCCTTTCACTCCACGGATCGGGGTGTTCTCACCGCGGCTGAAAGCCGGAAATTCCGCGAGTGGATGCGCGCGCCGCCAGTCCGGCAGCGCGCACCCCGCCTACTCTTTAAAAATCAGGCTGGAGAAGTGGTAGAGATTGTTCTTCCAGACCGGGAAGGTGTGGCCGCCGCCGAGGTCGATATGCCAGATGTGCGGCACGTCATTTTCGGTCAGATACTGGTGCACGCCTTCGCTGATATTGAACAGCCCGTCCTCATCGCCGCAGGACACCCACAGCACGTTCAGCGTGTTTCGCGCCGCATCGAGATCAGGAACGAGATCGGCCGGCGCATGGGTGTTCGGCGCCGAGGAGAAGCCCCCGACATGGGCGAACACATCCAGATTGTTCAGCCCCATATTCAGCGACTGGCCGCCGCCCATGGACAGGCCGGCCAGCGCACGATGCTCCCGGTCCGCCACGGCGGAATAGCGCGACTCGATGAAGGGGATGAGATCGCCGGTCAGTTCCTGCTCGAAGGATTCATAGGCGACGAACTCGACGCCCATCGGGCCGGTGCGCAGCCCAGCGCCGCCGGGGCCACCAGGCCCACCCGGGCCGCCCGGCCCGGCGCCTGGCCCACCCGGACCCGGACCTGCACCTGGACCTCCAGGACCAGCGCCAGGACCGCCCGGTCCGCCCCCCGGACCACCTGGCCCACCCGGTCCGGGACCGCTGAACAGCGTTGACGGCTCGTTCGACGCCCGGCCATTGGGCATCACCACAATCATCGGCTCGGCCCTGCCCTCGGCGATCAGATTGTCGAGGATCACGTTCGCAGAGCCGAATTGCGTCCAGTGCGTTTCGTTGCCGCCAATGCCATGCAGCAGATACAGCACCGGATATTCCCGGTCTTCGGAATAGCCGGGCGGCAGATAGATCGTCGCCGGCCGCATATTGTCTGTTACCGACGAGTGATATTCCACCGTCTCGACGCGGCCCTGGGCGACGCCATCGCGCGGAACGTCATACCCCGCCGGGGCATCGGGAAAATTCACCGTTGCGCTCTGCGCAAGCGCCGTGGCGCCGCAGGCCAAAGCGGCGAGCGCGCCGGACACCCCGGCAAGCACGGCGCGGCGCACCAGCATTCCATCCATTCTTCGCATCACGCCAGCCTCCCCGGTTATTCTGTTTCGCGCGGCCTGCTTCATTATAATGCAATCCCGAGCAGGATGGACGAAGCTTATGGTCCGCCATTTTCCTTTGCAATATAAATGGTTCGTGTGGCCAATTCTCTGGAGGTGCGCCATGCTGCGGTTGCGAATTCGGAAATCCCCCGCAGGTTGATTCCCGTCAAATCATGAAGCCCGGCCGTGCGTCAGAATGATGGTTCACGCTGGCGGTTACGGGAGGGCCCCATGCCGGACGTCATGCCAGATATTTCCACAGCCGCCGCGGAACTATCCGCCCGTATCGACGCGCTGGGCCGCTCGGCGCCCGGGGCCAGCTCCGCGTTCAGGATGCTGTTGCGATCCGCGCTCAGCGGCGCGACGCCAATCCTCACCCCGCGCGCCCGCGCCCATGTCGGTCTGGCGATGGCGGTCGGATCCGGTTGCGAGTGCTGTATGACTTCGCATGTCCGCATGGCTGTGCGCGGCGGCGTCACACGCGAGGAAATGCTGGACCTGCTGGAATACGCCGTGCTGATGGCGGACCGGCCGGCGATGGCGTGGGCGGCCGGCGTACTGGCGCAATTCGACCGGCTGGCGCCGGAACCGTCCGCCCGGATCGCCGCCCGGCCACAGGCTTGCGCGATCACGGCCAGACCGGCGGTGGAAAACTATGGATGCAAGACAGGACTGACAAATGCGCGCCGCCACAGAAGCGGCGCCGCCATGCTTGGCGTCTGAAGATACGCTGGCAAACGCAAGAAAACGGCCGCCTATTCGGCGGCCGCCTTCATTTCAGAACGCGCGCCGGTCTCGGCCATTTGCGAGAATTCCGGCATCTGCTCCAGACCCGCGACCGCCGCCTCCGCCGCGCCGGCGGCCGAGCGGGCGCCCAGATGCAGGATTTTCGACGCCTGGGACGCATAGTCCGTCATCATGTCGCCGAAGAAATCCGCCTGACATTGCCATGCCTCGCCGACCGACCGGCATGCGGCCAGACGCTGCGCCGCCTGCATGTCCTTTTGCAGCCGGGTGCTGACGAATTCCGCAGTCTCCTGGCTGAAATCGGTCAGGCCGCGGATCGCCGCCTGCCCGGCGGCCTGGGCCGCCTCCAGATTCTTGCCATTCATTTCCGCCAGCGCAGAGAGCTGCCCCGAGGGGTCCACAGCCCATTCCGCACCCTTCTTTCTGCTTTTCTGCGCCGTCATCGCCGCCTCCTTTCGACATCCAGATTGCACCCTAACAAAGCGGGCGGGGGCGTTTCTTGAGACGGATCAAATGCGGCGGCGACGGGCTTCGTTCCCGCACGATCCATTGACCGGAATCAAAGCGCGGCCGGCGGCGGCATCTATTGTCATCATGTGAGCAGGCCCTCATCCCCCCGAGAACGGCGCCAGGCTCACTGACCGGAGCGTCTTTACGCCGCGCGGCCCTCTCCCCCTGCCGCGCGGCGTTCTCCGTTCCACCAGCCCTGTAAAGGCGTCGTCTGGCTTGTCCGCCGCGGTAAAAAATGTGTCTCTGCTTGCAACGATACGGGGGGGGCATACGTTGACCTTTCCGGCGGGATGGTGAGGTACAGGGAACCTTGTCCTCGATTGGATCCAGACTTTCTAAAGGGCCGTATGGCCAAGGCTGACCAAACCAAGACCATTGATCTGGCGTTGCAGGGCGGCGGGGCGCACGGGGCGCTGACCTGGGGGGTGCTTGACCGCATCCTGGAAGACGAGCGGCTGGACATTGCCGGCATCAGCGGCACCAGCGCCGGCGCCATGAACGCCGTTGTGCTGGCGCAGGGCTTCCACCAGGGCGGCCGTGATGGCGCGCGCGAGGCGCTCGCCGCATTCTGGCGAGCGGTGAGCGAGGCGGCGCGCTTTTCGCCCGTTCAGCGCAACTGGTGGGATCAGGTCATTGGCAATTACAGCCTGAACACCTCACTCGGCTATCTGTTCTTCGACCATTTGACCCGAACATTCTCGCCGTATGAGCTTAACCCGTTCGACATCAACCCATTGCGCGATCTTGTTTCCAGTACGGTGGACTTCGACCAGGTCAATTCCTGCAAGCGTCCGAAAATTTTCGTCACCGCCACCAATGTGCGTACCGGTCATGCCCGCGTCTTCACCCAGCCGCATCTGTCGGTCGAAACCATCATGGCCTCGGCCTGTCTGCCATCCTTGTATCAGGCAGTGGAGATCGACGGCGAAGCCTATTGGGATGGCGGCTATATCGGCAACCCCGCGCTCTATCCCCTCGTCGACAAGACCGATTGCCGCGACATGGTCATTGTCCAGATCAATCCCATGATCCGCCGGGAACTGCCGAAAACCGGGCGCGAGATTCTGAACCGGGTAAATGAGATCAGCTTTAATTCCAGCCTCATCAAGGATTTACAGGCGATCCATCTGCTGCACAAACTCATCAAGGCCGAAGGGCTTGAAACAGAGCGATACCGCGACATGCGGATCCATCTGATCCATGCCGATGAAGAGCTGGAGAATCTGGACTCTTCCAGCAAGCTCAACGCCGAATGGAAATTTCTCAGCCACCTGTATGAGCGTGGCCGGGCCTGGGCCGACCGCTGGCTTGATGTGAACTATGACGATCTCGGCGTGCGCTCCACATTCGATGTTGACGAGCGGTTTGCCGGCTCGCTCAGACCGGTGGCCGCGACCGAGGAATCCTCCGCCGCATCGTCGGAGTAATCGCGAATGTATGGCGTTCTGATCGTTGTCATCGCCCTCGCCGGACTGATGTATCTGGCCTATCGCGGCGTGCCCCTGCTGATCCTGGCGCCGGGACTGGCGATGTTCGCTGTCTTCGCTTCGTTCGAACGCCCCCTGCTCGCCAGCTACACCCAGATTTTCATGACCGCGACAGGCGGCTTCATAATCCAATATTTCCCCGTCTTCCTGCTCGGCGCCATTTTCGGCAAGCTGATGGAAACCACCGGCAGCGCCGAAGTTCTGGCCAATGCCGTGATCCGCAAACTGGGAAACCAGCGCGCCATCCTGGCGGTAGTGCTGTCATGCGCGGCGATGACATATGGCGGCGTTTCGCTATTTGTCGTCGCTTTCGCGGTCTATCCAATCGCGGCGGCGGTATTTCGCCGCGCCGATTTGCCCAAGCGGCTGATACCGGGCGCCATCGCTCTTGGCGCGTTCACCTTCACCATGACGGCCCTGCCCGGCACGCCGGCGATACAGAACGCTATTCCGATGCCGTATTTCGGCACCTCGCCCTTTGCGGCGCCCGGGCTGGGCATCCTGACCGCTCTCATCATGTTTGCGCTGGGCCAGCTATGGCTGGAGCGCCGGGCGCGCGCCGCGGCGGCCGAAGGCTACGGCGATCACCCGGACGCCGCCCCGGCGGATGACCGGACATTGCGCGAGCGCGCCGCGGGCGAGGGTTTCGATATCGCCGAACTTCCGGCGCGCGAGCGCGCGCCAAATCACCCGCCTTTTATATTGGCTGCGTTTCCCCTGATTGCTGTCATCGTCCTCAACCTGATGTTCACGGCCTTGATTATCCCGGCCATGAATACCGACTACCTCGCCGCGCCGGAATATGGAGCGACGACTATCGATTCCGTGCGGGGGATATGGTCCATCATCGCCGCGCTGGTCATCTCGATTGTATTGATGATCGCCCTGAACTGGACCCGACTGCCCCGGCTGGTTTCCTCGCTGGATGCCGGCGCGCACGCTTCGCTATTGCCGATCTTCAATACCGCAAGCCTGGTCGGATTTGGCTCCGTTATCGCGTCTCTGTCGGCTTTCATGCTGATCCGCGACTCGGTGATCGGAATTGGCGGCGAAAATCCGCTGATCGCGCTGGCGGTGTCGGTCAATCTTCTTGCCGGCATGACCGGTTCCGCGTCCGGCGGGATGAGCATTGCGCTCAACACGCTAGGCGGCGCCTATCTGGAGATGGGCCAGGCCGCCGGAGTCTCACCGGAGCTGATGCACCGCGTGACCGCGGTGGCGACCGGCGGGCTTGACGCCCTGCCGCATAACGGCGCGGTCATCACCCTGCTGGCGATCTGTGGCCTGACCCACCGGCAGTCCTATCTGGATATTGCTGTTGTCGCAGTGGTCATTCCGATTATAGCCTTGATCGTGCTGATTACGCTTGGAACCTTGCTGGGAAGCTTCTGACAACATCCGGCCCTGGCGGCAAATATCTGAGAGGTGAGAAGGATGACAGGCGCGGTGCGTCTTCTGGCGGTTTTTGTGGTGCTTGCGGGTCTTGGTCTTGCACCCGCCGCGCAGGCGCAGCGCAGCCAGAGTCTGGAAGAAATTCTGGAAGCCATCGAGCGCGAGCGGCAGGCGCTGATCGAGCTGGGCGAATACGAGCCTCCTCCCTCCATGGCGCCGGAAGCCTGCGACCGCATGTGCCTGGACGCGCTGGGCCGGGCCTATCTGAGATCGCTGGAGACCGGCGACCTGTCCGAGCTGGCGCTGGGCCGCAGCACGCGGGTTACGGAAAACGGCGTCCAGATCGCGCCCGGCGAGGGCTATTGGCGCCGCGCCGGCGCGCTGCGCCAGCACCGGCTGAACATTCTGGACCCGGACTGGCAGGTGGCGGCGGGTCTGGCCGTGATGGACAATGCACTGCTCGCCTACCGTCTTCAGATGGCCTATGGCGCGCTCGCCGAAATCGAGATTTTCGTCGTGGAGCCGGACGATGACGGCGCCACACTGGGGCGTCCGACACTGGCCCGGCCGCATGAAGCGTTTGAGCATCGCGTCGATCCGGCCGAGCAGAACTCACGCACCCAGCTTGGCATGATCGTGCAGGCCTATCCGGACGGGCTGCGCGCCGGCAGTTTCGAGGCGGTGGACGCGCCCTTCGCCGAAGGCGCGGAGCGGATGGAAAACGGCATGATTCTCGCCGGTCCGCGCTGCACGCTCAACGAAAACTGTCTCGACATGAAGACCCAGCCCTCGCCGGAGCGGCCGACCCTGCGCCAGCGTATGCTGGCGATTGACGAGGAGCAGGGCGTCGTCTTCATGTGGCTGGACTGGATGCAGCAATCCGGACAGACCTTGCAGGTCTATGAGGC
This sequence comes from Euryhalocaulis sp., assembly GCA_050486445.1. Lineage (GTDB taxonomy): Bacteria > Pseudomonadota > Alphaproteobacteria > Caulobacterales > Maricaulaceae > Euryhalocaulis. Next base: position 84,089 of record JBJHDH010000007.1, read on the forward strand.
GTTCAAAATCTACGCCGGTCATTTTCACGGCGTGGATGCGTTCATCGCCCACGGCGACCCGGACATTTATCCCGGCTGGCCCATCCCGTAGGATACGCAGCCGTCATCGGCCACTCGTCTCAGTGGTTTGGCGAAGGGAAGCGGGGCGCCCGCGGGGACGCGGGTGTCCTGTCCTTGGTACGTGGTGGTGCGTCCCAATGAACGCCCCGCGCAGGGATTTCCCGGAACGTCTCCGTCCCGATTCCAGCGTGGGATTG
>JBJHDH010000008.1:0-48785 GCA_050486445.1 Euryhalocaulis sp.
GCCTCTTCGAGCGCACAGTAGTGTCAGGCCACGATGTGGGTATGCCCCAGCCTCGCCGGCGAAAGAACCGGCTGTATTCCGCCATTCAGGGGACAAAGCCGTGGCGCTCATTCGGCGGGCATTCCCATATAGACTTCGCGCACGCGTGGGTCGGCCATCACCGCGTCCGGCGCGCCATCGGCCAGCAGCTTTCCGAAATTGATGACGATCAGCCGGTTCACCGTCTTCAGCAGCGCGTGAACCACATGCTCGATCCAGATGATCGAAACGCCGCTTTTATTGATGTCACAGATCGTCTCGACCAGTGAATGACACTCATGCTCGGTCAGCCCGCCCGCGATCTCGTCCAGCAACAGCGCGCGCGGCTCTGTCGCCAGCGCCCGCGCCAGCTCCAGCCGTTTGCGCTCCAGCAGGGTCAGCGACCCCGCCGGCGCGTTCGCCTTGGCGATCAGCCCGGTGCGCTCCAGCACCTCGCCGCAGCGTTCATAGGCGGCGCGCTCGCTCGCCTTGCTCCGGCCGAACGCGCCGCCGACCAGAAGATTCTCGAACACGCTCATCCGCTCGAATGGATGCGGAATCTGGTGCGTGCGCCCGATGCCGCGGCGGCAGCGTTGATGCGGACTCTGCGCGGTGATGTCGTCGCCTGCGAAATGCACGCGGCCCGCATCCGGAGTCAGCGCGCCAGAGATCAGGTTGAACACCGTGGTCTTGCCCGCGCCGTTGGGCCCCAGCACGCCCAGCGCCTCGCCCTCGCCCAGCGTGAAGGACAGATCGTCCACCACGGTCAGCGCGCCGAACCGCTTGGTGACCTTCTCGACCCCGATCAGCATGACGGCCGCCTCCGCCCGCCGAACGCCTAGGCCAGCGGCTCCATATCGCCGCCCAGCGGAATGGAAGGCGCGGTCTCGTTGGAGGTGACGATAATCTCATACGGAAAGCGTTCGCCCTGGCGCAGCCGCCACTGACCGCCGACCAGCGGTGTCTTGGAGACATTGGCCACCGGCCCGCTGCCGAACGCCACCGGCCCAACCAGCGTATTCATGTCGGTCGCCGCCATCGCATCGCGGGTCGCCGCGTAATCGCCCGGTCCGCCGGCGCGGGTCATGATGTCGGCCGCCACCTCGAACAGCGAGTGGATAAAGCCGATCGGCTGGGTCCATTGCCGCCCGGTTGCCTCTGTATAGGCCGCGCCGAATTCCGCCGCGCTCTGCCCGGTCAGCGATGAAGAGAACGGGTGGGTCGGCGTCCACCAGATTTCGCTGGAAAGATTGTGCCCGGCATTGCCCAGCGCCTCGACATTGGCCGGATACAGCGTCGCCTTGCCGACCGAGACGCATTTGGGATTGAAGCCCTGCTGCCGCGCCTGCGTCCAGAACGTGGTGAAATCGGGCGGCAGCGGCGCGCCGGTGACAATCTCGCATCCGCCGGAGCGGAACGCGCCGATGATCGCGGTGAAATCGTCCGACATGTTCTGATAGCGGCCGGGATCGGTCATGCGATAGCCGGCCTGGGCCAGCGCCGGCGGGAAACCCGATTGCGGGTCCATCAGGGCGTTGCCGTCCGCGTCGTTGGGGAACAGCATCCCGACCTGCATATTGGTGTCGAGCTTGGCCCACATGTTCTGGAACACGGAGATGATGTCCTCCGACCCCCAGAAATAATGATAGGTCCAGTCAAAACCGCGCTGCGGCGTGGCCCCGCGCGCGAAATACCAGGCCTGCCACGGCGCCATTGTGCTCAGACACGGCACCTCGTTCGCCTCGCAGGCGTCGGAGACGGGATTCACATTGTCCGGCGTGGAGGCGACGACCATCAGGTCGATCTCGTCGCGCAGGATCAGTTCGTTGGCGACTTCCGCCGCGCGGTTGGAGTTGGACTGGCTGTCGCGCACCAGAATCTCCACCGGATAGACGCGCCCGTCGATGCTCAGGCCCTCGCCGATATGGCGGCGGAACCCGTCAATGGTGAAGGAATCGGCCTCGGCCATGGCGGCGAGCGGGCCGGTCTGCGGGCTCACATAGCCAATCCTGATGGTGCGCTGGGTCTGCACAGCCGGCGAACAGCCAAACAGCGCCGCCGTTCCCGCCGTCGCCGCTCCGGCTTTCAGAAAGCCCCTGCGGCTCGCCCGATAGATGGTCTTGCTCATGTATCCGATCCTCCCCGATCCGGGTGATGCACGCGGTTTCCGCGTCTCCCGGCCCCGATCTTCCATAACATCCCCCACCGTGAGGGTCACGCGCGGGGGCCTCACACGGCCGTGCGATTTGACGCCCGTTCCGGCGCCTGCGAAGAGGCGCGCCGGTCATGCTGCATCTGAACGACGTCACTCATTCCATCGCCGGACGGACCCTGCTGGACGGGGCCACGGCGCATCTCCCGGCGGGCGTGAAGGCCGGGCTGGTCGGCCGCAACGGAACCGGCAAGACCACGCTGCTGCGCCTGATCGAGGGGCGCATGTCGCCGGATGGGGGCGGCATCCGCCTGCGTCCGCGCGCCCGCATGGGCAGCGTGGAGCAGGAGGCCCCCGGCGGCGCCCTCCTCTTGCTGGATTTCGTGCTGGCCGCCGACCGTGAGCGCGCCGCGCTGCTGGCCGAGGCGGAAACCGCCAGCGACCCGGCGCGCATCTCCGAAATCCAGACGCGGCTGGCGGACATCGGCGCGCATTCGGCCGAGGCGCGCGCCGGGGCCATCCTTTCGGGTCTCGGCTTTTCCGCCGGGGACCAGCAGCGGCCCTGCGGCGAGTTTTCCGGCGGCTGGCGGATGCGCGCGGCGCTGGCCGCCGCCCTGTTCGCGGCGCCCGACCTGCTGCTGCTCGACGAGCCGACCAATTATCTCGATCTGGAAGGCGCGATCTGGCTCACCCGTCATATCGCGCGCTATCCCGGCGCGGCGCTGATCGTCAGCCACGACCGCCAGCTTCTCAACGAGGCGTGCCAGCGCATCCTGCATCTCCAGGACGGCAAGCTGTTTGTCTATGAAGGCGGCTATGACTCGTTCGAGCGCCAGCTCGCCGAAAAGCAGCGGCTCGATCTGAAACTGCGCGCGAAGCAGGAAGCCGAGCGCCGCCACATGCAGGACTTCATCGACCGCTTCCGCGCCAAGGCGACCAAGGCGCGTCAGGCGCAGAGCCGCATCAAGCGGCTGGAGAAGATGGAGATCGTCGCCACCCGCATCGAGCGCCCCGTCGCGCCCTTCCATCTTCCGGCGGCGCAGCGGCGGATGCCCTCGCCCCTCATCAAGATCGAAAACGCGGCGGCGGGCTATAGCGAAGACAAGCCCATTCTCACCGGCCTCAATTTTGTCATCTCGAACGACGACCGCGTCGCCATTCTCGGCCGCAACGGCTCCGGCAAATCGACTCTGGTGAAGCTTCTCACCGGCCAGCTTGCGCCGCTGGCCGGCCGCATCGGCGCGCACAAGAAAATGCAGGTGGCCTATTTCGCCCAGCACGCGCTGGATCAGCTCAATCCGAAACAATCGGCCTATGAGCATATCCGCGTGCTGATGCCCGATGCGACCGAGGCGCAGCGCCGCGCGCGTCTGGGCGCGGTCGGCCTGCCCGGCGACAAGGGCGAGACGCCCGCCGGCGATCTATCCGGGGGCGAGAAGACGCGCCTGCTGCTGCACCTCGCCGCGTTTCACGGCGCGCATCTATTGGTGCTGGACGAGCCGACCAACCATCTCGACATGGATTCGCGCGAGGCGCTGGCCGACGCGGTCAACGCCTTCGAGGGCGCGGTGATCGCCATCAGCCACGACTGGCGCTTTCTCGAAACCATTTCCGACCGGCTCTGGCTGGTCGAAAACGGAACCGTGGCGCCGTATGACGGCGATCTGGACGATTACCGCAAGCGCGTGCTCAGCCCCGCGCCACTGTCCCCGCCTGCGAAGGGCGGCAAGACCAAGGCGCCGCCGCCAAAAACAGACGAGCGCACCGAAAAGCGCAAATCGACCGCCACGCATCGCGCCCAGCTCGCGCCGCTGAAGAAAGAGGCCGAGCGGCTGGAACGGGAAATCGCCGCGCAACAGAAAGAAATCGCCGAGCTGGACCGCCTGCTCGCCACGCCCGGCCTGTTTCAGAAACAGCCCGCCGCCGGCGCCGATCTCGCCCGGCAGCGCGCCCGCGCCATCGAAACCGTCACACGCCTCGAAGCCGAATGGCTGGCCGCCTCAGAGGCATACGAGGCCGCCCGGGACGGGTGACGGATCTGACTCATCATTCTCGTATTTCCCGGAACCCCGCGCAGCGGGGTATCCAGGACCCAGATCCAAGATAAACCGGTTTCTACTTTTTCGCCTGGCGCTCTAGCCGCACACCACTTCCGCGACGCGCCCATTGGCGCCCGAAAGCAGCGTCAGACGCGCGGGGTCGACGTCCGCGTCCTCCATCGCCGCCACGCTTGTCACGCGCACCGGATGGGGCAGGGATTCCAGATGGATTTCGCCCGCCGGCTGGCCGATCAGAATCTGAAAGGCTTCGGCCGCGCAGGGCGCAGGGCGTTCGGCGAAGCCCGCCGCGCCGCCCAGCCCGGCATCGTCCGTGCGCAGCCCGGCGCTCTGACCGCACCCGGCCAGCGCCAGAAGAAGAGCGGCGCTGAAAAGTTTCAGCCGCATGCGATCCGCTCCACCCTGCCGCTGTTCGGGTCGATCTCCACATTCAGCCGCTGCGGCGCATAATCCATGGTGACGGGATCGCCGCGCCGGTAGATGCGGTGCGGGCTCGGCAGACCCGCGCCTTCCGCCGACGCGCGCGGCTGGCCGATCAGATAGGCCCACGCCGCCGATCCGCATGTATCGGCGCCGGGGCCTGGATCGCTTCCGGGGGGCGGCGTTTCGGTCATGGCGCACCCTGCCAGCACGACGGCGAACGCCGCCGTGACAGGGATCAAAATCAGGCCTGTTTTTCCCATCCGCCCCGCTCCGTCTGACGCCAGTATGCGATGTCCTCGCCCGCCGCCTTGGCCTCGGCCCAGCGCCGCCGGGCGTCGGCCAGCGCTTCATCGTCATTGCCGTCAAACAAAAGCACACAGCGGCGGAATTGTTCCCGGTCCGGGGCCTCGGCAGCGTCGATCAGGAATAAAACATCCGCCCCATTGGCGGCCCCATTCGCCGCCCCCTCGCCCGCCGACAGCAGGATAGGCTGACGCTCGGCCATCGGCGCGCTGTCGATCCCGTGTGGCAGGAACGACTCGTCGCGGTATGTCCATAAATGCGCGTCCAGCGCCTCGACGCGCTCGCGCGATGTGGCGCGCACCATCGCCGTCCAGCCGCGCTCCAGCGTCTTTTCCAGCAGCACGGGCAGCGCCTGGTCCAGCGTCGAGCGTTCGAGATGATAGAACCAGAACTCCGTCATCTCCCGCTCCCTTCGCCGCTCCCTGCTTTATTCCTCCAGCGCCGCGGCCAGCCGGTCCAGCAGACGCACGCCCCATCCGGCGCCCCAGACCGGCTCGCGCGGGTCTTCGCGCTTGTCTTTCCAGGCGACGCCGGCAATGTCGATATGCGCCCAGTCGCGGCCCTCGTCGACAAAGCGTTTCAGAAACTGCGCGGCGGTGATCGAGCCGGCGACGCGGCCGCCGATATTTTTCATGTCGGCGTTTTCGCTGTCGATCAGCTTGTCGTATCCGGGGCCCAGCGGCATCCGCCAGACAGACTCAGAGCCCGCCTCGCCCGCCGTCCGCAGCCGCTCCCACAGCGCATCGGAATTGCTGAACACACCGGCATATTCATGGCCGAGCGCAATCAGCATCGCGCCGGTCAGCGTCGCCAGATCGACCACGAATTTCGGGTCGTAGTGTTTCTGCGCGTACCAGAGCGCGTCGGCGAGCACGAGCCGCCCTTCCGCGTCGGTGTTCAGCACTTCGATGGTCTGGCCGTTCGCCGAAACCACGATATCGCCCGGCCGCTGCGCGTCGCCGTCGGGCATGTTCTCGACCAGGCCGATCACGCCCACCGCGTTGATCTTCGCCTTGCGTCCGGCGATAGCGCGCATCGCACCGGTCACGGCGGCGGCGCCGCCCATGTCGCCCTTCATGTCCCACATGCCGTCGGCGGGCTTGATCGAAATGCCGCCAGTGTCGAAGCACACGCCCTTGCCGACGAAACAGAGCGGCTTTTCGCCGTCCGTCCCGCCATTCCAACGCATCACCGCGAGCTGCGACTGCCGCCGGCTGCCGCGACCGACGCCCAGCAGCGCATTCATGCCGAGCTTTTCCATCTCGGCCTCGCCCAGCACCTCGATGTCCAGCCCGTGCTCCGCCAGCGCGCGCACGCGCGCCGCGAAGTTTTCGGGATGCAGAATGTTCGGCGGCTCGTTCATCAGGTCGCGCGCCAGCGCCACGCCTTCGGCCACGGGCGCCAGCGCCGCCCACGCCGCCCACGCCGCCTCCGTCGCGTCCGGTTCGTCCAGCGCGATGCACAACCGCTCCAGGCTGGGCCGCCGCTCGGGGCGCAATTTGGTGCGATAGGTGTCGAACCGGTAAGCCGCCATCGACGCCGCCAGCGCTGCGGATGCGGCATCCTCCGCACTTACCTGAACCCCGTCCAGCCGCAGGGTCAGTTCCGCCTCGCCGGACAGCAGCACAGCCCGCACGGCCCCGGCGGCGGCGCGCTCCAGCCCGTCGCGCTTCAGTTCCGCCGCCTTGCCGGCGCCTATAATCAGCACCCGCCCGGAATCCAGCCCCGTGGGCGCCAGCAGCTCCAGGGTCTGGCCCGGCTTGCCAGCAAACCGCCCGGCAGCCTTCGCCCGGCTCACCGCGCCGCCACAGGCCGCGTCCAGCGCCTGCGCCGCGGCGGAAAGGCCGGTATCCTCGAACGCCAGCGCGGCCAGCGCGCCAGCGGCTTCCGCGGGGGCGGCGAAACGGATGCTCAGCACATTATTCTCCCTGAAAAACCGTGATTACAGACTGGCGGCGAAGACGCCTGTGGTATCCGATCGCGGCCGGGGATAGAAGTCCGGCGGGGGACGGCGCACAGTCTGGATTCGATGCATCATCTGCAGCGCTATCTGTTCATCCAGTTTTTGCGTCCGCTGCTGCTTGCCTGCGGCGCTCTGGCGGTTTTGGCCCTGCTCACCCAGACCCTGTCCAACCTGTCGCTGATCATCAATCAGGGCGAGACCATCCTGCTCGTCCTGCGCATCGTCGCCCTGACCCTCCCCCAAATGATGGGTCTCGTGCTGCCGGTGGCGCTGTTCATCGCCGTGACGCATGGCCTGCACCGCGTGCATTCGGACAGCGAACTGGCGGCGGCGATGGCGGCGGGGCTCAGCCGCTGGGGCGTGCTGGCGCCGGTGCTGCGCCTGACCATGATTGTAATGGCAGTGCATCTGGCGCTCGGTCTGTGGCTCCAGCCCTGGGGCCATCGCGAGATGCGGCGCACCCTGTATGACGTTCGCATGGAAATGGCCGCGAACCTGATCCAGCCGGGCGCCTTCAATCAGATCACGAGCGATTTGACGATCTTCGTGCGCTCAAGAGATCCGAACGGCCATCTTCAGGACCTGATGATCGAGGACAGGCGCAATAATTCCGGTCCAGTGATTTATCTGGCGGCGCGCGGGCGGCTGGTGCAGAGCGAGGGCGCGCCGACCCTGATCCTGGAGAATGGCAGCATTCAGTCGGTGGACGAGAACGGCGCGCTGTCCTTCCTCGACTTCCATTCTGCGCCCTTCACGCTCGCCCAGATTGTCGAGCCCCCGGCCCAGATCATCTACAAGCTGTCTGACCGTTTTCTGTATGAATTGCTTTATCCTCTCCCCACCGATTTCTGGGAGCGCGAAAACGCCGACCTGATGCAGGCCGAAGGCCATGCGCGCCTCGCCGCACCGCTTTACGATCTGGCTCTGGCTCTTCTCGCCGCCATGGCCCTGCTTGGCGGCGACTACCGGCGCACTGGCCATGCCTGGCGGATCGCCGCGGCGGCGGCGGCGGCGCTGGCGTTGCGCATCGCCGGCTTCGTGCTGCAAGCAGGGGCTGCTGTCACGCCGGCGATCATGCCGTTGCAATACGCGCTGCCGGCCGGTGCGTCCCTTTTCATCATGGCGCTGTATCTCGGCGCCTGGCCCATCCGCCGCGTTCATCCCCTCCCGCCGGCCGGCGCCGCATGAGCGGGTCCATTCTCTCCCGCTATCTCCTGGTCCAGACGGCGCGCGGCCTCCTGACCGCGCTGACGGCGGTGCTGGTGCTGATCCTTCTGGTCGATTTTGTGGAGCAGATCCGCACCGTCGATGTCCGGACCGATGGCGTCTCGCTGCTGGATTTCGCCGGGCTGACACTCCTGAAAACGCCAATGCTGGTGGAGACGACGCTGCCCTTCATCGTGCTTTTCGGCGTGATGTTTACCATGTTCCAGCTCAACCGCCGCAGCGAGCTGGTGGTGATGCGCGCCGCCGGAATTCCGGTCTGGCGTTTCATCGCTCCGGCGCTGGGGCTGGCCATCGTGCTGGGCCTGCTATCGCCGCTGGCGCTCAACCCGTTCGCCGCCGCCATGGCCCAGCGATTCCAGGAGGCGCGCGCCGAAATCTCCGGCCAGACCGAAACGTCCCGGCGCCAGGGTTCCATCTGGCTCCGCGAGGTGAGCCCGGACGGGCTGCGCCTGATCCGCGCGGACTCAGTGAACCGGGCCGATCTCGAGCTGCGCGGCGTCACGTTCCTCCTGTTCGATACGCCCCCCGACGCCCAGCCCGTATTCGCCCGGCGCATCGACGCCGCCGCCGCGCGCCTCGCCGGCGGGCTCTGGCTGCTGGAAGACGCGGCGGAACTGGTTCCCGGGCGCCCTGACATGACCCTGGGCCGGGCCGCCCTGCCGGCCTGGATCGACCTTACCGGCATCGGCCGGGACGCCAATGTGGACACAATACCCTTTTGGCGGCTGCCCACGGCGATAACAGCGGCGGCGGCGGCCGGGGAATCGGCCCTTCCCTACCGGCTGCGCTGGCTACGCCTGCTGAGCACACCCATTTTGATGGCCGCGATGGCGCTGATCGCCTGCGCCGCCTCGCTGCGCCTGCTACGCCTTGGCGGAGCGCTCCGGCGGGTCATTCTGGCCGGGGTCGCCGGCTTTTCCCTGTATTTTTCAAGCAATATGCTGGCGGCGTTCGCTTTGGGAGAGCGCCTCCCCCCGCTTTTGGCGGCGGGCGCGGCCCCGATCGTTGCGCTGCTGGCCGCCCTGGCGCTGATCGCCTGGATGGAGGACGCCTAAAAGGCGGATTCGGCGCCCTCAAGCGTTGCAAGGCGGCCCGGACAGGCTATGTTCCCGCGATATTGGGGGCGATTTTGGAGTCATGACGCGGATGGCGATGCGCACCGCCGCTTTGTTGGCCGTAATCCTGTGCCTGGCCGCGCCCGCGCGCGCCCAGGTCGGGGAAGGCATCGCCGCCACGGTCAATGACGAGGTGATCACCACCTATGACGTGCGCCAGCGCGCCGCCCTGCTGATGGCGTTCTCCAATGTCGATCGCACGCCCGAAATCTTGCAGATCGCCATGGAAGAGGCGCTGCGCGATCTGATCGACGAAAAGCTGCAAATGCAGGAGGCGCGCCGCTGGGGCGTCAACGTCGATGACGGAACAGTGAATTCCGCGCTTCAGATGATCGCCGAGCAGAGCGGCGGCGACCTTCAGACCAATTTGCGGGAGCTGGCCGAAGCGGGCGTTTCTGACACGACATTGCGCGAGCAGATTCGCTCGGAAATTGCCTGGGACAATCTGATCCAGGGCCGGTTCCAGGATAGCGTGCGCTCCAGTTCCGACACGGTGGACGAGGCGATGCGCGAACTCATGCAATCGCTGCGCGAGCCGCAATATCGTGTCGCGGAGATCGCCATCCCGATCCACGCCGCCTCCGAGGAAGACGCCGCGCGGGCGCGGGCCGAAGGCGTGCTGGAACAATTATATCAAGGCGGCAGCTTCCCGGTTTTGGCCCGGCAGTATTCCGCCGCGCCCTCGGCGGAACAGGGCGGCGATACCGGTTATCTGCCGCTCAGCTATTTTCCGCCGGAACTGGCTGCAGTGATTGAGCAGCTTCCGGTGGGCAATGTCGCCGGTCCGGTCCGCGCTCCCGGCGCGTGGTATATTGTCGCCCTGATCGACCGGCGCGACGCCGCCTCGGCGGAACAGCTCACGCTGCGCGCCATCTTCCTGCCGCTTGGCGAAGGCGCGAACGACGCCGACCGGCAGGCGGCGCGCGACCGGCTCAGCCAGGCTGCGAACGGCGCCCAGGGCTGTAACGCCGCTGACTCCATCGCCACCCGGGTCGAAGGCGCCTTCGTCTCCGATCTCGGCACGGTCGCCGGTTCGGCGCTCCAGCCTCAGGTCCGCGCCGCGCTTACAGGGCTGGAGCCGGGACAGGTGAGCCAGCCGGTCCTCCAGCCTCTCGGCGCACAGGTGCTCATCCTCTGCGACCGCGCCATCGGCGGTCCCGGCGTGCCCTCGCGGGAAGAGATCGCGATGCGGATGGAGGATCAACGCCGCTCGATGCTGTCCCGCCGGTATCTGCGCGACCTGCGCCGCGAAGCGGTCATCAAGATCCGTTGAGCCCGCGCGTCATGCGCCCGCTCGCTTTGACGATGGGCGACCCGGCAGGCGTGGGGCCGGAGATCGCGTTGCGCGCCTGGGCGGCGCTGCGGGAAACCGGCCCCGCCTTTGTCCTCATCGCCGATCCCGAGACCCTGAGCGCCGCCGCACGGCGCCTGGCCCTGCCCGCGCCACAGGCCTGCGACAGTCCGGCCGCCGCCACGTCCCTGTTCGCGGACGCCTTGCCGCTGCTGCCCGTTCCGCTCGCCGTTCCGGCAGCGTCCGGCGCGCCGGATACGCGCAACGCGCCCGCCGTGCTGGACTCCATCCGCCGGGCCACAGACCTCGCCGCGCGCGGCGAGGCGGGCGGCGTCGTCACCTGCCCCATCGCGAAGTCTGTGCTCTACGAATCCGGTTTCGGCTTTCCCGGCCACACGGAATATGTCGCCGATCTGGTGAAGCATCTGCCCGAGCCAGAGCCGCGCGGCCCGGTGATGATGCTGGCCGGGGGCAGCCTGCGCGTCGCGCTGGTCAGCATCCATGTCCCGCTCGCGCGCGCCATCGCAGAGCTGACGCAGGACTCCATCATTCGCACCGCGCTGGTGACGCATCGCGCGCTCATTCGCGATTTCGGCATTGCGCGGCCGCGTCTGGCGCTGGCCGGACTCAATCCGCACGCGGGCGAGGACGGCGCGCTCGGGCGCGAGGAAATCGAGATCGTCAATCCCGCCGCCGCCGCCCTGCGCGCGCGCGGAATCGACATCAGCGACGCCCTTCCGCCCGACACGATGTTCCGCGAAGACGCGCGGGCGGAATACGACGCCGCGATCTGCCTTTATCACGATCAGGGCCTGATCCCGGTCAAGGCGCTGGATTTCCACGGCGGCGTCAATGTCACGCTCGGCCTTCCCGTGGTGCGCGCCTCGCCCGACCATGGCACCGGCTTCAACATCGCCGGAACCGGAACCGCCCGCCCGGACAGCCTGATCGCCGCCCTGCGCATGGCCGCGGACATGGCCGCGCGCCGCGCCGCCAGCCACGCGGCGTGAGCGGATAATGGCGAGCCTCGCAGACCTTCCCTCCGTCCGCGACATCGCGGAGCGCCACGGCCTGATGGCGCGCAAATCGCTGGGCCAGCATTTCCTGTTCGACCTCAATGTGACGCGCAAGATCGCGCGCCTCGCCGCGCCCTCGCCGGACGCGTGCGCCGATCCGCGGCGTCCGCTGGAAGGACTGCGGGTAATGGAGGTGGGCCCCGGCCCCGGCGGCCTGACCCGCGCGCTGCTGGAGGAAGGCGCCCATGTCATCGCCGTGGAGACCGACGCGCGCTTCCTCCCGGCGCTGGAGGAAATCTCCGCCGCCGCGCCCGGCAGACTGGAAATCCTGCACGCCGATGCGCTGACCGTGGACGCCGGCGCGCTGGAGCTTTCCGCCATCGTCTCCAACCTGCCCTATAATGTCGGCACGCCGCTTCTCGTGAACTGGCTGACGGCCGAGCCCCCACCCGCCGTCTCCCTCACGCTGATGTTTCAGAAAGAGGTGGCGGAGCGCATTGTGGCGCAGCCTTCCACCGGCAAGGCCGACGGTAAGGATTACGGCCGCCTCGCCGTACTCGCCGCCGCGCGCGCCCGCGCGCGCATCGTCATGCAGGTTCCGGCGCGCGCGTTCGTCCCGCCGCCGAAAGTAGATTCCGCCGTGGTGCGGCTGGATATGCTCCCCGCCTCTTCGGAATCTGGCAGCGAACGCTTCATGGATGTGCAGGCGTTGGAAGCCATCACCCGCGCCGCCTTCGCCCAGCGCCGCAAGACCATCCGCAACGGCCTTTCCTCGCTGACGAAAAACGGCGCGGCCATCGATCCGCTGGCCCTGCTCGCCGCTGCCGGTATCGACCCGGTCTTGCGCCCCGAACAGATTCCGCCCGCCGGATTCCTCGCCCTGGCCCGCGCCTGGCGGGGCTAAAGCGCCGGGTGGGAGGCCGCATCGGGGCGCCCACGCCCGCCCCGGCCCCCGCATCACGTGCGGGGCAGGCCCTCCCAGCGGCGGGTGAGGTCGTGGCCGATTCCGAACAGGTCCAGCACCCGTCCCACCGTATGGTCCACCATCTCCTCGACGCTTTGCGGCTTGGCATAGAGCGCCGGCACGGGCGGATAGACCACCGCGCCCATCTGCGTCACCGTCTCCATATTGCGGATATGCACGAGGTGCAGCGGCGTCTCGCGGAACAGCAGCACCAGACGCCGCCGCTCTTTCAGCGTCACGTCGGCGGCGCGCGCGGCCAGCGTGTCGCAGACGCCGGAGGCCAGCGCCCCCAGCGTGCGCGCCGAGCAGGGCGCAATCGCCATGCCGTCGCACAGGAACGAGCCGGACGCGATGGCCGCGCCGATGTCGGCGTTGTCGTAGGAAACGTCCGCCATCGCCTTCAGCGATTTCAGGTCCAGCCCCAGCTCCGCCTGCGCCGTCATTGCGCCGGGCTTGGTCACCACCAGATGCGTTTCCACCTGCGCGTCGCGCAGCGCGCCCAGCAGGCGCACGCCATAGGCCGCGCCCGACGCCCCCGTAATCGCAACAGCCAGCCGGCGCCTCATGGCTGCGTGATCCTCCCCCGTTTACGGGGAAGCGCGGCGTCCCGAAGCGTCGCCGTGGGAGACGACCCTCCGCCGCCAGATGAAGGGCGATCTCCCCCTGCATAGCGGGGGGAGGGGACCGCCGAAGGCGGTGAGGGGGGCGAGTGCGCCCCGGTGTCAAAATCATGCAAGCGGCCGCCCCCTCCACCATGCTTCGCATGGTCCCCCTCCCCCGTAAACGGGGGAGGATCCCCTTCGGCGAAACCGGCTGCGAAGGCGCGTCTCATCCCAACCCCAGCTTCTGCTTGAGTATCTCATTGATCGCCTGCGGATTGGCCTTGCCCCCCGTGGCCTTCATCGCCTGCCCGACAAACCAGCCCAGCGCCTTGGGCTTTTCCTTCACCTGTGCGACCTGATCGGGGTTTTCCGCAATCAGCGCGTCCACCACGCGCTCCAGCTCGCCGGTATCGGAGACCTGACGCAGCCCCTCGCGCTCCACCACAACAGACGGCGCCTCGCCGGATTCGAAAATCTTCTCGAACACATCCTTGGCGATCTTGCCGCTGATCGTGCCATCCTTGATCAGGTCGATCAGTTCGCCCAGATGCGCCGCCGTGACCTTGCACTCGCCGAGCGAGATTCCCGCCTTGTTGATCGCGGCGAACAGATCGCCCGTCACCCAGTTGGCCACAATCTTGGCGTCGCGGCCCTTGGCAGCCTCCTCATAATAAGAAGCCGTCTCGCGGTCGGCGGTCAGCACGCCCGCATCATAGGCCGAAAGCCCGTATTGCGACTGAAAGCGCGCGCGCTTTTCCAGCGGCAGTTCCGGCAGGCTGGCGGCGATCTCGTCGATCCAGCCCTGATCCAGCTCCAGCGGCAGCAGGTCCGGGTCCGGGAAATAGCGGTAATCGTGCGCCTCTTCCTTGGAGCGCATCGAGCGCGTCTCGCCCTTTACCGCGTCGAACAGGCGCGTCTCCTGCTCCACAATGCCGCCGCCTTCGATAATGGCGATCTGGCGGCGCGCCTCATACTCCACCGCCTGGGCGATGAAGTTCATCGAATTGACGTTCTTGATCTCGCAGCGCGTGCCCAGATGCTTGAACGCGCCGGTCTCGCGGAATTTTTCATACCCGCCCGGCCTGCACACCGAGACATTCACATCGGCGCGCATCTGGCCCTTTTCCATGTCGCCGCCGCACGTGCCCAGCGACCGCAGGATTTCGCGCAACGTCCGCACAAAGGCCGCCGCCTCGGCGCTCGACCGCATATGCGGGCGGGAGACGATCTCCATCAGCGCCACGCCCGCGCGGTTCAGATCCACATAGGTCGCGGAGGGGTCCAGATCGTGGATCGACTTGCCGGCGTCCTGCTCCAGATGCAGCCGCTCAATGCCCACCTCGATGCTCGTGTCCGCATCCACCTGCACCTCGATTTGCCCTTCCCCGACAATGGGATGGGCGAACTGGCTGATCTGATAGCCCAGCGGCAGGTCGGGATAGAAATAATTCTTCCGGTCAAAGCGCGACCAGGCATTGATCTTCGCCTTCAGGCCGAGGCCGGTGCGGATCGCCTGCTCCACGCATTTTCTGTTCGGCACAGGCAGCGTTCCGGGCAGCCCGGCGTCCAGCAGCGCCACCTGCGTATTGGGCGCGGCGCCGAAATCGGTCGAGGCGCCGGAAAACAGCTTGGCCTCGCTGGCGACCTGGGCATGGACCTCCATGCCGATCACCACCTCCCACGGCCCGGTGTCGCCTTCGATCAATTGCGCCTGTCTGCTCATTCCGTCATTCCCGCTCCCGCACGCCGCCGCCACGGCGCGAGTGTCAGCACCAGACCCAGAAACGCGGCCAGCCCGGCGCTGGCGATCCCGGCCAGCGTGGCGAAGATGCTCCACAGACCGGCGTTCAGCACGAACCACGCGCACCAGACCGCGAACGCCATCAGCGCCAGCCCGATGAGCGTGCAGAACACCCGCCCGGTCATGGCCAGCATGGCGCCCATCACCACCACCGTTCCGGCCGGTGCGTAAATCCCGCCGCCTGTTCCAGCGCCGCGCCGGCGGCGAACAGCGTCTCCTCGCCCAGCGCCGGCGCAATGAGCTGGAGCCCGAGCGGCAGGCCTTCCGCCGAAAGCCCGGCCGGAACCGACATCGCGGGCGCCCCCGCGAGATTGGCTGTCACCGTGAAAATGTCGTTCAGATACATCTCCACCGGGTCGGAATGTTTTTCGCCGAGCGCGAAGGCGCCGCTGGGCGTGGCGGGAGTCAGCAGCACGTCGCACGCCTCGAACGCCCGCGTGAAATCCTCCGCGATGCGCCGCCGTACTTTCTGCGCGCGCAGATAATAGGCGTCGTAATATCCGGCGCTCAGCACATAGGTGCCCATCAGCACCCGCCGCTGCACTTCGGGGCCAAAGCCCGCGGCGCGCGTCGCCTCATATGTCCCGGTCAGCCCGGACTCAGAAACGCGCAGGCCGTAGCGCATCCCGTCATAGCGCGCGAGATTGGACGACGCCTCCGCTGGCGCGATGATATAATAGCAGGGCAGCGCATATTTGGTGTGCGGCAGCGAGACCTCCACGATCTCCGCGCCCTGCGCGCGCAGCCAGTCCGCGCCCGTATTCCATAGATCGGAAATTTCCCGCGGCATTCCCTCGGCGACATATTCCTTGGGCACGCCGACGCGCAGGCCCTTCACGCCGCGTTTCATCGCCGCCGTGTAATCGGGAACGGGAACGTCCAGCGAGGTGGCGTCGTTCGGGTCGTGCCCGGCCATGACGCCGAGCAGCAGCGCGCAGTCCGTCACCGTTTTCGCAATCGGCCCCGGATGGTCGAGCGAGCTGGCGAAGGCCACGACTCCAAAGCGCGAGCAGAGGCCATAGGTCGGCTTCACGCCGACGGTTCCGGTAAAGGCCGCCGGCTGGCGGATCGAGCCGCCGGTATCGGTGCCCGTGGCGCCAAGACAGAGATCGCCCGCCACCGCCGAGGCCGACCCGCCGGAAGAGCCGCCGGGGGTCAGCGAGGCGTTCGAGCCGCGCGCCCGCCACGGGTTCACGGTTTTCGAGTAGGCGCAGGTCTCGGTGGACGAGCCCATCGCAAACTCATCCAGCGAGGTCTTGCCGACCATGCTGGCGCCGGCCTCGAACAGCCTGCGCGTCACCGTGGATTCATAGGGCGGAATAAACCCCTCCAGAATCCGGCTGCTCGCCGTCGTCTCCACGCCCTTGGTGCAGAACAGATCCTTGATGGCCAGCGGCGCGCCTTCCAGCGCGCGCGCCTCGCCGCGCGCGATGCGCGCATCGCTCTCTTTCGCGGCGGCCAGCGCATGGTCCGGCGTCAGGCGCAGATAGCAGCCCAGCGTCCCGGCCGCCGCCTCCGCCGCGCGAAGGTGCGCCTGCGCGATCTCGCTGGCGGAAAAATCCTTCGCGCGCAGGCCGGAAAGCGCCGCGTCCAGCGTCAAAGACGTGAGGTCGCGGCTCATTCCACCACCTTCGGCACCACGAAAAATCCTTCTTCCGCGCGCGGCGCATTGGAAAGCACGCCGTCGCGGTCGCCGCCCTGCGTCACGCGGTCCTCACGCAGGGCCAGCCGCGCCCCGACCGTGGAGGCCATCGGCTCCACGCCCTTCACGTCCACCTGCTCAAGCTGCTCGACCCAGGCGAGGATGGAATTCAGCTCCCCCGCCAGCGCCGGCAGGCGGTCATCCGCCACCGCGATGCGGGCCAGCCGGGCGATGCGGCGAACGTCTTTGACATCAACGGACATGGGGCCTCGGGCCTGATTTCTGAAGACAGGATGCCGGACGTATCAAGCAACCCCCCGCCCGGCAAGGCGGTCCCCTGACACGTTCTTTTCCAGGGGAAACCGCCAGCGCCCCTTCAGGCTCGCCGGGGCCGCCGTCACGAAGCGACGCAAAGCCTTATCCCAGCAACCCGCGCGTGAATTCGGTCAGCCAGGTCTGGCGTTCGCGGCGCAGGCGCTCGGCGCGCAGGATCGTGTCCAGCCGGGCCGCCGTCGTCTCGAAATCGTCGTTCAGCAGCACATAGTCGTATTCGCCCCAGTGCGTCATCTCGGCGCTCGCGCCCGCCAGCCGGCGCTGGATCACCTCTTCGGAATCCTGCGCCCGCGTGCGCAGCCGCGCCTCCAGCTCCGCCATCGAGGGCGGCAGAATGAAGACGCTGACCACATCCTGATCCTGTTGCTGGATCAGTTGCTGCGCGCCCTGCCAGTCGATGTCGAGCAGCACGTCGCACCCGCTCTCGAAAATCTCCCGCACCGGCCCCTTCGGCGTGCCGTAGAGATTGCCGTGCACCACCGCCCACTCATAGAACCAGCCCGCCGCGCGCCGTATCTCGAACTCCTCGCGCGTCAGGAAGTGATAATCCCTCCCGTCCTCCTCGCCCGCGCGCGGCGCGCGCGTGGTGGCCGAGACCGAGAGCGTCAGTTCGGGATGCGTCTCCAGCAGGCGCCGGGCCAGCGACGACTTGCCCGCCCCCGAAGGGCTGGACAGGACCAGCAGCAATCCGCGCCGCATCCCTCCGCTATTCGACATTCTGGATCTGCTCCCGCATCTGTTCGATCGAGGCTTTCAGGTCCAGCCCGATGCGCGTCAGCTCCAGATCCGCGGATTTGGAGCACAGCGTATTGGCCTCGCGATTGAACTCCTGCGCAAGGAAATCCAGCTTGCGCCCGGCCGGCGAGCCTTCGGCCAGCAGGCCGCGCGCCGCGTCCACATGCGCGGCCAGCCGGTCCAGCTCCTCACGCACATCGGCCTTGGAGGCCAGCAGCGCGACCTCCTGCGCCAGCCGCCCGGGATCGAGGCGCGGGTCACCCTGCCCGTCCATCAATTCGTCCAGCCGCTCCAGCAGGCGCGCGCGGACCTGTTCCGGCTGCGACGACGACGCCGCGCCCGCCGCCGCGGTCAGCGCCGCCACCCGTTCCAGAATATCGGCCAGCGCCGCGGCGTTCGCGACGCCCTCTTCGGCCCGGCTGGCGGCCAGCCCGTCCAGCGCGCGCGCCAGCCCGGCCAGCAGCGCCGCCTCCATCGCCGCGCGCGCCTCGGAATCCTGCGTCTGGGTTTGCGCGCCCACCACGCCGGGCAGCATGAACAGCCCGTCCAGACGCGGCCGGTCGGCCACGCCATCCAGGCTATAGGGCTCCATCTCCGCCAGATAGGCGCGCAGCAGCGCGTGATTCACCCGCGCATCCACGGCGTCCTCGGCCGGGCGCGTGGTCAGGGCCAGATTCACCGAGCCGCGCACAAAGCGCGCCTGCACGGCCTTGCGCGCGCCGGGCTCCAGCCCGTCCAGGCCGGGCGGCAGCCGCATCCGCAAATCCAGCCCCCGCGCATTGACGCTGCGCGCCTCCCAGGTCCAGCGCAGCCCCTGATGGACGCCTTCGGCGCGCCCAAATCCGGTCATTCCCATGATGCTCATGGCGCGATCTTATTGCGAGTCGCGCCGCGCCGCCGCCTGTTCGCGCTCAATTGCGCGCCAGCGCGCCACATTGCGGTTGTGCTCGGCCAGCGTGGCGGCGAAGGCGTGGCCGCCCGTACCGTCGGCGACAAAGAAAATCTCCGGCGTATCGGGCGGATTCAGCACGGCGGCGATGGAGTCGCGTCCCGGATTGGCGATGGGCGTCGGCGGCAGCCCGTCAATATGATAGGTGTTGTAAGGATTATCCGCGTTATCCAGCTCGGACCGGCGGATGCCCCGGCCCAGCGCCAGCCCCTGCGTGATGCCATAGATAATGGTGGGGTCGCTCTCCAGCCGCATCCCCCGGCGCAGCCGGTTGACGAACACCGCGGCCACGCGCGGCCGCTCCGCCGCCACGCCGGTTTCCTTCTCCACCACGGATGCGAGGATAATCGCCTCTTCCCGCGTCGCGACAGGCAGGTCCGGCCGCCGCCCGTCCCAGAGCTGGTCCAGCAGCGCGGTTTGCGCCGCCTGCATCCGCGCCAGCAGCACGCCCCGGTCGGTCCCGCGCTGAACCATATAGGTCTCGGGCAGGATCGAGCCTTCCGCCGGCGGTTCAACAGGATCGCCGGTCAGCACATCCGCCGCGTTCAGAATCTCCGCCACCACGATGCTGGCCGCGCCCTCCGGCACGGTGACCGGATGCTGCACTACCCGGCCTTCGACGATCAGCCGGTAAATCTGCGCGACGCTGGCGCCAGAGGGAATGGCGTATTCCCCGGCCTGCAATTGCTGCGCGCCGCCCTCGAACCGCGCCTTGATCTGGAAATAGAGTCCTTCCTCAATCGCGCCGGTGTCTTCCAGCTCCCCGGCGATGCGGCTGAGGCCCCAGCCACGCTCCAGCACAACGACGCGCGGCGCCCCGTCTTCGGTCGCGGGTCCGGCCTTCTCGATCTGATAGCCAAGCCAGCCATAGCCGGCCAGCAGCACCCCGGCCGCCAGCGTCGCCATACCGATGGCCGCCATCACCCCGATCAGGAAAAACTGGAACCCGCTCAGGCCCCCGCTCTTGCCGGCGCTCCCGGCAGCGTTCTGGCCCGCATCCGCGCCGCCTGCGCCGGTATCCGCCGGCGCGCCGCTCATGACGGCGCGACAAACACCAGCGAGGCGTTGGTGCCGCCAAAGCCGAAGGAATTGGACAGCGCCGCGCGCACCGGCTTCTCCACCTTTTTGTGCGGAGCCAGATTGATCGCCGTGGCGACCGAAGGATTGTCCAGATTGATGGTCGGCGGGCACACGCCGTCGCGGATGGCCAGCACGCAGAACGCCGCCTCCACCGCGCCGGCCGCGCCCAGCAAATGGCCGATGGATGATTTGGTCGACGACATCACCAGATCGCCGGTGGCGTTGCCGAACAGCCGCTCCACCGCGCGCAGCTCGATCTCGTCGCCCAGCGGCGTCGAGGTACCGTGCGCGTTCACATAGTCGATGTCGCTGGGCGAAAGCCCGGCGGCTTTCAGCGCCGCCTTCATCGAGCGATAGCCGCCATCGCCGTCCTCGGCCGGCGCCGTGATATGATGCGCGTCGCCACTAAGGCCATAGCCGGTGACCTCGCAGTAAATCTTCGCGCCGCGCGCCTTTGCGTGCTCGTATTCCTCCAGCACCAGAATCCCGGCGCCCTCGCCCATCACAAAGCCGTCGCGGCCTTCGTCATAGGGGCGCGAGGCGATTTGCGGCGTGTCGTTATAGGAGGTGGACAGCGCACGGCAGCCGACAAAGCCGGCGATTCCCAGCCGGCAGATCGCCGCCTCCGCCCCGCCGGCGATCATCACATCGGCGTCGCCGGCGCGGATCAGCCGCGCGGCGTCGCCCGTGGCGTGCGCACCGGTGGAACAGGCCGTCACCACCGAATGGTTCGGCCCCTTGAAGCCGTGGCGGATCGAGACATGGCCCGACGCCAGATTGATCAGCATCGAGGGGATGACGAACGGGCCGATCTTGCGCGGCCCCTTTTCGTGCAGATCCACCGCGGCGTCATACATCGTCTGCAAGCCGCCGATGCCGGAGCCGATCATCACGCCGGTGCGCTCGCGCGCCTCGTCGTCCTCCGGCGCCCATCCGGAATCCCGGATCGCCTCATCGGCGGCGGCGATGGCGTAGACGATGAACTCGTCCATGCGCCGCTGGTCCTTGGGCGAGACCGCCGCGTCGGCGTCAAACGCAAACGCCTTGTCGGCCCCGCCGCCGGCGCGGCCGTCCGTGCGCGGCACCTGACATGCGATCCGGCAGGCCAGGTCGGCGGTCTCGAAATTTTCGATTGCGTTCGCGCCGGATTCGCCAGCCAGCAGCCGGGCCCAGACGTTCTCGACGCCCGCGCCCAGCGGCGTGACCAACCCTATTCCGGTAACGACAACACGCCGCGCCACCTGCGCGTTCGCCTATTTCTTTTCCTGAATGTATTTCACCGCGTCGCCGACGGTCTGAATATGTTCGGCGGCGTCGTCCGGAATTTCGATGTCGAACTCTTCCTCAAAGGCCATGACCAGTTCGACATTGTCGAGCGAGTCCGCGCCCAGATCGTCGATGAAGCTCGCCTCCATCGTGACCTTATCCGCCTCGACGTCGAGGTGCTCAACGACGATTTTCTTCACCCGTTCCTGAACGTCAGACATTTCGTGCCCTCTTTCTCACTGCTCCGGTCACTGGAAACGTGCGCCGGAGAGTCTGTGTTGCACCCGCCGAGGGGGGTAGATCCGCCACGCACGCGGCGAGCCTTATCATGCCGTTTCGAGGAAGGCCAGCAAGCCCCAAAAGGCCGTATCACGCACTCTGCGGTGCGCCTCCCGGCAGGCTAGATCATCGCCATTCCGCCATTTACATGCAATGTCTGGCCGGTGACATAACCGGCCTCGTCGCTGGCCAGATAGACAC
Organism: Euryhalocaulis sp.; assembly: GCA_050486445.1. Lineage (GTDB taxonomy): Bacteria > Pseudomonadota > Alphaproteobacteria > Caulobacterales > Maricaulaceae > Euryhalocaulis. The sequence goes on from JBJHDH010000008.1 coordinate 21,418, forward strand.
AGGCGGCCGCCACATCGGCCCCCTCGCCCAGCCGGGCGGCGGGGATTCGGTCGGTAATCGCCTTTTTCTGGGCCTCGTTCAGCGCCTCGGTCATGGGCGAGCCGATAAAGCCCGGCGCGACGCAATTCACGGTCACGCCCCGGCTGGCGACCTCCTGGGCCAGAGCCTTGGAAAACCCGATCATCCCGGCCTTGGAGGCGGCGTAATTGGCCTGGCCCGGATTGCCGGTCACCCCCACCACCGAGGTAATGCCGATAATCCGCCCGTGGCGCGCCTTCATCATGCCGCGCATCGCCGCCCGGGCCAGCCGGAAATAGGCGCCCAGATTGATTCGCAGCACCGTTTCCCAGTCCTCGTCCTTCATCCGCATCAAAAGCTGGTCGCGCGTCACCCCGGCGTTGGACACCAGAATGTCCAGCCCGCCCAGCGCCGTCTCCGCCCGGCCCGGCAGGGCCGCGACCGCTTCGGAATCGCCAAGGTCGCAGACCGCGATCCCCGCGCGTTCGCCCAGCCCGGCGGCCAGCTCCCGCAGCTTCTCCTCGCGCGTGCCGGAAAGCATCACATGCGCGCCCTGGGCATGCAGCGCACGGGCGATGGCGCCGCCAATCCCCCCCGTGGCGCCGGTGACCAGCGCCTTGCGTCCGCTCAGATCGAACATCCTCTACTCCTTCAGCGAGGCGGCCAGCGCCCGCAGCTCTTCCGGCGTCCCCGCCGTCTCGCCCGCCGCCTGTGGCGCGATGCGTTTGGCGAGGCCGGTCAGCACCTTGCCCGCGCCGATCTCGATAAAGCGTGTCACGCCGGATTCGGCCATCCATTCCACACTTTCGCGCCAGCGTACGCGCGCCGTCATCTGCTCCACCAGCAGGCGTTTCAGCACAGCCGGGTCGGTCTCTGGCCGCGCCGTGACATTGGCGACGATGGGCCGAACCGGCGCATTGAACTCCAGTTGCGACAGCGCCGCTTCCAGATCGGCGGCGGCCGGCTGCATCAGCGCGCTGTGGAACGGGCCGGAAACCGGCAACTGCACGGCGCGCTTCACGCCCAGCGCCTGCGCCGCGTCCAGCGCGCGCTCCACCGCCAGGCGCCCGCCGGAAATCACGATCTGGCCCGGCGCGTTGTCGTTGGCGATCTCGCACACGCCCAGATTGGCGCCGGCGGCGCAGGCGCGGTTGGCGGTCTCGTAATCGGCGCCGAGCAGCGCCGCCATCGCGCCTTCGCCGGGCGGACAGGCGGCGGCCATCGCCCGGCCCCGGCGGCGCAGCAGCACGGCGGCCTCTTCCAGGCCCAGCGCCCCGGCCGCGCACAGCGCCGTCGCTTCGCCCAGGCTGTGCCCGGCCAGCCAGTCGGCGCGCTCTACCGTGACGCCGAATTCCTGTTCCAGCGCCGCTATCGCCGCCATCGAGACAGCCATCAGCGCCGGCTGGGCGTTCTCGGTCAGGCGCAGCGTCTCCTCCGGCCCCTCCCACATCAGGGTGGAGAGCTTTTCGCCCAGCGCCGCGTCCACCCGCTCAAAGACTTCGCGGGCGGCGGGAAAGGCCTCGGCCAGCGGCTTGCCCATGCCCACGGTCTGACTGCCCTGACCCGGAAAACAGAATGCGACGCTCATACCACCCTCATATCGGGGCCCCGGAATCGAAACCCGCCGCGTTTTTAGGCGGCGGAACCTTGCGCGCAATAGCCAAACAGCCACAGCCCCGTGAACCGGGCTTTTCCCGCCTCCCGCCCTGCCCCGGCCGCTTGCCCCCGGACCCCGCCGCCTTTATAGAGCGCGGCTTGATCCGGGACCGCGGTCCCCCTCGCGAATTCCAAAGGTCCGGGCGGCAATCGCCCGGCGCGCGGCGGGGAGCCATCGGACAGGGCGCGCCCTTCGCGTCCCGTGCGCCGCGGCCCACAGGAAGGGATGACCATGCCGCTTTACGAGCATGTCCTGATTGCACGTCAGGATGTTTCGCCCCAGCAGGTCGACGAGATCGTCGAGGGGCTCAAGAAAGAGATCGAAGAGGCCGGCGGCTCGGTGAAAAAGACCGAGTACTGGGGCCTGCGCAATCTCGCCTATCGCATCGCCAAGAACCGTAAGGGCCATTACACCCTGATCGGCATGGAGGCCCCGGCCTCGCTGATCGCGGAAATGGAGCGCAAGCTGCGCATCAATGAAGACGTGCTGCGCTACATGACCACAAAGGTCGAGGAGATCACAGACGAGCCCTCGCCCGTCATCTCCAAGCGCGACCGTGGCGACCGGCCAGAGCGTGGCGACCGCGGTGATCGTGGCGACCGCGGTGATCGCGGCGGCCGTGATTTCCGGCGCGATTTCTAGGAGGACGGTTCCATGTCGGACAAGCTGAACATTTCCACCATCCCGACCCGCCGCACTTTCGGCCGCCGCCGCAAAGTGTGCCCGTTCTCCGGCGAAGGCGCGCCGAAGATCGACTACAAAGACCCCAAGCTGCTGCAACGCTACATGTCCGAAAAGGGCAAGATCGTTCCGGCGCGCATCACGGCGGTCTCGGCCAAGGCCCAGCGCGATCTGGCGCGCGCCATCAAGCGCGCACGCTATATGGCGCTGCTGCCCTACGCCCAGCTCTAGGAGACCGCACATGCAGATCGTTCTGCTCGAACGCATCGAAAATCTGGGCGCGATGGGCGAAGTCGTCACCGTGCGCCCCGGCTATGCGCGCAATTTTCTGCTGCCGCAGAAAAAGGCGCTGCGCGCCACCAGCGACAATATCGCCCGCTTTGAACGCGAGCGCGCCGCGCTGGAGCAACTGAACGAGGAACGCCGCGCCGAGGCCGCCCGCTCGGGCCAGGGTCTGGACGGCCAGTCCTTCGTGCTGATCCGGCAGGCCGGCGACACCGGCCAGCTTTATGGCTCGGTCACCTCGCGCGACATCGCCGACGCGGCCAGCCAGTCCGGCACGGACATCACGCGCGGCCAGGTCCGGCTGGACCAGCCGATCAAGACCATCGGCCTTTACGAGATCCGCATCCGGCTTCACCCGGAAGTGCATGTCACCGTGAAGGTCAATGTCGCCCGCAGCACCGACGAGGCGGAGCGTCAGGCCAAAGGCGAGGACGTGATCGCCAGCGCCCTGGAACAGGACCGCGCCGCGGCCCTGGCCGAGCGCACCTCGCTCAGCGAGGAAGAGGCGAAGCGCCTGTTCGACGAAGGCGCCGCCCCCGATCTGGTCGAAGAGTCCGCGGAAGCCGAAGGCGAAGCCGAAACGGCCGAAGCAGCCGAAGCCGAAGCCGCTCCGGCGGAAGACGAAACCGCCGGCCAGTAACCGCCGGCGCAACAGGACTAACCCGCGCACAAGACGACGGGCTGGGGCGGCGCTTCCGGGCGCCGCCCTTTTTTCTTATGCGCTGCACGCAGTTGCCCCCGTTTCTTTGCGCGCCGGCGCCAGGCCCGGCGTATGACACTTGCCCCGGACCCGATCCGGGGGTCGTGTGAAACGCGTGAAACAAACCCACAGCTATGCGCGCTCCGCTGCGCTTGTAGCCTCGCCGCGCGGCGGCGGCGTTGCTACACATTCGGGTAACGAATTCGACGCTCCCCGCAACAACGACAGAACACAAAACAGAACGCCGCACCGGACGCATGACCGATCTCGCCATCCATCGGCCCTTCCCCGCCCCTGCCCCGGCGCCGGATTCCGCGCCGCATAATCTGGATGCGGAACAGGCTTTGCTCGGCGGCATCCTGTTCGACAACGAGATTTACAACCGCGTCGGCGACTTTCTTCAGGCGCCGCATTTCTACGATCCGGTTCACGGGCGCATCTATGCCGTCGCGGCGGAGCTGATCGGGCGCGGCAATCTGGCGGACGGCATCACGCTGAAATCACGTTTCGAGCGTGACGAGGGGCTGGAAGAGATTGGCGGCGCCGCCTATCTGGCCGACCTGCTGGACAAGGCGGCCCCCGCCCCGCTGGCGCTGGAATATGCGCGGCTGATCTACGATCTGGCGCTGAAGCGGGATCTGATGCGCATCGGCGGCGAGATTTCGGCAGAGGCCGGCGACCCGGAAACCGACGCCGACGCGCGCGGCCAGATCGAAAGCGCCGAGCGCAAGCTTTACGCGCTGGCCGAGGCCGGCGCCCCGGGCAAAGGCTTTGTCGGCTTCGACATGGCCGTGTCGCGCTCCATCGCGATGGCGGCGGCGGCGTATGAGCGGGAGGGCCATGTCTCCGGCCTCTCCACCGGCTTCAAGGACATCGACACCCAGCTTGGCGGCCTGCACAAATCCGATCTGGTGATCCTCGCCGGCCGCCCGAGCATGGGGAAAACGGCGCTCGCCACCAACATCGCCTATAATGTGGCCCGCGCGTATAAGTGGGAGCCGACGCCCGAGGGCGGACGCAAGACGATCGAAGGCGGCGTTGTCGGTTTCTTCTCGCTGGAAATGAGCGCCGAACAGCTCGCCACACGGCTGCTGTCGCAGCACGCGGAGATTCCGTCCAACAATATCCGCAAGGGCGAGATCACAGGCCCGGAATACGAGCGCCTGCGCGACGCGGCGGTCGATCTGCAATCCATCCCGCTGCATATCGACGAGACCGGCGGCCTTTCCATCGGCGGCGTCGCGGCGCGCGCGCGCCGGCTGAAGCGTACGCACGGACTCGACCTGATTATCATCGACTATCTCCAGCTCGCCTCCGGCGTCGACCGGCGCGGCGACAACCGCGTGCAGGAAATCACGGAAATCACCGGCGGCCTGAAGGCGCTGGCCAAGGAACTGGACGTGCCCGTGCTCGCCCTCTCCCAGCTTTCGCGTCAGGTCGAAAGCCGCGAGGACAAGCGGCCCCAGCTCGCCGATCTGCGCGAATCCGGCTCTATCGAGCAGGACGCGGACGTGGTCATGTTCGTGTTCCGCGAGGCGTACTATCTCGGCCGCGCCGAACCGCGCGAAGGCACGCCCGAACACGCCGCCTGGCAGGAACAGATGGCGGAGCTGGGCCACCAGGCCGAAGTCATTGTCGGCAAGCAGCGTCACGGCCCCATCGGCACGGTGCGCATGGCGTTCAACGGCGCCTTTACCCGCTTCGACAATCTCGCCCGCCCCGGCCGCTATGACGACTACCAGCGTTAGGGCTATATCCCTGACACATGAGCGTCTCTTCTCCTGACGACGGCCGGGCCGTCCTGCGCATCAACCTCGCTGCGATCCGCGCCAACTGGCGGCTGTTCGCCGCGCTCCCCGGCGGCGCCAAATCCGCAAACATAGAAACCGGCGCCACGATCAAGGCGGATGCCTATGGCCTTGGCGCCGCGCGCATCGGTCCGGCGCTCCACGCCGAAGGCTGCCGCACGTTTTTTGTCGCGCAGGTTCAGGAGGGCGCCGCCCTGCGTGCGGTTCTGGGCGGAGAAGCCGCCATCTATGTCTATAACGGCCCGACCGAAGGCGCGCTGGAGACGATCCGCACGCACGATCTGATCCCGGTACTGAATTCGCCGGAGCAGATTGCGCTGTGGCGCGGCAGTTCCGGTGGGGGTGGAGACGGCGGCCCCTGCGCCCTGCATCTGGACACCGGCATGAACCGGCTGGGCCTCAGCCCCGATCAGGCGCGCGCGCTCGCCGCCTCCGCCCACGGGCTCGACCTGAAACTGGTGATGAGCCACCTCGCCTGCGCCGATACGCCCGACCACCCAATGAACGCGGCGCAGCTTGCGCGCTTCCGCGAGCTGTCCGCGCTGTTTCCCGGCGTGCGACGCAGCCTCTCCGGCTCGGCCGGCGCGCTGCTCGGCGCGGATTACCGCTTCGATCTGATCCGGCCGGGCGTCGGCCTCTATGGCGGCCTCCCGCCCAATCCGGCAGCCCCCGGCCTTTCCCCCGCCGCAACGATAGAGGCCCCGATCCTGATGCTGCGCGATGTCCGCGCCGGCGAAACCATCGGCTATGACGCCGCCTTCACCGCGCCTTCGGACATGCGGATCGCCATCGCCGCGCTGGGCTATGCCGACGGGCTGATGCGCGCAGCGTCTTCCGGCGCCCCGCACGGCGCCTACGGATTGATCGAGGGCGCGCGCGCACCGCTCATCGGCCGTGTCTCGATGGATCTCTGCGCGCTCGACGTCACCGGCATCGGCGCCGCCCGGCGGGGCGCACGGGCCGAATTCCTCGGCCCCGCCCTCGCCGATACCGCGCGTGCGGCGGGCACCATCCCGTACGAACTTCTCACCCGGCTGGGGCAGCGTTTCGCGCGGGTCTGGACTGAATAGGCGTTACCATCCGTCCTCGCCGGAGTGATTCGATGGCCGTCGCGGAAACCGTATTCGCCTGCCAGAGCTGCGGGACCGTCCACGCCAAATGGGCGGGGCGCTGCGATTCCTGTGGCGAATGGAACACGCTGGTCGAAGAAGCCGCCGCCGCCGCTCCGCTTGGTTCATCGGCCAAGGCGCGCGCGCCGCGCCGCCGCGGGCGCGGGCTGGAATTCGTGGACCTCGCCGGCGACGCCCCCGCCCCGCCCCGCCGCTCTACCGGCATCGCCGAACTGGACCGGGTTCTGGGCGGCGGGCTGGCCCCGGCCTCGGCCGTTCTGGTCGGCGGCGATCCCGGCATCGGCAAATCGACCCTGCTGCTTCAGGCCGCGGCGCTGGCCGCCCGCGCCGGGGCGGGCGTCGCCTATGTTTCAGGCGAGGAAGCCGTCGATCAGGTGCGCGGCCGCGCCGTCCGCCTCGGCCTTGCCGATGCGCCGGTGCGGCTGGCGGCGGAAACGGCGCTGGAGCCGGTGCTGGACGGCCTGCGCGCGAACCGGCCTGATCTGGTGGTCATCGACTCCATCCAGACCATGTGGACCGAACAGCTCGCCGCCGCCCCCGGCACGGTGGCGCAGGTGCGCGCCTGCGCGCAGGAGCTTGTCCGCTTCGCCAAAAAGACCGGCGCCGCCGTCATCCTGGTCGGCCACGTCACCAAGGACGGCCAGATCGCCGGCCCGCGCGTGGTCGAGCATATGGTCGACGCCGTGCTCTATTTCGAAGGCGAGCGCGGCCACCATTTCCGTATTCTGCGTGCGGTGAAAAACCGCTTTGGCCCGACCGACGAGATCGGCGTGTTCGAGATGGGCGAGGCCGGACTTTCCGAGGTCGAAAATCCCTCTGCGCTGTTTCTCGACACCCGTGGCGCCCCGGCATCGGGGGCGGCCGTGTTTGCCGGCATGGAAGGCTCCCGCCCCGTTCTTGTGGAAATTCAAGCACTTGTGGCCCCGGCCGCGTTTGGCACGCCGCGCCGGGCGGTGGTCGGCTGGGATTCCGGGCGGCTGGCGATGGTGCTGGCCGTGCTGGAGGCGCGCTGCGGCCTTGGATTCGGAGGCCGCGACGTCTATCTGAACGTCGCCGGAGGCATGAAGATCGCCGAGCCGGCCGCCGATCTCGCAGTCGCCGCGGCCCTGGCCTCTTCCGCCTTCGATGTCGCCCTGCCGGCGGATTGCGTCGTGTTCGGGGAAGCGAGCCTGTCCGGCGATGTCCGTCCGGCAGGCCGCGCGGAGGCGCGGATGAGAGAGGCCAGAAAGCTGGGGTTTTCCCGCGCGCTCGCGCCCGCCGGCGCCGCGGGTCTTGTGCCCGGCGTGCAGGCCGTGGAAATCGCCCGCCTCGCCGATCTGGTGAACCGTGTTCAGGCTGGCGGCTTTGACGCCGGCGGAGAGGCAGAAGCGTGAGCGCCAGCATCACCGCCTTCGACGCCATCGTTCTGGCCGTGCTGCTGCTGTCCGGCCTGCTGGCCCTGGTGCGCGGCTTTGTGCGCGAGGCGCTTTCGGTCGCCGCTTTCGTCGCCGCCGCGCTTGGCGCGCTATGGATGCTGCCCGTTCTGCGTCCCCCGGTGCGCGGCATGATCCAGCCGGACTGGGCCGCCGACGCCGCCGCGCTTGTCGCGACCTTCCTGCTGATCTATCTGGCGGTGACGCTGGTCACCTCCTCCATCTCGAAACAATTGCGCGGCGGTGATGAGCCGGGCCTGGTCGACCGTGTCGGGGGTCTTGCCTTCGGGGTGGTGCGCGGCGTCGTATTGCTGGCGCTCTTCGTCATCGCCTGGACAGCCATGGCGCCGCCGGACTATCAGGCCCGCTGGATGACCGAGGCGCGGCTGTATCCGCTGATCGCCTCCACCGCCACGGCGTTGCAGGAGCTTGCGCCGGAATCCTCGCGCATCGCCATGACGCCGCCGCCGCCTGAAACCATAACCGCCACGCCGCGCGCCGCCCGGCCCGCGCCCGCAACAGGAACGGCGCCCGCGCCGGCGGAAGATACCGGCTATGGAGAAAGAACCCGCCAGGGCCTGGACCAGCTTATCGGCCGCGCCGCCGAACGGGAGGAAAGAGACAGCCAATGACAGTGTCCGCGCCCGCCGCCAATCCCTCCTGCTGGCTCGACCCATTCGCAGACCGGCTGCGCGAGGAATGCGGCGTGTTCGGTGTGTTTGGCGCGCGCGACGCATCTGTGCTGACCGCGCTCGGCCTACACGCGCTCCAGCACCGGGGGCAGGAAGCCTGTGGCATCACCTCGTTCGACGGCGCCCGCTTTCATAACGAGCGGCATCTGGGTCTGGTCGGCGACAATTTCGCAGGACCGGATACGCCCCAGCGGCTGCCCGGATACGCCGCCATCGGCCATGTCCGCTATTCCACCCAGGGCGCGACCGTTCTGCGCAATGTCCAGCCGCTCTTCGCCGACCTGAACGCCGGCGGCGTATCGCTCGCCCATAACGGAAACCTTACCAATTCCCGCGATCTGCGCGAACAGCTCGTGCAGGGCGGCGCCATCTTCCAGTCCACCTCCGACACCGAAGTCATCATCCAGCTTGTCGCGCGTTCGCGTCAGACGAAAATCGTCGACCGTTTCACCGACGCGCTGCGCCAGATTGAAGGCGCCTATGCCCTCGTCTGTCTCACCAACAAGAAACTGATCGGCGCACGCGACCCGCTCGGCATCCGGCCGCTGGTGCTGGGCCGGCTGGGCAATGCCTATATCTTCGCCTCCGAGACCTGCGCGCTGGCCATGATCGGCGCCACGTTCGTGCGCGACATCAATCCCGGCGAAATCGTGGTCGTCACCGAATCCGGCGCCGAAAGCATCCAGTTCGCGCCAGCGCGCACGCCACGCCCGTGCGTGTTCGAATTTGTCTATTTCGCCCGGCCGGACTCGGTCGTGGATGGCCGCCCGGTCTATCAGGTGCGCAAGAATATGGGCCGCATTCTGGCTGAGGAATGCCCCGCCGCCGCCGATGTGGTGATGCCGGTGCCCGATTCCGGCGTTCCCGCCGCGCTCGGCTTCGCAGAGGCGTCCGGCCTGCCCTTCGAGCACGGCATCGTCCGCAACCACTATGTCGGCCGCACCTTCATCCAGCCCAGCCAGTCGATCCGCGACATGGGCGTGAGGCTGAAGCATTCGGCCAACCGCGCCCAGATCGAGGGCAAGCGCGTCGTTCTGGTCGACGATTCCATCGTGCGCGGCACCACCTCGCGCAAGATTGTCTCGATGGTGCGCGAAGCCGGCGCGACGGAAGTGCATTTCCGCTCCGCCAGCCCGATGATCAAATGGCCTGACTATTACGGCATCGACACGCCGGTGCGGGAAAAGCTGATCGCCGCGACCCATTCGCTGGACGAAATCCGGGCAGAGCTGGGCGCGGACAGTCTCGGCTTTGTCTCCGTTGACGGCCTTTATCGCGCGCTCGGCGAAGAGGGCCGCGACGCGGACCACACCCAGTTCACCGACCATTGCTTCACCGGCGAATATCCGACGCATCTGACCGACGCCAATCGCCAGATCGCAGACAAGGACCAGCAATTGTCCTTCCTGGTGGAAGTCGCCTAGAACCCGTTGCCAATGACCAACACTTCCACCCATGCCGGGCGCATCGCGCTCGTCACCGGCGCGTCGCGCGGCATTGGCGCCGCGGCGGCGCTGGAGCTGGCGCGCCGCGGCGCGCATGTCATCCTCGCCGCCCGCACCCAAGGCGCGCTGGAGGCGCTGGACGATGCAATCCGCGCCGCAGGCGGCGCCGCCACGCTCGTGCCGCTCGATCTGCGCGCGCCGCAATCCTGCGACGAGCTGGCGCGCATCGTGGCCGAGCGCTGGGGGCGGCTCGACGCGCTGATCGGCGCCGCCGGCATTCTCGGCCCCCTCACCCCGGTTTCGCAGATCGAGCCAAATAGCTGGGCAGAGGTCTTCACCGTCAATTTTCATGCGAACTGGGCGCTGATCCGCGCTTTCGAGCCGCTGCTGCGCAGTTCAGAGGCTGGCCGCGCGGTGTTCGTCACCTCCGGCGCGGCGCGCAATGCGCGCGCCTACTGGGGCGCCTATGCCGCGTCGAAAGCGGCGCTGGACGCGCTGGTCCATTCCTGGGCAATGGAATTGTCCGCCACCAGCATACGCGCCAATCTGGTCAATCCCGGCCCGATGCGCACGGCGATGCGCGCCGCCGCCTTCCCGGGCGAAGATCCAAAGACCCTGCCCGCGCCGGAAGACATCGCGCCGTTGATCGCCGACATGGCCGGCCCGGACTGGACAGACACCGCCGGGCTGATCGACTGGCGCCCGGCTTAGAGCAAGTGTAGAGCGTGATCCGCATCAACGGATCACGCTCTAAAAAGTGTCTGGCCATAAAGATGGCGTTCTCCGGAATGCGCGCGCAGCGCATATCCTGGCCCAGAAAATGCTGAGGATCAGGAATAATGCCCGGCTTCGCCGGACATTTTCATCCCAAAGCTGGGTCCCGGATAACCCGCAACGCGCCCCGGATTAAATCCGGGGTTCCGGGAAATACCGGAATTATTACATCAGAACTCTGAGGAGCCGCCGCAAGGCAGCGTCTCGAAGCACGTTCCAGAAGGCAGTAACGCCAGCGTCGTCCCCTACTCCGCGCGCAGCACCAGCGCCGGCTTCACCGACGCCGCGCGCAGCGCGTGCGCGCCCACCGCCAGCCAGGCGATCAGCAGCGAGACTGCGAGCGCCGCCAGAAACGGCCAGATCGTCAGCTCGATCCGGGTCACAAAGAGATTGAGATAAGCCCGCGCCGCGATCCACGCTGCCGGCCATGCGATCAGGTTCGCCACGATCACCGGCTTGGAAAAATCCCACAGCATCATGCCCAGCACGCGCGGCGTGGAGGCGCCCAGAACCTTGCGCACGCCGATCTCCCGCACCCGCCGCTGCACCACAAAACTCGCCATCCCGAAGAGACCCATCGCGGCGATGAACAGCGCCACGCCCGCAAGCCCTGCGCAGGCGACCAACACCATCCGGAAAAACCGGAAATACGTATCGAAGAACTCATCAAGGAAACGGGGATTGGCCGGTTGCCCGCCCGGATCGAAATCCCGCCATACCGTGCGGATATGCTCCAGCCCGCCCGCCACATCGTGACGGGACAGGCGGACCAGCGCAAATCCCATGGAAAAGGGCCGCATGACATAGGCATAGTTCTCTGGTCCGCCCGCCATCAGATCCATCGGCGCCGTCTCGACCACGCCGATCACCACATGCTCCGGCGGCAACCCGTCTTCCCCGGCCACGCCATATTGCGCCGCGACGCGATACAGACTCTGGCCGATGGCTTCATGCGGCGCATAGCCCATAAGGCGCGCCGTCTCTTCGTCGATAATCACGGACAGGCTGTCGTCCCGGTCGTGCGAAAAATCGCGCCCGGCCAGAATCCTGACGCCCTGTGTCGTGAAATAATCGGCATAGACATTGCGCCCCTGCGCCACAAAGCGCGTGGCCATCGGGTCCGGCGATTGCGCGAATTCCGCCGTCTCGCTCGTCGTCTGATAGAAAGGTGGATAGGAATCGTAGCTGGCCGCCAGCACCGCCGGGTGCGCGGCCAGGCGCGACTGGATCGCCACGAGCCAGTCCAGCGTTCCTTCCGGCGTCATCGGCACATTGCCGGGGATATTGGCGAATACCAGCGGGTCTTCCGCCGGGCGCGTCAGGGTCTGACGCATCCCGGCGGCCTGCATCGCCATCACCGCGACCACGATCATCAGTCCGGCGGCGACCGCGAACTGCGCGGCGCTCAGCAGACCGCGCACCCCTCCCCCGCCGCGCTCGCCACCGCCCGTTCGCGCCGCAGTGACCGGATGCAACCGCGCCAGCGCCAATGCCGGCCATGTTCCGGCGGCCAGCGCCACCACGACCGCAATCAGCGCAACGCCCAGCCAGTAATCCGGCCGCGCCACCCCCGGCATATCCGGCGGCAGGCCGAGTGGCGGCGCAAGGACGCCCGCCAGCATGACGGACAGCGGCGCCGCCAAGGCCAGCGCCAGAAAGACCACGGCGCCGCTTTCGATTAGCGACTGCGCCACGATCTGCCGCCGCCGCGCGCCGACCGCCTTGCGCAGACCGATCTCCTGCGCCCGCGCCACGGCGCCGGCGGAGGAAAGAGCGGCGAAATTGACGCATCCCGCCAAAAGCGCCAGCGCGCCCAGCGCATAGAGAATGTCGACTAGCGAAAACCCCGGCGGAAACCCGATCAAATCGTTGAACCGCGCCTCGGCCAGTCCGGCCAGCGGCGCGGCGCGAAACCGCGATTCCGGGAAATGAGAGGGAACATGCCGTTGCGCAAAATCCGGCAAGGCACGATTGATCTCCCGCACGCCCAGTGATCCGTTCCCGGGCAACAGCGCATAGGTCGCGAAATTGGTGGAAGCGAACGCCTCCTCCTCCCACCACAAGGGCGTATCGGGGTCGTTGGCCATCAGGAACACCGCTACCCATGTCGAGAGACCGGACAGCACGTCCATCTCCATCCAGTTCGCGGCGGCAAAGTGCGAGTTACCGGGAATGTCCCGGAACACGCCGGTCACCGTGACATCCAGCGACAACCGCTCGGACGATGGCATCCGGAGGCGCAGAGTCCGGCCCACCGGATCGTCATCGCCGAACAGGCGCTGCGCCCCGCGCTGGCTCAGGATCACCGTCCGCGGGTCGTCGAGCGATGCGCGTCCTCGGATCATCTCCAGATCGAAAATCTCCAGAAACTCGGGATCGACATAACTGCCCTGAAGCGACTGCGTGGAATCCTCAGGCCCCACATACATGGCGGCGAGAAACAGACGCGCGGCGGCCTCCAGTTGCGGGAAATCCGTGCGCAGCAGCGCCGCTGTGCCCGGCCCCGATCCCTGAAAGTTCGACCGCCAGCCACCGTCCTGTTGTCTCATCTCCTGCACGACGATGGCGATCCGGTCCGCATTCATCCAATGACGATCCGCCTGCCGAAAATAATCGCCGATCACATGCGCCGTCAGAAAACATGCAAGCCCCAGCGCCAGCGCCAGCAGCTTGATCGCGGTGGACAGCGGGTCGCGCCTGAAATTGCGCAGCGCCGTCGAGAGATAATGACCCAGCATCGCGACGCCCTTCCCGGACTCAAGGATGGCGGCAGACTACACGCACTGTATTAGAGTATCAATACACCGGGGTTATGCCCCGCGCAGGGGATACCCCTGCCACCCACCACCCTCATGCTGAGGAGCCGCCGCAAGGCGGCGTCTCGAAGCACGCTCCAGTTCTACCAACGCCCGCGTCACACTGGATCGTCCCTCGAGACGCCCCGCCAGTATCCCATCCGGGATACAGGCGAGGCTCCTCGGGATGAGGACTTGAGGTTGGCAGAGAAGACTCTGATGCGCAGGGGAGGATTACGCCCCTACTCCACCAGTTCTTTTTTCTTTTTCTTCGGCGCGTTTTTCTTCGGTCCGGAGCCGGTTGCGCGGCGCGCCTTCAGCGTTTCGGCGTCGGTCAGCGTGAAGGCCAGTTTCGCATCGTCTTTCGGGTCGATGTCGATCTCGACCACCCCGCCCTTGCGCAATTTGCCGAACAGGATCTCGTCGGCCAGCGGCTTCTTGATCTGTTCCTGGATCACGCGGGCCAGCGGACGCGCGCCGAATTTCTCGTCATAGCCGCGCGCGGCCAGCCATGTCACCGCCGCCGGAGTCAGCTCGAACGAGATATTGCGGTCCGAAAGCTGGCCTTCGAGCTGGAGCACGAATTTCTCCACCACCTGGCCGATGATTTCGGGCGTCAGCGGGCCGAACTGGATCACCGCGTCCAGCCGGTTGCGGAATTCCGGGCTGAACAGCCGCTCGATGGCCGCGGCGTCCTCGCCCTCGCGCCGCTCGCGGCCAAAGCCGACGGCGTTTTTCGCATTGTCCGCGGCCCCGGCGTTCGTGGTCATGATGAGCGCCACATTGCGGAAGTCGATCTTCTTGCCGTTGGTGTCGGTCAGCGTGCCGTGATCCATGATCTGGAGCAGCACGTTGAACAGGTCCGGATGCGCTTTCTCGATCTCGTCCAGCAGCAGCACGGAGTGCGGATGCTGGTCGATGGCGTCGGTCAGGAGGCCGCCCTGGTCGTAGCCGACATAGCCCGGCGGCGCGCCGATCAGACGCGAGACCGTGTGCCGCTCCATATATTCCGACATGTCGAAGCGCACGAGTTCGACGCCCAGCGTGCGGGCGAGCTGGCGCGCCACCTCGGTCTTGCCGACGCCGGTGGGGCCAGAGAACAGATAGCAGCCAATGGGCTTTTCCGGCTCGCGCAGCCCGGCGCGCGCCAGCTTGATGGCGGCGGCGAGCTGGTCGATGGCCGCATCCTGACCGAACACCATGCGCTTCAGATCGCCGCCCAGCGTCTGCAAGGCCGCGGCGTCGGAGGCGCTAACCTGCTTGGGCGGAATGCGCGCCATCTTGGCGACCACCGCCTCCACATCCTTCACGCCCACGACCTTCTTGCGGCGCGATGGCGGTTTCAGCATTTCGCTGGCGCCGGCCTCGTCGATCACGTCGATCGCCTTGTCCGGCAGCTTGCGGTCGGACATGTAGCGCGACGACAGGTTCACTGCCGTCCTGATCGCGTCATTAGTGTAGCGCACGCGGTGGAAGTCCTCGAAATAGGGCTTCAGCCCCATCAGGATTTTCACCGTGTCGGCCTCGCTCGGCTCGTTCACGTCGATCTTCTGGAAGCGGCGGGCCAGCGCCCGGTCCTTCTCGAAATGCTGGCGAAACTCCTTGAAGGTGGTGGAGCCCATGCAGCGGAGCTGGCCGCTCTGCAACGCCGGTTTCAGCAGATTGCTGGCGTCCATTGCGCCGCCGCTGGTGGCGCCGGCGCCGATCACGGTGTGAATCTCGTCGATGAACAGGATCGCGCCGGGGAAGGCTTCCAGCTCCTTCACCACGGCTTTCAGCCGCTCCTCGAAATCGCCGCGATAGCGCGTGCCGGCCAGCAGCGCGCCCATGTCTAATGCAAAGATCGTGGCGTCTTCGAGAACCTCCGGCACATCGCCTTCCACGATCTTGCGCGCCAGGCCCTCGGCGATGGCGGTCTTGCCGACGCCTGGATCACCGACCAGCAGCGGATTGTTCTTGCGCCGCCGGCACAGAATCTGGATGGCGCGCTCCACCTCCGCCGCGCGTCCGATCAGCGGATCGACCCCGCCCTCTTCCGCCTTGCGGTTCAGGTTCACGCAATAGGCATCCAGCGCCTCGGCGCCGGTCTTCACGGTCTCGTCGCCATCGGCCTCGGATGCGCCGCGCACCGGACGCGGTTGCGCCCCGCCTGCGCGTTTGGCGATGCCGTGGCTGATATAATTCACCGCGTCAAAGCGCGTCATCTCCTGCTGTTGGAGAAAGTACACCGCGTGGCTTTCCCGTTCCGGGAAAATGGCGGCCAGCACATGGGCTCCGCTGACCTCGTCGCGGCCGGATGACTGCACATGGATCACTGCGCGCTGGATCACGCGCTGGAAGCCGGCGGTCGGCTTGGCGTCTTCGTCGCCCGGCGCCGCCAGATTGGCGTGCTCGACATCGACATAGGCTGTCAGATCCTCGCGCAGCTCGCCCAGATCGACATCGCAGGCGCGCATCACCGCCGCGGCGTCGGCGTCGTCGATCAGCGCAAGCAGCAAATGCTCCAGCGTCGCGTATTCGTGACCGCGCTCATTGGCGCAGGAGATGGCGCGATGGAGCGTCTCTTCCAGACCTGGCGAGAATGACGGCACGCGCACCTCCTTGGCTGGCGGTTAAACTTTACACCTTCTCCATCGTGCATTGCAGGGGGTGCTGCGCGCGGCGCGCGGCGTCCACCACCTGGACGACTTTGGTTTCGGCGACCTCATACGTGTAGACCCCGCACACGCCCACGCCGTTCTGATGCACGTGCAACATGATACGGGTCGCATCCTCGGCCGACTTGTTGAAAATCCGCTGGAGGATGGCGATGACGAATTCCATGGGCGTGTAGTCGTCATTCAGCAGCAGAACGCGATACATCGACGGCCGCTTGGTCTTCGGCTTGACCTTTATGGCCACGCCGGCGCCGCGATCCGGATCGTTGGTTCCCCGCTTGCGTTCGGACATTGCTCTTACGACTCACACATCCCTCGCCATATTAAATAGGACGCATGGGGCCGCGGGAAAGTGGCGTTGCTGCGCCACATTTCCCGCGCCGGGCGAATCGCCCCCCCGGCTCCGCGGCCTCCAGCCTTCCGGTAAACGCGTGAGGAACGAAAAAGGCCCGGCGCACAGCCGGGCCTTTTGGGTTCCGCCCCGCGGGGCCGCGGCGGCGTCATGCATCGGCTCAGCGCGCGGCCTGAATCTGGTCCATCGCGATGGCGGTGCGATCGTTGAGCGGCTTCCAGCTCTCCTTCATGGTCGAAGCCATCAGGTCGGCCGTACGCGTCAACTCCGCCAGATAGGAGTCCAGCGCCGTCTTGGCGTAGTCTGCCTGAAGTTCGATGGCTTCCTGCACGCTACGCGCGGAGGCCAGCGATTTGGCGGCCTCCATGCTCTCTTCCACCGTCTTTTTGGCGAAAGCCGAGATATTGGAGTTGATCTGCTCTGCGCCGCTGGTGGCGGCGGTGAAGCTGGCGATCACGGCGTCCAGATTGCCCTTGCCATATTCGCTGATCTCGCCGAACGCGGCGGCGGAGCGCTCGAAGCTCTCCTTCATCGCCGTCTGGCCGGCTTCAGTGAATGCATAGACGCCCGCTTCCGCGGCCGATTTGGTCTTCGCGGCGGTTTTCTTCGCGGCGGCGGCGGTCTTGGCGGCCGTTTCTTTCTCGTCAGCCATAGGTCTGCTCTCTCCTCTAGCGAACGCGGCGGCCGTCAGGGGCTTGGCCGCGCCCTTGCGGGTGGCGTTCGTGCTGCGCAGGGGGCATCCCTGCAATGTTCCGTTGATGGGCGACTGCCGCCCTCTGGTCCTGCTTATTCAGCCCCGCCCCGGCTGTCAAGAAAATTTGTGCAGCGCAACATGAAACTTTTCAGACAATTCAAGGGAAAGGGGCGCTCATCCCTGCCCGCCACGGCGTTTATTTGCGTTTGCAATATGAAATCGGCGCAAGCGATCACTGCCGCGCCTATGGTAAGGACGGCCTCGAATATGCATGATAATGCGAGCGCGGGCGGACGGTTCCCGATCAGGAACAGGTCCGCGGGCGCAGGGGTTTCCGCCAGAGGCGGAAAACGGGGGTATTTACGAGGCGGTAATCACTCGCAGGCACGCTTGAAGCGGCGGCGGGCGCGGAGCGGGCGATCGTGACTTTTCGGGCCATTTCTCGATTCGGCGCGGTGTTGGTGGCGGTTCTCATCGCCGCGCCTGGCCTTGCGCTGGCGCAGAGCGGCGGCCGCTACGCCTCTTTTGTCATCGACACCGACACCAATCGTGTCTTGCACTCCCGCAACGCCGACGAGCTGCGCTATCCCGCATCGCTCACCAAAATGATGACGCTCTACCTCCTGTTCGACGCCATTGAGGCGGGCGAGGTCGGGCTGAACGACCAGATGCCGATTTCGGAGCTCGCCGCGGCGCAGGAACCCTCCAAAATCTATGTCCGCGCCGGCGCCACGCTGCGGGTCGAAGATGCGATCCTGGCGCTCAGCGTGCGCAGCGCCAACGACGTCGCCGTCGTGCTGGGGGAATATCTGGGCGGCAGCGTCGAGAATTTCGCCCTGATGATGACGGAAAAGGCGCGCGAGCTGGGCATGACGCGCACCCGCTTCCGCAACCCGCACGGCCTGCCGGACGAAGGGCAGATCACAACGGCGCGCGATATGGCGCGTCTGGGCGCGGCGCTGTTCGAAAACCACCCCGGCTATTATCATTATTTCCATGCCGAGGAATTCCGCTACGGCAATGTCACCTATCGCAGCCATAACCGGCTGCTGGCCAATATGGACGGGGTGACGGGCGTTGACGGCATCAAGACCGGCTATATTCGCGCCTCGGGCTATAATCTGGCCACCAGCGCCGAGCGCGACGGCCGCCGTATCGTCGCAGTGGTGATGGGCGGCTCCACCAGCCGCATCCGCGACGCCCATATGGCCGATCTCGTGGAGCAGGCTTTCGTGGCGCTTGCCGATGGCGGCGAAGAGCCCTTCCTGGTCGCCACACTCACCCCGGACGGGCTGCCCATCTCGCATATCGTTGGCGCGCCGATCCCGCCCGATCACGAAACCATGCTCGCTAACCGGCAGGAACAGGCGCGCGCCTTCGCCTTCGCCATGACGCGCCCGGCCGAGCATGGCGACGCCCGCTCCGACCGCGGCGTCCGCATCGTTCTGTCCGACACCGCCGGCGCGCCCGCTCCGGAAGAACGCGCACGCGCCCAGGAACCCGCGCAGACGGGCGACAGCGACACGCCGCCCCCTGCCACGTTCCGCACGCCGATCCAGCCGGCTCCGCCGCCGGAAGACCGGCGCGAGGCAGCGCTGCGCACTGTGCTGCGCGATGACAACGACGCCTTCGGCCTAGGCTGGCAGATTCAGGTCGGCGCCTATCGTGACCAGGAAACGGCGCTGAGCCGCCTCGCCCAGCTGGAAGAGATGGCGCTCTCCGTACTCGCCGGCGCTGCGCGGCGGGTGGAAAACGCCACGCTGGAAGAGGGGGCCTGGTATCGCGCCCGCTTCTACGGTCTCACCGAAACCGCCGCGCGCGAGGCCTGCTCCGTGCTCGCCGCCCAGGGCGACGGCTGCTTCCCGGTCCGCCCGTAAGGGACAGTCATAATCTTCCTATTACGGAAATGCCGGAGAGGGGCGAGCATCAGCTTTTCCCTCCATGGTTGAAATCGTCCCCTGCCCCCCTCAATAATGAGGCGCGCGGTCCTCACGCTGTTCAGGCCATGGCCAGCGAGGCGCCCGTTCGGGAGCGGCGATGCGAACGCGATTATGGCCTCTGATTGCCAGTCTGGCCTCCGCTGGTTTTCCCCTCTGCGGACATGCCAATGATTCAGCCGTCCGTTTCACACAGGGCGATTGGGAACTGGCGTGTGACAACACGCGAGTATGCAGGGCTGCGGGATACCAGCGCGATGGCGACCCGCTGACGGTATCCGTACTTTTGACCCGTCAGGCGGGTCCAGATCAGCCGGTGAGCGCGGAATTGATGATCGGCCACATGGAGGATCCTCCCGGCCGGCGTGAACTCTCCATGCGTATTGATGACATGGCCGTGGCGCCGGTCGTCCTGCTGAGCCACGCGACTCTGCCGGAAGCGCAGACGGCGGCGTTGCTCGACGCCCTGCTCCGCGGCGCCCGGATTGAATGGGCCGCCGGCGCTGATCGCTGGCGCCTCTCAGGGGAAGGCGCCGCGGCCGTGCTGCGCAGGATGGATGAATTCCAGGGCCGCGCCGGCACGCAGGGCGCTATCGTGGAAAAGGGCGCGCGTGACGAAAACGCGGCGGCGGCGCCCGTCGCGCCCCCGGTTGTAAACGCCGCGCCTGTGCCGGAAGGACCGGAGAGCGCATGGCTTCTTCCGGCTCTCGAAGGGGACGCCTTGCGGAACACGCTGCGCGCTACGATTGGCGACGAGTATTGTCCTTATCTGACAGAAGAAACCGAACTCTCCTCCATAACGGAAGCCGACCTCGAAGTGATGGCGCATCGTCTGTCGGATACGATGCTGCTGGTCTCCACCAAATGCTGGACCGGCGCGTATAATGAGGGTTTCGGCTATTGGCTGATCGCGGAAAACCCTCCGCACAATCCTGTCCTCGTGACGCCTTCCGGCGTTGACTATGGCGGCGGCGAGATATTTTCCGGGCATCGGGGCCGCGGCTATGGCGACTGCTGGTCCCATGACGCATGGACCTGGGACGGCGCCAGCTTTGTCCATACATGGTCGGCCACGAGCGGACTTTGCAAGGAGATCGCGGCAGGCGGCGCATGGACCCTGCCCACCGTCGTCACGGACGTGCGCCGGGCGGCGGAACCATCGGCAGACCCGGGACGCCGGGTGCTGGAATGCCAGACCGCATTCCCCCCGGCTTTGACCGCGGACCGCCTCACCGAAATGTTCGGTGCGGAGCAGGTGGAAAACACCAGCCTTCCTGTGGGGGAAGGCTTGTCCGAACCGGGCTCCGTCATCTTCGGCGGGTCCAGCGAAGACCGGCTGGAAATCCTCTGGCATGACGCCGCGAACCTGGCCCATCCCCGGCTGGTGCGGATACGCGGCGACAGCAGCAACTGGCGGACAGAGCGTGGTCTGTCGCTGGGCGACGGCCTGCAAAGCGTCGAGCGGCTGAACGAAGGGCCTTTCCGGCTGGCCGGATTCGAATGGGATTACGCGGGCGTTCAGACGGCCTGGTCCGGCGGCTCTCTTGAACGGACGGAATCCGCCAATTGCGGCGTGCGCATCCGGATGGCGCCGGACGACCCCGAGACCCTGATGGATTTATACATCCAGGTTCTCGGGGATGATGACTTCCCGTCCACGCATCCCGCGATGCAGGCGCTCAATCCGCGCATCCAGGAACTATGGCTGGAGTATTAGGGCGCGGATCGCGCGCCTCACTCTCAGTGCCGCGTCGGGGGCGTGCGGTGCGCCAGCAGCCATTCGCGCGCCGCGCGCTGCGCCGCGGCGATTTCCGCCGTGCTCATTTCATGGGCGAGATCGGCGCGATACTGCTTCGCCGCGTCATTGCCCATCATGGCCGCCAGATTGAACCATTTATGCGCCTCGATCAGATTGGCGGTCTCGCCCTCGCCGGTCGAATAGATCAGCCCCAGCCGGTACAGATCCTCGCCCGAAGGGTCGGCCTGCAACGCCTGATGCGCTTCGCGCACTTCGATGTCGGTAAACGCCATGGAACTTCTCCCACCTTGAAATGGCGCGCCAGACCTCTTCCCCGAGTCCGTACGCCCCCTCATCACCCGTAACGGCGTCTGCGCGCCGTGTGGGAATCAGTTTTTCGCTCCTGCGTTTGAAAAACGGTTAAGCCTGACATTCGGGTTCATGCGTCGCGGAATTTTTCATCAAATACCGTGCGAATTCGTGCTGACTGTGGCGCCCGCGCAGCGCTCAATTTGTTTACAGTCGTGAAGAACGGGTAAATTCAGTCAGTTACGAGACCGGCTGGCGGCGGCGGCGCAGCCGTTCTGGCCCGCCGCCCAGCTCTTTCAGCGCCTCGACCGTGGCCACATAGCCCGCCTCCACCGCCCGGTCGAAGGCGCGCCAGTCGCGCATATCGACGCCGCTCAGCGGCGGAGCGATCAGCAAATCGGCGACGCGGCTGTGCGCCAGCGCCTCGCCCTGCATCCCCACCGTAGCGGAGCGGATCAGCAGACTCGCAATCGGTGGCGGCTCGCGCAGGCCGTGGCGCAGCGCCCAGCCGAAAAAACCCGGCGTATCGACAAAGTCCTGCGCGTTGATGGCGCCGACCCGGCTCACATTCACGCCCACAATCGGGCCGCGATGGAAATTGCGCATTTGCTCGGCCGGGAAATTGACCATCACTGCGCCGTCCACCAGCACCTGGTCGTCATGGATGCTGGGCGGCACCAGACCGGGAATGGCGACCGAGGCGCGCAGCGCATGGCGCAACACGCCGCTGCGATGGACATGCGGCTGGCCTGATGAAAGATTAGCCGAAACGCAGAAAAATGGCCGCTCCAGATCGCTGATCTCGGTGTCGCCGAAATGCTTTTTCAGGCGGCGTTCCACCAGCTCGCCCTTGGTCAGCGCCACCACGGGCAGCACCCAGTCGCTCAGCGGCGACGAACTGACAAAGGCGTCGCGCATCCGCCGCTCCAGCTCGTCATCGTCCCAGCCCATGCCGACGCCCGCGGCGACGATGGCGCCCATGCTGACGCCGCCCAGAAAGTCGAAGATAAACCCCGCCTCGCGCAGCGCCCGCACCGCGCCGACATGGGCGTAGGCGCGCGCGCCGCCGCCGGAGAGCACCAGACCGATAGAGCGCGCCGTGATCGTACGCGCCAGCATGGCCAGGTCGTCCTCATTGCCCGGCCGCCAGTGGAACAGCCGCGCCGCGCCGGCCGCCTTGCGCCATTGTCCGGCGCTGGCGCCCAGCCCCGTCTCGCCGGGGTGCAGCATCACCAGGTCGATCAGCCGCAGCTTCGACAACGGCGAAAAATCCTCGGGGAAGACCGGCCAGGATGGCCGCGCATCGGCCCGCGCCATCAGCCAGATCCGGTCGGCCTGACGCAGCACCGAGCGCGTCCAGCGGGAATCATTCAGCGCCGCGCAGATCAGCACATAGTCATTCTCCGCCTCCATGGCGGCGAGATCGGCCTCGTCCTCCTCCCCGCCATCCAGCGGCGGAGCGCGAAAGCCGATGCGCGCGCCGCCAGCCCGCATCCTCTCGGCCAGAATCCGGCCAAGGGCCGCGAGATCGACGGAGGGCGAGGCGGCGATCAGCGCAAACACGCGCGGCGCGCTGCTGCGCGGCGTGTTGCGGCGCATCCGCGCCACCATCAGCCGGGTCAGATCGCCCATCAGTTCCGGCGTCCGCCGCACGATGGCGAAGAACGCGCTCTTGGGGATCGCGACCACTTCACTGTCGCGGATGGCGTAGACGCTGGCGCTGTGCGCGTCGTCGGCGAACAGCGCCATCTCCCCCACCGGCTCGCCGGCGCGGATTATGCCCAGCAGCTCCAGCCGGCCGTCCTCGGTCTCGTTAAAGGCGCCCAGCGCACCGCTGACTGCCAGATAGAAATGGTCGGCCGGATCGCCCCGCAGGAACAACGGCGTCCCCCCCGGCACGGCGTACCAGACCGCGGCGCGCCGCGCCGCCCGGCGGCCCGCGGGCCCCAGCCGCTGGAAAAACGGCGTATCGAAGACCTGCTCCGGGATCATGGCCGGGGAGTGTGGCGTAAGCGCGCCCGGCGTCAACGCATCCCCGCCTGGCTCCGATCATCACGTCCGGGGCGAACTGGCCCCGCTTTTGCTCCCCTCCCACGCGAAACGGCCGCCCAAAGCCCGAAATGAAACAGAGGCGCGGCCTATTGGAGGGTGTGATGGATTCGATGGCGTTTCATTCCTGGACTCCCCGGATGTCCCGCGATTTCGGCGAGGCGGTCGTCAAGGCGCGCCACCGCCTGACCGAATCGAAGCTGTTCAGCGACGAGGCTCTGGCCGCCCTGGTGGATAATCACCCGCGCGAACTGGCCGATTTCTGCACCCCGTCCCATGACGAGGACGGCGGCGACATCCTTTCGGTGGGCGAGATCGGCGACATGAGCGGCGCGGCGCTGATCCGCGCGGCGCATCAGGGCCGGCTGTGGATCAATCTGCGCCGGGCGATGAACATCCATCCCGAATACCGTGATCTGATCGAAAGCGCTTTCGCCGAGCTGCGCCGCCTGGCCCCGCGCTTCCGCCCGACCCGCTTCAGCGGCGGCATTCTGATCTCCTCGCCCAGCGCCCGCGTGCCCTATCACGCCGACAAGACAGACGTGATCCTGTGGCATGTGCGCGGGGTGAAGCGCATCTATGTCTATCCCAACACCGCACCGCACATCCGCGACGAGGATCTGGAAACGCGCATGCTGGACATGTCGCGCGAAGACCTGCCCTATAACGCCGCGCTGGAAAAAGAGGTGCGCGAATACGAACTGGCGCCGGGCGACATGCTGTCTTGGCCGCTGCACAGCCCGCACCGGGTGGAAAACGTGCGCGGCCTGAATGTCTCGGTAACCACGGAATATTCGAGCTGGCGATCCGCCCTCTCCAACGGCGTCTATTACACCAACGCCGTGCTGCGCCGCCGCTTTGGCATCACGCCGCCGCTGGCCCAGCAGGCCGGCTTCGCCGAACAGGCGGCCAAGCTGGTTCTGTCGCACGCCTTCCGCCGGCTGGGCTGGGGCGACGCCGCCGCCGAAGCTTACACGCCGCCGCGGGCCGACCTCACTGAAGCCATGGGTCCGGTCACGGCGTAAGATGCGATGCATGGGCCGCGCGCTTGCGCGGCCCGCCGCGCCCTGTCTATCTCCGGCGCATGGCGCTGCATCTGGTCAAACTCTGCGTCGGCGTCGATTCCGTCGCTGACCTCGAACGCTGGGTGAAAACCCGCCAGCAGCCTTCCCATGTCACACGCCAGACCCCGCGCCGCGCGGCGGAGATTCTGGAGGGCGGCTCGCTCTACTGGGTCATTCGCGGCGTTATCCAGTGCCGCCAGCGCGTGCTGGAGGTGAAGCCCGCGCGCAAGCAGGGCCAGCCCGCCTGCCGCATCGTGCTGGCGCCGGAGATCGTGCTCACCCGCCCCGCGCCGCGACGGGCGTTTCAGGGCTGGCGCTATCTGGACGCAAAGGACGCGCCCGCCGACATCGCCCCCGGCAAGGACGGCGCCCTGCCGCCGGACCTTCAGCGCAAACTTATCGAGCTTGGCGCGTGGTAGGCGCGCGGAACGGCCAGTTGTCGATCAGCCGCACATCACCCAGCCGCGCCGCGGCCAGCACCCGCGCCGCCTCGCCCGGCGCCGCTTCGCTCAAGGGCAGGAGATCGCGCTCGGCCCGCGCCTCCAGATAATCCACCCGGTCAAACCCCGCTTCGATCAGCGCCGCCCGCCCGGCCTCCAGCGCCGGACCCGCCGCCGCCCCTCCGGCCAGCGCCTCCGCCGTCCGGCGCAGCACCACGTTCAGCCGCCCCGCCACGGCGCGCTGGTCCGGGGAGAGCCGCCGGTTGCGCGACGACATGGCCAGCCCGTCCGCCTCCCGCATCGTCGGCCCGGCGAGGATGCGGACGCTGAAATCGAGGTCCGCTGCCAGCCGGCGGATCATCTGCAATTGCTGAAAATCCTTTTCACCGAACACTGCGACATCCGGCTGTATCTGGTTGAAAAATTTGGAGACAACCGTGGCCACGCCATCGAAATGCCCCGGCCGGTCCGCCCCGCACAGGATCTCCGTCAGACCGGCGACCCGCACATTGGTGGCGAAACCGTCCGGATACATTTCCGCAGCGTCCGGGGCGAACAGCAGGTCGCAGCCCCGCGCCGCCAGCAGGGCCGCGTCCGCCGCCTCGCCGCGCGGATAGGCGTCGAAATCCTCGCCGGGGCCGAACTGCGCCGGGTTCACGAAAATACTGGCCACGACCCGGTCCGCGTTCGCCCTGGCGATATCGACCAGCGACACATGACCGTCATGCAACGCCCCCATCGTGGGCACAAAGCCGATGCGCGCCCCCGCCGCGCGCCAGCCGGAAAGCACGATGCGCAGATCGGAAACAGTGCGGACAACGGGCAGCGCGGCGGGCGGGCTCTCTGGCATGGCGCGACCATACGCCATGCGCGCCAAAGCAAAAGACGTCCCCGATCCCCTTTCGCCGCGCCATGCTTAAGGCCCAATTAACCATAATGGCGCTCAATGGCGGCATGAGTGGGGGCGCGGCGAAAGCACATCTATCTGTAACCGCCGCGGCGGCGCTGCTGCTGTGCGGCTGCGCCACCGGCGATGGCTGGACTCCCCTGCCACGCCCCGGCGACCCCATCGACCTGCCCGGCCTCGCCATACGCGTCTCGGCGCAGTTGCAGGAGACGGCGGGGGACGACCCCGAACGGCTGGCGGCGGTGGAGCTGGAGCTGCGCCGCGTCGCCGACGCTTTGTCCCCGCCCTCGCCCGATGCGCTGGCCCGCGCCGCCGCGCTTGCGCCTTCGCGCGCTCAGCCACAGACCGCCGCCGCATCCACGGACGAGCCCTCCGCCAGCCCCGCCGGGGCTGCGTCCGAAAGCGCCGCCACCGCGCAGGAATCCGCCGCCACGCCGGCCCAGGCCGCCAGCGGCCCCTACCCGCCTGCACCGCCGCTTTCCAGCGCGCGCAGCCTGTTCCCGGCGCTGACGCTTGGAACCTATCCGAACGCGGACACCGCGCGCGCCGCCTGGTTCGGCATGAACGCCGCGCATGGCGACGCGCTGGCCGGGCTCGACGCCCGCGTCGAATCCGTGACCCGCGAAACCGGCGCGCCCGCCTTCATTCTCAAGGCCGGGCCGTTCGCCAGCGCGCAGGAGGCTGAAAGCCTCTGCGGCCGCCTGCGTCAGGCCGGCGCGGTCTGCGCCGCCGGCGACTTCACCGGCGCGCCGCTATGACCGCCCCGCTGCCAGAGGGCGCGGTGCGCGCCATCGACTATGCGCCGCCAAAGCGCGCCCATGTGATTGTCGTCGGCAATGAAAAAGGCGGCGCCGGCAAATCCACCGTCGCCATCCATCTGACCATCGCGCTGATGCGTATGGGGCGGCGCGTCGCGGCGCTGGACCTGGATGTGCGCCAGCGCAGCTTTGACCGCTATCTGGAAAACCGCCGCCAATGGGCAGAGCGCGCGGAAATGGTGCTGGCCACGCCCTTCACCCCCCGCATCGACCCTTCACGCGCCCGCAGCCTGGATGAGGCAGAGCGGTTCGAGACCGCGCAATGGGGCGAATTGCGGCTGGAGCTGGACCGCATGTGCGACGTGATCGTGATCGACACGCCCGGCGGCGACACGCATCTCTCCCGCCTCGCCCACGCATCCGCCGACACCATCATCACGCCGGTCAACGACTCCTTCGTCGATTTCGACCTGCTCGCCTCGGTCGACCCGGAGACGTTCGAGGTCGTGCGGCCCAGCCTCTATGCCGAACTGGTCTGGGCCAGCCGCAAACAGAAAGCGGCGCGCGAGAAAAAACCCATCGACTGGGTGGTGATGCGCAACCGCATGTCGTCGCTGGACGCGCGCAACAAGCGCCGCGTCGGCGGCGGGCTGGACGCATTGTCAAAGCGGATCGGCTTCCGCCTCGCGCCCGGCTTTGTCGAGCGCGTGATCTATCGCGAGCTTTTCCCAAAGGGCCTCACCCTGCTCGACCTCACCGAACAGGGCAGCAGCGTGAATTTCACCATGAGCCATCTGGCCGCCCGGCAGGAGCTGCGCGACCTCATCATCGCGCTGAAACTTCCGGGCCTCGAAGGCCGCACTTTGCCGTTCTAACGGGGCGCGGCCAACGCCCTGCCTCTGAAAAAGCGGGGAAGTTTCCGCAAATCCCCAACACCTCTCCGCCGCGCATAGGATGGTGCTGTTCCTTCCTCACGGGGGACGCGCGCAATCAACGTGGGGGAAGGAAGTGCGTGGCCTGTCCGTGCTTCAGGGATGATAGCCTGAAGCTCCGGCAGGGCCTTCAG
>JBJHDH010000008.1:48795-84099 GCA_050486445.1 Euryhalocaulis sp.
AACGACCGACCGCGTCAAAACCCTGGACTGGAATCGGGACGGAGACGTTCCGGCAAATCCACGCGCGGGGCGTTCACAGGAACGCACCACTACGTACCAAGGACAGGACACCCGCGTTCCCCGCGGGCGCCCCGCTTCCCTCACCGCCGATGCGGCCTGCCGCTGAGGCGTAACATGTCATCCCACACCCGCACAGCGGGGTGTGGCCGATGAAACGTGCGCCCGCCGTACCCCGGACTTGATCCGGGGGTAGGCGGGCTATCCTTTCTTCAAAATGCACTCGGGGCGAACGCACACACGCGCTTGCGTCCGCATGAAAGTGAAAATGGTGGAGGGGGCTGGATTCGAACCAGCGTAGGCTTTCGCCGCCAGATTTACAGTCTGGTGGATTTAACCACTCTCCCACCCCTCCACGGGATGGCCGCGGCGCGGATTGGGCGCGACCGGGGGAAGCGGCGCGGTTATAGGAGCGCCCGGCGGGAGGCGCAACCACGCCAGCCCCCCAAGCAGACCCCGCCCGGCCCCTTGCGCACACATGGCTCGCCGCGCCGCCCCGGATATGGGATGAAGCCTGCGCCATGACCAGAACGCCCCCCCGCGAACATGCCCCGGCCCGGAAGCCGGGGGCCGCCGCCAAATCCGCGAAACAGGCGCACAGGCGCCCCGCACCGCCCCGTGGCGACGCGCCAGAGGACGGCGCCGCCTGGATCTGGGGTCATCACGCGGCGCAGGCGGCGCTGAACAATCCCGCGCGCCGGATTTTGGAAATCGTAGCCACACCGAACATGGCCCATACGCTCAACATCATGCACCCAAAGCTGGCCTGCATGACGCCGCGGGAGATCGATTCCCGCCTGCCGCCCGGCGCGGTGCATCAGGGAATCGCCCTGCGCGCCGAGCCGCTGCCAAAGGTGCGGCTGGAGGAGCTGGGAAAGCCGGCCGAAGGCGCCCTGCTGGTGCTGGATCAGGTGACGGACCCGCGCAACGCCGGGGCGATCCTGCGCAGCGCCGCGGCGTTCGGGGCGCGCGGCGCGGTGATGCAGGACCGCAAATCGCCGCCGCTGTCGGGCGGGCTCGCCAAGTCCGCCGTCGGCGCGGCCGAAACCGTGCCCACGGCCAAGGTGGTGAACATCTCCAAGGCGGTGACAGAACTGACCGAGCGCGGCTGGCGCACCATCGGTCTGGCTGGCGACGCGGAGATCGACCTCGCCGAAGCTGTCGCGGGCGCGGATGCGGTCGCCTTCGTGCTCGGCGCGGAAGACAAGGGTCTGCGGCCCGGCGTGCGCGAGGCCTGCGCCGTCACGGCCCGCATCCCGATCACAGCGGGGGCGGAGAGCCTCAATGTCTCCACCGCCGCCGCCATCGCGCTCTATGAATGGTCGCGCGCGAAGGGTCAGGGCCAGAAATCCTGACCTACGGCGCGATCATGTTATTCTGGATATAGGAATCCTGATACCGGAACAGCACATCGGGATCGACGCGCAGCACGTCCTCATTCTTGTCATTATAGTGCAGGCGCAGCAGCAGATCGGCGATCAGATTCAGCCGCGCCGCGCGTTTGCTGTCCGCGCGCACCACCGTCCAGGGCACCGCCGGATTGTGCGTCCGCGCCAGCATCTGGTTGCGCGCGGTGCTGTAATCGTCCCAATGCGCCAGCGCGACCTGGTCAACGGGGCTAATCTTCCATTGCTTCAGCGGATTCTTGCGCCGGGCCTCCAGCCTGCGCGCCTGCTCATCGCGCGTGATGTCGAGATAGTATTTCAGCAGCTTGATGCCGGAGCGCACCAGCATGTGCTCGAACTCGGGCGCCGTCTCCATGAACTCTTCGTATTCGTCCTGCGTGCAATAGCCCATCACGCGCTCGACCCCGGCGCGGTTGTACCAGCTTCGATTGAACACCACGAATTCCCCGGCCGCCGGCAGATACGGCGCGTAGCGCTGGAAATACCAGGTAGTGCGGTCGCGGTCCGACGGCATGCCCGGCGCCACCACGCGCGTATCGCGCGGGCTCAGATGTTCGCGGATACGCTTGATAACGCCGTCCTTGCCCGCCGCGTCGCGCCCCTCAATCAGGATCAGGATCCGGTCGCCACAGGCGATGAAATGCTTCTGCAACTTCACCAGCTCGATATGCAGCCCGTGCAGCCGCTCACGATATTCACGCTTGCCGATCCGCGCGGGCGGTTCGGGCAGATGCTCCGTATCCTCGTCCTTGCTGCTCATCGCCTGCTCCGCCGCCTGAACCAGGCAGCGATTAAAGCCCAGCAGCGGCGGCGGCGCGACTCCCGCCTATTCAGGCGCGTAGGCGTCCGCCTCGATCTCCACCAGCATGTCAGCCTCGATCAGCGCGGCCTGCACCAGCGTCGTCGCCGGCGGATTGGCGCCAAAGGCCGCCGCATGGGCGCGGCCGATGGCCTCCCAGTCGCGCTGCGCGTCGGCGCAATAGATGCGCGTGCGCACCACCTGCGACAGGTCCGCGCCCAGCTCGGCCAGCGCGCCCGCGATAATCTCGATACAGCGCGCGGCCTGCGCCTCCGCGTCGCCGAGGCCGGCAATGGCGCCGTCCTTCACCGGGGCGCAGCCAGAGACATGGATATGCTGGCCCGCCCGCACGGCGCGGCAATAGCCGACCTTCGGCTCCCAGGACGAACCGGAAAACACGCGGCGAATGTCTGTGCTCTTGCTCATGGCGGGCGCTCATACAGCTTCACGGTGAAATGGGAAAGAACCGCGCGCCTGCATTTTTCGTGGGACGGACCGGTCCGTCAGGCGTTAGGCTTCATGCAGAACAACGGAGATCGCCAATGCGCCGCGCGCGTTTGACCTGCCTGACCGCCGCGGCGCTGGCCGCCGCTTCCATGTCCGCCATCCCCGCGGCCTCCCACGCCGCGGCGCCGCAATATCTGACAGAGGCGCGCTGCCTCGGCGTCTATGAGGCCGGCTTCCACATTTTCAGCCAGATCGACGCGCTGGGCGCGGGCGCCGGGGCCGGCGCGCTGATCGCCGGCGCGGTCTATGGCGCGGCGAAGATGAGCTACGAGCAGACCATCGACGCTGTGATCGCGCGCGACGATATGGACGAGGAAGAGCTGACCCGCTTCCGCGACACGCATTTCGCCAGTTCGGACATCGTCATGGACGGCTATACGAACGGCGAGCTCGACCTCTTCGATACCGGCCAGCTCATCTATGCCTGCGATGTCGAGCTTGGCTACACCGAGGAAGAGCTGGGCTAAAGCGTTTCCAGGCGAAGTGGGAACCGGTTCGCCGTCCGGGAACGCGGAAAATCAAAAAGAGCGTTTCCAGGCGAAGTGGGAACCGGTTCGCCGTCCGGAAACGCGATAACAAAGAGCGTTTCCTAGGCGTCCTCCCCGCCCCAGACCCGGATCGCCTCGCTATTGTCGCGCGCGGGGCCCAGCGCATCGCGCGCCGCCTCCCAGCGTTGCAGGGACAGCCGCATCAGCGGCGCGTCCAGGTCCAGTGCGCTGGCCATGCCGTTGGCGATCTTCATATCCTTGGCAAGCAGGCCGATGGCGAATCCGGTGGCGTATTGCCCGCTGATGACATGCTGCTTCGCCACGTGCTGGGTCATGAAGCTGTGACCGGTCGAGACATCCATCATCTCGATCAGCGTCGCCTCGTTCAGCCCGAAACGGCGCGCGGCCAACAGCGCCTCAGCCAGAACCGCGAAGGTCGTGCCGGCCACCACATTGTTCAGCGCCTTGGCGGCGTGGCCGGTCCCGGCGCCGCCGGTCTCGAACACCCGCGCGCCCATGCAGAGCAGCAAAGGCCGCGCCTGCTCCAGCGCCAGCGCGTCGTCGGCCCCCGCCATGATGGCCAGCGTTCCGTCTGTCGCGCGCGCCACCCCGCCCGAGACCGGGGCATCGACCAGCGGCAATCCATGCTCCGTCAGCAGCGCCGCCAGCTCGCGCGTACCCTGCGGCTCGGAACTCGACATGTCGATCACCAGCGTCCCCGGCGGCGCGGCGGCCAGAAACGCGCCGCCCTCCTCCTGCGTCAGCACGGCGCGCACATCCGCGCCGGTAGGCAGCATGGTGATGACCGCCTCGCACGCCGCCACATCGGCCAGATCGCGCGCCGGGCGGCAGCGCGCCTGCCCCGCGAACGCCGCCAGCGCGGCGGAGCTGGAATCGTGCAGCACCAGATCGTGGCCGGCGCCGGCCAGATTGCGCGCCATCGGCGCGCCCATGCGCCCCAGCCCGATAAAACCGACCCGCATCGCCCCTCCCCTCGCCCTGACCGTCAGCCCGCCGGAGTCAGCGCGCCGCCGCGGCGCATCTCGGCGTGCAGCGTCCAGGGCGCCAGATCCAGCCCGTTCGGCCAGATTGGCGTCCCGCTCCGCACCCGCACCTGCGCGAACAGCGCCTCGTCCGCCAGCTCGCGCGTCATCGGCGCGTCGAACGCCACCAGATCGGCGAAATCCTTCTCGCCCGACGACCCGTCCGAAAATACGAAGCGTAAACGATACCCGCCCAGCGGCTCGACAGAGACCACTTCAATATCGCTGGTCGGCCCACAGGCGCAGTCCATCCGCATGGCGCGCTCCCCTTTGTCCCAGATCACCAAAGACTGGATCACCAAAGATTGGCCGATCATAGACCGCCCGGCCCGGCCCGCCTATTCCGCCTCGACCGTCCGGGCCAGATACGCCTCAAGGGCCGGGCGCGTCAGAAGACATTGACCAGATCGCGGCTGATCCGCGCATGAAACGCCGGCGCCCTCGCCAGTCCCCGATAATCGTGCAGCTCGGCGCGGCGGCCAAGCAGACGCGTGCATTCGTCCTGCACCCGCATCATATCGAACAGGGAAAAACGCGAATGGGCGGGCTTGACCAGCAGATCGACGTCGCTGTCCGCATCGGCGCGGTCCCGCGCCACGGAGCCGTAAAGATACAACGCTTCCACGCCAAGCCGGGCAAGATCGGCGCGGTGGCGGCGAAGCAGGGTCAGGGCGTCGGTCCGGTGCATGAAACAATTTTACTCGAAACGGCCGGGTTCGTCTCCCACCGCCCCGGCGAAATCGGGCCCTGCACCTATTCCGCCGGTTCGCCCCCAAACCGCGCGCGCCAGGCTTCCACCTGTTCGTCCTCGATCTTGGCGAACAGCACATCCGGCGCATCGAAGCGGGAACCCGGCTTCAGATGGGTCAGGGCCGCCTCGGCGCCGCCCGGCCAGCGCGGAGTTTCCCCCCCCTCCCCGAACGCCTCCAGAATGGCGTCCGAAGTGAACGGGATGATGGGCCATGACAGCGCGGCGAACAGATGCACCAGATTAAGCCCCGTGCGCACAATGGCGGCGGCGGCTTCCGGGTCGGTCTTGAACACGGCCCAGGGCGCGGCCTCCTGCAAATACTCGTTGCCCAGCGACCAGATGGCGCGCGTCTCCGCCGCGGCCTTGCGGAACTCCATCGCCTCGTAATGCGCGCGCAGCGCGTCCAGCCGCGTTTGCAGATCGGCGGCCAGCTTTTCCTCGCGCGGACCCGTCTCGCCGCCTTTGGGCACGTGCGAGTCAAAACGCGCGGCGGCGAAGCGGGTGATGCGGTTGACGAAATTTCCCAGATTGTTCGCCAGGTCCGCGTTCACCGACGCCTGAAAGCCCTCCCACGTGAAAGCGGAATCGCTGCTTTCCGGCGCGCTCGCCGTCAGGAACCAGCGCCACATATCGGCGGGCAGAAGCTCCAGCGCCTGATCCATGAACACGCCGCGCTTCTCGCTGGTCGAGAATTTGCCGCCATACCAGGTGACCCAGTTAAAGGCCTTCAGCCGGTCGACGGTCTTCCATTTCTCGCCGCTGCCCAGCACGGTGGCCGGGAAACTGACCGTATGGAAGGCCACATTGTCCTTGCCCATGAACTGGGCGTAGGTGACATCCTCCGCGCCGCCGTCCAGCCGCCACCAGCGTTCCCACGAATCCAGCCCGCCATAACGCTCCGCCTCGATGGCGCAGGCGAAATATTCGATCGGCGCGTCGAACCAGACATAAAAGACCTTGTTCTCGAAGCCGGGGCGCGGCTTGCCGTCTTTCAGCACCGGCACGCCCCAGTCCAGATCGCGGGTGATGGCGCGGTCCTTCAGCCCCTCGTCCAGCCATTTACGGGCGATGGATTGGGCCAGCGGCGGCCATTCCCGTTCCTCCACCCAGGCGCGGATCGTCTCCTGCATTTTCGATTGCAGCAGATAGAGATGCTTTGTCTCGCGCCGCTCCAGATCAGTCGAACCGGAAATCGCGCTGCGCGGCTCGATCAGGTCGGTCGGGTCCAGCAGCTTGCCGCAGCTATCGCACTGGTCGCCGCGGGCGCGGTCATGGCCGCAATTGGGGCATGTGCCGACCACATAGCGGTCGGGCAGAAAGCGGCCGTCGGCGGCCGAATAAATCTGGGTCGAGCTGCGTTCCTCGATCAGCCCGCGCGCCTCCAGCACCTCGGCGAAATGCTGGGTCAGCGCGTGGTTCTGCGGGCTGGACGACCGGCCGAACCAGTCCCAGGCCAGGCCGAAGCGGTCGCCCGCCTCTTTCTGCTTTTCGTGCTGCGCGTCGCAATAGGCGCGCACCTCCATACCCGCTTCGGCGGCGGCCAGCTCGGCCGGCGTGCCGTGCTCGTCGGTGGCGCAGAGGCTCAGCACCTCATGCCCCTGCATCCGCATGGCGCGGGAAAACACGTCGGCCGGCAGCATGGAGCCGGCGAGGTTCCCCAGATGCTTGACGCCGTTGATGTAAGGAAGCGCGGAAGTGACGAGAATGCGGGCCATAAGCGGCGGTGTAGCGGATCGGCGCTGGCGGAGCCAGTTCCTCTCCGGCGGGACGTGAAAGGCGCGACAATCAACGCGGCGGTCCCCGGCCTTGAGCCGGGGGCCAGGGGCGTTGGCGGTGCGGCTTGAACCATCATGCGCCCGGCCAAGCGCCAGCGGCCCCAGCAGGAACGGTGTTCACGCGCCCCTTCGCCCCCCTGCCGCAACATTGGAAACAGTGGCGCCCCCTGGCCCCCGGGTCTCCCTGCGGTCGCCCGGGGACCGCGCGCATAGGCCCTTTCAAAGAAAGACCGCCTCACACCCTCACTCCACCCCAAATCCCGCTTCCTGTCCGGTTTCTGTCCGAAACCCTGCCGGAACGTAATTTATTGCGCGAAATCAATGATTTGGCGGGCTAAGTCCTTGATTTTGCTGCAACCGCAAACATTACAAACATTATCGTTTATGACCAATGTTTCATCGTAAAACGATAATATTTTCATTGACCCCGGCGCGCTCTGCTTTACATTGGGATCAGGAACGGAGGCGACCCCGCCTCCATCTGGCGCCGGAGCCCTCCTCCTTGGAAACCGGCGCTGCGAACGAGGAGAAGGACGATGGCTGCGAACAGATTTGCGCTCGTAACTCCGGTGATGATTGAGGCCGCGCTGCTGATCGCCACAGGCGCCCTGCTGGCGCTCGCGCTCACCAACCTGATCTGACCGGGTTTCCAATTCCGGCGCTTTCCCCGAGGCGCCGGACCGTAGCGGCGGCCCCATACAGAGCCGTTCGCCACACACCGGCCCCCTGCGCCCTCCTCCCCCTTCCGGCGCCGGGGGCCGTTTTCGTTTCGGAATCGGGCTGATCCAGGCTCCCCCAGGCTATTTTGCGTATGCGAAAGCGCAGACCCGCCATGCCGTTGCGCAAAAACCTGTCGCCAACCTGTCCGCCGGCTTGCCGAATCCCTTCCCTGTTAAGGATTTATGGCGGAATTTTTCCATAAGTCATTGATTTTTATAGATATGCGTTATAGCATATCAAATATCGGACAGCGGCAACTTATTATTGATAAACAATATTGCTGCGTTTGCACAACGTTCTGGAAACGCTTATGACTCTCCTCGTGAGCGAAGACGCTCGCCGCCCCGGACCGCCGGGAACAGAAACAGGAGCCAAGCCATGATTACCCAGAAAGTCACCGAAATCCTGGCCGTCGCCATCGGCGCCGCGCTGGTCGTACTGTCGGTCGGCGTGATGACCGCCGGCTTCCAGGTGATGTGAACCGTGCGCAGGCACGATCCGCGAACCGGCGCCCGATGTAGCCCGGACCGCGGGAACCACACCTCTACCGGAGTCTTCGGCCCCGGCGTTTTCGGATAACCCTCCGGCGGCGCCGGGGTTTTTCTTTACCCGCGCCCGCCCTGCGTACGCGGCCTGTGCATGTCTCTCCGCCCGCGCGGCGCTCACGCCACGGGATGCGTCCCGTCCGGCCCCACTTCCAGCAGCACACCCGTCTGGATCGCAAACACATAGGTGTGGATCGCCAGACGCCCCTGCTCCACCTTCTCGGCGATCCAGGGAAACGTCATCAGATTGGCGCGCGACAGGCGCACCACCTCCGCCTCGCACAGGCTCAGCCTCTCCTCGCGCGGCAGGTCCGGCGGGATTCTGCTCAGCGCCGGCTCGGCGATAGCCATCCAGGGCGGCACGAAATCGCGCGCCAGTTCCGGCGCGCCTTCCATCATCGCCTGCACGCCGCCGCACTGGGCGTGCCCCATAATGACGATGCGCTTCACCTCCAGCACGCGCACGCCGAATTCCAGCGCCGCGCTGACGCCCCGCGGACCGCCATCCGGCCGATAGGGCGGTACCAGGCCGGCGACATTGCGCACCACGAACATCTCGCCCGGCCCGGCGCCGAATACCGTGGCCGGGTCCACCCGGCTGTCCGAACAGGCGATAATCAGCGTCTCGGGACTCTGGCCCCTGGTGGAGAGATTCTCATAGCGCCGGCGCGCCGCGGGCCATGTCTCCTCGCGAAAGCGCCGGTACCCTTCCAGCAGACGATCCATCGTGACCGCCTCCTAGAACGGGATCTCGTCGTCCAAGTCGAAATTCTCTTTGGGACCGGATCGGCCGCCGCCGCCTCCCCCGCTCTCATAGTCCGAGCCGCCACCATAATCGCCGCCGCCGCCGCCTTTGGAATCCAGCATCTGCAATTCGCCGCGGAACCGCTGCAGCACCACCTCGGTGGTGTATTTGTCCTGGCCGTCCTTGTCCTGATATTTGCGGGTCTGGAGCTGGCCCTCGATATAAACCTTGGCGCCCTTTTTCAGATAACTCTCCGCCACCTTCACCAGATTCTCGTTGAAGATCACCACGCGGTGCCATTCGGTGCGTTCGCGCTTCTCGCCGCTGGCCTTGTCGCGCCAGGACTCGGATGTGGCGATGCTCAGATTGGCCACCGCGTCGCCGCTGTTCAGCCGGCGGATTTCGGGATCGCGTCCCAGATTGCCGACCAGAATGACCTTGTTGACGCTGCCCGCCATCGTTCGTCCCTCGCTTTTCAGAAAACCGATTCAGCCTGTCAGAGCGGCGACCCTAGCGGCGCGCGCGTGTGAGTCACGGCCCTGCGCTCCAGTTATGCACAGAGATTTGTTCCTGTCTTGTTCCAAATGCGAAGCCGGGCTGGAAACGGCTAGAGCAATACCGGTTTGAATGGAATCGAGGACGCCATTCAAACTGGTGAATTTGCCCGCCCTCAAAGTGTAGAGCGTGACCCGTATTGACGAATCACGCTCTACCGCACGCCCATCAGCCGGGGCGCTGTCTCGATCCACCACGGATGGCTCCAGAGAAAATAGCTCGCAACCGCGCAGGCCAGCAGGATGCCGAGCCCCAGCACATAGGCCCGGTGCGGCCGGCCACGCCGGATGACGTCATAGGCCACGGCCGGCGCGATCCAGAGAAACATGTAGCCATATTGCAGATTGTAGGAGTCGGGCATGCTGCTCGGCAGGCCCCAGATCGCCAGCCGGTCCAGCCCGGCGCTGAGCGGCATCAGCGTCGCCAGCAGCATCATGCGCCGGTGCGTTTCGGAATCCCGGCGCCGGACAAGCAGCGCCCATCCGACAAACAGCGCAAACAGGCCAATGGCGCGAATCTGTTCCAGCAGGATATTGCCCGACCGCTCCATGCGCGCGGCCAGCCCCGGCGTAATCTCCGGCGCGGCGGTATAGGTGGTCCAATGCTCCATCGCCATGGCGGCCATGCCCACAGCGACAGCGGGCGCGAGCACAAACCCCGTCACGCCCAGCGTCCGGTGCCATCGCACCCGCCCCGTCGCAACCAGCAGACTCTGCAACAGCAACAGACCGAGCCATGAGACCATCAGCGCCGCATGAACATGCAGGACAAGCGGCGGCGGCGGGCGCGTTCCCGCCGCGACCCCGGCCAGCAATCCCGTCGATGTCGGCCAGAAGCCAATGAACGCCGTCACGGCGAACAGCGCCGCCATGAACACATAGAACCAGCGGTCGATGACCACGCCCCGGCTCAGGGCCGGGCGGCCGGTCAGGCTCCCTGCGGTCATGGCGCTCCCCTTCGCCTTGCAGCATGCCGCGCCCTTCGGGCGGCGTCCGTGGAGACCACCTTACGCCGCCGCGCCGGGCAAATCACAACCCCGCGCGCGGCCGGTTGTCATGGGCAAACATCCAACGCCACTGAACGCGGCGTATCATCCCGGACTTGATGTCGCGCCCGCGTAGCATGGCGCGTAAAGAGGCCCGCAAACGGGGGAGATAAAATTGGGAACAGGAGACAAACCCGCCCTCCCCGCCTCTCGACGCAAAGCGTCATGCGTGTTGAAACTGGCGGCGCAGGAGAATCGCGCAACCATGCGCGGCGGGATCAGCGAGCAGACCGGGGGCGAGCGAACACGTGGCCAAACAAAAATACGACTGCCTGAATTGCCCAGGTTATTGCTGTTCCTATCCTCTCATCATCCTGAAGAAGAAGGACGTGGAGCGCCTGGCCAAAGGCCACGACATCAGCTTCGAGGAAGCCGAAAAGAAATTCACGCGCAAGGCCGAGGGCTACAAGCGCGTCATGCGCCGCAAGGCGGACGAGCATTTCGGGAAAATCTGCCGCTTCTTCGATACGAAGAAACGCCGCTGCACGATCTACAGCTTCCGCCCCTCTGTCTGCCGGGAATTCCCCGGTGAGAACCGCTGCGGCTATTACGACTTTCTGCAATTCGAGCGCGAAGGTCAGGAAGATTCGGAATACATCTCCACCACCTGGCACCACGAGGACGCCTGAGGCAGAACCCGCCAGAGCCGATCTCTTGCCCCTCTGGCGCCGCCCCATATGTTCCCCTAATGTTCCGATGTAAAAACCGATTCCCGGCGTGCGCCTGCGCCGTGGAGATGCGCTAGAGCAATATCGGTTTGAGTTGAATCGCAGATACAGCTCAAACCGATGAAATTGCTCGACATCAAAGTGTAGAGCGTGATCCGTATCAGCGGATCACGCTCTAGAATGCCCGCACCCACCCGTCCTCGCACCCCATATTCAGAGTCTGACCAGCCAACCCCGATCACCGACCCCATGCCCAGAGCTGAACACACGATCCGCGTCCAGGGCGCGCGCGAGCACAATCTGCGCGACGTCAATGTGGAGATTCCGCGCGAGCGGCTGGTGGTCATCACCGGGCTTTCCGGCTCGGGCAAATCCAGCCTCGCCTTCGACACCATCTATGCCGAGGGCCAGCGCCGCTATGTCGAGAGCCTGTCGGCCTATGCGCGCCAGTTTCTGGAGCTGATGCAGAAGCCGGACGTGGACCATATCGAAGGTCTGTCGCCGGCCATCTCGATTGAGCAGAAGACAACCAGCCGCAATCCCCGCTCCACCGTCGGCACGGTCACCGAGATTTACGACTATATGCGCCTGCTCTGGGCGCGGGTCGGCGTGCCCTACTCGCCCGCCACCGGCCTGCCCATCGAGAGCCAGACGGTGAGCCAGATGGCCGACCGTCTGCTGGCGCTGGAGGAAGGCGCGCGGCTCTATCTGCTTGCCCCCATCTCGCGCGGCCGTAAGGGCGAGTTCAAAAAGGAATTCGCCGCGCTGATGAAGCGCGGCTTCCAGCGCGTCAAAGTCGATGGCGCGTTCCATGCGCTCGAAGACGTTCCGGCGCTGGACAAGAAATACAAGCACGACATCGACGTGGTGGTGGACCGGATCGCGATCCGCGAGGGACTGGGCCAGCGTCTGGCGGAGTCGCTGGAAACGGCGCTGGAGCTGGCCGACGGCATCGCCGTCGCCGAATTCGCCGACAGGCCACTGCCGAAAGCCGAAACGGCCGAAGGCGGCGCCGCCAACAAATCGCTGAACGAAACGCATGAGCGCATCCTGTTCAGCGAGAAATTCGCCTGCCCTGTTTCCGGCTTCACCATCCCGGAGATCGAGCCGCGCCTGTTCAGCTTCAATAATCCGTTCGGCGCCTGCCCGGCCTGCGACGGGCTGGGTCAGGAGCTGAGCTTCGACCCGGCGCTGGTGGTTCCCGAGACCGGCCTCAGCCTGAAAGAGGGCGCGATCAAGCCCTGGTCGAAAAACACCAGCGGCCTGTATCAGCAGACGCTGGAGGCGCTGGCCAAACACTTCAAGGCCTCGATGAGCAAGCCCTGGCGCGACCTGCCGGAAAAATTCCGCGAGGCCGTGCTGTACGGAACGGGCGAAACCAAAATCCGCTTCATCTATGATGACGGCGCGCGCCGGTTCGAGACCACCAAGCCCTTTGAAGGGGTCATTCCAAACCTCGAACGGCGCTGGCGCGAAACCGATTCAAGCTGGATGCGGGAAGAGCTGTCGCGCTTCCAGTCCTCCGCCCCGTGCCAGACCTGCGGCGGCCGCCGGCTGAAGCCGGAGGCGCTGGCCGTGCGCGTCGCCGGCATCGACATCGCCGAGGCCAGCTCCATGTCCATCCGCGCCGCCCGCGAATGGTTCGAAACGCTGGAAGACAATCTCACGGACCAGCAGCGCCAGATCGCCTATCGCATCCTGAAAGAGATCCGGGAGCGGCTGCGCTTTCTCGTCGATGTCGGGCTGGACTATCTCTCGCTGTCACGCGCCAGCGGCACGCTCTCCGGCGGCGAGAGCCAGCGCATCCGCCTCGCCTCGCAGATCGGCTCGGGTCTCACCGGCGTGCTCTATGTGCTGGACGAGCCCAGCATCGGTCTGCACCAGCGCGACAATGCGCGGCTGCTGGAATCGCTGAAAGGCCTGCGCGATCTTGGCAATACCGTGATCGTTGTGGAACATGACGAAGAGGCGATCCTGACCGCCGACCATGTCATCGACATGGGGCCGGCCGCCGGCGTGCATGGCGGCCGCGTGGTGGCCGAAGGCGCGCCCGAGGCGATCATGAAAAGCCCGGAGAGCCTTACCGGCCGCTATCTTTCCGGCGCGGCGGAAATTCCCCTGCCCAAAACCCGCCGCGCGCCGCAAAAGGGCCGGTCCATCGTCGTCGAAGGCGCACGCGGCAATAATCTGAAAGACGTGCGCGCGGAATTTCCGCTGGGGCTTTTTGTGTGCGTCACAGGTGTTTCCGGCGGCGGCAAGTCCACCCTCACGGTGGAGACGCTCTATAAGGCCGCGGCGCGGCGCCTGAATGGCGCGCAGACCGCGCCGATGCCGCATGACGACATCACCGGGCTGGACCTGCTCGATAAAGTCATCGACATCGACCAGAGTCCCATCGGGCGCACGCCGCGCTCAAATCCAGCCACCTATACCGGCGCGTTCACGCCGATCCGCGACTGGTTCGCGGGTCTGCCAGAGGCCAGAACGCGCGGCTACAAACCCGGACGCTTCAGCTTCAATGTGAAGGGTGGGCGCTGCGAGGCGTGCCAGGGCGACGGCGTCATCAAGATCGAAATGCACTTCCTGCCCGATGTCTATGTCACCTGCGACCAGTGCAAAGGCCGGCGCTATAATCGCGAGACGCTGGAAATCACCTTCAAGGACAAGTCCATCGCCGACGTGCTCGACATGACGGTGGAGGAAGGCGCCGAATTCTTCCGCGCCGTGCCCTCGATCCGCGACAGGCTGGAGACGCTGGAGCGTGTCGGCCTCGGTTATATCAAGGTCGGCCAGCAGGCGACGACGCTCAGCGGCGGCGAGGCCCAGCGCGTGAAGCTGGCGCGCGAACTATCGAAGCGCGCCACCGGCCGCACGCTCTATATCCTGGATGAGCCGACCACCGGCCTGCATTTCGACGATGTGCGCAAGCTGCTGGAAGTGCTGCGCGAGCTGGTCGATTCCGGCAACACCATCGTGGTGATCGAGCATAATCTGGACGTCATCAAACAGGCCGACTGGGTGATCGATCTTGGGCCGGAAGGCGGCGACGGCGGCGGAACCATCGTTGCCGCCGGCACGCCGGAAGACGTGGCGAAGGTCAAGGAAAGCTGGACCGGCCGCTTCCTCAAGCCGGTGCTGGAGCGTCACGCAGAGCGCGCGAAACCAGGCGGCGCAGCGCCCAAACCGGCGTCTAAAACAGCGGCGAAAAAAGCGAAGAAGCGCGCCTGAGGCCGGCCCGCTCCGGCGCTGGCTGACCGGAAGCAGGGCGCTCAGACGGAGGCAGTCCGCGCCTCTGCCCCGCGCTTCCACCAGATCCATGCGATCACCGTCAGCGCCGCTAGGACCATAACGGTCACGACCAGACCAAAGCTGAATTCGCCGACCGAGGTGATGTCCTCCACGACATTGCGCAGAATCTCCATCGGCCCCCGGTCCGGATACGTGCCCACCATGTGAGAGAGCGTCACAACAGTGACGATGAAATTATACGCGCAATGGGCGCCGCACGCGCCCCAGATCGAACGCTCGCCCAGCGCATAAAACGCCAGCACCGCGCCAATTAAACCCACACCAACCACGGCGAAAAGTCCCGACAGCGGCGCAAATGCCAGATAATGCGCGTGCACGATGCCGAATCCGATGGAGGACACCACAACTCCGGTCATCGGCCCGCGCCGCGCCGTGATGGAGGATAGCATCCAGCCCCGATACACCACCTCTTCCGACCCGCTCTGGATCACGAACACAAAAAAGAGCACGAGCAGCAGTATCAGCCCGCCGCCCTGCATCAATTGCTCAAAACCGGCGCGCGCCATCGCCGTCTCTTCCGGCGCAACCATCTGCGAAGCGCCGAGCAGCAGTCCCGCGATAATAACGCCAACGATCAGGCCGCGTCCGTATCGCCAGAAAAACCCGCGTGAAAAGCCGAGCGTCGGCATGGATCGCCGCTCGAACACTTTCGCCCAGAACATCGAGCAGGCCGCGAACAGCGGAAAGGAAAAGAGCATGACAATCAGGATGCCCAGCATCATCGTCGCGTCCGGGCTGACCGGTTCCCCCTGGGCGGCATTGAACGCGGCGAATACGGCGATGATCGGGATAAGCGGCAAAAGCACGGCGACGCTGGCGACGCCGAGAAATCCGATGCCCAGAAACGGCGCCGCCCAGACCCAGCTCAGCCGCACATCCGGCGGCATCGGCGCAAACGGCGCTGGATGGCGCGCGGCGGCGGGGGTGGAAACAGGAGCAGGAGAGGAAAAATCAGAAAAGGACATTGAAAGCCGCCATGACAGCACCGGAGAAAACCATCGGCAGGACCGCGCCTGTGATGACCAGACCGAACAGCAGAACCAGCCCGTCATGCGTGGTCAAGGCCAGCGACAGCAGCAACACCGCCGCCGCGGGGATCACGATCCCTCCCGGCACGAGAGAGAAGACAAACATCGCAAGGCCGAGCAGCAAGCAAAGCAGCGCCACGAACCAGAGCGCGACAGGATGCATCAGAAACTGCAAACGCGGCTCGAACACGGCGTCCAGCCGCCGGAACCAGGGACGCAGCCGCTCCATCGTCGCGTCAAACGCCGCGTCCCGCATATGCGCCCGGCGCAAAAATCGCGGCAGCCACATTTTGCGGCTGGACAGCATGAACTGGGCAGAGAACAGCACCACCAGCGCCGAACAGCTCCATGAGACTCCGGGCAGCGCCCCGATCACCGGCAGGATCGCAATCAGCGAGGGAATCAACAGCAATGGCCCGAAGGCCCGCGCGCCAAATCCCGCCATGATGTCATCGACGGAAATATCACCGCCATCGCGGGCGGCGATCAGCGCGTCCAGCACCTCTTCCAGGCCGAGGCCGCGACTGTCATCCACCCCGGCCATCGTTCCTCGCGCGGCGACTCGCCGCT
Organism: Euryhalocaulis sp.; assembly: GCA_050486445.1. Taxonomy (GTDB): domain Bacteria; phylum Pseudomonadota; class Alphaproteobacteria; order Caulobacterales; family Maricaulaceae; genus Euryhalocaulis. The sequence goes on from JBJHDH010000008.1 coordinate 64,807, forward strand.
CCATCCATAGTGTTTGCCGGACCGGCCATGCAATGCGTGGCGCAGCGCCTCCGCCGGCGCAGGCAGCTGGCATCAGCGCGATGTCTTCACGGCAAGGGCATTCACGCCGGCCAGCATCGCCTGCATGAAAAACGCGATGATTACCGAGATCAGCGTGCTGATCGCGAAGATGACGATCATCGCCGGAGAGGTGAAGATGGCCAGCAATTCCGCCATGTCCGGCGGCGGAGCGCCGGGCGCGGCGAACGGCCCTGACATGAAGCTACTCAACCCCGCCATCATCATCGCAGGCTGCATCAGAATCTGTAGCGCGACAGATGCGCCGATATAGACCAGCCACACAATGACGAAACCGCCAAACACGGACCAGAACCGCCCCCGCGAAGCGCTCCATGCGGCAAACACGCGCAGCCGCCCGTCATGCACGGTCAACGCGGCGGCGGGCGCAAACCGCGTCGCGACCCAGAACCAGAGCGGCAGCGCGGCCAGGAACAGCAATGTCGTGATAATGGCCAGCACGACAACGACCGGCGTCGAAACAATCTGGCCGAGCGCGATAGAGACGCCGAGCGCGATCCAGGGCGGAAGGAACACGACCACAGGCAGCACGCACCAGAAGATCAGGACAACCACCAGCCGCAGCATGGTCCCGTCCATCCGCAGCTTCGCGCCGCGGCCGTACAGCCAGCGCAGCAGCGCCGCGTCCATCATCGCGTAGAAAACGATCCAGACGAGCATGAAAACAGGCCAGACAGCCATGAACTGGCCAAAAGCTGCCAGAAACCCGGGCGGCGGCGCGGCGCGATTGGCAGCCTGTTCAGAAAAGGCCGGGTCGAACACAAACTCCAGAAACGGCCACATGCCCCACAGGACCAGGCCGGTGACCACAATGTTGAAAACCAGATAGACGGCGCCCAGCCCGATCAGGCCCCGCCAGCCCGCCTCGCGCGCATGGACGAACACATGAAACGCGGCGGCGCCGGAATCGAAGGTCCGGCGGACAGGCTCCAGATTCGCCGGCGCCTCCGGCGTCTGACCGATCTCCGTCATGACAATCCCCCCGTCAGCCAGATTCTCCGTCAGGCGGGATTGTCTAACATTATCGGCGCCCCCGGTGGAGTCAGAGCCGCGCCGGATTCAAGCCGCAGCCTCTGGCGGGCGCAGCCCGCGATACAGGAACACCAGAAGCCCGACGCCCATCATGCCGCCGATCAGCGCGCCAGCGAACGCGCCGCCAAACAGCAGGATACCGGCCAGCGCCCCGGCGCCCGCTTCGGCCGCGGCGCCGGCGGCGGCGCTCAGCGTCACTTCAGCCAGCGCCCCAGGCAGCATGGCCAGCACCAGCGCGGCCAGCAGGCGGAAGAACGAGCCTTTGGTCCACGGCCAGGACTTCAGGAAGACAACGCGCCCCTCGGCCATGGTCGCGGGTGCGCTGAGGGTGAGCCGCACGCCGACAAAAAGCAGCAGGCAGAAAATCCCCGCCCATCCCATGGCCATTACAGTGCGCGCGGGCCCGCCCAGGGCCTCCAGCGTCGCGGCAGGATCCCCCACGGCCGCCTCCAGCGCGGCGGGATCGCCCGCAGCGGCGGCCATCCCCGTCACCACCAGCGCCAGCGGAACAATGCAGACCATGAAGATCAGCGCCATGAATAACAGCAGCAGCAGACTGACTCCCGCCAGCCGCGCCTCATCGGATGAAAGGCGCATGCCGAACAGTCCTCCATACTCGCCGTTCAATGCATAGCGGAATAGCGCGGCGCGATAGACCGTAGCGGAGAGGAATCCCGCCGCGGCGCCGATCAGCAGACCCGGCCCAGTCGGCTGGGCCAGCGCCTGCGAAAACGCCACCGCACCAACCGCCGCCAGCGCCGCCGCCGGAGCAAAACGCGTCCAGTTCTGTGTGAAGAAGCCGAAAGCCGCGCGTACGCTGTCAAAAACCGGCAGTGCAGTCTGCGAGGTCACGCCTGAAATCTCCATGAAACGCCGGGAAACGCCAGAGCCTTCTATAGAGGCCACGGCGCGCCGCGCAACAACAGGAGATCAGGCCGCGCTCGCCGCGTCCGGCTGCGCGCCTGCGCGGGCCAGCATGTCGCGTTCTACATCGACCATATAATCGCGGGTCACCGGCACGGTCTCGACGCGCCTGGTCATCTGGATCTGAAATACCATGTGTCCGGAATTGCGGAACGCGGTGACGCACCCGGCCAGATAAAACTCCCACATCCGGCAGAACCGTTCATCATAAAGTGCTCTGGCCTCATCGCGCCGCGCCATGAAACGCTCCAGCCACACCGCGCAGGTTCGAGCATAATGCAGACGCAGAATCTCGATATCCGTGACCCACAGCCCTGCGCGCTCAATCGCCGGCAGAACCTCGCTCAGCGAAGGGACATAGCCGCCAGGAAAAATGTATTTCTTGACCCAGGGCCCAGGCGCCATGGGGGGGCGCATCTGTCCGATCGAATGCACCACCGCCACGCCGTCATCGGTCAGCAGACGCGCGATCTGACCGAAATAGGCATCGTAATTGGGGGGGCCAACATGCTCAAACATGCCCACCGAAACGATACGGTCATACGGGCCGGTAGTGTTGCGGTAATCCTCCAGCCGGAATTCGACCCGATCAGCCAGCCCGGCGCGGCGCGCCCGGTCGCGCGCGATGGAAAGCTGCTCTTCCGAAAGGGTGATCCCGTCCACCCTGCCATCGCTCTCGCGCGCCAGATGCAGCGCCATGCCGCCCCAGCCACAGCCAATATCCAGAATCCGCTGGCCCGGCTCCAGCAGCAGCTTTGCCGCCAGATGGATTTTCTTGTCGCGCTGCGCGACCTCCAGATCGTCCACCCCATCGCGAAAATAGGCGCAGCTATATTGCCGGTCGGCGTCGAGAAAGAGGTCGTAAAGTGCACCGGACAGATCGTAATGGTGCGCCACGTTCTTTTTGGCCAGGCCGACAGGGTTCCGCGTCTGCCACTGCTTCATCACGCGGCGCATCCGGTCTATCGCGTCCAGCATCCAGTTGCGCGGCTCGCCACGGGTGACCAGGTCGAGGAAGTCGTAAAGCGAACCCTCCTCAATGGTCAGCCTGCCGTCCATATAGGCTTCGCCGACGGCCAGATGCGGGTCGCGCAGAATGTGGCGGACCGTGGCGTTGTCATGGATGCGGATTGTGGACCGGGGCGCGCCGCCGGGACCGTAGGCATGCCGGTTTCCATCAGGGTCAATAACCGTGAGCTGACCCTCGCGAACCACCTGGTTCAACAAAATGCCGAGCACAAACATGGCGATACCCCGCCCGATTTTCGCCGGTCAGGGGAAATAAACACAAACTCTCCGGCAATGAGAAGCCTTTCCGAACGCCCCGGGGCGAAAAATCGAAGGTTGCCCCAGGCCGCCGCCCCGGCTCTGTATGGTCCGATGCCTCTGGTTTCCCTCAACGATCTGCCGGAATCGGGCGCGTTGCTGGCGCTGGACCCCGGCGCGCGGCGCATCGGTATCGCCGCCTGCGACCAGGACCGCATCCTGGTCAGTCCGGTCACGACGCTGACTCGCACACGCCTCGCCGCCGACGCCAGGGCCATTTTCGCCGAATATGATTCGCGGGACTGCGCTGGCATGGTGGTCGGCCTGCCGCTGAATATGGACGGCTCCGAAGGCCCGCGCGCCCAGTCGGCCCGCGCCTTCGCCCGCAACCTCCTGAAGCTGCGCGACATCCCGCTGGCCCTGCATGACGAGCGGCTGAGCAGTTCCGAGGCTGAGGATAGACTCCGCGCCCGCGGCGTCCGTGGCGAAAAAATCCGCGAGCTGCTGGACGCCGAGGCCGCGGCCGTAATTCTGGAAGACGCGCTTTCCCGGCTTGCGCCGCCGCCCGACGACCGCTAATCACGCCCAAATCGCGAAGAGTCCGGAATGGAAGACGGATACAGGCCGCGTCGGCTGACCAGCGTCGGCGATCTCGAACGGCGCGAAATCGAAGCGGTGTTCGAGCGGGCGGACCGCTATTTTCAGCAGAATCGCAGCGCCGACAAGAAATCCGACGATCTGCGCGGCCGCACCCTTATCAATCTGTTTTTCGAGCCCTCGACCCGCACCCAGCTCTCATTCGAGCTGGCCGGAAAGCGTCTGGGCGCGGACGTGGCCAATTTTTCCGTCTCCTCCTCCTCTATCTCCAAGGGCGAGAGCTTCGCCGACACGCTGGCCACGGTAGAGGCGATGCGGCCCGATCTGCTGGTGATCCGCCATGGCGCCCCAGGCGCGGCCGATTTCGCCGCGAACCAGAGCGCCGCCATCGTCATCAATGCCGGCGACGGCGCGCGCGAGCATCCCACCCAGGCGTTGCTGGACGCCTTCGCCCTACGCCGCCGATTCGGCGGGCTGGACGGTCTGCGCGTGACGATCTGCGGCGATGTGCGGCACAGCCGCGTAGCGCGCTCCAACGTGGCGCTGCTGAACGCGCTGAGCGTGGAGGTGCGTCTTGTCGGGCCGCCGACTTTGCTGCCGGCCGACGCCGACCGCTGGGGCGCGGAGGTGTTTCACGATCTGGATGAGGCGCTGGATGGCTGCGACGCGGTGATGATGCTGCGCCTTCAGCGCGAGCGCATGACCGGGGCCTATATTCCCTCTCCCCGCGAATATTCGGCGCTCTACGGCATGACGGCGGAGCGGCTGGCGCGCGCCTGTCCCGGCGCGGCCGTCCTGCATCCCGGCCCGATGAACCGGGGCGTCGAGATCGACGCCGATGTGGCGGACATGGTGGAGACCAGCCTGATTCATGAACAGGTGGAGGCCGGCGTGGCCGTGCGCATGGCGATCCTGGCGTTGCTGATCGAATGGAACGGAAACGCGGAGGGACGCGCGTGAGCCGGCCGCTGCTGCTGCGCGGGGCGCGCCTGCTCGACCCTGCCTCCGGTCTGGATGCGCCGGGCGATCTGCGTATCGAGGACGGGCGCATCACAGAGATTGGCGAGGGTCTTGCCGGCGCCGGCGCCGCGGCGCTGGATTGCGGCGGCCTGGCGCTCGCTCCGGCGCTGATTGATCTCTGCGCCCGCGTCGGCGCGCCGGACCTGCCACGGCGCGAAACTGTCGCCAGCCTGGCCCGCGCCGCCGCCGCCGGCGGGGTGAGCGCGCTGGCGCTGGTCAGCGATTCCGATGCCCCGGTCGATACGCCAGAGCGCGTGGCCGGCCTGCTCGCCCATGGCGGGCAGACGCCGCTGCGGATTCTGGCCGCCGGGGCGATGACGCGCGAAGCCGCGCTGGCGGAAATGGGGCTGATGCGCGCCGCCGGCGCAGCCTTCCTGCACGGCGCGGCGCCCGGCTTCAAATTGCGGCGTCAGGCGCTGGCCTATGCCGGCGGGCTGGACATGCTGTGCGCCGTGCGGCCGGACGAGCCGGGATTCGAGGACGCGCTGTTCTGGGAAGGCGCGCTGACCGCGCGGCTGGGCGCTTCGTCCGCGCCCGAGGCGACCGAGCGTCTGGCCGCCGAGCGCGATCTGGCGCTGGCGGAACTGACCGGCTGCCGCGTGATGCTGGACCGGATCGCCACGCAGGAGGCGCTGGACCCATTGGAGCGCGCAAAGGCCAAAGGCCTCGAAGTGTATGGCAGTGTCGGCGTCGCGCATCTCAGCTTCAACGAGATCGACGCCGGCGCACTCGACCCCGCCTTCCGCCTGTCCCCGCCGCTGGCCGGAGAAGCCAGCCGCCGTGCGTTGGTCAATGCGGTCGCTACCGGATTGATCGACATCGTGGTGTCCGACCACGCACCACGCACGCCAGAGGAAAAGGACGCTCCATTCGGCGAGGCCGCGCCGGGCGGGGCGCATATTGAAATGCTCTTGCCGGCGCTGCTGTCGCTGGCGGCGGACGGCCAGCTTACGCTGCTTCAGGCTCTGGCGCCGGTGACGTCCGGTCCGGCGGCGATTCTGGGGCTTGAACAGGGACGGCTCTGCGAAGGCGCGCCGGCCGATCTGGTGCTGTTCGATCCCGAAGCGCCTTTTGTCTGCCGTCCCGGCGCGCTGCATGGCCAGGCGCGCAACACCGCCTATGCCGGCCGGCGGCTGCACGGCGTGGTGCGCATGACCCTGGTGGGCGGCGCCGTGGCGTTCGAGGCGTGAGTCCGGTGCTGACGCTTACGCTCGGCGTGCTCGGCGCCTATCTGCTGGGCTCGATCCCGTTCGGCCTGCTCCTGACCCGCGCAGCGGGACTGGGGGATGTGCGGCGGATCGGCAGCGGTAGCATCGGCGCGACCAATGTGCTGCGGGCCGGACGCAAAGACATCGCCGCGGCGACCGTGCTGCTGGATGGCGGTAAAGGCGTCGCAGCCGTGCTGCTGACGCGGGCTTTCGTTCCTGACAGCGCGGCGGTCGAGATGACCGCTGCGCTGGCGGCGGCCTGCGCCTTTATTGGCCATTGCTTTCCTGTCTGGCTGGGCTTCAAAGGCGGCAAAGGCATCGCGACTTTTATCGGCACGACGCTGGCGCTGGCCTGGCCGTTGGGAATCGCGATTTGCGGCGTCTGGCTGCTGACGGCCGCAATCTTCGGCTATTCCTCGCTCGCAGGTCTGACGATGGTGGCGGCGGGGGCGGCGCTGGCCGCGCTGGCCGGGCTGCACGCAGTTGCGCTGGCGCTGCTGGCAATGGCGGCGCTGTCCTGGATCCGGCACGCGCAGAATATCCGCCGCCTGCTGAGCGGCGAAGAACCAAAAATCGGCCGTCAATCATGATGCGCCGCGCTCTCAGCGAAGCAGAACGTATCGACTGGCTGCGCCTGACCCGAACACAGCGTGTGGGCCCGGTGACATTCAGCGCCCTGATTGCACGTTATGGCGGCGCGGCGGAGGCGCTGGACGCCCTGCCCCGGCTGGCCCGGCGTGGCGGCGCCGGCGCGCCGCCATCCATACCCGCGCGCGAGACGGCGCTGCGCGAGATAGAGATGGTGGAGCGTCTGGGCGGACGGCTACTCGCGGCCTGCGAACCGGATTTTCCACCGCTGCTGGCGGCGCTGGACCCGCCGCCGCCCACCATCGCCGTGCTCGGCGCTGTCCACCTGCTGACCCGGCCCTGCGTCGCCATCGTCGGCGCGCGCAACGCCAGCGCCGCCGGCCTGCGCATGGCCGCCACGCTAGCGCGCGAGCTGGGTGAGGCCGGCTATACGGTCGTGTCCGGTCTGGCGCGCGGCATCGACGGCGCCGCGCATCAAGCCAGTCTGGAGACCGGCGCGGCCGCTGTACTGGCCGGCGGCCCGGACGACATCTATCCGCCGGAGCATCAGGCGCTGTATGCCGAAATCGTGCAGCGCGGCGCGCTGGTTTCGGAGAACGCCCCCGGATACCGCGCGACCGCGCGCGACTTCCCGCGCCGCAACCGGCTGGTCTCAGGTCTGTCGCTGGGCGTCGTGGTGGTGGAGGCGGCGCAGCGCAGCGGCACGCTGATTACCGCGCGTCTGGCCGGCGAGCAGGGCCGTGAGGTGATGGCCGTTCCGGGCAGCCCGCTCGACCCCCGCGCCAAAGGCACCAACCGGCTGCTGCGCGATGGCGCGGCGCTGGTGGAAACCGCGCAGGATGTGATCGACGCCCTCGCCCGCACCGGTCCCGGACCGCTGGCGGAGGATGCACCATCCTACGATCCGCCGGCCAGTGGCGACGCTGTGGATTCGGAGGCTGACACGGCGCGGGACCGTATTCTGGAATTGCTGTCGCCGACGCCCATGCCACGGGACGAACTGGCGCGTCTGGCGGGAGTGCGGCCGGCCGTGGCGTTCGCCGCGCTCATGGAACTGGAACTGGCCGGGCGGGCGACTCTGTATCCCGGCGGACTGGCGGCGCTGGCCTATCCGGCGGACTCCTGATCGGCGTGCGCCAGAGCCGCGGCGTCCTCCAGCAGGCGGGCGGCCTCGTCCATGCCGGCAAGGACGCAAACCTCGGCCAGTTGACGGCTCATCGTCGCGATATAGGCCGCGACGTCTTCACGATCAGCCGCCCGCCCGGCAAGTGATGCAGCTTTAGATTGCATGCGTAATTAATACTATCTTTCCGAGATGAGTATCAACCCGCTTCTCGCGCGATGGATTGACAAGCCCGGCCAAGCCCCGCAGCTTCGCGCGCCTTTGACGGAGCCACCGCCCGGATCATGAACGTCGTCGTTGTCGAATCTCCGGCCAAGGCCAAGACTATCAACAAATATCTCGGCGGCTCCTATCGCGTGCTGGCGAGTTTTGGCCATGTGCGCGACCTGCCCTCGAAGGACGGCTCTGTCCGGCCGGACGAGGATTTCGCCATGGACTGGGCGGTGGATTCGGCCGCCTCCAAACGCCTGAACGAGATCGCAGCTGCCGCGAAGGGCGCCGATTCGCTGATCCTGGCGACCGACCCGGACCGCGAGGGCGAGGCGATTTCCTGGCACGTTCTGGAGGTGCTGCAAAAGAAAGGCGCGCTGAAAGACGTCGCCATCAAGCGCGTTGTATTCAACGCCATCACCAAATCCGCCGTGCAGGAAGCGATGGCACATCCGCGCGACATCGACATGGAGCTGGTGGAAGCCTATCTGGCCCGGCGCGCGCTGGATTATCTGGTCGGCTTCACCCTTTCCCCGGTTCTGTGGCGCAAGGTGCCAGGCGCGCGCAGCGCCGGGCGGGTCCAGTCCGTGGCGCTGCGCCTGATCTGCGAGCGCGAGCTGGAGATCGAAAAATTTCGCCCGCAGGAATACTGGTCGGTCGCCGCCCAGGTTTCGGCCGGCGGATCGGCGCCGTTCGCGGCCCGGCTGACCCGGCATACGGGCGAGAAGATCGAGCGCCTCAGCATCGGCGACGAGGCGACCGCGCAGGCCGCGCGGCGCGCGGTGGAAACCGGCGCGTTCACGGTCGCCTCGGTCGAGGCGAAGCCGGCACGGCGCAATCCTGCCGCGCCCTTCACCACCTCGACCATGCAGCAGGAAGCCAGCCGCAAGCTCGGCTTCTCCGCCAGCCGCACCATGCAGCTTGCCCAGCGTCTCTATGAAGCCGGGCTCATCACCTATATGCGGACCGACGGCGTGCAGATGGCCGGCGAGGCCATCGGTCAGGCGCGCGACATGATCGCCGCGAATTTCGGACGCGACTATCTGCCGGAATCCCCGCGCCAGTACACATCCAAGGCCAAGAACGCGCAGGAAGCGCACGAGGCGATCCGCCCGACCGATTTTCACCAGGATCCCAAATCGCTGAGCGCAGAGCCGGACCAGGCGAAGCTCTATGGCCTGATCTGGAATCGCGCCGTGGCCAGCCAGATGGAATCGGCCCGGCTTGAGCGCACGACGATCGACCTGGAGACGCCGGACAAGGCGACCGCCCTGCGCGCGACCGGTCAGGTGATTTTGTTCGACGGCTTTCTGACGCTCTATTCGGAGGATCGCGACGATCCCTCCACCGAGGATGGTGAAGGCGTTCTGCCCAAGGTCGATCAAGGCGCGAAGGTCGAGGTGCAAAGCGCGCAGGCCGACCAGCATTTCACCCAGCCGCCGCCGCGCTTTTCCGAAGCATCGCTGGTCAAGCGGCTGGAGGAGCTGGGCATCGGCCGCCCGTCCACCTATGCCTCCACCCTCTCGGTGCTGCGCGACCGCGCCTATGTGCGCATGGACAAGGGCCGCTTCGTGCCGGAGGACAAAGGCCGGGTCGTCACCGCCTTCCTCGAAAATTTCTTCCGCAATCTGGTCGAATACGACTTCACCGCGGACCTTGAGGAAAAGCTCGACAAGGTTTCGGCCGGCGAGATGCAATGGAAGGCGCTGCTGCGCGAGTTCTGGGACCAGTTCTCCGCATCGGTGGACGACATCGCCGATCTGCGCATCGGTCAGGTGATCGACGCGCTGAACGAGACGCTGGGTTCGCATCTGTTTCCCGATACCGGCGACGGCAGTGATCCGCGCAAATGCCCATCCTGCGAGACAGGCCGGCTGTCGCTGAAATTCAGCCGCTATGGCGGCTTTATCGGCTGCTCCAATTATCCGGACTGCAAATACACCCGCCCGCTGGCGTCGCCGGACGGCGACGGCGCCGCGCAGGGCGACCGCGAGCTGGGCGCCGACCCGGAAACCGGGCTTTCCGTCACGCTGAAATTCGGACGCTTCGGCCCCTATGTCGAACGCGCCGACGAGCCAAAGCCGAAACGCACGGGCCTGCCCAAAGGCTGGGACGCCGGCGAGATTGACCTGAATGCTGCGCTGAAGTTGCTGTCGCTGCCGCGCGAAGTCGGCCCGCACCCGAATGACGGCAAGCCGATCCTGGCCGGGCTGGGCCGGTTCGGTCCGTATCTGAAACACGGACCGCTCTACGCCAGCCTGAAAGATCCGAACGATCTGTTCGATATCGGGCTGAACCACGCCGTCACGCTGATCGAGGAAAAGCGCGCCAAACAGGCCGGTCAGACGCTGCGGGAAATGGGCGAGCATCCCGAAGCCGGCGGCCCCGTGACCGTGATGAAGGGGCGCTACGGGCCTTATGTGAAGCATGGCAAGGTGAACGCCTCTCTGCCCAAAGACGCGGATGTCGAGGCCTTCACCATGGACGAGGCCGTCACCCTGCTCGCCGCGCGCGCGGAAAAGGGCGGCAAGAAGCCCGCGAAGAAAGCCGCCAAAAAGAAAGCTACGAAGAAGACCGCCGCGAAAAAGCCGGCGAAGAAGGCGGCGAAAAAACCGGCGAAGAAAAAAGCCGCGAAGAAGGCGGCGGCGAAGAAACCGCCCGCCGGCGCGGCGGATTCCGACGAGGCCGCCGGCTGATGGCGCGGCGTGGCGCCGGCCGCAACGAACGGCGCCGCGGCGCTGCGCGAAAACCAGAAAAAACAGACTCCGAAGAAGCGCCGCGCCCCGGCGTATTGCTGGTCGAGATTGTCGATACCGATCCGGACGGCGAGCTGCTGGCGCGTTCGGACAAGACCGACGCGCTGATCCGCATGGCGCCGGGCGAAGGCCGCGCCGGGCGCGGCGACGCCGCGCTGGGCGTCGGCGACCGCGCGCTGGTGCGCGTGGCGGAAGATGAGGACGGCGCGCCGGTCGGCCAGCTTATCAAGCGGCTTGGCCAGTCTGCGCACCGGATTCTGTGCATGGTTGAAGCGACGCGCGGCGGCGGCATGCGTCTTGTGCCGGTGGATCGGCGCGCGAAACAGGATCTGCTGCCAGCGAAGGACGATCGTCCCTCCCTGAAGGACGGCGATCTGGTGATGGTGGAGATCGCGCGCGAGCGCGTGCATGGTCTGAAGACCGCGCGCGTGGTGGAGCGCGTCGGCCGCGCCGACGAGGCGCGCGCCGCGTCGGTGATCTCGCTCGCCAGCCACGGCGTGCCGCAGGGCTTTGATGATGCGGAGATCGAACAGGCAGAAAACGCCGCGCCGCCGGAACTGGGCGCGGGAACAGACCTGCGCCACCTGGCTTTTGTGACCATCGACCCGGATGATGCGCGCGATTTCGACGACGCTGTCTTCGCGGCGCCGGATGACGATGCGAAAAACCCCGGCGGCTGGGTCGTCTGGGTCGCCATCGCCGATGTCGCCCGCTATGCGCCGCCCGGCTCGCCGCTGGACAAAGGCGCGCTGAAGCGCGGCAATTCCGTCTATCTGCCGGATCGCGTCACGCCCATGCTGCCCGAGGCGCTGAGCAATGATCTGTGCAGCCTGCGCCCGCTGGAGGACCGCGCCTGTATGGCGGTGCGCATGATATTCGACGCGCAGGGCAACAAGCGGTCGCATCGCTTTCATCGCGGCCTGATGCGCAGCAAGGCGCGCCTGACCTATCGTCAGGCGCAGGACGCCTTTGACAGCAAGCCCGCCGAGGCGGCGCAGCCGGTGCTCGATTCGACGCTGCGCCCGATCTGGTCGGCCTATGAGGCGCTGCGCGCGGCGCGTAAGCGGCGCGGGCCGTTGAACATCAACAGCCCCGAGCGCAAGGTTCGCGTGAACGAGGCCGGTGAAGTGGTCTCGATCACGAAATACGAGATTTTCGACGCGCACCGCCTGATCGAGGAATTCATGATCCAGGCCAATGTGTGCGCGGCCGAGACGTTGGAGCAGCGCAAGACGCCGCTGATCTACCGCGTGCACGATGCGCCAAGCCGCGAAAAGCTGACCAGCCTGGCGGAATACCTGCCACAGCTTGGCCTGAAATGGTCGCTGGGCCAGCCGGCGACGCCGAAGCGGTTTAACGATCTGCTGGCGCAGGCCGAGGGTGCGGAGCAAAGCGAGATCGTCAACGAGGTGGTGCTGCGCAGCCAGTCGCAGGCGGTCTACGCCACGGACAATATCGGCCATTTCGGGCTGAATCTGGAACGCTATGCCCATTTCACCTCGCCGATCCGCCGCTATGCCGATCTGGTTGTGCATCGCGGTCTGATCCGCGCGCTGAAGCTGGGGGATGACGGCCTGACCGATGCCGAGATCAGCCGCCTGGCCCGCACGGCCGAGGACATCAGCTTTGCCGAGCGCCGCGCCGTGGCGGCTGAGCGCGACGCGGTGGACCGCTATATCGCCGCCTTCCTCGCCGACCGGGTGGGCGGAACCTTCCCCGGGCGCATCGCCGGGGTGACGCGCTTTGGCGCCTTTGTGCGGCTGGACGAGACCGGCGCGGACGGGCTGGTTCCGGTTTCTTCGATGGGCGACGAATATTTCCAACACGACGAGCGTGCGCACGCGCTGGTCGGACAACAGAGCGGCGCGCGCTATCGCCTCGGCCAGCGTGTAGAAGTGAAACTGGAAGAGGCCGCGCCGGTCACTGGCGGGCTGATTTTCTCTCTGCTCACCCCGCCCGAAGCAGGCAAAGCGGGCGAGCGCGGTAAGGGGCGCGCGGACACCGGCCGCGGCCGCGCTGATGGCGGACGGGGAAAAAAGGGACCGCCCCGAAAGGGCGGCCCGAAAAGAGGCAAGCGCCGTTAATTCCCGCTCAGATTGGGCGGCGGCATTGGCGTGAATTCGTGCGGCGGATCGCCAGGCTTTTGCGTCCATCCCTGATTGGTCATCCAGAAGAAGAACTGGTCCGCCCACAGATCGCTGGTGGTTCCCTGCCGCGTCATGCCGAACCCATGCGCGCCGTCGCGGTAGAGATGCACTTCCGGCAGATAGCCGGCATCCATCAGGGCGAGCGCGAAATTCAGCCCGGCGCGGCCCACCGTCGCATCGTCCTGCGCGGTAGCGATGAAAAAGGGCGGCAACGCATCCGGCGCATCCGGCGCCGGGATCGGGGGCAGCGCGCCATCCAGAAACGGCGCGCCATAGATGGGCGCCGCGAAATCGGGCCGCGCGGCGGCGTCCGGGTCCATCGCGTTCATGGCGGCGATGTGCGCACCGGCGGAAAAACCGACAATGCCCACGCGCGCCGGCTCGATGCCGTAGGCGCCGGCGTTGGCGCGCACCAGCTCTATGGCGCGCAGGCCGTCCGCCGTTCCCGGCGCGCTGGCCTGTTCGCGCGGCACGCGCTGGCCGGACGGGCCGAAATCCTGAATGCCATCAAGCTGCACCAGCCGGTATTTCAGCACAAAGGCCGCCACGCCGCGCTCTGCCAGATATTCGGCGACGCGCCAGCCCTCATGCCCCATCGCCAGCAGGCGGAAGCCGCCGCCCGGCGCGATAACCACCGCGGTTCCGGTATTGCGCTCCGGCGGCGGCAGATAGGCGGTGATGGTGGGGACAGAGACATTGAAAATCGCCTCCGCCGCGCCGCCAAGCACGGTTTCCTCCTCAATACCCAGATTGCCGGGCCAGTCCGCCCAGGCCGGGCCGGTTCCATCGTCATAGAGATTGACCGGATCCTGGATCGTATAGGCGCCGGCCAGCGGCTCGCCCTGCTGCGCCATTCCCGGCGCGGCGAGCAGAGACGCCGCCAGCGCGGCGGCAAACCCGTGTTTCATGACACCCTCCCCCGTCATTTTTTCCTCCCGCGCCGCGTGTTCCGGGGCGGCCGGGGACTGTCCCCCCGCCTGTTCCCGATGGCAAGCATAGGCCCGGCGGACGGGGGGTGGAGAGTCGCGTTGACTTCCCCTGCCCCGTCAGTATGTTCCGCGCTCATTTTCCGGCCCCGCGCCGGGCAGGAGCAGGACCATGGCCAAACCCACAACCGTCAAGATTCGCCTGAATTCCACGGCGGACACGGGCTATTTCTACGTGACCAAGAAAAATACCCGGACCATGACGGACAAGCTGGTCCTGAAAAAATACGACCCGATCGCGCGCAAGCACGTCGAGTTCAAGGAAGGCAAAATCAAATAGACCTTCCCGGTTTTGGGAGTTGAGACGCCTGGAAGGCCCCGCAATGCGGGGCCTTTCGCGTTGCCGGCTTCTCTTTGGTTCTCCGAACACCCACGCCGCGCCTGATCTGCAAAACGCCGCATTTCGGTCCCGTTTCGGTGTATTCTCGATTCGCTGGGGCGCTGGCGCATCCGCGCCAATTTGGGCTGTTGCGATGAACATGCGGTCCTTTGGTCTTATCCCGTGCACGGCGGCCCTGCTGGGCCTTGCCGCCTGCGCCACCCCGTCCCGCCAGGAACTGGCCGAAGGCGACCCGCTGGAAGGCGTCAATCGCGGCGTCCATGGCTTCAACGAAGCGGTGGCGCGCCATGTTGTGACCCCGGTAGCCGGCGCGGTGGAATCCAGTACGTCTGACAGTGGCCGCAACACCGCCGGAGAGGCGCTGTACCGGGTCGGCAATGTGCTCAGCAATCTGGGCGAGCCGAAAAACGCGGTGAATGGCGCGCTACAGGGCAATATCGGGACAGTGGGCATCGCCGTGACCCGCTTTGGCATCAATTCCACGCTGGGCCTGCTGGGCGCCTATGATGTCGCCAGCGGGGTGGGGCTGGAGGAACGGCGCGAAGATTTTGGCCAGACCCTGGGCGTGTGGGGCGTGGCGCCGGGGCCCTATGTGGTCGCGCCGCTGGCCGGACCGTCCTCGACCCGGGACGTGACCGGCATGGTGGTGGATACGGTCATCAATCCGGTGTCGCTGCTGCCCGGCGCCGGCGCTGTGAACGTCGCCAATACCGGAGTCTCCGCCGTGGGCGCCGTGGACAGCGCGACCGAGACCGCCGCCCTCGCCGAACAGGACGAGGATTCCTATCTCGCCGCGCGCAACCGCTATGAGGCACGCCGGGCGGCCCTGATCGCCAACGCGCCGCAAACCGCCTCCGTCAGTGTCTATCCACCCGCCATGGATGAGGATGACGGCGCAATGGACATGGAGCCGCGGAATCCGGGCGCGCTGGAGATCGACATCCACCCGCTTCCCGCCGCCAGCCGCGTGGAATGACGCAGGCGGAATCCTAACGGCTGAATTTCTGGAATTTCAGGCGTTTCGGAATATCGGCGTCGGGCCCGAGCCGCCGGCGCTTGTCTTCCTCATAATCGGCGAAATTGCCTTCGAACCATTCCACATGGGAATTGCCCTCGAAGGCGAGGATGTGCGTGGCGATACGGTCGAGGAAAAAGCGGTCGTGGCTGATGATGACGGCGCAACCGGCATAATCTTCCAGCGCGGTTTCCAGCGCGGAGAGCGTTTCAACATCCAGATCGTTGGTCGGCTCGTCGAGCAGCAGAAGATTGGCGCCGGACTTCAGCGTCTTGGCCAGATGCACGCGGTTGCGTTCGCCGCCTGACAGCTTGCCGACCGGTTTTTGCTGATCGCCGCCCTTGAAATTGAACCAGCTCACATAGGCGCGGGATTGGACCTCGCGGTCGCCCAGCGGGACGATGTCCAGCCCGCCGGAAATCTCCTCCCACACCGTCTTGTTGGGATCGAGCGCGTCGCGCGACTGGTCGACATAGCCAAGCTGCACCGTATCGCCGAGCCGGACGGCGCCCTCGTCCGGCTTGTCCTGCCCGGTAATCATGCGAAACAGCGTGGTCTTGCCGGCGCCGTTCGGGCCGATCACGCCGACAATGCCGCCGGGGGGCAGCTTGAAGCTGAGCCCGTCGATCAGCAGCCGGTCGCCGAAGCCTTTTTTGACAGTCTCCGCCTCGACCACCACGCCGCCAAGGCGCGGGCCGGAGGGAATGCGGATCTGGGCGACGTCGAGCTGCTCCTTGTCCGCCTGGTCGCGCAGCTTTTCATAGGCGGCGAGGCGCGCCTTGGATTTGGCCTGACGCGCTTTGGGGCTGGCGCGCACCCAGTCCAGCTCGCGGGCAAGCTGGCGGGAGCGCGCTTCCTTCTCGCGCCCCTCTTGCACCATGCGTTTCTGCTTCTGCTCCAGCCAGGAGGAGTAATTGCCCTCATAGGGCACGCCCCGGCCGCGATCCAGCTCCAGCGTCCAGGAGGTGATATTGTCCAGAAAATAGCGGTCATGGGTGATGAGGATCACCGCGCCCGGATAGTCGCGCAGATAATGCTCCAGCCAGGCGACGGACTCCGCGTCCAGATGGTTGGTCGGCTCGTCCATCAGCAGCAGGTCGGGCTTGGAGAGCAGCAGTTTGCAGATCGCCACCCGCCGCCGCTCGCCGCCCGAAAGCCGCGTCACGTCCGCCTCCGGGCCGGGACAGCGCAGCGCCTCCATCGCCATCTCGATCTTGGAATCGATGTCCCAGGCGTCGGCGGCGTCGATCTTCTCCTGAAGCACCGTCATCTTCTCCATCAGCTCGTCGGAATAATCCTCGGCAAGCTGCATGGAGACGGCGTTGAATTCGTCGACCAGTTTCTTGTCGGCGCTGCCCTCGACCACATTGTCCCAGACGTTCTTCGTGGGGTCGAGCTGTGGCTCCTGCGCCAGATAGCCGGCGGTGGCGCCATCGGCGAGGCGCGCCTCGCCGGAAAATTCCGTGTCGATGCCCGCCATGATGCGCAGCAGGGTCGATTTGCCCGAACCATTCGGGCCCACCACGCCGATCTTCGCCCCCGGGAAAAAGCTGAGGCTGACGCCATCCAGCACCTTTTTCGACCCATAGGCCTTGGTGAGCTGATGCATCTGGAAAATATACTGATACGAGGCCATGGCGGGTTCCTGAGGGCGGACGAAATTGCGAGCCGCCTTCTAGGCTGGCCCCGTGCGCAACTCAATCGCCGTATCCGCCCCCGGCGGGCAGGAGCCCGGCCCCCTGACGGGGCAGGCACGTAAAGACAGGGCTCAGGCGCCGCCGGTCAGCGACAGCGCCAGCAGCAGCAGAACGACAAGGCCGCCCCCAAGCGTGGTGCGGGGGATTCCGGCGACGGGCTCTGCAAGCGGTTCGTGTTCCATGACGCGCTCCCTGGACAATCGGTTTGGATCATCAAGGGATATAGGGACGGTCTGGTTCCCTGCCGGCTTCATGTGCCGGAAGGCCGCGCTATTCCGGGGCGAAGTCCGCCGCCGTTCCGCCATAGCGCGCCATGCGGATGCGCCAGATTTTGCCGTCTTTCAGGTCATAAAAAGCAAAGGTGACGATCTCGCGCACTTCGCCCGCCGGAAACAGCAGGCCGTTCTTGTCATAGGTCTCGCGCGCCTCGAACCGCGTGGGGACCACCACCGCCGCGACATCGCCGTCGATAGCAACACGCGCGGCCTCCACATGCTCGTCCACATAGAGATGGAAATCGGCATAGAAGGCGGCGATGTCCTCCGGCGAGCGGATCTGGATCGAGCCGACATCATAGGCCACATCCGGCGCGTAGTAGCGAATCTGCGTCGCATAATCCTTGGCGTTAAAGGCGTCGTAATAACGCTGGATGTCCGCCGCGCTACGGATCGTGTAGCCGTCATCCTCCTGCGCCAGCGCCGCACCGCCAAACGCCAGCGACAGCCCCGTCGCAGCCGCAACCATGATCCGCATCGCGCCCTCCCCGGCCGGTATCCGCGCAGGATCGCACGATCCCTGTCTGCCGGGAAGCTCTTGAACCGGCGCGCCCGACCTGCGAGCAATCGCCGCCATGAAACCAAGCCCCGCCGACCTGCCTGATCTTTCCGATCTTCCTGGCCCGCCCGAGACCGCCCGGCCGCTGCCGGCCTGCCGCCCCAGCCGCGAGACGATGGAGCTGCTGCTGACCCGGCGCTCCTGCGTCGTGGCGGCGATGAGCGAGCCTGGACCGGACGAGGCGGAGCTGAACACGATCCTGCGCGCCGCGTCTCGGGTTCCCGATCATCGCAAGCTGGTCCCGTTCCGCTTTCTGGTGTTCCGGGGCGATGCGCGGGCGCGGATCGGCGATGTGTTCGCCGCGGCGCAGCGGGCGGACTATCCCGGCTTCCCCGATGAGCGGATCGAGTTCGAGCGCGCGCGCTTCCTGCGCGCGCCCGTGATCGTCGCGGTGGTCTCCAGCCCCAAAGCCGATCCCAAACAGACGCCGGAATGGGAGCAGCGCCTGTGCGCCGCCGCCGTGTGCCAGACGATGCTGATCGCCGCGTCCGCGATGGGATACGCCGCGCAATGGCTGACCGAATGGTACGCCTATGACCATCGCGTGCTGGAGGCGATGGGGCTGACCGGCGAGGAGAAGATCGCCGGCTTCATCTATCTGGGAACCGCAACCAGCGACCCGCTGGAGCGCGAACGGCCGGCGCCGGAGACCCTGATGACGGAATGGGAAGGCTGATGGCTTACTGGCTCTATAAATCCGAACCCGAAACCTGGTCCTGGGAACAGCAGAAGGGCTCTGGCGCCAAAGGCGAGCCGTGGACCGGCGTGCGCAACTATCAGGCCGCCAACAATATGAAAGCGATGAAGAAAGGCGACCGGGGCTTTTTCTATCATTCCGGCGGCGAGCGGCGCATTGTCGGCGTGGTCGAGGTGGTGGGCGAATACCGGCCCGACCATACCGACGCGACCGGGAAATTCGGCCTCGTTGTGCTGAAGGCCGTGGGCGATATGCCCAATCCCGTCAGCCTCGCCGAGGTGAAGGCCGACCCCGCGCTTGCCGATATGGTGCTGGTCAAAAATTCCCGCCTCTCGGTCCAGCCGGTGACGGATGCGGAATGGAAACGCATCTGCAAGATGGGCGGGTTTGGGTGAAGCGCCGCGCGCGGTGCGTTGCTGCGTTCCTTTCGTAACCCTCCGTTATTCCCCGGAACGGCCGCAGGCCGTATCCGGGGTCAAGTTTGCTCTGACAGATTCAGTTTTTCTAGGCCCCGGATGCGCGCGAACGCGCGCTCCGGGGGATAGCGTTGGTGTTTTTTGAGGCCGCAGAAATGCGGACACAACTGTGCGTTCGCCCCGGGTGCGTTCTGAAGCACTTTCACGCCTCAGCGGCAGGCCGCATCGGCGGGTGGGGATGCGGAGCACCAGCTACGAACCCGATTTATTTACGGCGCCAAGAGGAAGTTTGGGCTCCCGCCGGCGCTCCGCGTGTGGATTTCCCGGAAGCTCTCGCCACCGATTCCAGCGTGGGATTT
>JBJHDH010000009.1:0-82169 GCA_050486445.1 Euryhalocaulis sp.
TCCCTGAAGCACGGACAGGCCACGCACTTCCTTCCCCCACGTTGATTGCGCGCGTCCCCCGTGAGGAAGGAACAGCGCCATCCTATGCGCAGCGGAGAGGTGTAGGAGGTTTGGAGAAACTTCCCCGCAGTTTTTCGCGGAGGGTGGTGCGGGGGTTGGGGCGCGCCGCCGTGATCCTCCCCCGTTTACGGGGGAGGGGGACCGCCGAAGGCGGTGGAGAGGGCGGCCGCTTCCGCGATCATCGCCAGCACGCCCTCGCGCAATTCATCGTCCAGCACGCTGGCGGCGGGAAAGCGCAGCACCGTGACGCCCTGCGCGCGCAGCCACGCATCGCGCTGTGCATCGTGCGCGATCTGCTCAGCCTGATCGTGGCCTGCGCCGTCGATCTCCACCGCCAGCTTCACAGCGGGTTGATAGAAATCGAGAATATACGGACCCAACGGATGCTGGCGGCGGAACGACAGGCCGCGCAGCCGCTCTTTCCGCAGGCAATTCCAGAGGATGGTTTCCGGCAGGGTCATCGCCCGGCGCAGGCGCCGCGCGCGCTTCAATGTCAGCACCGGACCCCGCATCCGCCCCCTCCACCATCTTCCCCCGGATAAATCCGGGGTCGATGGTCCCCCTCCCCCGCTTCGCAGGGGAGGATCACGATAGCGCCCTGCGATCAGGCGCGCAGGTGAAATTCGCGCTCCTCATGGTGAAGGAAGGTCTAAATAGCGCCCATGAATTGTAAGGGGTGGATTTAACGCGGCCGAAATTTCCGTCTGTTAGCTTACGTGCAGTTCGAGGCGTTTGGATGCTTTCGAACAGTGTCGCTAGCAGCACAGACGGGAGAATTCCAATGTCGAAGTTTATGAAGCGGTTCGCTCAGGATGAGTCCGGCGCCACCGCAGTTGAATACGGCCTGATCGCCGCGCTGATCGCGGCGGTCATCATCGGCATCATCGCCACGCTTGGCGGTCAGCTGAATACCGCCTTCACCAACATCTCCACCCAGCTGGGTGGCGGCGGCAGCTAAGCTCCGCCCTGCATTGCAGGACGTAAAGAGCCGCTCCGGCACGATGCCGGAGCGGCTTTTGCGTTTTGTGAACGGGTTTCTGCGACCTGTAGTGCATGCCGTTTCGGGGGAGCGCCATGCTGAATCTTATGATGTGCTTTGTCCGGGACCGCGCCGGCGCAACAGCGGTGGAATACGCGCTGATCGGCGGGCTGATCGCGGCGGTGGCGATCGCTAGCGTTGCGTTGCTGGGGCAGACCCTCGCGCCCTCCTATGAGTCTGTCTCCACAGGCTTTGCCGCTGCTACGGGCCAGGGCCAGTAATGCTCCTGTCCCTGATCGCATTTATCCTGCTCGCCGGGTTCGCGGGGCTGGTGATTTTCGCGGCGGTGCGCGATGTGGTCAGCTTCACCATCCCGAACCGGATTTCCATCGCGCTGGCCCTGCTGTTCGTTCCGGCAATGCTGGCCGCCGGTCTCGGCTGGGCGCAGGCGGGGCTGCATCTTTTCGTGGGCGCCGGGGTGCTGGCGCTGGGGATCGGGATGTTCGCCCTGCGCTGGATCGGCGGGGGCGACGCCAAGCTGCTGGCCGCCGCCGCGCTCTGGGCCGGGTGGCCGGGCGTGCTGCCGTTTCTGGCGCTGACCGCCATTTTCGGCGGCGTCTTCGTGCTGTTGCTGCTGATCGCGCGGCGCATGTTCGGCTCTTACGCCGAGGCGCACGGGATTTTCTGGCCGATATTACAGCGCACCGGCGATGTTCCCTATGGCGTGGGGATCGCGGCGGCGGCGCTGGTTTTTCTGCCCGGCTCCGAGATCGGGGCCGCGCTGATCGCGGCCATGCTCTGATCGCTGTGATCCCCTGGCGATAACCATGGGCAGATTAACCATGCCTTGAGAAGTTTCGGGTGATTTTGCCGGGAATAGTTACGAATCCGGCTGAACAAGGATCCCCGATGAGCCCCGCTCGCATTGCGGTACTTGCGATCGCGGCGGTCGCCGCCATTGCGGCGGCGCTGCTGATGCGCGGAATCATGATGTCCCGGCCGGCCGAGGCGCCCATCGTCGCCGAGGTGCGCGATGAGGCGCCCAGCGTTTCGGTGCTGGCCGCCGCGCGCGACCTGGCCGTGGGCGAGCGCATCATGCCCGGCGATCTGGTCTGGGCTGACTGGCCTGAATCGGCGGCGATCCCGTCTTTTGTTCTGGAGGCGTCGCAGCCGAACGCGATGGAAGAGTATGAGGCCGCCGTGGTGCGCGCGCCCATCGCGCAGGGCGAGCCGCTGCTGCCCGGCCGGGTGGTGCGGATCGGCGACGCCAGCTTTATGGCCGCGATGCTGGCCCCCGGCATGCGCGCGGTCGCCATTCCGATTTCCGTGCAGAGAGGGGCGGGCGGCTTTATCCTGCCCAATGACCGGGTCGATGTGGTCCTGACGCGCGAAACCGCCACGGACGAGGGCAGGGCCGAATACATCACCAGCACGATCCTGACCAATGTGCGCGTGCTGGCCATCGACCAGACCTTTGCCGAAATAGACGGGCAGCAGACCGTGATCGGCTCTACCGCCACGCTGGAGCTTGCGCCCCGTGAGGTGGAGCTGGTCTCCCAGGCCGAGGCGCTGGGCAGCGTTTCGTCCGGCGGGGGGCTTTCGCTGGCGCTGCGCAGCCTGGCCGACTCCGTCGCCCATGCCGACGAGGCGCGCGCCGCCGGCCTGTTCCAGGCGCCGGTGCAGGCCACGGTTCAGGTCTATCGCTATGGCGGCGTGCGGCGCGTGGCCGTGGAAGACACCCCGGAGCGCACACAATGAAATTTCGCGCCCTTCTTCCGCTGCTGGCCGCGATGGCGCTGGTTCCGGCCGCCGCCGGTCAGGCGCAGCAGCGCGACGTGCAGATTCTGACGCCCGGCGCCGGCGGCGAAACGCAGTCTTTCAATCTACCGCTCAACAAATCGGCGATTGTGAACCTGCCGCGCGATGCGCGCGACGTTCTGGTGGCCAATCCGGATATTGTGGACGCGGTGATCCGCACCCCGCGTCAGGCCTATCTGCTCGGCCTCAATAGCGGCGACACCAGCATCTATTTCCTCGACAGCGCCGGGCGGCAGATTCTGGACCTGCAAATCCGGGTGGACCGCGATACGTCCGGCCTTCGCACCATGCTGGAACGCTATGTGCCCGAAGCCGCCATCGGTGTGGACGCGGTGGGTGACAATATCGTGCTGACCGGCGCGGCCCCAAGCGCGCTGGCCGCCGACCGCGCCATCCAGATCGCCCAGCGCTGGGTCGATGCGCCGGAAAATGTGCTGTCGCTGCTCTCCGTCGATGGGGTGGAGCAGGTGATGCTTCAGGTGCGCGTGGTGGAGATGCAGCGCACTCTGTTGAAACAGCTTGGCGTCAACTGGAGCGGCGGCGTCAATTTCGGCCAGTTCCGCGCGCCGATTCTCGGCAATACCGATCAGTTCGATCCCGACGGCAATATCGTGTTCGAGGCGCTGCAACCCGGCGGCTTCGCCAACAGTTTCGGCTTCAACACCCAGAACAGCTTTGGCGTCAGCGGCGCGCAGGGTGGCACAGCCACGCTTGGCCGCAGCAGCATTGTGGGCTCTGACGCCGTTGGCGGCTCGGTGCAGCGTTCCAATGTCGGCGCCAATATCTCGGCGCTGGAGCGCGCGGGTCTGGTGCGGATGCTGGCGGAGCCGAACCTGACCGCCATTTCTGGCGAGGCGGCCTCGTTCCTGGCGGGCGGCGAGTTCCCGGTGCCCTCCGGCCGCGACCAGGAAGGCAATGTCATTATCGAGTTCAAGCGGTTCGGCGTGGGCCTGGCCTTCACCCCGGTGGTGCTGTCAGGCGGACGCATCTCGCTGAAAGTCTCCACCGAGGTTTCCGATCTCAGCAATCAGGGCGCGCTGCAATTGCAGGGCGGGGTGATCCGCGACCAGCAGGGCAATGTGGTCGGCACCATCCCCGGCGTCTCGGTGCCCGCGCTTTCGGTGCGCCGCGCCGAGACCACCGTGGAATTACCCTCTGGCGGCGCCATCGTCATCGCCGGGCTGATCCGGGACGAGACGCGCCAGAGCATTGACGGCCTGCCCGGCGTGAAGGATTTGCCGGTGCTGGGCGCGCTGTTCCGCTCCGACGACTTTCTTACCCAGCAGACCGAGCTGGTGGTGATCGCCACGCCCTATCTGGTGAACCCGACCAGCCCGGACAATCTGGTTACGCCCATTGACGGGCTG
Organism: Euryhalocaulis sp.; assembly: GCA_050486445.1. Lineage (GTDB taxonomy): Bacteria > Pseudomonadota > Alphaproteobacteria > Caulobacterales > Maricaulaceae > Euryhalocaulis. The sequence continues at coordinate 4,225 of JBJHDH010000009.1, forward strand.
CGCGTCGCCGACGGGCCGGAATCCTTCCTGCTCGGCCGCATGAACAGCGTTTACGCCGCGCCCGGCGCCGATGCGGGAGGCCGCAGCTGGCAGGGACCGCATGGCTTTGTCACCGATCCGGGAGCCACCCCATGAGCATGCGCCCTGTCCTGTTCGCCTGTTGCGCCGGGCTTGCGCTCTCCGCATGTATGAGCGCGCCGTTTTCGCCGTCACACGTCGCTTCGCCGGACATTCATCGCCCGGTCGTGACGCAGGAGAACGCACGGCTGGACCTCTCACCCTATGGCGATGTCGGTCCGGCCGACGGTCCGGCCATCGCCGCCTTTCTGCGCGAGTATCGCGAGGCGGGACACGGGCCGCTGGTTGTCTATGCGCCGCCGGGCGCCGACGGCGCGGCGACGGCCGATTCTGTGATCGCGCTGGCCCGCGACATGGGCGTGGCGCTGCCGGATGTGGCGCTGGGCGTCAGCGCCGGCGATTTCGGCTCGCCCTTCCATCTGAGCTTTACCCGCTATCGCGCGCACGCGCCGGAATGCGGCCGGGTCTGGCCGTCGCTGTCGCAGACCGCGCGCAGCGAGACCTATCACAATTTCGGCTGCGCGCAGAACGCCAATCTCGCGGCGATGATCGCCGATCCGGCCGATCTGGTCTGGCCGCGCGAAATGACGCCGGCAGACGCCCAGCGGCGGACCAATGTGCTGCAACTCTATCGCGCTGGCGAGGTGACCGCCTCGGCGCGCGGCGAAGGCGAAAGCGTCAATGTAAGCGGAAACTGAAGCGGGAGCAGGGCAGGGGGGAACCGGAGCGCGTAAGGGAATGAGCGAAGCCTATTCATACAACGACGATGACGTGCTGGCGCCCGCGGACCTTGTGTCCGATATTCCGGACGGCCCGCTGGACGCCGACCCTGTCGCCGGGGCGCTGCTGCGCGACCCGGCGCCGCGCCCGCGCGCATCCGTCGCTCAGGCCGAGGCCCCCGCCGACCAGCCGGTGCCGCGCATCTCCATCCACGCCTTCTGCGAGCTGGCGGAAACCGCCGATCTGGTGAACGCCGCGTCCCGCGACCGGCGGCTGGCGCGCGCGCATGTGACCGTGGACATGGGCGGGCTTTCCGCCGCCATCGAGACCTTCCACGATTCCGCCACGCCCAATCTGGTGATCGTCGAAACCGGGATGCGGGGCCAGACGCTGTTCCAGCAGCTCGATGATCTTGCCTCGGTCTGTGACGCGGGCGTGCAGGTGATCGTGATCGGCGCGGCCAACGATATTGGCCTGTATCGCGAACTGATGCGCCGCGGCGTCAGCGAATATCTGGTGCCGCCGATGGACGCGGTGCAGCTCATCCGCACGATCAGCGGTCTCTATCTGGACCCGGATCAACCTTTCGCCGGACGCACCATCGCCTTTATCGGCGCCAAGGGCGGGGCCGGGTCATCGACCATTGCCCATAATATCGGCTGGTTCATCTCCGAAGGCGCCGACGCCGACGCCACCATCGTCGATCTTGATCTGCCATTCGGCACGGCCAGCCTCGATTTCAATCAGGACCCGGTGCAGGGCGTGGCCGAGGCGCTGGGCCAGCCGGACCGCGTCGATGACGTGCTGCTGGAGCGGCTGGTAACGCGCTGCACCGAGCGGCTGAGCCTGCTGGCCGCGCCGGGCGCGCTGGACCGCGACTGGGATATGGATCCCGAGGCCTATGAATCGGTGATCGAGATCGTGCGCCGGTCCGTGCCCTATGTGGTGCTGGACCTGCCGCATACATGGTCGCGCTGGGTGAAGGATACGCTGCTGGCCGCCGACGATGTGGTCATCACCGCGACGCCGGAGCTGGCTTCGCTGCGCAACGCCAAGAATCTGTTCGATCTGGTGCGCGCGCACCGCCCCAATGACCCGCCGCCGCATATTGTGCTGAATATGGTCGGGGTGCCGAAGCGCCCTGAAATCCCGGTGAAGGATTTTTGTGAGGCGCTGAGCGTCGAGCCTTGTCTGGTGCTGCCGTTCGAGCCGGCTTTGTTCGGCGAGGCGGCCAATAGTGGCCAGATGCTGGGCGAGACGGCGCGCGACTCCAGGGCGATCGAGGGCATGGCGGCGCTGGCCCGCCGTCTGAGCGGCAAGGAGATGCAGACAAAGTCCCGGTCGCTGTTCAAGCGCATGCTGCGCAGCAAAGGTTAGGACATGTTCGGCAAGCGCGAAGCATTCTCCGACGCGCCGGCCGGCCGGACGCCGGCGGCGCCCGCATCTGAAAAGAGCGCAGGCAAGGAGAGTCCGCCGGCGCGCCCACAGTCTCAGCCCCAGTCCCAGTCGAAGCCCCAGGCGGCGCCGCCGCCCGAGCGCGTGGCCCGCGCCGCTGGCCGTGCCGCCGACCGGCGCTCGCCGCCGCCTCCGGCCCCGCCGCGCCGCGTGGAAAACGAGCGCACGGACGCCTATTACGAAATCAAGACGACGATCTTCAACGCGCTGATCGACACGATCGACCTTGGCGCGCTGGCACAGCTCAACCAAAAGGCCGCCGCGGATGAAATCCGCGATATCGTCACCGAGATCGTTTCGATCAAAAATGTTGTCATGTCGGTTTCGGAGCAGGAACAACTCCTGACCGATATCTGCAACGACGTTCTGGGCTATGGCCCCCTGGAGCCGCTGCTGGCGCGCGATGACATCGCCGATGTCATGGTCAATGGCGCGCATAATGTCTTCATCGAAGTGAACGGCAAGGTGGAGCGCACCAATGTGCGCTTCCGCGACAATGCGCAGCTGATGAATATCTGCCAGCGCATTGTCAGCCAGGTCGGCCGCCGCGTCGATGAATCCTCGCCGATCTGCGACGCGCGCCTGGCAGACGGTAGCCGCGTCAACGTGATCGCTCCGCCGCTGTCGCTGGACGGCCCGACGCTGACCATCCGGAAATTCCGGAAGGACAAGCTGAAGATGCGGAATCTGGTCGATTATAATTCGATCTCGCCAGAGGGCGCGCGCGTGCTTGGGGTGGTCGGCGCCTGCCGGTGCAACACGCTGATCTCCGGCGGCACCGGCTCGGGCAAGACCACGCTGCTCAACTGTCTGACCGCCTATATCGACCCGTCCGAGCGGGTCGTGACATGCGAAGACGCCGCCGAACTGCAATTGCAGCAGCCGCATGTGGTGCGGCTGGAGACCCGCCCGCCAAACCTGGAGGGACAGGGCGAGATCACCATGCGCGACCTGGTCCGCAACTGTCTGCGGATGCGTCCAGAGCGCATCATCGTCGGCGAGGTGCGCGGCCCGGAATCCTTTGACCTGTTGCAGGCCATGAATACCGGCCATGACGGCTCGATGGGCACGGTGCACGCCAACAGCCCGCGCGAGGCGCTGTCACGTCTGGAGTCCATGATTACGATGGGCGGGTTCAATCTGCCCTCGCGCACGATCCGGGAAATGATTGTCGGCTCTATCGACGTCATCATCCAGGCCGCGCGCCTGCGCGACGGCTCGCGCAAGATCACGCATGTGACCGAAGTGGTGGGGCTGGAAGGCGACGTCATCATCACTCAGGATCTGTTCCTCTATGAGATCCAGGGCGAGGATGCGAACGGTAATATCGTTGGCAAGCATCGCTCTACCGGCATCGCCCGCCCGAAATTCTGGGACCGGGTGCGCTATTTCGGGCTGGAGCAGGAGCTGGCCCAGGCGCTGGACGAGGCGGAGTAGGGCGGGTGAATGGCCTCGCCTTTTTCCTGGTCGCGGCGCTGGCCTTCATCTCGGTGGCGGGGATTGGCTGGGTTCTTGTCGGCGACTCCGAAGGCTCTGCCCGGAAAAAGCGGTTGAAAGCGGTCAGCGACGGGGTCAGCGCCCGCACGGCGCGCCGGCGCAAGGTGTCCGCTATCGACCAGGCCCAGGCGCGCCGCCGCCAGGTGCAGGAAACGCTGAAGCAGATTGAGGAACGGCAGAAGAGCCAGCGCCGCAAATCGCTGAGTCTGGAAGCGCAACTGCGTCAGGCCGGCATGTCCTGGTCGCCGACGCTGTTCTGGATTCTCTCCGTGGCTGTGGGATTTGTCGTCTTTCTGCTGCTGCTGATGCGGGGCTTTTCTCTCCCGCTCGCAGGCGCGATCAGCTTTGTCGCCGGCTTTGGCCTGCCGCGCTGGTTCCTCGGCATGGCGCGTACGCGCCGGATGAAAAAATTCACGGAAGAGTTCGTCAACGCCATCGACATCATCGTGCGCGGCGTGAAATCGGGCCTGCCGCTGAACGAATGCCTGAAAATGATTGTCCGCGAGATCGGCGAGCCGGTTCAGAGCGAATTTCGCAAAATGCTCGAAGAACAGGCGATGGGCATGTCCCTCGACGAGAGTATGGGGCGCATGTATCAGCGCATGCCGCTGGCGGAGCTGAATTTCTTTTCGACGGTTCTGATTATCCAGCAGAAGAGCGGCGGCAATCTGGCGGAGGCGCTGGGCAATCTTTCCTCTGTGCTGCGCTCCCGCAAGATGATGCGCGAAAAGATCAAGGCGCTGAGTTCGGAGGCCAAGGCCTCGGCTTTTATCATTGGCGCGCTACCGCCCGGGGTGATGACCATCGTCTATCTGACCACGCCTGAGTATATGGGGCTGCTGTTCTCCGAGCAGCTGGGGCGCTTCATGCTGCTTGGCGGGGCGCTGTGGATGGCGATCGGCATTTTCGTGATGCGCCGCATGATCAACTTCAAATTCTAGGGAGGCGGGAACCGTGGAACGCCTCATAGACCCGGCCTTCCTGCTGATGCTGGTGATCGCCGCCGCGGTGTTCGCCACCGTGGTGACGCTGATCGGCCCGATCCTGACGCCTGACCGTTTCGCCGGCCGGCTGAAATCGGTGGCCAGCCAGCGCGAACGGTTGCGCCGCCAGAGCCGCGAGCAGCTGGCGCGGGAGGCCCAGCGCGGCCTGCGTCAGCGTGAAAGCCGTGGCCTGATGAAGAAGATCGTCGACAGCCTCAATCTGGTGAAGTTGCTGGAGGATCCAAACCTCGGTGAAAAACTGGCCCAGGCCGGCCTGCGCGGTCAGCGGCCGGTGGTGACATTCTATTTCGCCCGCTTCGTCTCGCCGCCGGTCATGGGCGCGATCGCGGCGCTCTATCTGTTTGTGCTGGAGGATTTCGGCCAGCCTTTCATCACGCGGCTCAGCATCTGCATCGCCGCCTTCGCCGCCGGCTATTATCTGCCCGGCCTGTGGCTGAAGAATCTGGGCCAGAAACGGCGCGATTCGATCATGCGCGCCTTTCCGGACGCGCTGGACCTGCTGCTGATCTGCGTGGAGTCCGGGATGTCCATCGAGGCGGCCTTCCAGAAAGTGGCCGGGGAAATCGGGGCCAGCTCCATCGAGCTGGCGGAAGAGCTGCATTTGACCACGGCCGAGCTGGCCTATCTGCAGGAGCGCCGCCAAGCCTATGAGAATCTGGCCCGGCGCGCCAACCATCCGGGGGTGAAGGCGGTGGCCACGGCTCTGATCCAGGCCGAGCGCTATGGCACGCCGGTCGGTTCGGCCCTGCGGGTTATGGCCAAGGAAAACCGTGACATGCGCATCGCCGCGGCGGAGAAAAAAGCCGCCGCCCTGCCGGCCAAGCTGACCGTGCCCATGATTATCTTCTTCCTGCCAGTGCTGTTTCTGGTCATTATTGGCCCGGCGGTGCTCCAGTTCCAGCAGATGTGAACAACCCTGCTGCTTGCGGGCGGGCCGTTTTACAGTCATAATTCAGGCAGCGTGAAGAGTATCGGGACGTCGCGTGAAGTGAAACGAGCTTGTCGCGAATGCGGCCTACAGCAAGCATCCCTTCCCCGGACAACCGTACGTCTTAAGCGCCTGCGGCGGGCATGTCGCTCTCCGCACACACCATGGCGGCGTAGCCGCCATTAGCTTGAGGAAGGGCCAATCATGGGCCAACTGACTGGAACCGTTAAGTTCTTCAACACGTCGAAGGGCTTCGGCTTCATTTCGCCGTCCGACGGCGGCCGCGATGTGTTCGTGCACATTTCCGCCGTGGAGCGTTCGGGGCTGACCGCGCTGGCCGAAGGCCAGAAGGTCGAATTCGACTCTGAACCCGATCCGCGCGGCAAGGGTCCGCGGGCGATCAATCTTTCGGTTTCCGACTAACGGTCTCCGGCCCCGGACCGGCGTCCGGGGAAGTCTCGCTGTTCGCGGCGACGTCCCGGCCCGGGTTTCATACCCGGGCCGTTTGCGTTTCAGGGGCTGCCCGCCGTCTGCGCCCCCTGATATTTCCCGCATTTATTTCCAGCCATTTCCCCCTCTGACCGCGTTCTGACCGCGCGGAAAGCGGGGATGATCGCGCCAGAATCCACCGCCGCCCGGGCGGGGGCACAATCCTCGTCATGACAAGGCGCCAGACAAAGGAGCGCGGCATGACAGAGGCGCTCCCCGGTTCAGGGCCGGGATGGGCTCCGGCTCAGGGGCAGGACTTTCCCGCCAGCGTCTCGGCCGAGGGCCGCGCGCTTATCAAGGAATTCGAGGGGCTACGCCTGGCGGCGTATCGCTGCCCCGCCGGGGTGTGGACCATCGGCTATGGCGCGACGCGCGGCGGCGATGGCGGGCCGGTCCCGGAGGGTCTGACGATCACGCATCAACAGGCGGCGACATGGCTGACGCGCGACCTGAAGGAATTCGCGGCGGACGTGCGGCGGCTGGTCACGGTTCCGCTGACCCAGGGCCAGTTCGATGCGCTGGTGGATTTCGCCTTCAATCTGGGCGCGGACGCGCTGGCTGGCTCCACCCTGCTGCGCAAGCTGAACGCCGGGGATTATGACGGCGCGGCGCTGGAACTGCCGAAATGGCGCAAGGCGCGGGTGGACGGAAAACTGGTTCCGCTGCCCGGCCTGATCCGCCGCCGCGCCGCGTTTCTGGAGCTGTTCACGCGGGAGATGGCGCCGGAGCCTGTGGAGACGGCCGCGCCGCCGCATGAAGGCTATGCGCCCGCGCCGGAAGTGGAAGAGCATGAGCGGGTCTCGCAATCGGGCTCGGCGAAGGCGGCGGCGGGCGCGGTTGTGGTGGCGGCGCCGGCCATTGGCCTGGGCGAGATCGCGGAGCAGGCGCACACGGCCTCTGTCTGGCTGGACGTGATCCAGCGCGCCGGGCCGTGGGTGGCGCTCGCGGCCATCGTGGGCGCGGCGGCCTATATTTTCTGGCGCCGCCGGAAACAGATCGCGGAGGTGCGGGCATGACGTCTCACCTTCGCCAAGGCTTCGGAGGGCAGGCGGACGATCTGGAGCCGCGCCTGCGCGGGGCCGAGAACGAGATCATCCGCACCAACGGGCGGATCACGACGCATGAGAAGGAATGTGCGCTGCGCTATCGCGAGCTGCGCATCTGGATCGCCGGAGCGATCCTGGCCGGGCTGATCGGCGGCCCGGCGGTGGAGCGCATTCTGGGGCTGATTCTGTGAGCGCCCTCTTGCTCCGTTTCGGCCTGCCGGCGCTGCTGGTGCTGGGGGCCTGGGGGCTGGGCCGTCATCAGGGCTGGGAGCGCGCCACGGATCGCTGCGGCGCGGCGCGTACGGCGGCGCTGGAGGCGCTCTATGACGCTGACCGGGCGCTGACGGCGGCGGCGGGGGAGGCCGCGCGGCGCGCTCTGCTGGCCGAGCAGCGAGCGCGTGAGGCGGCGTCGCGGGCGCGGGCCGAAGCGCGCGCCGAACTGGAAACCGAGATGGCGCGCCTGCGCCGGGAGATTGCGAATGCGGAAGCCGATCCTTTATGCCCCGATCCTCGCCTTGCTGGCGGCCGGCTGCGCATCGCGCGCGACGCCGCCGCCAGCGCCAACCGCCTCGCCGGCGCCGGGGATCATCCGCGAGACGGTGCGGGCGGCGATCGGCCAGCCGGACCCTGAGCTGCTGGTCCCGGCGCGGCCCTTGCCGGCGCCGGCGCCGGGCGACGACCCGCTGGCGCTGTATCTGGATGCGCTGGCGGCCTGGGCGGAGGAGGCGCGCCTGCGCGCCGCGCTGATCGGCCATCTGGAGCGCATTCAGGCGCTGGATTGACCAAATGGGGCACAGCTCTTGCTGCTGTGTGCGGGCAATGCGCGGACAGCGCGGGGGAGTGCGCCGGGATGGGACGTTCGAAAACGCCAAAACGGGGAATCGTTCATGCCGCCTGGATGGCGGCGGCGGCGCTGTTGATGCTGACCGCCGGCAATCTGGCGGTAAACGCCGCGCGCGCGGAACATGGGGCCGCCGCCCCGGATACGGCGCCGCAGGCTGTGGCCGCGATTGCGCCCGCCAATCCCGCGCCTGCGCTGCGCGGCGCCTACGACTGAGACGTTCCGGAGTCCGCTTCGGCGGCCAGACGCTCCAGCAGGGGGCGCAGCCCTTCCAGATCGACGCCCGCGGCGCGTGCGCCGCGCATCGTTTCTTCCAGGTTGACCCCGGCCTCCGAGCCGGGGTCTGCCCCGGCGCGCACGCGGGTCATCGCCCATAAAGCGACAGAGCGCGCCCCGGAGGCGCAATAGGCCAGAACCGGCCCCTCCGCGCCGGCCAGCGCCCGCTCCATGGCCTCCACATCAGCCAGGCTCAGCGTCGCCATGCGGATCGGGACATGGGCGTAGGCGAGACCCGCGGCGCTGGCCAGCGCGCGCGCCTCTTCGTCAGGAATCTGGTCCGGCGCCTCGCCTTCGGGGCGGTTATTGACGATCAGGGCGAAGCCCTCGTCCGCTGCGCGCTGGAAGTCCTCTGGCGCGAGCTGGCCCGCCACGGATACGGCCTCGTCCGCCTGCCGGAAGTCTGTCATGCGCTGTTCCCGTTCCGCTTCCGCCGCTGAAAAAATGACGGACAGGCGCGCACATTGACACCGGGGCTCGCGGCGTGAAAGGTCGAAAGCCAATCATGAATTTGCCTGCCTGCGCGAAGCCAATGCTGCGCTTCGGCGAAGGCAGGCGGACAGACATCGGCACGGAATGCTGCGTTATGCTCTGAGGCGGCTGCTGATCGCGATCCCGACCTTGTTCGTGATCATCACTGTCGCGTTTTTCATGATGCGCGTCGCGCCCGGCAGCCCGTTCGACACCGAGCGGCAGCTTCCCGCCGAGATCGAGGCCAATGTGATGGCGGCCTACGGGTTCGACCGGCCGCTCTATGTCCAGTACGCCGACTATCTGTTCAAGGTGGTGCAGGGCGATCTGGGCCCCTCGCTGCGCTATCGCGACAAGACCGTGGCCGACATTATCGTCGAGGGCTTTCCGGTCTCGATGACCATCGGGATCAGCGCGCTAACCCTGGCGCTGGCCATCGGCGTGACGCTGGGCGTGCTGGCGGCGCTGCGGCAGAACCGGCCCGCCGATTTCAGCGTCATGGCGGTGGCGATGATCGGCATCTCCATCCCCACCTTCGTCACCGGCCCGATTCTGGCGCTGGTGTTCGGGGTGCAGCTCGGCTGGCTACCCTCTGGCGGGCTGGATCGCGGCCGCATGACGCTGGAGACGCTGGCTCTGCCGGTTCTGACGCTGGCCCTGCCGCAGATCGCCATTATTTCGCGCCTGACCCGCGCCTCGATGATCGAGGTGATCCGCTCCAATTTCGTGCGGACCGCGCGCGCCAAGGGCCTGCCCGAGCATCTGGTGATCGTGCGCCATACGTTGCGCGCGGCGCTGCTGCCGCTGGTCTCTTATCTCGGGCCGGCGCTGGCCGGGCTGATGACCGGTTCGCTGATTGTGGAGCAGGTGTTCCAGCTTCCCGGCATCGGGCGGCAGTTCGTGATCGGCGCGTTGCAACGCGACTATACGGTGGTGATGGGCGTGGTGATCCTCTACGCCAGCCTCATCATGCTGATGAACCTGATCGCCGACCTGCTTTATGGGGTGCTCGATCCCAAGGTGAAGTACTCATGATCGCGCTGCTGCCAAGCCAGAGACGAAAGCTGGCCGAGGCCGCCGCGCTTCAGGGCCGCTCGCTGTGGGACGATGCGGGCGCGCGCCTGTTCCGCAACAAGGCGGCCGTGGCCAGCATGATCGTGCTGGGCGTTCTGGTGCTGGCGGCGATTTTCGGCCCGATGCTGTGGCCGCATTCCTATGAGACCATCTATCGCACGCGCGTGGCGATCCCGCCGACGCTTGAGAACTGGCATATTTTCGGGACAGACGCGCAGGGCCGCGATCTGTTCGTGCGCACGCTGATCGGCCTGCGCGTCAGCCTGGCGGTGGGGCTGGTGGCCACTCTTGTCGCGCTGGTGATCGGGGTGATCTGGGGCGCGACGGCCGGCTATGTCGGCGGGCGGGTCGACAATGCGATGATGCGCATCGTCGATGTTATGTATTCGTTGCCTTATATTTTCTTTGTCATCCTGCTGATGGTGACGTTCGGGCGCCAGCTTGTCCTGATCTTCGTCGCGATTGGCGCGGTGGAATGGCTGACCATGGCGCGTATCGTGCGCGGCCAGACGATCAGCCTGCGCCGCAAGGAATTCGTGGAGGCGGCCGAGGCCGCCGGCGTGCGCGGCCCGGTCATTATCCGCCGCCATATCCTGCCCAATGTGCTGGGCCCGGTGGTGGTCTATGCGACCCTGACCGTGCCGGTCATCATTCTGGCGGAGAGCTTTCTCAGCTTTCTGGGTCTGGGGGTGCAGGAGCCGCTGACCAGCCTTGGCCGGCTGATCGCCAATGGCGCGGACGATATGTACCGGCCCTGGCTGCTGCTCTTCCCCTCCATCGTGATGATGGTGACGCTGCTGGCGTTCAATTTCATCGGCGACGGGTTGCGCGACGCCATCGACCCGAAGGACCGCTGACAGAGCTGTGAAGCGCGGCGGCGGTTCCACCGCCGCCCGGCCCGGAATAACATGGCTTTGAACGCGGCCCTCCCGGGCGCTCTCCCGGACCGGGGCAAGCCTTCTGTGAGGAGATACATGGCCACGATCCCGACGCTTCCCCTTCTTCGCGTGCTTGCAGCCTGCGCGGTGGCGTTCGCACTGGTCTCTTGCGGGAGAGGGGATGGCGGCGGCGACAATGTCCTGCATCGCGGCAACGGGGCCGAACCCCTGACGCTGGACCCGCATCTGACGTCGGGAACGTGGGAAAACGATATTGTCGGCGACATGTTCATCGGCCTTTATACCGAGGACGCGGCAGGCGAACCCATTCCCGGCATGGCGTTGCGCCATGAAGTCTCTGAAGACGGCCTCGCCTGGACCTTTACTCTGCGTGAGGCGCAATGGTCCGATGGCGAGCCGGTGACCGCGCATGATTTCGTCTATGCGCTGCGCCGCATCCTGACGCCCGCCACGCTCTCACAGTATGCCAGCCTGCTATACGGTATGAAGAACGCCGAGGCGGTGAATACCGGCCGGATGCAGCCAGAGGAGCTGGGCGTCCATGCGCTGGATGACCGCACGCTGGTGATCGAACTGGAATATCCCGCGCCCTATCTGCCCAGCATGCTGACCCACACCACGGGCTTTCCGGTGCCGGCGCATGTCGTGGAGCAGCACGGAAGCCGCTGGATCCAGCCGCAGAACATGGCGGTCAACGGCCCCTACATGCTGCGTCAGTGGCGTAGCAATGATTTCGTCCATCTGGTGAAGAACGAGAATTTCTACGAAGCGGATCAGGTCTGCTTCAGCGAGGTCTATTTCTACCCCACCAATGATGTGAACGCCGCGGTGCGCCGTGTGCGCGCAGGGGAGCTGGATCTGAATGGCGGGCCGACCGGATTTCCGGGTCAGCAGCGTGAGGAGCTGGAGCGCCAGTTGCCCGGCTATATCCGCGTAAGTCCCTATCTCGGAACGACCTATTATGTGTTCAACACGGCGCGCGCGCCGTTCGACGATGTGCGTGTGCGGCAGGCGCTTAGCATGTCGCTGGATCGCGAATTCATCATCCGGGAAATCAAGCGGAGCAACGAAATCCCGTCATCCCGGCTGATTCCTCCGGGCATCGCGAATTATCCTGGCGGTCCGCAGGCGGACTGGTGGGAGATGGAGCGGGAAGAGCGGCTGGCGGAAGCGCGGCGTATGCTGGAGGAGGCCGGGTTCGGTCCGTCCAACCCGCTGCGCTTTGAATTCACCTATCGTAATTCCGGCGACAATCCCCGCATCGCGCCGGTGGTGCAGGCGGGCTGGCAGGAGATTGCGCCTTGGGTGCAAGTGTCGATTTTCGGCGGCGAGGTGCAGATCCATTACGACAATCTGCGTACTGGCAATTTCGAGGTCGGCGACGCTGGCTGGATCGCTGACTACAACGACGCGCAGAATTTCCTGTTCCTGCTGGAGTCGCGTTCGGGGCCGATGAATTACGGGAATTATTCCAACCCGGAATTTGACTCGCTGGTCGATCGCTCCAACCGCGAACTGGATCAGGAGGTGCGTGCGCGTCTGATGGTGGAGGCGGAAAACCTTCTGGTGCGCGACATGCCCATCATGCCGATGTGGTATAATGAGACCACGGCGCTGGTGAGTCCGCAGATCACCGGCTGGGTGGATAATGTCAACGACATCCATCGCACCCGCTATCTGTGCCGCGAGGGGCTGGACGGGGAATAAGAGATTCCATTGTCCGCCGGTTGGCGCCGTGATCCCCACCGTTTCCAGATGAAAGGCCAGCCATGATTCCCGTTCGCACAGCCTCCGCCATGCTTGCTCTGGCGGCGGCCGTTCTTTGCCTATCGGCCTGCGGGCGCGGCGATGATGGCGGCAACGTGCTGCACCGCGGCAATACGGCCGAGCCGCTGACGCTCGACCCGCACCGGCTCAGCGGGAACTGGGAAATGTACATCATGCAGGACATGATGACCGGGCTTTATGCCTATGGCGCCGATGGCGAACAGATTCCCGGCATGGCGCTGCGCCATGATGTTTCCGAAGACGGCATGATCTGGACGTTTCATCTGCGCGAGGCGCAATGGTCGGACGGCGAGCCGGTCACCGCGCACGATTTCGTCTATGGGCTGCGCCGGGTGCTGAATCCCGAAACCATCGCCCCGCTGGCGACGCTGCTCTACGCCATCCGCAACGCCGAGGCGGTCCATACCGGCGCATTGCCGCCGGAAGAGCTGGGAGTCTACGCGGCCGATGACCGCACATTCGTGATCGAGATGGAGTATCCCGCGCCCTATATAACCGCTCTGCTCGCGCACCCCACCACCTATCCGGCGCCCGCGCATGTGGTGGAGCGGCATGGCGCGGCCTGGATCCAGCCACAGAATATCGTGGTCAACGGGCCCTATATCTTGCAGCGGTGGCGCAGCAACGATTTCGTCCATCTGGTGCGCAACGACTCGTTCTATGAGGCGGGCGATGCGTGCTTCGATGAGGTCTATTATTACCCGACGACCGATGTGAACGCGGCGGTCCGGCGGGTGCGCGCGGGCGAACTGCACCTCAATAACAGTTTCCCGCCGCAACAGATTGAGGAGCTGCGCAGGCAGTTGCCGGACTATGTGCGGGTCCATCCGGCGCTCATCACCACCTATTATGTGTTCAATATGGAGCGCGCGCCGTTCGACGATGTGCGTGTGCGGCGGGCGCTGAGCATGGCGGTGGACCGGGAGTTCATCACATCGGAAATTCTGGGCGGAAGCGCGATGCCGACATCGCGCATGGTTCCGCCGGGCGCGCCCGACTATCCCGATGTGGAGCAGGCCGGCTGGTGGACTCTGGAGCGGGAAGAGCGGTTGGCCGAAGCGCGCCGCCTGCTGGAGGAGGCCGGATTCGGCCCGTCCAATCCGCTGCGCTTCGAATTCACCTATCGCAATTCCGGCAGCAATCCGCGCATTGCGCCGGTGGTGCAGGCCAATTGGCAGGAGATCGCGCCCTGGGTTCAGGCTTCGATTTTCGGCGTCGAAGTGCAGATTCATTACGAGAATCTGCGCGGCGGAAATTTTCAGGTTGGCGACGCAGGCTGGGTCGGTAGCCGCGATCCCTGGAGCTTCCTGAACATTTTTGAATCCGGCAACCGCAACGATCCGCGTTACGCCAGCGCGCAATTCGACGATCTGATGCGCCGCTCCAATCACGAGATTGACCCGGCGGCGCGGGGCGAGATCATGGCCGACGCCGAGCGCACGCTGGTGGCCGATGCGCCGGTCATGCCGGTCTGGCACGACACCTCGCGCAATCTGGTTCATCCCGATCTGCGTGGCTGGGTGGATAATGTTCTCGACACTCACCCCACACGCTGGCTTTGCCTGTCTGATGCAGAACGGCAGGCGGCGGACTAAGGCGCGCCGCCAGGCAGCCATCCAGGCGTAGTTTTTAACGGATCGCGGGCATGTCGGCGCGGGCGTCGGCGGCGGGCTGACCAGCCCCGGCGCGCGCCTCAATCAGGGCGCGAATCTCCGGCAGCGCCGCGACGCGCAGCAGCACAGAGACCGCCTCCGCCGCCTCGGCGCCGCCGCCGAACAGGCGGCGCAATTGCTCGAAGAAGCTCGGGCGCGGCGGATAGGCGCGCAGCGTGATCGCGGCGCCTTCCTCGATCCCGCCGAGGCGCCGGGCCGCGGCGAGGGCTTCGCGGAAGCCGCCCAGCTCGTCCACCAGGCCAAGCTCGAACGCTTCCGCCCCCGTCCAGACGCGGCCGCGTGCGATCTGCTCCACACGCTGGGCGCTGAGATCGCGGCCCTCGGCGACATGGGCGGTGAAGGTGTCGTAGCCGTCCTGAAGCATGGTCTGGACCGCCTGAAGCTGCGCCTCGGTGAACGGGCGCTGCACCGTATAGGCGCCGGCGAAATCGCCGCCGATTGAAAGTGGCTCGATATTCAGCCCGATCAGGTCGAGCGCGCCGCCGATTACCAGCTTGCCGCCATAGATGCCGATAGACCCGGTCAGCGTTCCCGGCTGGGCGATGATGGCGTCCGCGGGCGCGGCGACATAATAGCCGCCGGACGCCGCGGTCGCGCCCATCGACACGACGACCGGCTTGCCGGCGTCGCGCGCGCGCTGCATGGCGTGCCATATCTGCTCGGAGGCGACGACCTCGCCGCCCGGCGTGTCGAGACGGAACAGGATGGCGCGCACATTGTCGTCTTCCGCCGCATCCTCGAACGCCTGGGCCACGGTGTCGGAGCCGATGCGTTCGCCGCCCGAAAGCAGGCCGTCCTGGCCCCAGCTCTCGCCGGTCATGATGTCGCCCTGGCCGGCGATCAGCGCGATGGTGGGTCCGCTGTTCCAGGGATTGGACATGCCCCGCAGATAATCGGTCAGTTTCACAAAATCGGCGCCATCGGCGCGCCGCTCCACCGCCTCGCGCGCCTCCGACACATGGCCGACGCGGTCGATCAGCCCGGCGCGCGCCGCGTCCTCCGGGCTATAGGGCGCGCCGCCCAGCAGGGCCCGCACCTCGTCGGGGGTCAGGCCGCGGTCAACGGCGATGCGCTCCACCGACTGGTCGTAGATCGTGTTCAGCAGCGCGGTCAGCGATTCCCGGTGCGGCTGGGTGAAGCCGGACTGGGTATAGGTGTTGGCGCCCGTTTTGTATTCGGCGATCTGGAGCACCTGCGCCTGCGCGTCGAAATGCTCGATCAGCCCGCCGAAAAAAGTCGTTTCGCTGGAGACGCCGGAAACGGTGAAATGGGCGGTCTGTTGCAGCCAGATTTCATCGGCGGCGCTCACCGCCAGATAGGGCAGCACAGAGGTGCCGGCAAAGCCCTGCGAATGCGCCACCACGAATTTGCCGGCGCGGCGCAGGCCGCGAATGGCGTCGCCGACTTCCTGGGCCTGGGCCGGGGGCAGGCCGGCTTCGCCGACCCGGATGAAAACGCCGCGCACGCGCGAATCGTGCTCCGCCGCCTCCATCGCGCGGACGAAATCCAGCAGTGACGGCGCCGATGAAAATGCAAAGGGATTGGCCTGGGGCTGGTCCGTCATGGACCGGCGCAGGTCCAGCTCCAGCACGATGGCGGAGGCCATCGCCGGGCCGCGTTCGCCGCCCGCCGCCGAAGCGATGATGATCCCGATCAGAATCGGCACGAACACCAGGAAAAAGGCCACAAACAGAAACATGCCGGTAAACACGCCGGCGACCGTGATGAAGAACTGTTTCATGGCGTTCCCTGCATGACGCTTTCAGATGACGTTTGGCGCCGCACTCGCGGCCGGCGCCTCACCTTATTGAATTTCAATAATAAAACGCCCTGTCCCCTCAGGCAATGCGGTTCGCGCAAGCCGCGAATCCCGCGGCGGCGGGGTATCAGGACATCGGGAGAGGGCGGGGAAAGAATTGGTCGGAGTAGCAAGATTCGAACTTGCGACCCCCGCCTCCCGAAGACGGTGCTCTACCAGGCTGAGCTATACTCCGACGCGGCGGGCCATATAGCTTGCGCGCCGCTCTTGCGCAACGCGCCAGGCAGTTGTTCGGGGCGGATTGTTCAGGGCGCGCCGCCTCAGCCGGGCGGATTGCAGATCGCCAGCCCCCGCGTTATATGCCCGCTCTCGCGATGAGGCGCCCCCGGCGCTGCGGGCGCGATGGGGCGTAGCCAAGCGGTAAGGCAGCGGTTTTTGGTACCGCCATTCCCAGGTTCGAATCCTGGCGCCCCAGCCACCGCTTCCGCTGGACTTGATCCGGGGTACGGCTGAGCGAGCCAGTTTCTGGTATGGCCTCCTGCTGATCGCAGTCGTCTTCACCCTTTACAACGCACCTGTCTTTTACAACGTCAGAAGCCGCAATCCTGGCAAACCAGCGAAATCGTTGGCGTTGACCGTCAGCAATTCATAGCCGTGTTCGATGGCCTGGGCGGCGATCCACAGATCATTATAGCGCGGCCGGGGCGAACGTCCGGCCTGTTTGACGGCGGCTGCGAGCACGCCAAAGGCCGCGGCGGTATCTTTTGTGACGCCCAATACCGGCCGGCTCTCCACCTGCCGCAAATAAGCGGCGCGGCTCGCACGCTCAGCGGGGTCAGCGCAGACCTCCACCCCGAATCTCAATTCGCCCAGACTGATCGCCGAGGTAAAAACGGGCGTTTCCCCGGCCGCCGCGATCACGGCTTGCCGATCCACCTTACCGGCGGCGAGACCAAGCCAGATGCAGCTATCGAAGATCACTCCCACGGATCGCGCACCGCTTCATCGAACGCTCCCCGGCTCTCCTTGAGCCAGGCGGCCGCCTGACCCGGCGTCAGGGCCGGCCGCAATTCGGCAAGGGCCTGGGCCGCGGTCATGGTACGCTCTGGCGGCATGATCCGGGCGACGACCCTGCGGTTGCGCTCGACCATCACGACGTCACCTCTGTCCGTGACCATGTCCAGAATCTCGCGGATATTCCGCGCCAACTCTGTCGCGCTGATGGTCGGCATGGCCCATCTCCACAATATGTAACGATACGTATTATGCGTACTAATACACCTATTTCAAGGGTTCAGGATTTCCCGCCAGCCGACATGCCGTTGCGCGATCCTCGGATCGGCAGGATCGACATCAATCGCGTTTATTCCCCGATTCCCACGGCCAGCAGGGCGAAGGCGTATTCGAAGGCGTCGTCGCGCAGCGCGTCGAACCGGCCGGTCTTGCCGGCATGGCCGGCGCCCATCTCGGTCTTCAGCAGGGTCACGCCATCGTCCGTGCGGCGCTTGCGCAGCCGCGCGGCCCATTTGGCCGGCTCCCAGTAGGTGACGCGCGGATCGGTGAGGCCCGCCGTCGCTAGAATGTGCGGATATTCCGCCTGGCGCACATTGTCGTAGGGGCTGTAGGCGGCGATGGAGTCATGCGCCGCCTTGCTGTCGACTGGATTGCCCCATTCGGGCCATTCCGGCGGGGTCAGCGGCAGGTCCGGGTCGCACATCGTGTTCAGCACATCGACGAAGGGCACCTGCGCCACGGCGCCGGCGAACAGCTCCGGCGCCAGATTGACCGCCGCCCCGACCAGCATCCCGCCGGCCGAGCCGCCCATGGCGACGATGCGTCCCTCGCCGGTATAGCCGGCCGCGATCAGCGCCCGGCCGGCGGCGGCGAAATCGCTGAACGTGTTGGGCTTGCGCTCCAGCTTGCCGTCCAGATACCAGCCATAGCCCTTGTCCTTGCCGCCGCGCACATGGGCGATGGCGAACACCATGCCGCGATCGACCAGCGACAGCGGCCGGATGCGGAACGCGGCGGACATCGAATGCCCGTAGGCGCCATAGCCGTAGAGCAGCAGCGGCGCGCTGCCGTCCAGCGGCAGATCCCGCCGGTGCAGCACGGTCACCGGCACGCTCTCGCCATCGGGCGCCGCCGCGCTCAGCCGCCGCACGATATAGGCGTCCGGGTCGTGGCCGCTGGGGATTTCCTGACGCTTGCGCAGCACGCGCGTGCGCCGCGCCATGTCGTAATCATAGACCTCTTCCGGGCGCGAAGGGGATTCATAGCCAAGGCGCAGCGTGTCAGTATCGAACTCGAAGCCTTCGGAAACGCCCAGCGCATAGGCCTCGTCGGGGAAGCCGATGACATGTTCCTCGCTGGTGGCGTAGTCGCGGACCACGGCGCGGGGCAGGGCGTTTTCCCGCTCCAGCCGAACCTGCCAGCGCCGGAAGCCGAGCACGGCCAGGATCAGCACGCCCGGCCTGTGCGGGATAAACTCGCGCCAGTGTTCGGGCGCAAGCGCGTCCAGCGGCGTCTCCATGATCCTGAAGTCCAGCGCGCCGTCATTGGTCAGGATATAGAAGCGGTCCTCCGCCTCGATCAGCTCGTATTCCACGCCCGGCCGGCGCGGCGCCACAAGACGCGGCGGGCTTTCCGGCGCGTGGGCGTCGATCAGGCGCAGTTCTGTCGTGGTGTGGTCGTGCGCGCTGATAACGACATGATTATGCGCGTCGGTGATCCCGACAGAGACGAAGAAGCCCGGATCGGATTCCTCATAGACCTGCGCATGGTCCGGCGCGCCGGCGCGGCTGCGATAGACGCGGCGGGGGCGGTTGTTGTCGTCGCGCCAGACCCAGAACAGGGTCTGCGAATCCCGCGCCCAGACGAAATCGCCGGCGCTGTCGGCGGTCACTACAATGTCGCGTCCGGCCGCCAGATCGCGCACGCGAATTTCGAAATATTCCGAGCCGCGCACATCGACCGCCCAGGCCAGGCTTGCGTGATCGGGGCTGTGCTGCGCATCGCCAAGGTCGAAATATTCGTGGCCTTCGGCTTCAAGGTCGCCGTCCAGCAGAATTTGCTCCGCGCCGCCTCCACGCGGACGCCGGGCGAAGACCGGATACTGCCCGCCCTCGCGATAGCGGGTGTAATATTCCCAGGGTCCGTCGGGCATGGGCACGGAGGAATCGTCTTCCTTGATCCGGCCCTTCATCTCCTGAAACAGCGTCTCGGCCAGCGCGGAGGCGGGGGCCATGACCGCTTCCGTATAGGCGTTCTCTGCTTCCAGATGCGCGCGAATATCGGCGCGCAGGCGCGACGGGTCGCGCATCACGGCCTGCCAGTCATCGTCGCGCATCCAGGCGTATTCGTCGGTGCGCGTATGGCCGTGCAGCGTCGCCGTGTGCGGCTCTTTACGCGCCGCCGGCGCCGGGATGGCGCGCGCATGCGCAAAACCGTTGCGGTCTGTGCGGTTTTTCATGGCGTCTATTCGGGCTCGCCGGCGGGTTTGAAATCCAGCACCGCGCCATTGATGCAATAGCGCAGACCGGTGGGGGCCGGGCCGTCCTCGAAGACATGGCCCATATGGGCGCCGCATTTGGCGCAATGCACTTCCGTGCGGGGCATGAGCAGCTTGCGGTCGGTCTTGCTGCCCAGCGCCGCCTCGCCGGCGGGCCGGGTGAAGGACGGCCAGCCAGAGCCGGAATCGTATTTGTCGCCGGAGCGGAACAGCTCGGAACCGCAGACCGCGCAGCGATAGACCCCTGCGCGCTTTTCGGCGTTCAGCTTGTGGGAAAAGGGCGGTTCGGTGGCCTCCCGGAAGGCGATGGCCTTCTGCTCCTCGGTCAGGTTCGGGTTGGCGGGGGTTTTTTCGGTCATTGTGTCTCCTGAAGCCTCAGCATAGCAGTCCGGGCGGACGGCGGCAGGCGTGGAAAACCTATACGAAACGTTAAACAGAGATCGGGATGCTGGCGCCGGGTTTCCAGGGATTCGCCATGCAGCCCGAGGACATCGCATCGGCGGCGGACGCTGACACGGACGGGGCGCTGGACCTGAGCCGGCCCGCGCCGCGTGCGCGCGACATGCTGGCCAAGCGTGTGGCGGATGTCGTCTGCCTGCCGTCCAGCGAGATCACGCCGCATGAACGGCATCTGGCCGGCGACCTTCTGGTCGAAATCCTGCTGGAAGGCGACGCCGAGCTGCGCCGCCGCTGCGCCCGGCGGGTGGCCGCGCTGACGGACCCGCCGCACCGGGTGCTGCGCCTGCTGGCGCGCGACGACATTGATGTCGCCCGGCCGATTCTGGAAGACAGCACCGCGCTCTCCGACGCCGATCTGGTTGAGATCGTGCAGGCGACGGCGCTGGAGCATCGCTGCATCCTGGCGCGGCGCGAGCCGCTGAGCGAGCTGGTGGTGCAGGCGCTGATCGAGCAGCGCGAGCTGGACGTGGTCCGGTTTGTCCTCGCCAACGCAAAGGCGCGTTTTTATTACCGCACGCTGGACCAGGCCATCGTGATGTCGCGCCAGCATCCGGAGCTGACGCGGCTGATTCTGGGCCGTCAGGAACTGCGCCCGTCCCAGGCGCTGGCCATGTTCTGGTGGAGCGGGCACGAAGACCGGCAATCCATCCTGTTGCGTTTCGGGGCCGAGCGCCGCCTGTTGCAGGAGGCGGCGGGCGACGTGTTCGCTGTCGCGGCGCAGGAAGGCTGGTCCGATCCGCTGTCGCGCAAGGCGCTGCAATTTATCGACCGGCGCCAGCGCAACCGGCTGGCCATCGACAAGAGCCCGTTCGACAGCCTGGAAGAAGCGGTGAAAGCCGCCGAGACAGGGTTGCGCCGCGAACTGGTCGCCGAGATTTCCTATCTTTCCGGCATCAAGCCGGTGACCGGCGCCCAGATTTTCACCGATCTTGGCGGCGAGCCGCTGGCCGTCCTGTGCAAGGCCACGGGCCTGAAGCGCCCGGCGCTGGGCTCGCTGTGGCGCGGACAGCGGCGCGATGACGGGGATCTCGCCAATCCGTCCGAGCATTTCGCCCGCGTCATCAAGGTCTATGACACGCTGTCGAACGAAAAGGCGCAGACCGTGCTGCGCTACTGGAACTGGTCGCTGAGCTCTGCCCTGTCGCCGGCGCTGCTCAGCGCCATTCGCGGCGGCGAGGAACCGGGCGCGGATGAGGATATCGGCTCGCCCGCGCGCACCGCGGCGCTGGTTCTGGATCTCTAGACGGGTTTTGTGCGTGAAATCAGGCGGCCTGGATCGCCGCCTGTGCGTCTGCCCGCATCCGTTCGATCATCGCCGCAAGTCCGTTGGACCGCTGCTGTGACAGGTTTTCGGCCAGGTCGATGCGCCGGAACACCGCCATCGCGTCCGCGTTCAGGATTTCTTCCGGCGTACGCCGGTCAAACAGGCGCATCAGGATCGCAATCAGGCCACGCACAATATGGGCGTCGCTGTCGCCGCGAAAATGGATGCGCCCGTCCGCCTCCCGCGTGCTGATCAGCCAGACCTGCGAGGCGCAGCCGCGCACCCGCGTCTCTTCGCTGTGTTCGCCGTCCGACAGCGGCGCCAGTTCCCGCCCCAGTTCGATGACATGGCGGTAGCGCTGCTCCCAGTCGTCGAGCAGGTCGAATTCCTCGATCAGGGTCTGGATATGGGCGTCTTGCATCGTGCCGGGGAGGTAGCGTCCCCGGAGCAGGGTCTCAAGGGGCGGGCGTGGTCTCGGGCGCCGGAACCGTCTCCAGCGGCGTTCCAGCCGCATCCGCGGCCATCGCATCGGCGAGGGCGTGGCGCGCCTGCTGCACGGCGATCCCGCCAACCAGACGGGCCGCCATGGCCGATTCCCGGGCCGCCGCGCACAGGGCCGGCCGCTCCGCGCAGAAATCGTCCGCCGCCTGTTGCGGGGCGATATTCACGATCTCCGGAATCTGGATTTCCACCGCCGCGTGCGGCGCGGCCTCAGCCCCCGGCTGCCGGGGGATGAAGGCGGCGACCACCGCCAGGAAAAAGATCGCCTTCAGTATGAAACGCATTGGCTTCCGTCTCTGATGGGTGGGGTCCCCAAAGACGGCGCCAGATTAGCCGGACTGGAATAAATTTCCGAAAACAGACAGCGTTAACGCTCCGGCAAACCCTTGCCGGAATTTGCCTCAATTTGTAGCGATTTCGGCTCTGGGGGCGGCGGTCTCCGCGGTCTCGTCCGCCGCCGCTTCCTGTTCAGCCGCGGCGATCATCGGGGCCGGGATCGCCGGGCGGCGCCGGGTATCGGCCACGGTGGCGCCAAGGCATTCGCCCATATCTTCCAGCTGATGCTCGGCGATGCAGAAGGCGTCTTCATATTTGAAGCGCGCCGCGGCGATGCACTGGCGCAGATGCAGCAGCGCAAAATCCAGACAGTCCTTGGCTTTGGGCAGATTCAGCAGATGATCGACCAGATCCGGCCGGTCCTGGGAAACATCCAGCACCCGCAGCGCCGCCAGCGTCATCATCGGTCCGATGGCTTTGGCCTCGCCTGGCTGGGCCAGGCCGGCCGCGCCATTGGGCTCTGGCCGGTAATCGACGGCGGACCAGAAGGCGATGCGGCGCATCCGGGCGTCTTCCGGGGCGGCGGTCGAGGCGATGGGCGCGCCAAAAGCCACGGCGGCCATCAGGTCTTCTGTCGGGGTGGTGATGCGGCGGGGATTGGCCAGCACATCCAGCCGCGCCGGACGGTCGCGCGCGATCAGATTGCTCCAGCCGCGTTGCTGCAGGGTGTAGGATTCCTGCTTGAACCGCTCGCTCATGGCTTCCAGCGCAGCGGCGTCGTCGCGAAGCACCCGCAGCACCACGGCGGCGGCTTCGCGTGCGCCCGGAAAACCGAGCACATATTCGGGCTCGTTGACCATGCCCTGCACCAGTTCCGCCACGCCGTAATAGTCCGCGACCTCGCGCACCTTGTCGACAAAGGCCGGCTGCTGCGCCGCGATGAAAGCGGCGTAGGACAGCCAGGCGTCGTTCAGCGTGCGGGAATCGTAGCTGGCCAGCGTGTCCATGATGGCGTCGAGATCGACCGGCTCGTCGATTGGCCGCTGTTTCACGGCCGCCAGATCCCGCTGGAACAGCGCATAGTCGGCGGCGGCGCGGATCAGCTTGTCTTCGGGCACAGCGGCCACGGCGGCGGGCGCCGCGGCGGCCTCGCCGGCTTCCGCATCGGAACCGGCTTCGGCTGCTGCTTCAGCGGCCGCGGCGGCGGCGATTTCAGCGGCTTCGGCGCGAGCCTCCGCCACGGCGCGCGATTCGGCCATGGCGGCTTCCAGCGCGGCGGCGATTTCGGCCTCGCGTGTGAGAGCAGGGTCTTCCGGGAACGCGGTTTCGTCCGTCCCGGATTCGGCCGGCGCGGCGTCTTGATCAGTCCGCAGGGCGGGAGCTTCTTCCGTCTGGGCCAGGGCTGGAAGGCCAGCGAGGCCCCAGCATGCCGCTACGACCCCTGCTATCGCCAATTTCATGGTTCCCCCCCAGCTCGGGTTTATTCTGGATTGTGCCATCAGACCGGGGCGGACGCCATCGGTCATTCAGTGTTTCCTGCATCTTAACCCTATGTGTGCAAACCAATTCTTACCGAAGGTTTGAAGCTGCTGCGCTTTATGGCGGCTGTTAACGATTCAACATTTGTTAACGACGGCGGCCAAGACTGACTTCGCGGTGCGGAGCTGATTCCCCACGCAAATTTGTTGTGTCTGGCTCAATGAGCGCTTCTTTGCCCAAGGCGACGCCGCGCAATGGCCAGCTTCCGCGCATGGCCCTTCTGGCTTGGTGCGCCGCAGCCCTGATCGCCGCGGGAGTCTCCGTTCTGGCCGGAATCGCGCCGCGTCACGCCGCCATTGGCGCGGGCCTGTGTCTTTTGCCCGCCGCGCTCGGCTTTGCTTTGACCCCGCTGTTGCGCCACGAATGGGCCCAGGTTGCGCTGGTCTGCGCCTGGGTGGCGCTGGCGCTTGCCGCCGCGCTCGCGCTGGGGGCCGGCTCGGCCGCCGCCTGCTGGTTCCTGCTGCCGCCGATTGTGGCGTTCACGCTGGGCCGCCGCTCTTTGATTCTGGAGACGGGGGTGAGCAGCCTGCTCGCCTTCGGTCTCGCCAGCGCGCTGGAGATCGGCGGCCTGGCGCCGCCGTTCTATCCGGCTGCGTCTTATCCGGTGCTGGCGGTGCTGGCGGTGATGATGGCGGTCGCGCTCGCCACCGGGGCGGCGATCGGCGCGCGCCGTTTCGCCACGATGGAGCAGCTTCGGGCGCGCCGCCGCTTCAGCACGTTTGACCATGTCGCCGAACAGATGCCCGCTGTTGCGCTGCGACTGGCCGGAAACGGCGATGTGGTCGGGGTCGCGGGGGCGGTGGAGAC
Source organism: Euryhalocaulis sp. (assembly GCA_050486445.1). Classification (GTDB taxonomy): domain Bacteria; phylum Pseudomonadota; class Alphaproteobacteria; order Caulobacterales; family Maricaulaceae; genus Euryhalocaulis. Next base: position 28,580 of record JBJHDH010000009.1, read on the forward strand.
CGTGCTGCGCATGGAGCGCGTCGCCCTGATGGGACAACCGCTGACAGTGCTGGCGGCGGACGCGGAAACCGGCTCGGCCGTGCAGGCGGCGCTGGACGAAGCGCGCCGTTTTGGCCGGGAAACCGTGCTGGATATTTCCATGCCGGATGGGGCGTCACTGGAACTGCGCATCGCTCCCGAAGGCGCATTGGTGCTGGCCGTGGATGTCACCGAGCGCGCCGGGCGCGAACGCGCCGCCTTTGAGACGCGCGACGCGGCGCTGGCCGCCAGCGAGGCGAAGACGCGCTATCTCGCGGGCATGAGCCATGAAATCCGCACCCCGCTGAACGCCATTATCGGATTCTCCGATGTAATGAAGCAGCGCCTGTTCGGCCCGCTGCCCGCGCGCTACGCCGAATACGCCGATCTGATCCATGAAAGCGGCCTGCATCTGCTCGATCTGGTCGGCGATGTGCTCGACATGTCGAAGATCGAGGCTGACCGCTACGAACTGAAGCTGGAATCCATGGATGCGCGCGACATCGCCGGCGCCGCGGCCCGGCTGATGCGTTTGCGCGCCGAAGACAGCGGCGTGCGGCTGGAGCTGGATTGCGGACTGGCGCCGCTGCCTGTCCGCGCCGACCGCAAGGCGCTGCGCCAGATTCTGCTGAACCTGCTGTCCAATGCGCTGAAATTCACGCCCAAAGGCGGCGAGGCGCGCGTGGCGCTGCGCTCGGAGGGCGGGGAACTGGTGCTGGAAGTCGCCGACACCGGCGTCGGCATGAGCGCGGAAGACGCCGCGCGGCTGGGCCAGCCTTACCAGCAGGCCGACAGCGCCGGGGCGACGACCGAGCGCGGCTCGGGCCTGGGCCTGTCGCTGGTCTCGGCGCTGGCGCAGATGCATGGCGGCGGCCTGGAGATCGAGAGCGAACCCGGCAAGGGCACGACGGCGCGCGTGCGACTGCCGGTTCTGGAGGCGCAGGCCGCTCCGGTGACGCGGCTGGATGCGCGCGCGCAAATCCAGCGCGCGGCGGCGGCCAGTGAGGAAATCCTGAAAGTCCAGGTCGAAGCGGGCGCCTGACCCGCCGCGCCAGAGTGGATCAGCTCTGCGCGCCGCCTGACGAAGGCGTGGCGCCGGCGGCGAGAAACGCCATCGCCGCCGCCAGATCGCCGACCTCCAGATACAGGGTCTCCACACGACCGCCGGGATATTCCAGCGTGAGCCGCGCGGCGTCGCGCGGGTCCAGCGCCGCCATCTCGTCCAGCGTCTCAAGCGGCAGCAGCCAGTAGAAGAAGCCATCGGCGCCGGGCGGCGCCTGCACCGCCCGCTCTGGCCGTCCGGCGGCCCAGACCTGTCTGGACAGTGCGACGGGCGCCGCGCGGCTGGCCAGCGCGCTGGAGCTGTCGGTGCGGAAGAGGCCGCCCAGAGTCGATTCCATGAATTCCGGCCATTTCCGCGCATCGCGGAATTGCAGCGAGATGGCGTGCGGACGCGCCGGACCGGCCGCCGGCAGGGCGGCGACCAGCGCCCGCCCTTCGGCGTCTTCCACCACGCCCAGCCGTGCGCCGCCGGGCAGATCCTGCCACAGCGTCCAGGCCATCATCGCTTCGGCCCCCGCGCGCGATGTATGCCATGTCTGATGCTCGCCAGCGAAACTCTGCTGCTGCATGGCGGCCCAGCCTGTGAAGGCGGCGCGCGCCGTTTCGGCTTCCGCGCGCAGCAGCGCGTCGTCGCACAGCGTCCCGGCTGCGCGGTCGGCGGCGGCGCGCCGGATCGGCTCTGGCCGCAGGCCCGCGCGCAGCAGCACGCCCCGCGCCTGTCCCGCCGCGCCGGAAAGCGCCGCGCGCTCCCGCTCGTTCAGAAGCTGGCACCTTGTGTTGGCTTCCAGCAGAAATTGCCGGCGTGCATAGGCTTCGCGTGCCTCGGCCGGCGCCGCCGCGGCAAGCGCGGTCGCGGCCATCAGTGTCCCGATCATTCTTTCCCCCACGCCTTTGCCGCAGGGATACAGGACAGGGATTGCGATCCGGTGAATCGAGGAAAATCGCCTAGTGACGGCGGGCGCGGACCATGATCCAGCCCAGAGCGAGTCCGCCGATTATGGCCAGAAACAGCAGGGTGCGCCCCAGCTCCGGCGAGGTGGTCGGCGGCGGCACGCGTAGCGACGGGGCGCGCCACGGACCGCGATCCTGCATGACGGCTTCATCGCGCGTCCAGCGCATCACCCGCCCATCGAAGGCGGTGAGCATGCCGGAATCGGCAAGATGGTGCAGCGAAGCGGCGAAATCGGATCCATCCGTTTCTGTGAGGAGAGTCAGCCAGGTCTCGTCGTCCCGCGAAAACCGCGCCGCGCCGCCGCCGATAACAGGAACGCTGACGCCGGCGGCCTGCGCCCGCGATCCCAGACGCAGCGGTGTGCGTTCCGGCGCGCCGCGCAAGACCGCGTGCAGGCTTCCGGGCGCGGTTTCCAGAATCGCAGCGGGGACCAGCGCGCGCGGCGCCAGCAGAATGGCTGAAGCATCTGGCGCGATGTCAGCCGTGGCGGAAACTCCGCTGATATCCGGCGCCCGCCCGGCGCGCCGGGCGATCTCCGCCAGTAGGCGCAATTGCGCCATGCGATCCAGTGCATTGCGCGCCGGCAGATGCAGGCGCGCCCCGGCGAAATCCCCGGCGGCGAAGCCAAACAGGCTGGTTTCGTCCGCCGCGACGCCTGTGCGGTCGATGCGCAGCGAATGGACTGTCAGCAGCGGGTGCGCGCTTCCACTCCGGCATTGTTCCGCATCCGGCGCAGCGGCGATGCGCGGCGTAAAGACAAGCGTGTTGTCTCCGGGCGCGAGCAGACCGGGGGGCAGCGGGATGGACCAGCCGCGCCGGCCCGGGGTGAGGCTCACATCCGGCAAAGGGCGGCCATTCAGCAGCAGGCCGAGTTGCGATCCGCCCCCGGTCTGCGCATTGAGCGAAAGCGACATGCGCAGCACGGCGCGTTCGGGGCGGCGGTCCAGCGTAAAGACGGCGTGTTCCGGCTCTGGCGTCCAGTCCGGCCCGAAGCGCGGAGCGATAAACTTATCGGCCGTCTCCGCCGCTCTGGCATAGTCGCGCAGCAGCAAGGCCGCGCTCTCAATGTCCGGCGCCCGGATTTCGATGACGGGAACCGGCCCCTCGGCAAAGCCGAACGATGCGCCGTCGGAATCGGCATCCGCGACAAAGCGCAGGATCATGTCCGCCCCTGCGCCGGACGGGACAAAGCGCGGCGTTCGCGGCGCGCGCACGCCGGCAGCCAGCGCCGCCCAGGTTTCGAACGCGGCGCGCGTGTCCGTATCGGCCATGGCCGCGCCGCCGCTTCCGGCGTCGATAAAGATGCGGTTCGGAGAGATCAGGGGCGAACGCAGCATCCGGTCGAGCGCGCCCGGCGAATTTGGCCGGGGCATGTCGGCGGAGAGTTGGATGCGCGAGGCGGCGAGATTCAGCGCCCAGGCGCCATCCTCCGGCGCCGGACAGCCGCCGGCCGGTGAGACGAAGGCGATGACCGCCTCATTGCGCCCTGCGCGCAGATAGCGCGCCGGGAAATCCACCTGCGCGTTGAATGGATGCGGCTCGGGGCGCAGCACGGCGGCCGGCGATCCGTTCAGCCGGACCTCGATAGAGGCGTGCGGGGCGGGCGAGGCCTCGCCCGGCGCGGCATCCAGCGCCAGCCGCAGATTCTGCGCCGCCATGCCCGGCGGCAGGTCGAAGACGATCTTTGCCTGGCCGCCGCGCCAGTCCAGGATGCGCTCCGCCCCCGAAGGGGACAGCGATGACAGGGGGAGCGTATGCAGCGGAGCGTCCGCGATTTCCCGGGCGTGCAGCAGCGGCGCGGCCGCCAGCCACAGAATGGCAGGCGCGGCGAGGCGAGCCAAAATGGGACGGCGCCAGTTCATAACGGGCTGAAGGTCAGCAATTTGCGGACCGGGCGCGGATGAGTCCGGCCCTGAAAAGCGCGTTCTGGGTCGGGGCGCTGACGCGCCGGGCGCAGAGCGGCGGCGCCAGCGCCTATGTGGCGCGGCGCGGCGACCCCGACGCCGGGGTGGTGATTGTGAAGATCGCCCGGCTTGACGGCACGGCGGATGTCTATCTGCCGTCGCGCGATATGGAGGGCGCCCGCGCATGGCGGCGGGGAAACGGCGCCGCGCCGGTGGCCGAGGCGGAGGCGGACGCCATCGTCCGGCGCGAGACGGATTACGACCCCGATTGCTGGGTTGTGGAGATCGAGGACCGGCAGGGCCGGCACTTCCTCACCGAAGCGGTGCTGGAAAGCTGAACGGAGATCGACTCTCTCAAATCGCGGAAATGCTCCAACTCTTTGTTTTCCGCGTTTCCGGACGGCGAACCGGTTCCCACTTCGCCTGGAAACGCTTTAGGCCAGATAGGCGATAATCAGCGTGACGCCGAGCAGGATCGCGGTCCACACCGCCATTGCGCCGGAAGGCAGCGCGCGCGCCGCCAGACCCTGGGCCGAGAACGCCTCGAACAATACGCGCCCGAGAGCCGCGCCGGTCCGCTCCGCCGCGCCGCGCAGGCGCGTCATGATTCGTGCGGCAATTCCCCCGATCCACATCACCGCGCCATAGCCGGCCCGGCGATAGAACCAGTCGGCGTCCAGCAGCCGGCCGGGACGCTCCTGCGGATAGAGATTGACCAGGCGCAGGATCACGAAGGCTGCGCCCGCGCCGAACAGAAGCTGGAGCTGGGTCAGCACGTGTTCCCAGGTATAGGGGTCATAGACAGTGTTGAACGGCAGGATGGCGTAGAGCCATTGATAGCCGCCCCAGGGGAAGGCCAGCGCCAGGCAGAGCGCGGCGGCAAGTCCCATCGCCAGCAACATGCTGAATGGCGCTTCCTGTGCTTTGCGCGGCGCCCGCCCGCCATTCTGCGCGAAGAAGGCGGCATAGGGGATTTTGATCTCCACAGCCACGGCGGCGGCGATGGCGACCATCAGCAGCGTCCAGGCCAGCGTGTGGCCTTCACCGGCCACCGCGCCGAGGATCAGCGCCTTGCTGACAAAGCCGGAGAACAGCGGAACCGCGGCCACGGAAGCCGCGCCAACGATGCAGAACAGGGCGGAGAGCGGCATGGCGCGGAACAGGCCGCCCAGCTCGGAAACCCGCACCGTTCCGGCGCGCAGCAGCACCGCCCCCATCGACATGAACAGCAGCATCTTGAACAGCACATCGGCGAAGGCGTGGCCCGCCGCGCCATTCAGCGCCCCCGCCGTGCCGACGCCAATCGCCGTAACCATGATCCCGACCTGGATGATGATGCTGTAAGCGAGGACGCGCCGCAGATCGTCCGCCATCAGGGCGAAGAAGACCGGGAACAGCGCCATCGCCACGCCGATCCAGATCAGGATCTCCTCGCCGGCGAAACCGCGCGCCAGCGCATAAACCGCCATCTTGGTGGTGAAGGCTGATAGCAGCACGCCGCCGGTGATCGTGGATCGCGGATAGGCGTCGGGCAGCCATGCGTGCAGGAACGGAAAGCCGCATTTGACGCCGAAGGCCAGGAAGATGAGCACGGCGCCGATACCTGCCTCCAAACCGATGGCGTCGAACGCCATCGACCCGGTCTGGGTCCAGAGCAGCACCGCCCCGGCCAGCAGCAGCACGCCAGACAGGATATGCATCGCCAGATAGCGCATACCGGCGTCGCGCGCGTCCGGCGTCCGGCGCCGCCAGATCAGGAAGACGGACGCCAGCGCCGTCAGCTCCCAGAACACGAACAGGGTCAGCAGGTCGCCGGCCAGCACCGCGCCCAGCGCCGCGGCGGCGTAGAGCTGGCCCGCGACGTCCTGCGCCCGGTCGTCCTCCGCCCATGAAAACAGCCCGGCCAGGAACGCCGCCAGGATGAATACAAGAGCAAACGGATAGGAAAGCTGGTCGAGCCGGTAGGTGGCAATCTCGATGCCCGCGACGCTGAACGCGCCGCCGGCCGCGCCCAGTGCGCCGGGCGCCAGGAACAGCAGGAAAGCGCCGACCGGCGCCGCCAGCCGCAACAGCTTGCGCGGCAGGCGCGCAGGAAGAAGGGCGCAGAGCAGCGCCGAAAGGATCAGCGCAAAGGCCGGGGAGATATGGGACAGCGCCTCAGGCATCGCCGTCCTCCGCTCCGCCGTTCCGGCGCAGCAGCAGCGCGCGCAAAGGCCAGCAGGCCAGAACGGCCATAGCCAGACCGATAAAGCCGATAATGGCGTAGAATCCGGGCCGCTCGGCCAGCGCGGTCTCGCCGTGGCGGTCGACAAAGATGTCGATGGCCAGCAGGATCATGCCGGTCACCACCACCCCCAGCGAGATCACATCGCGCACGAACGGCTTGTCCAGCCACAGAAAGGGCCGGGCGAAAGAATGAACGGAGCGGTCGGGTGCGTCTGCTCGCTGCGGATCGGTCATGAGCCGTCTCCGAAGGCTGGCGCCGCGTAATCATAAATGGGACCGGCCAGGAAAAAGAGCAGGAACGCTCCCGCCGCCGCCAGCACGGCTGGCAGGACGGTGAGTCTTGGCGCCTGTCCGGTCCGCCCTTCTTCCGGCTCGGCTGTCTGGGGAGAAAGGAAGGCGCGCACAGGAATGATGACGAGATAGGCGAGCGTCAGCATGGTGGACAAGGAAAGCGCCGCCAGCGCCCAGTATGCGCCCGACTCCCCTGCGCCCTGCGCCAGGAACAGCTTGGCCCACATGCCTGCGAGCGGCGGCAGGCCGGCGATGGATAGCGAAGCGACAAAGAACGCGCCGAACAGAAACGGCATGCGCTTTCCATAGCCTTTGGTGTCGTCCGTTCCCTTCAGGCCGGTGGCGGTGGTGAAGGCGCCCGCGCACATGAACAGAACGATCTTGGCCCAGGCATGGGCGACGATCTGCATCGCCGCGCCGGCCAGCGCCAGGGGCGTGGCCAGCATCGCGCCCAGCGTGGCGTAGGAAAGCTGCGACACGGTGGAAAACGCCAGCCGCGCCTTCATGTCTTTCTTCGACAGGGCGATCAGCCCGGCCAGCACGATGGACGCCGCCGCGATCATGGCGATGGCGTTCGCCGCCGGATGGCCGGAAACGGTCTGTGGCCCGAAAATATAGACGACCACCTTCAGGATGGTGAAAACCCCGGCCTTCACCACCGCCACCGCGTGCAGCAGGGCGGAGACCGGCGTGGGCGCCACCATCGCGGCGGGCAGCCAGCCATGCACCGGCATCAGCGCCGCCTTGCCGATTCCGAACGCATACAGAACCAGAAGAATGCCGATGGTCATGCTTTCCAGACCGGCGCCGGCCAGCAGGCCGCCGGGAAGAAACTCGGTAGAGCCGGTCAGCGCATAGGTCGTGACGATGGCCGGCAGCAGCAGACCCAGCGACGTGCCCAGCAGGATCAGCAGATAAATCCGCGCGCCGCGCCGCGCCTTCTCGTCGCCCTTGTGCGCGACCAGCGGATAGGTGGAGAGCGTCAGCGCCTCGTAGAACACGAACAGGGTCAGCATATTGCCGGCCAGCGCCACGCCCATCGTCGCAGCGATGGAGACGGCGAAGAAAGCATAGAAGCGCGTCTGATCCTTTTCCGCGTTGCCGCGCATATAGCCGATGGAGAACAGCGAGTTCAGGATCCACAATCCGCTCGCCGTCGCCGCGAACAATGCGCCCAGCGGCTCCAGCCGCAGCGTGATCTCCAGACCCGGCGCGATATTGGCCAGTATCAGCTCCGGCCGCGCGCCGTTACCGACCGCGATGACCAGCGGCGCGATATTGAGCGCCAGCGCGCCGGCGCAGGTCAGCGTCGCCGCCTCGCGCAGGTTTGGCCGCGCGCCCAGCGCCAGAATCGCCGCAAGCCCGGCAAGCGGCAGTATCAGGGCCAGCGCCAGTCCGATTTCCGGCGTCCACAGCGTCATGGCATAAGTCCCAGCGCTGTGTTCGCCGCCGCCTGCGCCAGCCGGATCGGGAACTCCGCCCACAGGCCGAACACAATATTGGCGATGGCCAGCGCCCAGAGCGGCGCCAGCGTGAGGGCGCCCGCTTTAGGCGCGGGCGCGCCGTGCTCGCGCGGCGGCGGGGCGTGCAGATACATCGCCTCCAGCACGCGGCCGACATAGAAGAAGGACAGCACCGACATGAAAGCCAGAACGGCGACGGCCGGCCACCAGCCAAGATCGAGCCAGGCGTTCAGCAGCGCCCATTTCGAGACAAAGCCCGCGGTGCCCGGCACGCCGATCAGGCTGAGCCCGCCAATGGCGAGCGCCGCCGCGGTCCAGGGCATGGCGCGGCCAAGGCCGCGCAATTCGGCCACGCGCGTCGCGCCGAAATGCAGCCACAGCACGCCGAGCGCCATGAAGATCGCGCCCTTCATCAGCGCGTGATTGAACAGATGCAGCATCGAGGCCGACAGGCCCGCGGCGGTGGCTGCTCCTGCGCCCAGCAGCATGGCCCCGACCTGCGCCACAGAGGAATAGGCGAACACCCGGCGCACATCGGTTTGCAGCACGGCCATGATCGAGGCGAAGATCATGCCGAGCGCGCCCAGCGGCGCGATCATCCAGACCAGAACCGCGCCCGCGTATCCCCATTGCGGGTCGAATACCATGAAGCCGAAGCGCAGCATGGCGTAGAACGCCACCTTGGTGGCGGTGGCGGCGAGGAAGGCCGTCACCACGGTCGGCGCATAGGTATAGGCGCCGGGCAGCCAGCTGTGCAGCGGATACATCGCCAGCTTCAGCCCCAGCCCGACCGTGATGAAGGCGAAGCCGACCTGCACCGTGCGGTCCTGTTGAAGCGCCGGCAGGGCCTCTGCGATGCCCGCCATGTTCAGCGTGCCGGTCGCCATATAGAGAAAGCCGACGCCGATCACGAAGAAGGTCGCGCCGATTGTCCCCATCACCAGATAATTGAACGCGGCGGATAACGCCCTGCGGTCGCGGCGCGCGCCCATCGCCACCAGCGCGTAGGTGGAGATCGAGGAAATCTCCAGAAACACGAACATGTTGAAGGCGTCGCCGGTGATCGCGACCCCGAGCAGGCCGGAGAGGCAGAGCAGAAGCGCGGAATAAAAGAGCGGCGTGCGCTCCCGTTCAATCTCGGCGCGCGCGGAGGCCGGCGCATAGACCGCGCACAGCACGCCGATCAGCGCGACCAGCAGCGCCATGCCGGCGTTCAGCCCGTCGACCCGGTATTCGATGCCCAGCGGCGGCGCCCAGGCGCCCAGCGCATAGGACTGCACGCCGGATGTCAGAACCGCCGTCACCAGCAATGCGGCGAACAGCAGCGCGCCCAGCGCCCCGGCCAGCGCAACCGCCCAGGCCATGCGCGCGGACGGCAGGATGGCGGCGAAGGCGGACGCGATCATCGGAACAATGACCAGCAGCGGCGGCGCGTGCGCTGTCAGCCAGGCTGTCATGGTTGCAACGGTTTCCGGCATCAGACCCTGTCCGAAGCCAGGTCCGCGCGGTGCAGATCCTGTTCCTCAATCGAGCCATAGGCCTCACGGATGCGCACCACCAGCGCCAGCCCCACGGCCAGTGTCGATACGCCCACCACGATGGCGGTCAGGATCAGCACGTGCGGCAGCGGGTTGGCGTAAAGCGCATCCGCCGGACCCGTATAGGGATCGACGACCGGCGGGCGCCCGCCGGCCACCTTTGCGACCGAGATATAGAGAAGGAACATCGAAGTCTGGAACAGCACGACGCCGACCAGCTTCTTCACCAGATTGCCGGTGGAAAACACGACATAGAGCCCGGTCATCATCAGGATGATGACAATGGCGTAGTTGAACCGTTCAACCACGAACTCCAGCATGGTCACCACTCCTCGTCCGGAATGTCGCGTTCGCGTCCGGCGAAGGCATAGAAAATCAGCAGTACGACGGCGGTGACGGTGAGCAGAACGCCGAACTCCACCAGCATGATGCCGGCGTGCTGGCCGCCCGGCAGCACGAAATAGTCAAGATAGGCGCCGCCCAGCGCCAGACCTGCGATCCCCACCCCGGCGAACAGCAGCACGCCCAGCGCCGCGCAGATCAGCACCGCGAATGGCGGTATGGCGCGCATCGCCCGTTCTGTTCCGAACACCAGCGCATAGAGAATGCCGGCGGAGGCGACGATCACGCCGGCCTGAAAGCCGCCGCCGGCGCCGAAATCGCCGTGGAACTGCACATAGAGGCCAAGCACCACAATCAGCGGGATCAGCAGCTTGGCGATGATCTTCAGGATGATGTGGTCGATCATTTCGGGCCATCCTTCGCCGCCGCCGCCCCGCGCGCGCGCCGCCGCACGCCGAGCAGCATCAGCACGCCGACCCCGCCGGTGAAAATCACCGCCACCTCGCCCAGCGTATCCAGTCCGCGATAGCTGGCCAGGATCGCAGTCACGACATTGGGCACGTGCATGTCCGGCCCGGCGCGCTCCAGATAGTCGCGTCCGACGCCGGAATTGGCCGGCGTGCTCGGCTCGCCATAGGGCGGCAGATCGGGCAGGGCGTAGAACAGCGCGGCGCCGGCGACGATGGCGGCGGCGAGCGGACCGATCTTGCGCTTCAGCGGCGCCGGGCGCGCGCGCCGCGCCGTCAGCAGCATCGCGCCCAGCACCAGAACCGTGGCGATGCCCGCGCCGACCGCCGCCTCGGTAAAGGCGACATCCGGCGCATCCAGCGCCAGGAACCACACCGCCGTGATGAGACTATAGACCCCGATCAGCATCGCCACGGCGAACAGGTCGTTCACCCGCACGATGGCGAAGGCCGTGGCGACCAGCATCGCCAGGAATACAAGATCCAGAATGATGAGCGGGTCGACAATCATGCCGGATCCTCATCGGTCTTTCCGCGCCGCCGCAGGCGGCCCAGCATCGGCTCCAGCCCCGCGCGATGCGCGGCATGGGCGATGGCGTGCGCCGCCGTCGGGCTGGTCAGGAACAGGAACAGGGCCACCAGGGCCAGCTTGGCCGCCAGCAGGGTGAAGCCGGCCTTCACGATCAGGCCCAGCAGCACCAGCGCGGCGCCCAGCGTATCGGTGAGGCCCGCGGCGTGAATGCGCGTGTAGAAATCGGGCAGGCGCAGCACGCCAATGGCGCCCGCCAGCACGAAGAGCAGCCCGGCCAGCACCAGAACGGCGCTGACGCCAAAGCGCGCGAGTTCCCAGATTTCCGCCGGGCTCACCGCTTTTCTCCGTGCAGGTCTTCGCGCAGCTCGGCCCAGGTCGTGGGGGCCAGCGCTACATCCAGCGCGCGATAGCGGAAGAATTTCAGAACCGCGATGGTCGCGATGAAATTGATAAGCGCATAGAGCAGCGCAATGTCGACGCCGAATGCGTGGTCGGTGATGAAGCCGTAAAGACAGAGGAACAGCACGGTCTTGGCGCCGAAACTGTTGGCCGCCAGCGCCCGGTCATAGAGCGTGGGGCCGTTCAGCAGCCGCGCCAGGATCAGCGCCATGGCGGCGATCAGGATCAGCGTTGCGGCCAGATAGAACCAGAATTCGATCATGGTTTTAGCGGCTTCACCGGCGGGTCGAAGGCGATGGCGGCGCGCCGTCCCATTTCCACAAGCCCGTCCTCGCTGGACAGCGAGGCGTCCAGCTCATGCACCAGGATGGTGGATGCGCCGACATCGACGGCCACCGTTCCGGGCGTCAGGGTGATGGAATTGGCGAAAGTGGCGAGGGCCAGACTCGAACGCTGCGTCGATGGCGCCCGCACCACGCGCGGTTCGATGTCCAGCTTCGGGCGCAGAACCAGCTTCAGCACCGCGATATTGGCGCGGACAATCTCCCTGGCCAGCCACAGCCAATAGGGGATGTTCCTGTGCAGGCCCTGATAGGGGACAATCTCCCAGTCGATCAGGTCCATGCGCCGGACCAGCGCCACGGTGAAGATCACGGATCCCGCGCCCAGCATCAGGAACAGCGGATCGGTCTGGCCCGAAAGCACCCACCACATCAAAGTGAGTACAACCGCCAGTCCCGCTGCGTACGCCATTGGTCCTCCTCGAAGGCGCGGCCTTCCGACCGGACGAGAGCGCCGGGCGAAAAAGTGGGAACCGGTTTTTCACATAACCGGCGCGGCCACTCATAAATCCACGGCATCCGGCGATCCAACCCGATTGCCGGATGCCGTAGGACTAGAGAAGGCGGCCCGGCCCGGCAAGGAAAAGCGGATCACGCCCTGACAGATGGCGCAGATGTGAGCCCGTAATGCTGCGCCAGCCGCGCCAGCGCCAGCTTCACGCCCAGCCTTCCTGTGCGGCGCGGCCAGTTCTGCGCGCGCTCCACCGCCTCCAGGCTCAGCTCGCGCCACAGAATGTCGAGCAGCACGGAAGACAGCGGCGCGCCGACATAATCCAGCGCGGCATTGACCCGTGTGCGCGCCGCCAGCGTCGCGTCCGCCGCTCCGCCGGGATCGCGCCCGGTGCGCGCCGCGCCCTTGCCGGCCGGCGGCGCGCCCCAGTCCATGGTCACGCGTGCATTATATGTGGAGCGGGCCAGATCGGCGCGCAGCCGTTCGCCCGCCGTCAGCTCCGCCCAGTCGAACGAGGCCTGCCCGCTCGCGGAATCCGAGCGGGTCAGGCGCGCCAGCGGCGATTCCGCCAGATTGACCGTGACCGGTCCGCCGCCGCCATCGGGCATGGCGCGTTCGGCCAGAATCCGGTGCTGGACCGCGAAATCCTGGCTCCGCCCGGCGCGCAGCCGCGTCAGCCGGGCGCGTCCCGCTTCGGTCAGCGCCCGCACGGGCCCGCCGCTGACGGTTCCCGCCGCGATCAGCGCCCGCATGTCGGCGTCGCCGATCCGGAGCAGCGGCCGTCGCCGCCGGTCGCCGTCTGGAAAGGCGGCCCAGCCATCCGGCCCATCCGGGGCCAGCGTCACACCCGGCGCGCTCAGCCGGCGCAACAGGCGCATTTCCGCCGCCGGGGTCATTTCCGCACCGCCGCGACAGAGGGGGGAAGGCAGTCATCGGGCTGGGGCGTGCTGCGCAACGCCTCCTCCAGCGCCTCGATCATCGAGTCGAAATCGGGATCGTCGCGGGCGTCCTCCACCCGGTGGCAGGCGTATGAGGCGGTGGACCGGTCGCGTCCGAACGCGCCGGCCACCCGCGCCAGACTCATGCCAAATCCGACATGCAGCAGATACATGGCGACCTGCCGGAAAAACGAAACGCGGTGCGAGCGCCGGTCCTGTTCCAGCGCGCCGGGGTCGGCCCCGAACGCATAGGCGACCAGCGCACATGTCAGGCGCGCGCGCGCCAGATCCGCTCTCAGACACGCCTCTTGCGAGGTCATTTTTTACTCCTCCGCCGATGTCCGGTCAGCCTAGCGGGCCGGCGGCACCCAGAGGAATTTATTCCTATCTTGCGCGTAAAAGGAAGGCTAAGCGGATGATTTTACAGTGGCGGAGGCAAGAAAAATGCGGGGAGATTCGCGGCTCAGCCGGCCCAGGCCATGGCCGGGGCGTGCAATGCGCCCTCGAAGGGGCGGAAACTCTCATGGCCCAGCACAAGACTGGGATAATCCGCCGCGCCCGTGAACGGCAGGCGCAGCCAGAAGCGCGCCATGGTGCGCGGACCGTTCCACCACAGGCGCTGCGCCCCGCAGACCGGGCCGCGCGTCTCGCAGGCGAAGTCCAGCGCGCGGCGCCAGGTGCGCAGGCTGGCGCCCAGCGGCAGCTCGCCCAGCGCGCAACCGCTGATTTCTTCGCCCAGCGTGTCGAACAGCGCCGTGCCGGCAAGCCGCACCCGCCAGTCCTCGCCGCAGCGTTCGTATAAAGTGACATTGGGCAGCAGCCGGGCGATTTCCGCAGGCTTCAGCGACCCGCGCGGGGGGGCGCCCCCATCGGGACATTGCGCGCGCCACCAATCGTAGAGCTGCAACTGATCTTCGATCAGAATCTGAGCACGAAAGAGTCCCCCGCACGCGGACATGATGTCCTCGTCCCCCCGCATCCGTTTTGTCTTTTGGTTAACGTGCGAATCACTATTCGATGATTTGCCGACTCTTGGCAAGAGTCCCCGCGCGCCTTTTCCGCGTTGGGATTCAACAGGACTCACATTTCCGGATGCATGTATGGAAAAGGGGCCGCGAAGGCCCCTTTTGACGTTTTCGTTAAGAAATGGCCGGCGAGCGCGGACTCTAAGCCTTGCGGCTGCTCTTGGCCTTGCGGCCCAGACCCATTTTCTTGGCCAGTTCAGAGCGTTGCTGGGCGTAATTGGGCGCAACCATGGGATAGTCCGGCGCCAGGCCCCATTTCTCGCGGTATTCCTGGGGCGACATATCGTATTTGGTGCGCAGGTGCCGCTTCAGCGATTTGAACTTTTTGCCGTCCTCCAGACAGATCAGATAATCGTTATGGATGGACTTTTTCACCGGCACGGCGGGTTCGGGCGCCGGGGCAGGCGTGGCGCCGCTGTCGACATGGCGCAGCGCGGTATGCACGCCCTGGATGAGCGCAGGAACTTCGCTCGCGGGAATGACATTGTTGCTGACATAGGCGGCGACGACATCGGCCGTCATTTCAATAAGCTGAGTATTGTCTTCCATTTTCTTCTTTTGCCGATTTCTAGGGTTTGCGGCGAACTCTTAAGGTTTGCTCGCGGCAGGGAGTATAGATGAACGGCAGGCTCTGCAAGTCCGGCCTGAATTTTTATCGCAGCGGGCGGCGCAGGTGCATGGACGCGCACAGATCATCCAGCTAAAGCCCGCCGCCATGACCGCATCCACCGCCATACCGCGTGACATCGCGCCGCTTTCCTATGAATCCGGCCGCCGGCGCGCCTTCGCCATCATCTCGCACCCCGACGCGGGCAAGACGACGCTGACAGAGAATTTGCTGCTCGCCGCCGGCGCGATCCGTCTGGCCGGCGCGGTGCGCGCGCGCGGAGAACAGCGGCGCACACGTTCCGACTGGATGGCGATCGAGCGCGAGCGCGGCATTTCCGTATCGGCCAGCGTGATGACCTTCGACCACCGCGCCTTGGTGTTCAATCTGCTCGATACGCCGGGCCACGAAGACTTCAGCGAAGACACGTATAGAACACTTACGGCGGCGGACAGCGCGGTGATGGTGCTGGACGCCGCCAAGGGCATCGAGCCGCAGACGCTGAAGCTGTTCGAGGTCTGCCGTCTGCGCGACATTCCCATCACCACCTTCGTCAACAAGATGGACCGCGAGGCGATGGATCCGCTCGAGCTGCTCGACCAGATCCAGGAGAAGCTGGCGCTGGATACGGCGCCGATGCAGTGGCCGGCGGGCGCCGGTGCGCGCTTCCGTGGCGTGCTCGATCTGAACGATGGCGCCTTCCTGCCGTACCGGCGGCCGGATACGGAAACGGAGGAGGCGGAGCGGGGTGCGCCCGCGCCGCGCCTTTCCGCGGCGGAAGCGGAAGCGCTGCTCGGCGCGGACGAATACCGGGCCGCGCAGGAAGAGGCGGAGCTGGCGCGTAGCGGCTATGCCGCGTTTTCGGAGCAATCCTATCGCGAAGGGCATCTGACGCCGGTTTATTTCGGCTCGGCCCTGCGCGGGTTTGGCGTGCGCGAGCTGCTGGACGCGCTGGCGGATTTTGCGCCGGCGCCCGCGCCGCGCGCCGTATCGACGCCGCAGGGGGAGGGGATGCTGGCTCCCGACGACGCGGAGGTGACGGGCTTCGTCTTCAAGGTGCAGGCGAACATGGACCCGAACCATCGCGACCGCGTGGCGTTCGTAAAGCTGACCTCCGGCCGGTTCCTGCGGGGCATGCGGCTGAGGACGGCGGCGGGCAAGACCGTTCCGATCCATTCTCCGGTCGCTTTTTTCGCCCAGTCGCGCGAGACGGCGGACGAAGCCTGGGCGGGCGATGTTATCGGCGCGCCCAATCACGGCCTGCTGCGCGTCGGGGACTCGCTGTCGGAATCCGGCAAATACGAATTCGCGGGCCTGCCCAATTTCGCGCCGGAAATGCTGCGCCGGGTGCGCGTCGCCGACCCGCTGAAGCAGAAGCATCTGAAAAAGGCGCTGGAGAGCCTGGCCGAGGAAGGCGTCACGCAGCTTTTCCGGCCGCGCATTGGCGGCGATTTCATCGTCGGCGCGGTCGGTCAGCTCCAGTTCGAGGTGATGGCGACGCGCATGGTCTCCGAATACGGGCTGGAGGTGATGTTCGAAACCAGCCCCTATGTCACCGCGCGCTGGCTCTTGGGGCCGGAGGCGGCGATGGCGAAGCTGGAGGCCGCCTATCGCAGCCAGATCGCGGAGGACATTGACGGCGCGCCGGTCTTCCTCGCCCGCACCGAGTGGGAGGCGAACTATGCGGAGGAAAAGCACCCCGATCTGAAATTCGCCCGCACGCGCGAGCGGTCGTGACAGAGACTCTGGCCGAGCGGATCGGTTTTATCCCGGTCACGCCGGAGCATTATCCTCTGCTGGGCGCCTGGCTGGATGCGCCGCATATGCGGGAATGGTGGGGCGAGCCGGAACAGGAGCTGGGCTTTATCCGCGATATGGTGGAGGGCCGCGACACGACGCGGCCATTCCTCATCACGCTGGACGGGGCGCCGGTGGGCTATATCCAAGTCTGGTTCCTCGGCCATTATCAGAACGAGAACTGGGTCCGGGACAATCCCTGGCTGGCGGAGTTCCCCGCCGAAACCGTGGGCGTCGATCTTTCCATCGGCGATCCTGATTATCTGTCGAAGGGGATCGGCCCGGCGGCGCTGGCCGCGTTTGTCCGCCGCTTGCGCGAGGAGGGGCATGAAACCATCATCATCGACCCAGACCCCGCCAACCGGCGCGCCATGCGCGCCTATGAAAAGGCAGGGTTTCGCCCGGTCCCGCATCTGGCGGGCCGCACAGACGGCGTGCTGCTGATGCAATACGACCCGGATACGGATGCGGCGCCATGAAGCGGTCCGGCGTCTTCTTCTCCCCGGTTTTGGCTTTCGCAGGCTTTGTGGTCGGCGCCGCTGCGTCTCCGGCCGCTGCGCAGGTTTTCATCCCGGCGCCGGCGCAGGCCGCGCCGCTGGAATGTCCCGAGCGCCTGAGCGGCTTTACGCGCGTGCGCGCGGACGATGCGGCCTGCGTCTATGAGGCGCCGCGCGCCGGGGCCGTGCTGACGCGCGGCGGCGCCGCGCCCGTGTCTGATGGCGCGCCTCTGGGCGATGCCGGCGCACCCCCGCCCTGGTCGGCCGCCGCGTTCCATCTGGGCGAGACAGACGCCGGCGACGGGCGTGAGGAAATCTGGATCACATCCGCCGGGGAAGGCGGGCTCGCCGTCACGCTTCGATACGCCATCCCCGGTTTTGCGCCCGCCGAGGCGCGCGCCTTTGTGCTGGCGGCCGGCGCCGCGAACGGCGTCGTGGCGGTGGAAGAATCCGCGCCCGGTCCGGACTGCGCGGCCGAACTGGCCGGCTTCACGCTGGAAGAGGCGGTGACGGGTGAACGGGCCGGCGCCGGGGTTCTGTCCGGCTGTATCTATTTGCGCGGCGGCGCCAGCGTCCTGCTCTACACAGCGCGGAGCGCCGATACGGCGGCGGAAGATTTCGCCACAGGTCTCAGCGATGACGCCGAGCCCGGAAACGGGCCGTCAGTCGCCGGCGCGCGTGCGACAGTGGCGCTGACCGCCGGAATATGGCGGGGTCAGTGGATCGTGGAGACAGCGGACGGTGCGCGCGTGGCTGAGGCCGACTGGCCGCCGGGAGGCGCCGGCGTGGTGCAGGCTTTTCTGGACGCGGCGTTCTGAATCAGCCGCCCCCTGACCCGCCGGCCCCCGCGGGCGGAAAAATCCGGGCATGCCTGGCTCTGGTTTTCTCCCATTTCGGAAGAATTATTTGAATTAATTCAATTGCTTTGATTGAAAACGCCGGGGCGCGGTCCGGGGAAGGCCGCCGCCGCCATACTGTCCGGGCCGAAGCGAACGCGGAGACCGGGCATCTGATTACGACATCGCAGCAGACATCCGTGCGCCCGCGGTCCCATCCGGGTCTGTCGCGCGGCGGACCCTCCCTCTGGGCGCCGCGCCGGTTGCTGCATCAGGCGCCGCCGGAAGGCGACTGGCGCATCTGGCTGCTGCTGGGCGGACGCGGCGCGGGCAAGACGCGCGCCGCCGCCGAATGGGTGCGCGCCGGGGTAGAGCGGCGGGGCTGGGGCCGTCTGGCGCTGGTCGGCCCCACACATGACTCCGCGCGCGAAGTGATGATCGAAGGCCCGTCGGGTCTGATCGCCATTGCGCCGTCATGGGCCAGACCGGCCTGGCAGCCCAGCCGGCGGCGGCTGGAATGGCCGAACGGCGCGGTCGCCTACGCCTTCTCGGCCGAGGAGCCGGACGGGCTGCGCGGTCCGCAATTCCATGCAGCATGGGGCGATGAATTCTGCGCCTGGCGCCGCCCCCAGCAGACGCTGGACATGCTGCTGATGACGTTGCGGCTGGGCCAGCGTCCGCGCCTTGCGCTCACCACCACGCCGCGCCCGATCCCCGCGCTCAAGAGGCTGACGGCCTTGCCGGGCGTCGAGTTGCGGCGCGGCCGCACCGCCGACGCCAGTTTTCTGCCCGAAACGTTCCGTCAGTCGATGCAGGAATTCTATGGCGGCGGGCGGCTGGGCGCGCAGGAGCTGGACGGCGAGATCGTGGACGCCCGCGATGGCGCGCTCTGGACTTATGCGATGCTGGAGGCGGCGCGCGGCGCGCCCCCGGCGCATCTGGACCGGATTGTGGTCGCAGTCGATCCGCCGGTCAGTACGGGCGCGCGGGCCGACGCCTGCGGCATCGTTGTCGCCGGCGCCGCGGGCGAAGGCCTGGCGCGCCGCGCCTTTGTGCTGGCGGACGCAAGCTGTCAGGGCCGCTCGCCGCAGGGATGGGCGCGCGCGGCGGCCGAGGCGTTCGATCTCTGGCGCGCCGATCTTGTGGTGGCGGAAGCAAACCAGGGCGGCGATCTGGTGGAAAGCGTGCTGCGCGCCGCCGCGCACAGCCTGCCGGTGCGGCTGGTGCGGGCCACGCGCGGCAAGGCCAAGCGGGCAGAGCCGGCGGCGGCGCTCTATGAGCGCGGCCAGGTGATTCATTGCGGCGTGTTCGCAGAGCTGGAAGCAGAGATGCGCGCGCTGGGAACAGGGGATGAGGCCAGCGACGACCGGGTGGATGCGCTGGTCTGGGCGCTTGCCGACCTGATGCTGGGATCCGAATCGGCGCCGCGCCTGCGCACGCTCTAACGGTGGCGGCTTGTCCACAGTAATCGGAAGTCATCCACAGGCTTCACTGTAGACGCCCATTGTCGCCATCACCGGCGAGGCGTATGGTTGAAGCGTTCCGAGGGTAACACCGAAGAACATTCCCGGCGGAAACGCACGGGAATGCTGATCGGAAGCCGCGTGGGATGTGGGCTCTGCCCTGCCTGAGCGGAATCTGAACAGCAAAGAGGGCCGACAGGGCCAGTTCGCTGGCCTTGTGCGGCCCTCCGCTGTTTGGTTTATCGAAAAATCTATTTTGTGAATACTGCCGGCTGACCGTCAGCGTGACCGGCTATGTGGTCGGGCGCTGTTTTAGGGAAAGCCGTTCAGGCGACCTTGGCGCGGGCGCGGGCCATGCGGGCCGCTGTGGAGCGCCGCCGGAAGACATTTTTCGCGCTCTCGCCCAGCAGGCCGGCGGTGAACTGCTCGGCCAGATCCCGCCACGGTTCGATAGAGGGCAGCATGTCGTCCCCGGCATATTGCAGAAGCTCGATGATCCCTTCGCAATAGGCATGCACGATACGCTCCGCCGCCTCGCGCGCCTTGTTGTATTCGGCGGTGAATGCGCAGGGCGAGGCATGTTCCGCGACGCCGCCCAGAATGATCGCGAAATTCAGGCCGCGAGCATACATCGCTTCGTGGGGCGGGGCGCCGGTGTCGGGGCGCAGCACAAAGGCGCCGGTATCGAGCCGCATTCGCGCCTGCGGCAGCGCCTCGTCAATCGCCTTGGCGGCAGCGGCGCATACGATGTCCATGTTCTGCGCGGTCTGAAAACGCAACTCCTTGAGGCGTTGCCCCCACATGCCGTCGCGGCGGATACCAAGCTCCCGCGTCATTCCGCGCGAGATCGAGGCGAAACGGCCGAGCGCGGCGACCATGGCCGGCCCGTCCGGCGTCACGGTAGGGGCCACGCTTAGCATCGCCACGGCGGCGCCGGCTTCATCCAGAAGCGTATCGCCGATGGCGCCGATATCGGTTTGCGCCGCCATCAGGTCGTCATCCTGACCCACCAGTCTTTTCAGAACACGCAGAATTTGCGCGCGCTTTTCCAGCCGCTCGAGAACCAGAAACAGCAACAGCAGCGGCGCGCCGCTGTCCTTGACCGTCACCTGCTCGTAAAGATCGAGCACGTGGCCCACCATCGCGTTGTCAAATTCCTCGATGCGTTGGGGCAGCCGGGAAAGCCCGTCGGAGAGTTCCGGTTCCGCACACAGCAGAGCGCTGATGTCACAGGCGTCCCGATAGCCGCGCTCGCCGCCCATCCTGGTCCGGTACCGGAATTCGGCGCCGTCATCGTTGCGCAGTTCCGCGCGCAACGACCGGCCAAGAATTTCACGATGCGCGCTGACCGGTTGTTCGCCGGCGGCCAGCGCCGACCACACATTGGGCGCGATCTGTTTTGCCAGCGCTGCGACGGAGTCGAGCGAGGTCCGTGTAATCCGGCCTATCCGTTTCGGCCCGCATTCCGGCCGGACCAGCGGCGTCATGGCGCCGAAAGCGTGTGCAAGGGCTGCATCCGCGCGATGGGCCAAAGCCTCACGCACCAGTTCCAGCGGCAAACCTGTGCCGCCATGCCCTTCCGCGGCCTCACATGCGGCCAGCAGCCGGCCGGCCTGCTCTTCGGGCAAAGCTGCCAGAAACGCCTGTAATTTCGCCTGTTTCGACGGATCGAGAGACACTGGCGGCCACCTGAAAAATGGTGACCGAAGCGTAATCCCCCAGCCTTAATAGGGCCTTACAGCGCCGCGGGCAGACGCAGCGCCGCCGCCAGTCCGCCCAGCGCCGAATCCTCCAGCGTCAGTTCGCCGCCATAGGCTTCGGCCAGGTCGCTGACGATGGCCAGGCCCAGCCCTGTGCCTGGCGCGGTTTCGTCCAGTCTTGCGCCGCGCATCAGGGCTTCCTGCCGTTTCTCCGCAGGCAGGCCGGGCCCGTCATCCTCGATGCGGATTTCCAGCGTGTTTTCCGGCAGGGCCGTCACACGGGCGGCGACCTTTCCCGCCGCCCATTTCGCGGCATTGTCGAGCAGATTGCCGACCATCTCGTCCAGATCCTGGCGCTCGCCGCGAAAGATCAGCGCCTCGTCGCATTCGGCGTCGATCTCCAGATCCTTGTCGCGATAGATGCGCCCCACCGTGCGGGCGATGTCGTCGAGCGTAGGGCCGACCGGCGTGCGCGCGGCGGCGGCGCGCCCGCGCGCGGCGGCGCGCGCCCGGCGCAGATGATGGTCGACCTGCTTCGCCATGGTGTCGGCCTGACGCTGGACCAGATGGCCGTATTCGTCGTTGCGGCCCCGGCTTTCGTTCAGCAGCACCGCGATCGGCGTCTTCAGCGCGTGCGCCAGATTGCCGGCATGGGTGCGTGCGCGCTCCACAACCTCGCGATTATGCTGAATCAGGGAATTCAGCTCGTCGGCCAGCGGCGCGATCTCCACCGGATAGCCTTCCTGCAACCGTTCCACGCGGCCTTCACGCACATCGGCGACGGCCTGGCGCAGACGCACCAGTGGCGCCAGGCCCATGCGCGTCTGAACGATCAGCGCCAGGATCAGCGCGGCGGCGAACGCCGCCAGCGTCCAGGCCGCGGCGATGGTGAAGCTGCGCACGGCGCGTTCCGCCGGCGAACGGTCGGCCGCGGCGGCCACCACGACCGGCGCCGGCATGCGCGGCAGGATAATGGAGTCCGCCACCACGCGGAGCGACTCTCCGGCCGGTCCTTCGATATGGAGAGAGCGGCTTTGCCCCGGATTGGCGAGCAATTCCTCAATGGTCGCGGCGGGCAGGTTCAACTGCTCATCCCACAGCGAATCCGAGAACGCGACAGGCGGCGCTTCCGGGCCGGAGATGATCTGCCAGTAACGGCCGGACAGGGCCTGGGTGAAGCGGTCGTCGGCCAGTTGCGGTGCAAGGATGCGTCCATCCGGGGAAACATCGGCGGCGCCGATCAGCGCGGTGACGGCGGCGCGCAGCGAGTCGTCCAGATCGCGATAGATGGTCGCCCGATAGACCGCCGATAACCCGATGGCGCCGGCCAGCAGCAGGGGCAGCGCCCAGAGTGCGCCGCTCAGCAGCAGGCGCGCGAATAGCGAGCGTGTTGCTCTCACGATGCGCCGGCGTCGTCCGGCGGCGCCAGACGATAGCCAAGACCTCGCACCGTCTCGATGCGGTCGGCGCCGATCTTCTTGCGCAACCGCCCGATGAACACCTCAATCGTATTGGAGTCGCGGTCGAAATCCTGATCGTAGATAT
Source organism: Euryhalocaulis sp. (assembly GCA_050486445.1). Classification (GTDB taxonomy): domain Bacteria; phylum Pseudomonadota; class Alphaproteobacteria; order Caulobacterales; family Maricaulaceae; genus Euryhalocaulis. Next base: position 50,974 of record JBJHDH010000009.1, read on the forward strand.
GCTCGACCAGTTCAGAGCGGGAAATCACTTCGCCCGCGTGATGCGCCAGATAGCGCAGCAGTTTGAACTCATGCGATGTCAGCTTGATCGCACGCCCGGCCACGAAAGCGCGGGCGGAGCGCGTATCGACGGTAAGGTCGCCCACTTCCAGCGTTGGAGACGCGCGCCCGGCGGCGCGGCGCATCAGGGCGCGCAGACGCGCCAGCAGCTCCTCGGTGTGGAACGGCTTGGTGAGATAGTCGTCGGCGCCGGCGTCAAAGCCGGCGACCTTTTCACTCCAGCGGTCGCGCGCGGTCAGGATCAGAACCGGCGCCTCCATGCCGGCTTCGCGCCAGCGTTCCAGCACCGTCACGCCATCGACCTTCGGCAGGCCGAGATCCAGAACGATAGCGTCATAGGGCTCGGACTCGCCCTGAAACTCCGCCTCCTCGCCGTCGGCCGCGACATCCACCGCGTAACCGGCGTCCTCCAGTCCGGACTTGAGCTGGCGGCGCAGGTCGGCGTCATCTTCCACCACAAGCACTCGCATCGGCCCTACCTCCGCAGCACCGCGCCGGTGCGCGCGTCCAGCACCACTTCCACGATCCGTCCGTCGCGCGTGCGCAGGCGCACCGAATACACTTCCCGCTGGCCGTCACTGCCCAGCGTCAGATTGACATATTCGGCGCCCGGATGCTGGGCCATGGCGATGGCCCGCGCCTGGGCGCCGGGGATCACCTGTCCGCCCCTGCGGGCGTCGCGGGCCTGTTCGGCGTTGTAATTTTGCCGCATGTCGCCAAACGGATTCTGGGCCGCGGCCGGAAGACCGGCCGTGAACGCGCAGGTCGCGGCGATGGCGAATATGACGGCGCGGCGTGTCATGGCGCCTTTCTATCTCCCAAATCCGCTGAACGCGCCCTGAATATAGCCTGTCTGGATTAAACTTTCAGATTACGCCGGAGATCGTAATCCCCCGCCTTCCAAGTTTCCATAAAGCGGGTGAGGGCCTCGTCGCCGCCTTCGGGCAGAACGATTTTCAGGCGCACAAGCTGGTCGCCCCGCTTGCCCGGCGCACCGGCCCCCTTGCCGGCCAGGCGCAGCACCGCGCCGCTGCTGCTGTTTTTGGGAACGGTCAGCGTCACCGGACCGTCCACGGTCGGCGCGGTCACCTTGGCGCCCAGCACCGCCTCTTTCAGCGTGACCGGAAGCTCCATGCGGATATTAACGCCGTCGCGCTCGAACATCGGGTGCGGGCGCACCCGCATTTCGACCAGCGCGTCGCCCGCCGGTCCGCCGCCCGGCCCAGCCCGGCCCTGACCGCGCAGACGCAATGCCTTGCCGGTCTCGATCCCTGGCGGGATTTTGAGCTTCAGCGTCTTGCCGTCCGCCATGGTCACGGTTTTTTCCGCGCCTTTGATCGCGTCCAGAAAGTCGACGTCCAGGGTGTAGCGGATGTCCTCGCCCCGGGCGCGGCTGCGCGGGCGGCGCATGCCGGTGTCGCGCCCGAACAGATCGGCGAACACGTCGCTCAGGTCTTCGAACCCCTCCGCGCCACTCTGGCGATAGGTGTATTGAGTTCCGCCGCGCGGACCGCCATAGGCGCCCGCGCCCCCCCCGGCGAAGGGATGACGCGGGTTGCCATCGGCGTCGATTTCGCCGCGGTCGTACGCGGCGCGCTTTTCGGGATCACTGAGCAGATTGAACGCGGCGGTGGCGCTCTTGAATCGCTCCTCCGCCGCCTTGTCTCCGGGGCGGATGTCGGGGTGCAGCTCCTTGGCCAGTTTGCGATAGGCCTTGCGCACCTCCTCTTTGGAGGCGTTCCGCTGCACGTTCAGTTCTTTATAGGGATCGTCCGCCACGCTTTGCCTTTGCTCCGCAGCCGGGGGCAGCATAGGCGCGCCGCCGCCGGCGAGGCCAGAGATAGGCGGCTCAGGCCGGGAGATAAAGCGTCCGTTCGGCCGGGGCGCCCCGCCCATAGAGCGGGGAGAGCTGATAGACGCGCACGCCGAGGCTCCCGGCCGGGCCGCCGAAAATGGCGGTTTCCTGCTCCGGGCTCAGCACCGCCTGCGGCGCGGTGACGGATAATGTCAGCGCCACGGCGTTTTCCGGTGAGAGGATTTCGACCTCATAGGCTTCGATCTCTTCGCCCAGCGGCGTCTGCGCTGTCCAGGAATCGCCGCCAACCCTTGTGCGCCGGACCCAGCCGATGCGCACGCCATCATCAACGCGCATGGCGCGCAGATGCACGGGCGACAGCGGCCGGTGCGCAATGCCGGCCCAGACCGTCTCCACGGTCTCGAAATGATGACCGCCGGGCTGGGCCGCGCCGGGACCGGCGCCGAACAGCAGCGTCTCGCCGCGCTCATGGTCGCTCATGGGAACCGGAACCAGCGCCGCATTGAGCACCACCACGCGCGCGCCCGTATTCGCTGACGCGGCCATGGCGCGCTCGCTGCCCGCCAGCCCGCGCAGCAGGCCGGAAAGCTCATAGACGCCGGGCTCGATCAGTTCGGCCGTACGCGCGCTCAGCACTTCCCATTCGTCATCGGAGGATTCCACGGCCAGCAGATTGCCGCCCGCCAGCGCCTCCGCCGCCTCGATGCTGAAGAGCGCGCCGTGATGCAGGCGCAGGCGGAGCCGGGCGGCCTCATCCCAACGCCCCGGCGGGCCGGGCTGCAATGGTTCGATCAGTTCGCCCGGCATGGCGGGGCGTCCGGCGCTGGCGCGTTCGGTCATCGCGCCGGGGTTCGTCCCGGCCCAGAGGGATACCGCGCCCGGCCACGGATCGGCAAAGGCGGCGGCCAGCGGTCCGGCGCGGTCCGTCTCTCCGGGCAGCAAAGGCAGGTCCAGCACAAACAGCGCCGGCCGCGCAGGCATGGCGGCGATGGCGCGCAGGCCGGGCTCCGGTCCGGCGACCAAAGGCGGCGCCTCGGCCTCCGCTTTCAGAGTCATGCGCCGCGCCGCGCCGCCGCTGGCGGAGGTTACGCGCAATATCCGCGTGGCGCCGGCCAGCGTGACGGGGGCCGCGTCGCCCGGCTCCAGCGCCAGACGCGAAGGCGGCAGTTCGATCTCCAGCGTCTCCGCCCCGGCGCGGGCGTCGTGCAGCGCGGCGCGCGCCAGCGCTCCGGCCTGGCCCGGATCCAGCGCCAGCGGCAACTCCAGCTCCACGGCGCGCTGGTGTTCCGCGTCGCGGTCGCGGGCAGAGATGCTGGCGCTCTCATAGTCGCGCGCCTCGTCGATGAAGCGCACGCGCGCCTCGCGCGGCAGATCGCCGGACTGCGCCCGCGTTAGCGCATAGCGCGGCGCGCCGTCGCGCCACACCGCGCTGTCCGCATCGACAGCGGCGCCGGTCCGCGCCTTGTTGCGCGGCAGGAAGCGCAAGCCTTCCGCGTTTTCGATCAGGTCGAACCGGTACGCGGCGGCCAGCGGCGCCAGCGCGTCGCGCGCGCTGCACGGCCCGCCCAGCACATAGCCGGAGATGACGCCATCCAGCGCCGAGACATCGGCGTCCGCGCATCCGGCGTCGGTGCAGATTTCGGCGACTGTATCGGCCAGCATCGCCAGCCCCATCCGTCCGGTCAGCCAGTGGCCCAGCCGCCAGTTCGGCCCGTCCGCCCAGATATCATCGCGCGCGGGAAATTCAGGCCAGGGCCGCGAGTCCCATGTCCAGACAAAGGCGTTGCCCATGTCCAGCATCGGCCCGCCATAGAGGGAAGATTGCGGATTGCGTCCCGCCTCTGGCGTCCAATATCCCAGCAGCGCTTCCAGAAACCGCCGCTGCACCAGATCGTCGCGCGCGCCACTGGAATAATAGGGCAGAAAGCTCTCGCTGCTTTTCGGATCGTAGAAGACATTGGGCTGGTTCGGACCCTTGTCGGCGGCGGGACAGCCCAGCTCCATGAAGCGCACAGGTTTGGATTGCGGAACCCAGGCGGTCGGCGACCCGGAGGGCGTCCCGCCCGGCCGGTTATGATGCGGATTGCTCCACCAGGCGCGCAGATCCTTGTAGCGGAACACCCAGGGCGAGCCGTGCCCGTCTGTGATCTGCGTGCGGATTTGCGCGTCGCGGTCGGCGGGCGAGGCGTAATACCAGTCGTATCCCTCGCCGCCTTCAACATTGGCGGAGAGATAATCGAGATCATAAATGGAATGGGCCAGCGCCGCGTCGGCGTGTTCCGTGCCGTCGCGCCAGTCGGCCAGCGGCGCATACCAGTCGATGCCGATGAAATCGCTATTCGGATCGGCCCAGAGCGGATCGAGATGGTAATATACGTCGCCGCTGCCATCGGCGGGCTGGTGGCCGGAATACTCGCTCCAGTCGGCGGCATAGCCGACCTCCGCCCCGGGCAGGATCGACTTCACATCCGCCGCCAGCGATTGCAGATGCGCGACGGCGGGATACGTCCCGGCGCCGCTGCGCGCCCAGGTGATTCCGCGCATCTCGGTGCCGATGACAAAGGCGTCCACGCCGCCCGCCATCTGCGCCAGCCGCGCATAATGCAGCGTCAGGCGCCGCATCGACCATTCGTCCGGGCCGGAATAGGCCACGCTCGCCCCGCTCGCGGTGAAATGGGCGGGCAGGGCGGCGCCGAAAAATGCGCCGATCTGCGCCGCCGCGGCGGCGCTCTTGTCCGGCGATCCCGGCTGGCCCGGCGCGGGGTGCGGCGTGATGCGGCCGCGCCAGGGAAACGCCGCCTGTTCCGACGCGCCATAGGGGTCGGGCAGGCCGTTGCCCGGCGGTACGTCCATCAGGATGAAGGGGGTCAGCGTGACGCGGAATCCCCGCGTCTTCAGCGCCTGGATCGCCTGCAGCACGGCGGAATCCGACGGCGTGCCGCCATAGACGGGGTGGCCGTCCTGCTGGCTGACCACATAGGCCTGATGGCGCTGGACGCCGTTCACGCGCCATTCGCCCCCGCGCGTTCCCTTGAACTGCGTCTCGACGCCGGGCCGGATCAGGCATTCCCCGGCGCGCAGATCGCTGCCGAACCAGGAGACGATCAGATTCACCGCGTCGCAGGCCGGAAGCTGCGATTGCAAATCGTCCAGCGCCGCCTCGATGTCGGAAACGCCGCGCGCGGTGTGGTGTGTTTCGGACGCGGCGCGCCCCGGCCCCAGCAGCCGCTCCACCGGCTCTGTGCCATAGACGAACTCGCCAGAGCTGGGGATCAGCGTCACGCCCCTGACCAGCGTTTCGAGGCCGGGCGCTCCGGTTTCCCCGGCGCCGGCGTTTCGCGCAGGACGGCGCAGCACTTCAAAGCTCAGATTGGGCAGGCGTGCGCCGAATGGCGTCAGGTCCAGGTCCTCGAACACGATATAGGCCACGCCGCGAAACGCCGGCGCATTCTCCGCGCCCTCGATGGCCGTAATCAGCGCGTCCGGCGCCTGATCCTCGCCGCCGTGATACAGCCGGTAATTCACGCCGCCAAGACCGAGTGGCGCGCCATCGGCCCAGACGCGGCCCAGCCCGGCGATTTCACCCTCGCACAGCGCCACGGCGAAGCTCAGCGTATAGGAATAATCGCGCACCCGTGCGCCGCCGCCTTTGCCGCCGCGCCGTTCGGTCGTCACAGTTTCCTGAAACCGCGCCGCCCAGATCACCTGACCGGCCACCCGCATCCGCCCGAATACGCGCGCGATGCCCGCACCCTCGGTCGAGGTTTGCAAATGCAGCGCCTCGATGCGCGGGCCTTCATAGCGCGGACCGAACAGGGCGGCGTCGATCCCGGCTCCGGCGACGGCGCCCAGCATGCCGCCAATGCTTGCGCCGCCGATGCTCGCGCCGAGCACGCTGACAGAGCCGGGCAGGATCGCGCCGCCCAGCGCGCTGCCCGCCGCCCCAAGAACAAGCGCCGCCATCAGTCAGTTACTCCCGGAAAGCTGAATGCATAGGCGATGCGCCGCCGCCACCAGCCGGTCAGCCAGGTCTCGGTCACATGCCGGCCCCAATAGGCGTGCGTCACGCGGTCCGGCGCGGTCAGGATGGCGCAGTGTTTCGCTGGCGATTCCGGCGCGATACGGAACAGCAGAACATCGCCTGCACGCGCCGCGTCTGGCGCGATCTCCAGCAGATGCCGCCGCGCCGCGTCGCGCAGCATTTCCGCGCCGCCGCGTTCGGCCCATTCGGGACGATAGGGCGGGGCGATCTCAGGCTCCGGCCCGATCGCTTCGCGCCACACGCCGCGCACCAGACCCAGACAGTCGCAGCCCGCGCCCTTCGCGCTGGCCTGATGCCGGTAGGGCGTGCCGATCCAGCCGCGCGCGCAGGCGGTGATGGCCGCCCGTGTCAGGATGTCCGTCATGTGAGGGGATCAGTCGATCAGGCCGTGCGAGCCGCCATCGCGCCGCGCATCGCCCGCCGGTCCGGCCAGCAAGGCGTCATTACCCGGCATGAAGGGAAACCCGCGGAAATTGACACTGTTGGAAAATTTGTCACGACATGTGGTCAGGCGCTTGTCGCAGCCAGCGGTGATGCTGAACGCATCGCCCGGCTGCACCGGCGCGGCGGGCGCGGTTTCCATCTCGATGAACCCGCCGCGATGCGCCGCGATGTCGAACGCCGCGCCTGCGTTTTCGCCGCTGGTCCAGGTCAGGCGGCCGCGCAGAAACCAGCCGGGGGCGAAGGCGTCCAGTCCGCTCGCGGTGAATGCGCGCGCGGAGACGTGCTGGATCGCCTCGCCGGTTCCGGTAAAGGCGGCTCCGCTCACATCCTTGCCACAGCGTGCATCGCCCAGTTCCGCGTCGCAGCGCCGCGAATAGACCCGCCCCGTGGTCTGGGTCAGGCGATGCGACAGACCGCGCAGCTCCGCCTCGAAAAATTGTTCACCGCGCCGTGTCTCGCCAAGCTCGCCCGTCCAGACCGTGACGCGATCCTCCGGCGCGCTCCAGTCCACGCGCAGACACGTCACGCGCGCCCCGTCATAGACGCCGCGCGCCAGATCGGCTTCGGTCAGGGTTTCGTCGTCCAACGCCCCGGCGATAGAGGCGGCGTCGACCGAAAGCCCCATCTCGCTCCGCGTCTCGCCGGGCTGGAAGCCGCTTTTTGCGCGCCAGGTCAGGCCGCCAAAGACAAGATCGCGGTCATGGTCGGTAAAGCCGAGCGTCACGCCGTCCGCGCGCTCGATGCGCCAGCACCAGCACAGCGTGGTGACGCCGCCGCTCAGCTTCGCCTGCAATGTTTCTGGAATGGCGCGCATGGCTCAGAGCCGGATTTCGACCAGCGGCAGACTCACCGGCCGCCCCGCCTGAAACGCTTCGACCGAGACTTCCAGCCGGTCCGTATCGAACCGCACCGGCGTGTCGAACAGAAATCCGGCGGTCAGAGTCTGGTTCGCCGCTGGTGCGGCGGGGAAACTCAGCAGCCCGGTCGTGTGATCCAGGGTGAAACCGGCGCCTTCCTCCAGTTCCGTTCCATCCAGCGCGATGCGCACGCTGCCCGTCACCGGCTTGTGGATCGCGCGCACCCATTCCGCGCCGCCGCTGGCATAGCGTTTTGTCAGTTGAAACACGGCGGTTTCTCCATCGGTCGCCGCCAGCATCTGATCCAGCGGCGAGACAGCCCCGCCCGGCGCGCAGCTTTTGTGGTCCAGCGGATCGCGGAAGCGGAAACCGTGCAGCCGTCCGCGCCGCGCCTCGAAAAACGCGACAGCTTCGGCCAGCGCGTCCAGCGTGGCGAGTCCGCCCCCGGCGTCCCAGCGCCGGCGCGAATCCACCCACGGACTGTTGCGCTCCTCGTGTCCGGAGCCGAGCGTGACAATCTCGGTGCGCCGCTCCGGCCCGCCGCTGGCGCCAAACGCGATCCGCGACGGAAACAGCACGTCGTGAAACGCAGCCATCACAGCCTCCGTAGCGCGCGCGCCGCGGCGCGTCCGGCTTCGGCGGCGATTTGCGTCTGGCTGCGATGCAGGTCTGGCGCGCCGCCGCCGGTCACCGTGACATTGATGGTGATCGGCCGCGCGCCGACGGGCTCCACGCTGCCTGCCCCGGCGGGGCGGAAGATTTCCGGTCCGGTCTCGCCCACCAGATAGGCCCCGCCGGGCAGGACAGGTCCGCCGCCGGCCCGTGCGCCGGCAAAGCCTGCGCCCAGAACGCCATCCAGAAGTCCGCTCACCGGCCCGCGCAGGAAGCGTTCGATCCCCAGCGTGGACAGCTCCCGCCCGATCGACATGGCCATGGCGTGAAACGACATTTCGCCGCTGCGCGCCGCCTTTGCCAATGCGTCCTCGATCTCCGCGCCGGCGGCGCGAAAGGCGAGCGTGATGGAATCCGCGGCGCGCTGCGCCGGCCCATCGGCCAGCGCCTCCAGCGCATCCCCGGCGATATGAATGCGGTCTGCGATACCGTCAGCGTTGTCAGCCATTCTTCCTGTCCGGAAACTGCGTGCTCAAATCTTCGAATGCGGCCCGGCCCATCGGTTGGGGGCCTGTTTCACCGCCGGTCAGCGCCCGCCATTCGGCGACGGAAAGACGCCAGAAATCGTGGGGCGAAACGCCCAGCCGCCCCGCCAGGCGCAAGCGGGCCGCCCAATGCGCGTTCATTCCGTTCCGTCCCGTGATTAGCTTGCGAACGCCAGACGGAAACACGTGGCGCAGGCCGCCGCCGCTTCGTTCCAGTTGACCGCGTCCGGCGCCACCGGCTCTCCGCCCAGCGCCGCCAGCAGAACCTGCAAATCGTCGCGCGTCATGGTTTTCAGCCGTGCGCCCAGCGCGCTCAGGTCCGCGGCGCCGAAATGACGTTCCAGTTCGGCCAGCGCACCCAGCGTCAGACATAGAATATGCGTCCGCGCCCCGATGCGCAGAGAGACCTCGCCTCGCGCCGTGTTTGTCATAATGGTGTGAACGCGATGGCCCCGGCGCTCGACAGCGTCATGGCGTATTGCGCCTCACCGTCGAACCGGCCGGAATATTCCAGCGCCGCAATCAGGAATTTTCCTTCCAGCGTTCCGAAATCGGGGATGACGATTTGCCAGTCGCGCGCCTCCTGCGCGAAGAACGCGGCGCGCGCTGTCTCATCCGCCGCCATGTCGCGGAAGACGCCTGCGCCGGAGATGCTGGCGCTTTTCACGCCGGCTCCGGGCAGCAGCTCACGCCAGCCGCCGGGGCTGTCGGCGTCGGTCGCGTCCACGGTGCGTGCGTTCAGACTGATCGTGCGCGCGCGCAGCCCGGCGATGGTGGTGAAATCCTGCGGGTCTGCTCCGTCACCGATTTTCAGCAGGATGTCCTTGCCCTTTTGCGCCGCCATCTCAGCTCTCCGTCACGGCGCGCAACCGTAAAATGCCCTGAAACGTGCGCCCGTCCGCTTTCAGGATGTCCGCATAGACGGCGCGCAGGCTGACCAGCGCGCCGCTGCCCAGCACCAGCGCCTTGTCATGCAGCGCCTGGCGCAATGCGCCGATGGCGTGCGCCGCTTCCTCGCGCCCGCCTCTGCGCGAATAGACCAGCAGGGTGAAGCGATGCTCCTGCAAACCCTCAGGCAATTCGCTGCTGCGCTGGCCGCCATAGGTGGCGAAGGGAAATTCCGCTCCGCTCGGCGGCTGATCCCAGATGCGCGGCGGATCGCCCAGCGCCGCCTTCACCAGCGGGTCGTGGGCCAGCGCCGCGTGCGCGGCCTGCTGCACGCTGAATACCGAACTCATTCTTCCTCCTCACAGATCAGGATTGTGCGGCGGCGCAGCCCGTCCGGGTCGAACGCCGCGGTCACGCGCCGGTCGCGCCCGTCCCAGCGCACGCGCCAGCCCGGCGCGGCGTCGTCGCGAAAGCGCAAGGTCAGTTCGTGCGTGGTGCGGCTGTGCAGCCGCCCGCCGGCGTCACGCTCGCCCGCCGCGCGTGTGCGGATTCCGGCCCAGGTTCCGGCCGTTTCTTCGTAGGTGACATCGGCGCCGCCGCCCGCGCTTTCCTCGCGCACCGGGGCCAGCAGCATCACCCGATGGCGCAACAGCGTTCTCACAGCCGCGCCGCCATGAAGGGCGCCAGCAGCGCGCGCACGGATGACTCCATCGCTTCCGCCGCGCCGCCGTGTTCATAGGCGCCGGCGGCGATGGCGCGCACCGCCTGGCGCAGCGCTTCGGGAACGTCGTCCGGCTCCGGCCCGTATCCGGCCGTATATTCGATTTCGATCCCGCCGGAGGCGCGACGCGGCCTTGGCCAGCGTGCGCCCCCGGCGAGCACCAGGCGGGGAGGGGTGGCCGCCAGGTCCGCGTAATATTTTCCGGCAGGGAACAGGCTGGCGTTTCCAGCTTCGTCCAGCATGCGCACTTCGGCTATGGCGCTTGTGGGCGAAAGCGAAAGCCGGACTCGCCGCAATGCTCCCCAGGTGTCTCGTGTTTCGACGACATCCCGTGAAATCAGCGCACGTCCCGTAGCCGCCTCGACGCGCTCGCGCGCGGCGCGGATCAGCGCGGCGATCAGCGTATCTTCGTCGTCATGGTCGATGCGCAGCGCCAGCTTCATTTCGGCCAGCGTCACGGGCTCCGCCATTGGCGGAGTAATGGTTCTGATGTTCAACGGAATCCTCCGCAAAAAAAAGTGGCCGCCGCTCCGGCGCTCCTTCCAGAGCGGCGGCCTGCGCGGGTATGGGTGATTAGGCCGACCCCGCGCTCTGGCTTGCGGCGCGTCAGCTCGCTGCGAATTTCAGCAGCTTGATCGCGTCGAAATCCTGCACGCCGCCGCCCACGCGCTTGGTCGTGTAGAACAGCACATAGGGTTTGGCGGTGTAGGGATCGCGCAGCACCCGCACGCCCTGCCGGTCGACTACCAGATAGCCGCGCCGGAAATCGCCGAACGCGATAGCGAAGGCGTTTGCGCTCACATCCGGCATGTCTTCGGCTTCGGTCACCGGATAGCCGAGCAGGGTGGAAATCTGTCCCGCCGCCGCCGCCGGCTGCCAGACATAATTTCCGTCGGCGTCCTTGAATCGCCGCACGCGCGAGAGTGTGCGCCGGTTCATCACAAACCGTCCGTTCGGCCGATAGACCGGCTTGGGCGCATAGATCAGCTCAATCAGCGCATCCAGCGGGTCGTCGGAGTCAAAGCCGCCGGCCGTTCCCGTGGCCAGATAGCCCAGCTCGTCGGAATCCTGCGTTCCTTCCGGCTCGGCGTCATAGAAGAGAAAGCCGGCGGGCTTGCCGTCGCCGTTTCCGTTTACAAAGGCGTCGCTTTCCTGCGCGGCGAACACGTCGCGCACTTCCTCGGCCAGCCATTCGTCCAGATTCACCGCCGCGTCGTCCAGCAATTGCTGGGTCGCCGCCGGCATGGCGTAAAGTTCGAAGGTGGGAAACTCCATCAGGTCCAGCGTCGGCGCATCGGTCTCGGCTCGCGCTGCTGTTTCGGCGGCCCAGCCAGCCGTGGCGCCGCCCAGGCTGATCGGCTTCCTGAATGTGGCGGCGCTCACCTGCCGCACCATGGCGATGGCGCGGATCGGAGAGACCTCCGCCAGACGCCGGTCGATCGCCGCTTCCGTCTCGCCGGGAACCAGAAGCCCGCCATCGTTCTCGATCGCCAGATCCTTGAACTCCTTCACCTGCAAAAGCGCCGATGCATCACCGGACCGGGCATAGGTTGTGAAAGCGCGCGTCCGTTCACCCGGCTCGCTGTTTCCGGGGCCGCTGCTTTCGATAGCGGGCCGCCGCGCCGACAGCGCCAGCCGGTCCAGCGCCGATTTCTGCTCGTGCAGCGCGGTGTCGATGCGCGCCACTTTCTCTTCCAGCAGGATGTCGCCCCCGCCACGCCGTTCCAGCTCATTCAGGCGCTGGTCGTTGGCGGCTTTGAAGGCTTCGAAGGCGGCCAGAAAGTCGCTCTCGGCCGCTTTGGTTTCCGGCGACCGCGCGGCCGCCTTGTTCGCTGTACTCATGGTTCTCCTTCGGGCACAAAAAAAGCGGCCATGAGGCCGCGGGCAGGCGGGCGGTCTCGCCGCCCGGATCGGTGCATTCAGCCTCTGTTCAGGTCAGGGATCGTTCCTGCGAACCAGTCGTTCATCCGGCGAGGGACAAGGAGGAGGCAGTCATGCGTTTCTTCGTTATCGCCGCGCCCGCTGTTTTGCTGGCCGCCTGCGCCAGCACAGACCAGCGCACGTCGCCCTATCAGGCCGAGTACGAACAGCTGCGTCAGGAATGCATTGCTTCGGGCGGATCATTTATTCCGCTCGGAACAAATACAGGCCGCGTTGCGACGGATTACGTCTGTCAGCGCCGCGACGGCGGCAGCCGCCTCGACTAAGCCTGTTCGATCTTGCTCAGGCTGCGTCTCGCGCGGCTTCCTGAAGACGTAGCCGCGCGCCCGGCTGCATGGGGAAGGTGACAATCGACACCTCCCACAGATCGACTTCATAGAGGTCTCGCCCACGGCCGGCCCGCCGCGCTGCGCGTACGGGCCGGTAGCCGATGGAAAGACCGTCAATTGCGCCCGCGGTCACCAGTCCCGCCGCGGTCCGGCCCCGGGCGCCGGCTTCCAGCAAACCGCCCTCCACATACAGGCCGCGGTCGTCCTCCCGCATCGCGGTCCACACGCCGACGGGCTCGCCGGCGTCGTGCTGGAACAACATGCGCACTCCGGCCGATCCGCGCCGCATCAGCGAGGGGGCAAAGGCGCCCGGCCGGATCACGTCGCCCGTAAGGTCTGGCGTTCCAAACAGCGCGGCATATCCCAAAATCTGGATCATTGCCGAATCTCCAAATTTGCGCTCATGCGGCGGGGTTGCGGCGCCCGTTCCGGGGATGAACGCCTTGTAACTGTTGCGCCCGGTCAATGCGGGGCAAAAAGATGCATCCTATATACCGTAATGTGGATGTCCGGAATGTTCCGGAACGGCAAGGGAGGAAACGGTGATCGGAGCGGCGTTTCGTAACAGCATTGCGGCCTGCCTGACCGCCGCCATATTCACGGCGGCGGCGGCCAGTCCTGTGTTCGGCCAGCCTTCGCCGCTTTCCGCTGCGGATGTTTCCCAGCCCGAAGGCTGGGACGCCGATCTGCGCATGCAGGAGGCGGAGGACATTAATCCCGACCCGCATATCATCGAATTCGCGCTTGAGGCGCGGATCGCAGAGCTGGAATTTATCCCCGGCGCCGCGACCCCGGCCTGGACCTATAACGGCACGGTTCCGGGGCCGCTGATCCGCGCCCGTATCGGCGACCGGCTGATCGTGCATTTCACCAATTCGCTGCCAGAGCCGACCACCATTCACTGGCACGGGGTGCGTTTGCCAAACGACATGGACGGCGCGCCCGGCGTCACCCAGGATCCTGTCGAACCCGGCGAAACCTTCCGCTACGAGTTCATCTTCGAGGATGCCGGCACGTTCTGGTATCACCCGCATTTCAATTCCGCCGTCCAGGTTTCGCGCGGCCTCTACGGCGCTATCGTGGTCGAGGACCCGGACGATCCGGTCGGCATCGGGACGGAAGACGAGCTGGTCGTGGTGCTCTCGGACATCAGCCTGAACGAAGACGGTTCCTTCCGGCCCCCCGACCAGGGCGGCGCCTTTGGCGATCTGTTCGGGCGCGAAGGCGACATCGTTCTGGTCAATGGAAAGGTTCTGCCGTCTCTGAAAATGCGCGCCGGCAAACAGCAGCGGTGGCGCGTCGTGAACGCGGCGATCACGCGCTATTTCCCCATCGCCTTGCGCAATCATCGCTGGCTGCGCGTGGGCGGCGATGGCGGGTTGATCGCCGAGACGGAAGAATTGCCGCGCATGGTGCTGACGCCCGGTGAGCGCGCAGACATCATCCTCACCCCGGTCAATGAACCCGGTGAGCATCAGACCTTCGCCTGGCTTCCAGTGGATCGTGGCTGGGGCACCGCCACCGGGCGCACCCGTGTTCCGTTGATCGAGATCGAGACCGTTTCCGATCCGGCAGTGACGCCCATCGATATTCCCCGCTCGCTGCGCCGGATCGCGCCTGTCGACACGTCCTCCGCTGTCGAGAAGACGGTGGAGCTGAATATTTTCGACGGCCGCCCGCGGAGAGAGATGATGGGCATCAATGGCGTTGCCCACGATCATCTTATCGAGGCGCGCATCGGCGAGACTCATGTCTGGACCGTGGTGAACGACACGCCATTCGATCACCCTTTCCATCTGCATGGCTATTTCTTTCAGGTGCTGGACGAATCCCGCACCCCGGAATGGAAAGACACGGTGAACATCCCCGCCGGCGCGCGCCTGCGCCTGGCCGTGCAGTTCGATGAGCGGCCCGGCATGTGGATGGTGCATTGTCATATTCTCGACCATGCCGATGTGGGCATGATGGGGCTGCTGAGTGTTCTGGAGCCGGGGCAGGCGTCCGTGCATCCTGTCAGCCACAGCCACGCTCACCATTAGGATCCGGCCGGCGTTTTTGGCAGACCCAGCGCCGCGCGTTTCTCGTCTTCGCTCAGGAAGTTGGCTTCGCTGACACGTTTCCATTCGGCCGCGCGTTCGGTGGCCAGCGCGGGCGCGTGCTCCTCGCAGGCGCAGATCGTCAGATCGCGCCCCAGCCAGGGCGTCAGCCAAAGCGTGAGCGCCGCGGCGGTTTTCCGCGCCAGCGGAATGACCGTCTGGCGCCAGAACGCCAGATTCGCCTCGCGGTAATTGGCGTAGGTATTGTCGCCGGGAATGCCCAGCAGCATCGGCGGAACGCCGAAGGCCAGCGCGATTTCACGCGCCGCTTCGCGCCGGGCTTCCAGAAACTCCATATCCGCGGGCGTCAGCGATAACGGCTTCCAGTCCAGCCCGCCGTCCAGCACCATTGGCCGCCCGGCATTGGCCGCGCCCTGATGCGCTTCGGCCAGCTCGGCTTTCAGCCGCTCGAATTGTTCGTCGGTCAGCCGCCCGTCGCCAGCATTATAGACCAGCGCTCCAGAGGGGCGCGCGGCATTGTCCAGCAGGGCCTTGGTCCACCCGGCTCCGGCATTGTGAATGTCCACCGCCCGCGCCGCTGCTTCCAGCGGCGAAAGTCCGTAATGATCGTTTGTCGGATGGAATGTCTTCAGTTGCAGCACGGCGCATCGCCCGCTGGCCGGATCGCGCGGGAAACGCATGCTGCGTCCGCCGGTCGAATATTCGAATCCGTCCGGCCAGCCGCGCGCGCCTGCGACGACGCGCATCCGGTCGGGGCGTAATACGTAGAGTTCGCGTACGGCGCCATCCAGCTCGGCCGCTTCCAGATAGGCGTTCCCCGCGGTCAGCAGATAACCGTAAAGCGTCTCGAACAGTTCCGCGCCGGATTGTTCCGGGTTGGGCGCATGCAGCAGCCCCGTGGCGGGGTCATCGGCCGCCGCCTTGTCTTCGCCCCGCCGCACGGTGAAGTTCAGGCTGGCCGCGGCTTCGGCGATCAGGCGCACACAGCGATGCGCCACCGGATTTGCGGCATAGGCCTCGCGCGCCAGCCGGCTATAGTCGCGCGGAGTCCATACCGGCTGACCCGGCGTGCTTAATGCGATCAGGCTGTGCGTGGCCGATTGCTTGGCTTCCGGCGCACGGCGCAGCGCCCGGTGGATCGTTCCCAGCATGGTGTTCCTGAAATTCTTGAAGCGGGGCGGGGCGGCTCTCCAAAGCCCCATTCCGCGATGCTGGCGAATATGCGCCGCTGACCCGGCCGGTCGGATATTTGGCTTAAAATTTCATTCAGGTCTTTGAAATCAAAGAGCCGGGATTCGGGAAGTTCATACGGATTCCGCCTCAATCTGGCGCCAGGGAAGCGATCGGACCCGATCCCCGGGAACCGATGCCACCGCTTGGTCTTGTAAGATCGCGGCCAGATTCGCACATTCACGCGGAAGGGTGTGGACCCGCAGAAGATTACACAAGAGTAATCATTCTGTAAGATAGAAGACAGCGCCTGACCTGCACCTTCGCGGGGTCCGGGGGCGCGACAGCCAAACAGAGGTGCATTCGCAAAAATGGCTCAGACATTCACGAAACGCGCAATCGCGGCGGCCAGTGTCTCGTTGATCGCGCTTGCTGGCGCGGTTTTCGGTGCTGCCGTCGTGGCGACGGCCGAGGCGCAGGACAATCGCACGCCGGCGCTGACCGGCGGGGTGGCGCCGGTTGTCGCCCCTGTCAGCTTCGCTGACCTCATAGAACATGTCAGCCCGGCTGTGGTTTCGGTCGAAGTGCGGACCCAGGTTGCCGCCGGCGGTCTCTCCGGTCTCGACCCGCGAGACCTTCCGCCTGGCGCTCAGGAATTCTTCGAATTTTTCCGGCGCGGCCTGCCCGAACAGCCGGCCCCCCGCGAAGGGCGCGGCGCCGGCTCCGGCTTCTTTATCTCTCCCGACGGGCTGGTTGTTACGAACAATCACGTCGTCGCTGACGCGACACGAATTACCGTCAGCTTGAAGGATGGACGGGAACTGGAGGCGGAAATTGTCGGTACGGATGAACCGACCGACCTCGCTTTGCTGCGCGTCACCGGATCGGACTTCCCCTTCGTGCAGTTCGATGCGGACCCGCGATATCGCGTGGGCGACTGGGTGGTGGCGGTGGGCAATCCATTCGGTCTTGGCGGCACGGCGACAGTGGGGATCATTTCGGCGATCGGACGTGAGATCACCGGGCGGGGCGCGGATGGCGTCAGCCCCTCCTATAACGATTTCATTCAGATCGACGCGCCGATCAATCGTGGCAATTCCGGCGGCCCCACCTTCGACCTGAATGGCAATGTCATCGGGGTGAACTCGCAGATTTATTCGCCGACGGGCGGCAATGTCGGCATCGGCTTTGCAATCCCCTCGGACGTTGCGGCCAATATCATCAACCAGCTTGCCGAGACGGGTACTGTCACGCGCGGCTGGCTTGGGGTGATGATCGAGGATGTGACGGAAGATCTGATCGAGGCTCTGGGCATCAGCGGGGTGGAAAGCGGCGCAATCGTCGCGCAGGTTACGGCAGGCAGCCCCGCAGATGATGCGGGCTTCCAGGTCGGTGATATTATCCTTGCAGTGGATGGCGCCGAGGTTACCGGCTCCACGGATCTGACGCGCAAGGTCGGTTCGTTGCGTGCTGGTGAGAGATATCGTTTCTCCATCAATCGTGAGGGTGCGGAGCGGACCCTTAACGTACGGCTTGGCGCCCGCCCGTCAGAGCAGGAATTGCGGGCCGGCAGGTCTCAGGAGCGTCCGCGCCCGGCGCCGGAGCAGCCGTCGGATGAGACCATCTATGGTCTTATGCTTTCCCCGCTCACCAGTTCGGTGCGCCAGGAACTGGAGCTGGATAATACGGTGCGCGGGGTCGCGATTGTGGGCGTCGATCCGGACAGCGTGGCGGCCGCGCGCGGACTGGGCCGTGGTGTGGTGATCGGGCGGGTCAATGGCGAGGAGGTCTCCACGCCGCAGGATGTCGCCGCCGCGCTGGACAGTGCGCGGGAATCGGGCCGCACTGCCGCGGCGCTGCTGGTTCATGTCGGCGGCGGATCGCGATTTGTGACATTGCCGTTGAACGAGGAATAGTCGGCGGTTCGTTATTGGCCGAGGGGAAACAGCACGGTGAGCCATGCGAATTCTGATCATTGAGGACGACAAGGTCGCCGCGGAATATTTGCGCAAGGGTCTGACGGAAGCAGGCCATATTGCCGATCACGCCCCCGATGGCGACACCGGGCTCAGTATGGCGCTCGAAGGCCAGTATGATGTGCTGATTGTCGATCGCATGTTACCCAAGCGTGATGGGCTGTCGGTGATCGAGTCCCTGCGCGCGGAAAGCAGCCGCACCCCGGTTCTGATTCTTTCCGCGCTGGGTGAAATCGACCAGCGTGTGGAAGGGTTGCGCGCCGGCGGCGACGACTATCTCACCAAGCCATACGCTTTCGACGAATTACTGGCGCGGGTCGAGGCCCTGGTCCGCCGGCGCAATCCGAATGCGGTGCAGACGCGCCTCCAGGTCGGCGATCTGGAAATGGATCTGCTGGCCAGAACGGTGAAACGCGCAGGTGAGGAGATCAATCTCCAGCCGCGCGAATTCCGGCTTCTGGAATTCCTGATGAAACACGCAGGCCAGGTCGTCACACGAACCATGCTGCTGGAAAAGGTCTGGGACTATCATTTCGATCCGCAGACCAACGTCATCGACGTGCATGTCTCCCGGCTGCGTGGGAAAATCGACAAACCCTACGACCGGCCGATGCTGCACACGGTGAGGGGCGCTGGCTATCGTCTACAGGCGTGAGCCTGCGCGGATGACTTCCCGGCGCGCCTTTCTGCGCACCACCACATTCCGGCTTACGCTTTTCGCCGCGGTGCTGTTTGCGCTGTTTGCCTTTCTGATCCTGGCTTACGTTTATTCAGAAACCGCCGGCGCGCTGTCGCGTCAGGATTCACGCGCCATCGAAGCCGAAGCGGAAGAGCTGATCCGGGCCTACGACCTGTTCGGCATTGATGCGCTCAACCGCATGGTCTTGCAGCGCAGCATCGGGGATAGCGCCAATCTCTATCTGCTGGTGGATTCCAGCGGAGGCTTCACCGGCAATATCAGCACATTGCCGGAGAGCGCCGCTGCCGACGAAAGCCTGTTCGGCTTTGCTTACGCCCAGCCCGATCCGGAAACCGGCGAGATGGAGCGCCGCCGCGCCCGCGGCCGGATGGTCGCCTTGCCCGGCGGCGAGCGTCTGCTGGTCGGGCTGGATGTGGAGGACAGCACCCGCATCATCAGCCGCGTCACCGACGCGATCCTGACCGGGTCTTTCTTCGTTCTTGCGGCAGGCCTGATCCTCGGAGCGATTGTCAGCCGCCGTTTCGCCGAACGCATCAATCAGGTGAACCAGGTGGCGCGCGATGTCGCCGCCGGAGATCTGGCGCGCCGTGCGCCGCGAAACTTCTCTGGCGACGAACTGGACGAAATGGCGGAGAATCTGAACGCCATGCTCGACCGGATCGAACGATTGACCGCCGGGTTGCGCCACGCAGGTGATTCCATCGCGCACGATCTGCGCTCCCCGCTGACCCGGATGCGCACGTCGCTGGAAGCCGGGCTGCGCGAGGTCGAGGCGGGGGGCAGCGGCGAGGAGACTTTGCGCCAGGCGGTGGCGGATACCGAGGATCTTCTCGGCACATTCAACGCCATCCTGCGGATCGCTCGTCTGGAGGCTGGTGAGCGGCGCGAGACGCTAATCCCGGTCGATCTGGGAGAAATTGTCGCCGACATGGCGGAATTGTATGAGGCGGCGGCCGAGGACGCGGGTCTGGCCTTCCACGCGGACATCCAGCCTGGTCTGATGGTGCGGGCGGATCGCGGCCTGATTTCACAGGCGCTCGCCAATCTTCTTGATAATGCGATCAAATACTCCATTCCGGGCGGGGCGGTGACCTTGCGTCTGCGCCGGACCGCATCTGGTGAGCGGGAGGTCGCCGTGATCGATTCCGGCCCCGGCGTCCCGCCAGAGGCGCGGGACCGCGTGCTGGAGCGGTTCGTGCGTCTGGAATCCAGCCGCAGCCTGCCCGGCGCCGGCCTCGGTCTCAGCCTGGTGAAGGCGGTGGCGGACATTCATAACGGAAAACTCCGGCTCGATAATGGAGAGCCAGGCCCCGCCGGGCCCGGCCTGTGTGCGACCCTGCTGTTGCCAGAGCCGAAATAGACCGGCGATAGACCCTTTCCAGAGGCCCGCCGCTGCGCCACGCTCAGGCCATGCCGCAGTCTTTTCTTCAGCGTCTTTCCGCCGCGCCCGCGCCTTATGACGCAGAGGCGGGCGCACATGCGCTGGACGCTCTCCGTGCGGTGGGGCGGTTTCCCGCTCGGGCCGGTCCCTTGCTGGCCGGCGCGCTTGGGTCCGCTCCCTATCTCGCGCGTCTGGCGCGCCGTTTCGGCGATGCGCTTCCGGACATGCTCGCGCAATCGCCGGAACAGGCGCTGGAGCGCGAGCTGGATGCCTTGCGCGCCGCGGCGCAGGCGGAATCCCCAGAGGCTCTCGACGCAGCTCTGCGCACGGCCAAGGCGCGCATTCATCTGCTGACCGCGCTCGCCGATCTGGGCGGGGTATGGGAGCTGGAAGACGTCACAAAGGCGATGACCGAAGCGGCCGATGCGGCGCTGCAATCCGCCGCCGCCGCTCATGCCCGGTTTCTCGGCGCGCCAGAGGCTGCGTCTTCCGGCTATTTCATCATTGCGCTCGGCAAACAGGGCGCACGTGAATTGAACTATTCCAGCGACATCGACATCGCCGCTTTCTACAGTCCCGCTGCGATTCCGCATCAGGATCCCGGCGCCTTCTGCACACGCCTGACCCGGCGCATCGTGTCATCGCTCAGCCAGCAGACGGCGGATGGTTACGTCTTTCGCGTCGATCTGCGCCTGCGGCCCGATCCGCTGTCCACGCCGGTGGCGCTGCCGGTCGAGGCGGCGATTCGTTATTACGAGAGCAGCGCCCAGACCTGGGAGCGCGCCGCCTGGATCAAGGCGCGTGTGGTTGCCGGCGATGCTGAGGCGGGCGCGCGTTTTCTGCAATCGCTTCAGCCATTCGTCTGGCGCCGCTCAATGGACTATGCGGCCATCTCCGACATGGCGTCGATCATGCGCCAGATCGCGGATGGCGGCGCGGCGGAATCCGGCGGGGCCGCGGGGCTGGATGTCAAACGGTGCGCGGGAGGCATCAGGCACATCGAATTCTTCGCCCAGATGCAGCAGCTCCTTTGGGGCGGGCGGGACGATACGCTGCGCCTCCCGGCGACCTTGGCGGCGCTGGAAGCTCTGGCGCAGGCGGAACGGGCAGATACGGAAGATTGCGCAATCCTCGCCGGCGTTTATCGCCGGCTGCGCGCGGTAGAGCATCGCATCCAGATGCTGGAGGACCAGCCAACCCAGGAAATCCCGGCGGATGATCCTGGCCGCGCCCGTCTGGCTCTGCTCAGCGGCGCTTCCGGCTCCAGGGCGTTCGAATCCGGATTACTGGCGGAGATCGGACAATCGCGCGGCATATGCTCGCGTCTCTTCGCGGATGTGCCGGTTGACGACGCCCAGCTTGGCTTCGATGGACCGGAGCCGCCGCCTGCTGTCCTGCGCCGCCTTGGCGAGCTGGGTTTTGCGGACGCGCCGGCCGCCTGGGAGGTATTTTCGGGCTGGACCGCCGGGCAGCCGCGCGCCATGCGCTCCGAACGGGCGCGCGGTCTGGCGCGGCGTCTGGCGCCGCGTATCGCCGCGGAACTGGGCGCTACATCCGCACCGGACGCAGCGCTCGTGCGGTTCGATGAATTTGTCCGGGCCTTGCCCGCTGGCGTTCAGCTTCTGTCGATGCTGGAACGTGAACCGCGCCTGCTTGCCGACCTGATCGACACGCTGACACTTTCGCCGCGTCTTGCGCGTGAACTGTCACAGCACCCAGAGGCGCTGGAGGCTTTTCTGGCTTTTGATGCGGCGGCGCTTGCGCCCGCGGCGCTGGAACAGCGCATCGGGGGTGAGATTGGCGGCGCATCCGGCCTGGAAGAGGCGCTGGACCGCGCCCGCCGTCTGACGCGCGAAACCATGTTTCTCATCGCTCTGGCGGTGTTGCGCGGCGAAGAAACCGCGGGGCACGCCAGCGAATTTTACGCCGGGCTTGCGGGGGCTCTGATCCGCGCCCTGCTGCCGCGGGCAGAGGCGGATCTGCGCCGCCGCTATGGCGCCATTGATGGCGAGTTCGTCGTGATCGGCTTTGGCAGTTTTGGCGCCTCGGAAATGACAGTGCGCTCCGATACGGACATCGTCATGGTCTATGACGCTCCGGAAGGCGCGCAGTCCGCCGGTGAGCGGCCGCTCCATGCGGAGACCTATTTCGGCCGTCTGGCCCAGCGTTTTGTCAGCGCTTTGTCTGCGCCGACAGCCGAGGGGCTGCTCTTCCATATCGACCTGAAACTGCGTCCGTTCGGCGATTCCGGGCCGGTGGCGTCACGCCTTTCCGCTTATGAACATTATTACCGGACCGAGGCCTGGACCTGGGAGAAAATGGCGCTCACCCGCGCGCGCGTCGCGGCGGGCTCTGCGGCGCTTGGCCGCCGCGTCACCGCCCTGATCCGCGACGTGCTGACGCAGCAGCGCGATCCGGCGGCCACCGCCACGGACGTCGCCGATATGCGCGCCCGGCTGGAGCGGGAAAAGCCGGCCGCCGGTTTCTGGGATCTGGCTCAGCCGCCCGGGGCCCTCACCGATGTGCGCTTCACCGCGCAATATCTTCAGCTTGTAACAGCGGCGCGCGCTCCGGAGGTTCTGCAACCGAGCACGCTGGACGCCATCGCGGCGCTGCGCGGCGCCGGCGCCTTGTCCCAGGCAGAGGCAGACGCCCTGTCAGAGGCCGCGCGTCTGCATCTGGACCTCGCCCAGTTGTTCGCGCTTGCCGCCGAAGGGCCGTTCGACCCGGAAAACGTCTCGCAGCGCCTGCGCGGGCGTCTGGCGCGCGCGGGCGGGGTGGAATCGTTCGCGGAACTGGAAAAGCGCGTCGCCTCGGCCCGGCAGGCCGCCCGGAATGTGTTTGAGGACAAGGTGCTGGGGGCGCGCGACGGAAACGGCGGTCCAGCGCGTTAAAGCGATGCTGGGGCGTGATGAGGGACGTAAGGAGACAGGCTATGGCCCATATTGGAAAAGGTATCCTCTTCGCATCCGCATTCGCTCTGATCGCCGCCGGCGCGACGGCTCAGGACGCCGCATCCCCCGCGGAGCCGCCTTCGCGCGGCCAGGATTCCGCTGAGCGGATGATGCGAATGGGACAAATGGGGCAGATGGGGCAGCGCATGTTGCGGCTGCGGAATCTGACAGCGCCGCGCGACCGGATGTTTCTGCGCGCCGCCGACGCCGATCAGGATGGCGTCGTAACCCGCGCCGAGGCGGAAGCGCTGCAAAACGAGATGTTCGACTGGCTCGATCGCAATGGCGATGGCGTTCTGGACGCCGCCGACCGCAACCCGATGGCGCGGCGTATGGCGGAAATGCGCGCTGAAGCGCCGCAAGATCCCTGGACGCGCCCGCGCCGCAACGCGCGGCCGGACGCGGATCGCGTCATCACCCGCGCTGATTTTGGCGCACGTATCGACGCATTGTTCTCCCGGCTGGATGCCGACGGCGACGGGCGCATCACGGCGGAAGAAGCCAATGCGCCGCGGGAGCGGCCAGGTGGTCCGGGCCGCCGGCGCTGATCGCCCCGCCGCGGCCCGCCTGTGGCGCCGGACCGGCAAGCGTCCCTCGACGCAGACGCGCATATGTTGCGCGCCGCGGCGGCGGGCGACCGGCTCGCGGCGGGCCATCTGGTGGATCAGTGCGGTCCGCGCATCCTCGCACTTGCCCGGCGGATGCTGGGCGATGAGCAGGCGGCCGAGGATGTGGCGCAAGAGGCATTTCTCCGTCTCTGGCGAGTTGCTCCGGACTGGCGCGGCGGCGAGGCGCGGGTCTCGACATGGCTGCACCGTGTCGCGCTCAATCTTTGTTACGACCGGCTGCGCCGCCGGCGCGAGGTTCTGCTGGCGGAGCCGCCAGAGCAGATCGATGAATCGCCGGACGCCGAGCAACATCTGGTGGAGGCGGAACTCGCCTCGCGTGTCCGCGCCGCGGCGGCGGCTCTGCCGGAGCGCCAGCGAGCCGCGATTGTGCTCTGCCACTATCAGGAGCTGGGCGGCGCCGAGGCGGCCCAGGTCATGGGTGTAAGCGTGGAGGCGCTGGAATCGCTTCTCAGCCGGGGCCGGCGCGCATTGCGCGCCGCGCTCGCGGATGAAGCGCCGGCGCAACGGACAGGAGAAGGACGATGACCGACCGGAATCCAGACGACTTGCTGCTGGACGAAGCAGTGCTGGACCGCCTGTTGCAGGCAGAGGCGCGAACGCCCCCGCCGCCATTCCCGGCCGCGTTGCGCGCCCGCATCCTGGCCGCCGCTCCGGCTCGCCGCGCTCTCGCCCCGGCCGTGCAATGGATGCGCGCGGCGTCCATCGCAGCCACGCTGAGCGCAGGCGCCGCCGCCGGGTTCGCAGGCGGCGCCGCGGCGTTTTCCACACCGGGAGAGCAGGTTTTGCTCAACCTGGTCTTGTCGGGGCCGGAAGATCCCTTCGCGGCCTTCCTGGAGGAATCTTCGATGGAGAATGGGGCATGATCCGTTTTCCCTTCCGCGCACAATTTCCGTCCGGTTTCTGGGCGGTTGTGCTGATCGCATCCGTGGCGCTCAATGGCATTGCGCTTGGTCTGGTCGCCGCCGGCGCGGTGTCCGGGCTGCGTGTCGTGACCCCGGCTCCGGCGGCGGCCCCGCCTCAGCCTGTCGTGCGTGTGTTCCAGCGCACGGCGCTGCCGCGGGAATTCCGGGGCGACATTGAGCGCCGCATCCGCGAGAGCATGCGTGAAACCGCGCCACTGATCGAGGAGGTCTGGGCGGCCAATGGGGCGGCGATGCAGGCTCTTGCCGCCGACCCGTTCGATCCCGAGGCCGCACGCGCGGCGTTCGACCGCGCATCGCGCGCACGCGCCGCGCTGGAAGAGCGCACGCGCGACGCCACGATCCTTATCTTCTCCGATCTTCCGGCGGCGGAGCGCGCCAATATGATCCGCCGCGCCGCGCCGGATGGGCGCGAGTGGTTCCGGATGCGGGGCGATAACATGCCGGGCGGAGGTGACTGGTGGCGCCGTGGCGCATCCCGCGCCCCGCAAGGCGCTCCCCAAGATTCACCGGCGCAATAGAGTCGCCGCCGGAATAGAATGGCCGCTACAGCATGAGACGATGCGGCGTGCGATCTGTCTCGTCCGCGCCCGCGTCATCGTCTTCGTTCTCGTCTTCTATATCGTTCAGGTAATAGGCGTCATCGGTGACCGGGGCGTCTTCCTCGCCGGGTGTGAAATCTTCCATCTCCACATCGTCCTCGATCAATCCGCCACTGAATTCCGCGCCGGGCTCCGGCTGGCGCGGCATGTGGAAGCGCACCGTCGTGCCGACGCCGATCTGGCTTTCGATGCGCAGCCAGCCGCCATGCAGCTCAACCAGTGATTTGGAAAGGGCGAGGCCCAGCCCGGACCCCTGATGGGTTTTGGAATGCTGGCTTTCGATCTGCTCGAACGGCCGGCCCAGCCGGGAAAGATCGGCCTCCGCGATGCCGATTCCGGAATCCCGCACCGTGAACAGAACGCCATCGTTTTCATAGTCGGCGCGCACCTCAACCACGCCGCCTTCCGGAGTGAATTTGATGGCGTTCGACATCAGGTTCAGCAGTACCTGTTTCAGCGCGCGCGGATCGGCTTCGATCTCGGGCAGCTCGGCCAGCTCCATCTTCAGCTCCAGCCCGGATTCGTGGGCCCGGCCACGCATCAGCCGCGCACACTGCCCGACGATCTCGTCGGGATAGATCAGGTCGGTCTGGAGAGTGAGCTTTCCGGCTTCGATCTTCGACATGTCGAGAATGTCGTTGATCAGGTTCAGCAGATGCTGGCCGCTGGCCAGGATGTCGCGCACATACTCCTTATAGCGCTCGTCACCCAGAGGGCCGAACATCTCCTTCAGCATGATTTCAGAAAAGCCATTGATCGCGTTCAGCGGCGTTCGCAGCTCGTGGCTCATATTGGCCAGAAATTCGCTCTTGGAGCGGTTGGCCTCCTCGGCGCGGATTTTTTCGTTTTCATAGCGCTTGGCCAGCGCCATTTCGCGCGACTGGCTGCTTTGCAGATCGGAGATGGTCTTGCGCAGAGCTCCCTCATTTTCGATCAGCTTGTGTTCCTGCTCCTTCAGCGATGTGATGTCGGCGCCGATAGAGACCAGGCCGCCATCGCGCGTGCGCCGTTCGGAATAATGCAGCCACTTGCCATCGGCGAGCGACATTTCCTGCACATGGTCGTCGATAGCGTGCGCCTCGCGGATCGCCTGCCGCGCCGCGGCCTCCAGCGTTCCGTAATGGCTTCCGGGGCGCAGCATCCGGTCGTCCAGGCCGAAGAATTCCTTGAATTTCCGGTTCCACAGCACCAGCCGCTGCTTGGCGTCCCACAGCACGAAGCTCTCGGACATCGACTCCAGCGCTGCGCGCAACCGTCCTTCCGCGGCGGCGATGCGCGCCTGCGCGCCTTTTTGCTCGGTGATGTCGATGGCCACCCCGACGATCCGTCCGGTGCGGTCCTCGGCGGAAGTGGTCCAGGGGCGGCCCCGCAATTGAAGGAAGACAGGCAGATTGGCGGCGCGGAATTCCACGTCCACCTCGCCGGCGCCGGGGGCGCTGCGCAGCGCCACACGCAGATGCTCGCGGTCTTCCTGCTGCACCAGTTGCAAGAATTCCGCGCCGGTCAGGCGGGCAGAGCCCTCATGCCCCATCATCCGGCCCAGCGAGTCGGTAATATAGACAGTGTCACCGGCCACATCCCAGTCCCACACGCCGCAGCGCGCGCCCTCAATGGCAAGGCGGAAGCGCACCTCGGAATCTTCCAGCGCCTGCCGCGCCGCGCGCAGGCTGGAGATCTGATTCAGAAGAACGACCGAAAGTCCGGCGGCGATAATCATCGGCGCCAGCAGCATCAGAGCGTGCCACATCACGGTGGCTCGCCATATTGCGGCGTCGATGCGCATCTCTCCGGCTGTAAAGACCAGCAGTGGCAGACCCGGCGCTTCTGCGGCGCCGATCGCGGCCGGCGCATCCTCCATATTGCCGGAAGCGACCCCGCTGCGGGCCTGGATCAGAAGAATAACATCCTCCGGCGTGACGCCCAGAATGCCGGCGAGCCCGACGCTTGTATCTCCCGGCAAGGCGGGTCTGGCCGCCAGAATGGCGCCGTCCAGCGCGGTCAGCACTCGTAGACGTCCATCCGGCAGATCGGGCAGCATGGCCGTTTCGTTCAGCGCCGCGATCAGAATCTGCGTGGACCCCTCCGGCATTCGCACCGGCGCGGCGGTCACCAGCCGTCTTTGCCCGTCAAGCGGGACAGTCCCGGTCCCGCCCGGGGCGATCATTACGGTCTCGGCGGCGGCGATCAGCGCCTCTGGCGCGCCACGGGGACCGGCGGCCATAACAGCGCCGTCGATGGCGGCCAGCGCAATGGAGTCGATCAGCGCGCTGCGTTCCAGCCGGTCCAGCAATGCGGGGGCGGCCTCCGTGTTTCCGGCGCTTTCTAAGCTGGCGGCGACCGCGGCCATGGCCCCGCGCGTTTCCAGCACAGCGCCGCGGACCCGCTCGGCGGCGGTGCGGGCGTCGTAATAGAACAGGTCTTCCGCCTCGGCGACCATTCTGGCGCGTTCCTGATAGAGGCGCAGGCCGACCACGGCGGCGAACAGGATGGTGAACAGGATCACGAAAACGATGACCATCCGCCCCCCGTGGGCGGAGGGTGTCTGAGCCACGCGATCTCGCGGCCGCAGCTCTTCGGCGGGCCGTTGCTTCATGCTGGCCGTACGTTTGCGCGACTTGCGCTCCGCAGCCATCGCCCCCCGGAGCCTTGCGGATGATATCGAATCGACTGGGCCAGTGTATGGCGGGCTTCCGCCTCCTGTCGACGCCGGGAGGCCGCCGAAACTGAGGCCGGTTCTCAGGCCGCGTTCTGGGCCGCGTCCGGGTCGTCCTGACGGCGTTTTTCGCCTTCATAGCTGTCCAGCGCGCGCCGGCGGCGGTCAGGGCCGAAATAGACCGCTGTGCGCACAAAGGACCGGGGCCGGTCGATCACGGCGGCGACCTTGCCCCACAGGTCACGGGCGGTAACGGGCTTGGCGCAGAATTCGGTAACGCCGGCGTCGCGCGCCTCTTCCACCCGCGACCGTTCCGAATGGGCCGACAGCATAATGATGGGCAGATACGGGTTGGGGCTATCCCGGTCCATCCGCAGCCGGCGCACCAGGTCCAGCCCGTCTTCCTTGCCCAGAGCCCGGTCCAGCAGGAGGATATCGACCGCTTCCTGCCGCAGCCGTTCCCAGGCGTCTCCGATGCTTCGCGCCTCGGTGAATTCCTGGAATCCGAAACCGCGCAGGATCGTCTTCACGATCATCATCATGTGGGCGTTGTCCTCGACCACCATGATGCGCAGACGGTTGAGCTTTGCAGTCGATTCCATGTCCGTTTCCCAGCCCCTGAAGGCCGCTCTGGCGAGCGTCTCCAGTCTGCGGGGTATTCTTTATGACAGTGTTAACCAGACTGCATGGGCGTTTGGTCCGGTCCGGCCAGCATGCAGTCAGGATGCAATCAGGGTGTGGCCAGGGCCCGGCTGGAAATCTCGATGACGTTCCCGGACGCCGCCCCGTCGCGCACGCGGCGCAGGGCGCTTTCCGCCAGAACCCGGCGGCCCGGCTCCAGCCGCCGCCAGCTTTCCATCGCCCCCAGAAGCCGGGCGGCCAGCGCCGGATTGGTCCGGTCGATGGTCAGCACCCATTCCGCCAGCAACTCATAGCCCCCGCCGCCCGGCGCATGGAAGCGCGCCGGATTGTTCATCGCGAACGCTCCGATCAGCGAACGCACGCGGTTCGGGTTGGCGGCGTCGAAACGGCCGTGGCCGGTCAGCCTGCGCACCTGCGCCAGGGTCTCGGGGCGCGGACTTCCGGCCTGGATGCTGAACCATTTGTCCAGCACCAGCGGGCGAGCTTTCCACTTCTCGTAGAATGCATCCAGCGCCTTCTCGATCTTGAAGGAATCGCTGACATCCAGCGCGGCGATGGCGGCCAGCACATCGGTCATCGTTGAGGCCTGCTCAAACTGCCGCCAGGCAAAGTCTTCCGCCGCGCCCGCGCCCAGCCGCGCCAGGGTCAGCAGCGCCACATTCTTCAGCGCGCGCCGGCCCATGGACTGCGCATCCACGGCGCCCGGGCCTTTTTCCTCAAGCCGCTGGACGGTTTCCTCCAGTTCCGAACGCAGCCGTTCCGCCGCGCCGCGCAGCAGCGCCTCGCGCGCCGTATGCACCGCTTCGGGATCCCACGGCGTCAGAAGCTGTGCGATCTCCGCTTCCGATGGCGGGGTCAGCGCCAGCGCCGCGAATGCCGGATCAAGCGAAAGGTCGGTCAATTGCGTCCGCCAGATTTCCGCGACAAGATCCGCGTCCGGCTTGGTTCCATCCCTGCTTGCGTCCGCCAGCAGGTCACGCATCAGGCGCTGGCCTGCTTCCCAGCGATTGAACAGGTCCGGGTCTGTGCGCGACATCAGTGTCGCGCCGCGTTCGTCATGCGCCTGTTCCAGGATCACCGGCGCGGTAAAGCCGCGCAGGGCGGAAACGACCGGGCGTTCCGGAACGCCGGTGAACCGCCAGCTCTGTTCCGCTTCTGTCAGCAACAACAGGCGCTCCTCCGGACCCGGCGCATTCTCGCCCTCCAGCCGCATCTCCAGCGCGCCGCCATCCTGGCCCAGCAGACCGGCGCGGACAGGAACAGGAACCGGCGCCTTTTCCGCTTGGCCCGGCGTCGGCGGCGTCGCTTGGCGCAGCGTCAGGTCCAGCGTCTGCGCAGCCTGATCGTAGTGCGAATCCACGGTCAGGCGCGGCGTTCCGGCCTGGCGGTACCAGCGCATAAAGGCGGAAAGATCCCGCCCGGACCCTTTTTCCAGCGCGGCGATGAAATCCTCCACCGTCGCGGCCATGCCGTCGCAATCGGCGAAATAGCGATCCATGCCGGCGCGAAACGCCTCCGCGCCCAGCGTCTCGCGCATCATGCGCACAATCTCCGCGCCCTTCTCATAAACGGTGCGCGTGTAGAAATTGTCGATCTTCATATAGGATTCCGGCCGCACCGGATGGGCGAGCGGGCCGGAATCCTCGGGGAACTGGGCGCGGCGCAACGCGCGCACGTCCTTGATGCGCTGGATCGGGCGGCTGTGCTGATCGGCGCTGAATTCCTGATCGCGGAAGACCGTAAGCCCTTCCTTCAGGCACAGCTGGAACCAGTCGCGGCAGGTGATGCGGTTGCCCGTCCAGTTATGGAAATATTCGTGCGCGACAACGCTCTCGATGGCCTCGTAATCGGCGTCGGTCGCCGTCTGCGGGTCGGCGAGCAGGAGCGAGGAGTTGAAAACATTCAGCCCCTTGTTCTCCATCGCGCCGAAATTGAAGTCGCGAACGGCGACGATCATGAACAGGTCCAGATCGTATTCGCGGCCAAACGCCTTCTCGTCCCAGCGCATCGCCCGCTTCAGCGAATCCATCGCATAGACGGCGCGTCCGGATTCCCCCGGATCGACATAGATGCGCAGCGGGATTTTCCGCCCGGACATGGTGACGAACTGGTCTTCGAGAAGATCGAACCCGCCGGCGACCAGCGCGAACAGATAGGCGGGCTTTGGGAAGGGGTCGCGCCAGATGGCGTAATGCCGCCCCTCTGGCAGGTCGCCGCTCTCAACCAGATTGCCGTTGGCCAGCAGTGACGGATATTGCGCCTTGTCTGCGCTCATCCGCACCTCATAGACCGCCAGAACATCCGGCCGGTCCATGAAATAGGTGATCCGGCGAAAACCTTCGGCCTCGCACTGGGTGCAGAACCGGCCGCCGGAAAGATAAAGGCCGCTGAGCGCGGTGTTCTTCTCCGGCCGGCAGATCGTCTCGATCTCCAGATCGAAAGCGTCCGGCAGGCCGTGCAGGGTCAGGGAATTCGGCGCCAGCGCATATTCGGCGGGGCCCAGCGTGCGTCCGTCCAGCTTCACTGAAACCAGAGTCAGCGCCTCACCGTCCAGGTGCAGCGGCGCATCCGGCGGCGTGTCTTCGGCGCGCAGCACGCGCAGATGGCTGACCACGCGCGTCTCTGCCGGGTCCAGCGTGAAATCCAGCCGGATGTGCGGAATCAGAAAGGCCGGCGGCGCATAGTCGGATAGCAGAACCGGCGCCGGTTCGGCGTGGGGGACAACTGTATCGGGAGCGGGAATCATGTGTTCCGGGAAATCGTGTTGTTGTTGTCCGGCCATCATAGCCGAACGGCCCCCATGGGGGAAAAGCCGTGCTGCGGCTATTCGGCTGCGGCGTCCCGCGGCTGCGCATCGGCCGGGGTCTCGTCGATCGCGCGCAGCGCCCCCTGGGCCTGACGCGCCAGATGCATCAGCTCGGCGGGCAGTTCTCCCGGATAGGCGTGCGCCATGCCCGCCAGTCCGCGCGCGATGTCGGCCAGACGCGCGACCTGGGCGATCATGCGCGCCTGCCGCTCGATGCGGTGCGGGTCGCGGTCATATTCCTGACCCGGAACGCGCCAGCCGCCCCAGTCTCTTTCATCGGTGACAACGACCGGAAATGTCCCCGGATAAGGATGGTGGCGCGCCGCGTCTCCATCCTGCCACTTGTTCCGGGCGCGCATCAGCCGCCAGTTTTCGGCGCCCGCGGGGCCTGCCTGTCCGGCTTTGTCCTCTTCGGGCAGACTCAGCTCGTCGGCGCGGAAGTCCCGGCCCAG
>JBJHDH010000010.1:0-81327 GCA_050486445.1 Euryhalocaulis sp.
CGCCGGACGCGCCACACACGCCCCGCCGCCAATGGTGATGGCCATCTTCCCCGGGCGGCGGAACCGGGGCCAAGATTACAGGCGCCCGCGAGGGGGCGGAGATTTGCGCGAAGTTGCGCGCTTTTTTTCGCGGAAGGCGTTGCGGGGATTGGAGCAGGCGCGGTGAATGTGCCCGGATTTTATCCTCCCCCCGCTTCGCAGGGGGAGATCACCGCGCGCAATTTCGCGCGCGCTGAGACGCGGAAAGGTTTGCAATGCTGGGCCCCGGATAAACGCTTCGCGTTTTCCGGGGAATAAAAGTGGGGTTTGGGAAAAGAGAGCGCGCAGGCGCCTCAGGCAGAGGCGAAAACCTATTCCGGGGACGCGGGTTTTTCGGCAGTTTTCCCGGCTGTTTTCCCGGCTGTTTTCTGGGCGGCTTTGGCGGCGGCTTTTTCGGC
This sequence comes from Euryhalocaulis sp., assembly GCA_050486445.1. Lineage (GTDB taxonomy): Bacteria > Pseudomonadota > Alphaproteobacteria > Caulobacterales > Maricaulaceae > Euryhalocaulis. Next base: position 438 of record JBJHDH010000010.1, read on the forward strand.
CTTTTTCGCCTCGCGCCGGGCTTTGTATTCGGCGTCCTCGCGCGCCAGCTTCGCCTCGTATTCCGCGTCTTCCTTCGCGCGCTGGCGTTCGATCAGCTTCACGCAGATGATCGAGATCTCGTAGAGGATCAGGATCGGGATCGCGAGCATGGTCTGGGAGATCATGTCCGGCGGCGTGACGAACATCGCCACCGCGAACACCAGAACGACGGTATATTTCCACGCCTTACGCAGGCCGCGCGAACTGACGATGCCGGCCTTGCCGAGCAGGGTCAGCACCACCGGAAGCTGGAACGCCGCGCCGAACGCCAGAAGCAGGGCGGTGGCGAGACCGAAATATTCCGCCAGCCGCAGCAGCAGGTCGACCGAGACCTGCTCTGTCGTGATCTGCTGGTTCAGCCCGAACAGCATCACCAGCGGCAGCACGACATAATAGACCAGCGCCGCGCCCAGCATGAACAGCACCGGCATGACCAGCAGGAAGGGCAGCAGCGCGCCGCGCTCTTTCTTGTACAGACCCGGCGCGACGAAGCGATACATCTGCCAGGCCAAAACCGGGAAGCCGATGGCCAGCGCGCCCAGCAGCGACAGTTTCAGCCGCACGAAAAAGATTTCCAGCGGGCCGGTGGCGATGATCTGGAAAGAGGAGACGACCTCCTCCGCCTCGTACCGCCTTTGCGCGGCATAGACCGGCTGCAACAGAAACTCAACGATATCGCGCGAGAAGATGAAGACCACGACGAACGCCACGAACAGGGCCGCGGCGACGATCACCAGCCGCTTGCGCAGCTCGATCAAATGGTCGAGCAGCGGCGCGCGGCTGGCCTCCACCTCGTCTTCCATTTCCGGCGCTTCGGGACCGGCCTGAAGACCGGCCTTGGGACTGGTTTTGGAACCGGTTTCGGAACGGGTTTCGGTATTGGCGGCCATGCGTCAGGCCTGGTCCGAAGTTGCACGCGCGGCGGCGGGGTCAGCAGTCTCGGCGGCGGCGGGCCGGGGACGCGGGCGCGCCTCGCCCGCCGGCTCGATACGCGGACCGGATGGCGGCGGAGGCGGCGGAGGCGCGGCCTCGCTCGTCTCGCTACCTTTATCCCCACCGGCGGGCGGAGCGATGCGCGGCTCGGCGCTTTCGCGCATCGCCTCGCTGATCTCGCGCTGGGTCTTGGTGAATTCCTTGTCGATGTCGCCGGTGGCCTCACGCTTCAGCGACTCGACCTCTTTTTTCAGCTCTTCAAGCTCGGCCTGGCGGCCCAGCTCGTCGAAGCTCGACTGAAACTCGCGCGCCAGCTTTTTGGCCTGGCCGACAAATTTGCCGAGCTTGCGCAGCATCAGCGGCAGGTCTTTGGGACCGACCACGATCAGCGCAATAATGCCGATCAGCAGAATTTCCTGAATGCTGAACGATGGACCCATGCCGCGCGAACCCCGTCACACCGGCGCCGCAGGCGGCGCGGTCAGGCTTCCGTCTTTTCCTTGGACGGCGCCACGTCGATCGTTTCGCCCTTGTCGGGGATGCTGCGCGGGGCCTCGGCCTGGCGCTCATCCTCGTCGTCTTTCAGCCCGGTTTTGAAGCTGCGGATGCCGCGCGCCATGTCGCCCATGACGGACGAGATTTTGCCGCGGCCGCCGAAAAGCAACAGCACGAGCACCAGAACGATCAGAATCTGCCAAATGCTCGGAGTCATGTCCGGCTCCCTAACTCTGTCCCCAACGCCAGGCCCGCGGTCCGCAGGCCCCGAAAAACACTATTTTTGATTAGCGCAGCGGCGCGCCGCCGTCCAATCCAACGGTCAGGCCGCGTCTTACCGAACTGTCACATTTCCGGCGAACGCTAGGCCGACCGGGCCACGCTGGCCTGAGGCTCCGGCTCCGCCGGGGCCCCGTCTTCCTCCATGAAATCGACATGGAAGGGCGTTTCTTCAACCCCCGCGGCCTGAGAATCTTCCAGCGGATCCTCGTCCTCTGCCCGGAATATGCCGGGCTCGGGCACGGCGAAATCGGGCGGCAGGCGGTTATCCAGCAGGCCCGCGGCCTTCAGCTCCGCCTTGCCGGGCAGATCGGTGAGCGCCTCCAGCCCGAAATGCGCCAGGAAGAGGTCGGTCGTGCCATAGGTCACCGGACGGCCCGGCGCCCGCTTGCGGCCGCGCATCCGCACCCAGCCCAGCTCCATCAGCATGTCCACCGTGCCCTTGGAGACGGCGACGCCCCGGATCTCTTCAATCTCGGCGCGGGTCACCGGCTGGTGATAGGCGATGATGGCCAGCGTCTCACGCGCGGCGGCGGAGAGCTTGCGCCGCTCTTCCCGCACATCCTCCAGCAGCCAGGCGAGGTCCGCCGGAGTCTGCAAGCGCCAGCCGCCGGCCACCTGGACCAGCTCGACGCCCCTGCCCTGCATCCGCTCCTGCATCTGCGCGAGCAGGGCGGGCACATCGGCGCCCGCGGGCAGACGCACGGCAAGCGAGGCTTCGTCCAGCGGCTCGGCGGCGGCGAACAGCAGCGCCTCAATCATGCGAAGCTGCTCCGCCTCCGCGTCGGCGTCGACGACCAGAGTGAGCGGCGCGCGCGCCGCAGCACCGGAGTCGTCCACCATGTCATCGGCAGGCACGTCATCGGCAGGCACGCCTTCAACCATGTCTTCGGCTTGCGCCTCTTCGGCCATTATCTCTTCGACTTCAAATTCCATGTCCTCAGCCTCGAAGATGAGGCTGTCTCCATTTTCGCCCCTGTCCCCGTCTTCATCGTCATTCCCTGGCGCGAAATCGTCTGCCTCCTCGGGCGGCGACAGCGTCGCGGCGAAGGACGCGCCCTCTTCCACCGCCAGCGCGGCGTCGCGGATGTCAGGATCGGCCATGGTCTTCTTCTCCAGCGGATGTTCCGGCGGGGGCGCATTCCCGCACCCAGAGCGGGGCGAAATGCGCAGCCTGTTTCAGATGCGCCTTGCCTTCCTTCACCAGTTCCAGGCTGGCGGAAAAGCCGCTGGCGCGGACGCTGCGGCGAGGCGGCGGCGTAGGGCCGAGCGCGGCGGGCGGCGGCAGCAGCCGGGCCAGCGGCGTCCATTCCCTATGGCCGCGCACAGCCTGCTCCAGCCGCGTGCGCGCGTCGTCCAGCGTCAGAATATTGGGCGGGGTGAAGCGCACATGCGAGCGCGCGGCGATAGAGCGGCGGTCGCCATAGGATTTCAGCAGGTCGTAGAGGTCCGCCTCCCAGACCGGCGTGGTGCGGCGGCGCACGCCCTCCGGCGCGCCGCGCGCAAACACCGTCTCGCCCAGGATGTCGCGCGTGAACAGCGAGTCGGCGGCGGCTCGCATCGCCTCCAGCCTTTGCAGGCGGAACGCCAGATGCGCGGCGATGTCCTGCGCCTCCGGTTCTTCCTCTCCCGGCTTTTTCGGCAGCAGCAGGCGCGATTTCAGCCAGGCGAGCCAGGACGCCATCACCAGATAATCGGCCGCCAGCTCTACCCGCAAATCCTGCGCGTGCTCGATGAAATCCAGATATTGCCGCGCCAGTTGCAGGATGGAGATTTCGCGCAGATCCACTTTCTGGCCGCGCGCCAGCTCCAGCAGCACATGCAGCGGCCCCTCGAACCCGTCGAGATTGAGGAGCAGCGCCTCGCCGTCGTCCATAGCGTCGCGCGCGGCGCGCAGGTCGATATCGAAATCCTCGCCGGAGGTTGTGCTCATGCTCACGGGTTCCGCGCTCATGCCGCACGCTCCAGCGGGGCCAGCAATTCCGCCAGCTCGTGCGCCGCCTGCGCCGGGTCCAGCACCGCATCCGCCAGCGGCGGCCGCGCAGCGGCGGCGCGCGCCAGCGCCTTGCCGGACAGGGAGGGAACAGCCTCCGCCGCCGCGCGCATGGACGGCAGATCGCCCGAACAATGCAACACGACATCGCAGCCGGCGGCGATGGAATCGCGCACCCGCGCCTGTATCGGCCCGGACAGCGCCTTCATTTCGATGTCATCCGTCATCACCAGCCCGTCAAACCCGATCTCGCCACGCACCACGGTTTCCATCACCTCCGGCGAAATGGTCGCCGGACGCCGCGAATCGACGGATTCCAGCACGATATGGGCGGTCATCGCCATCGCCGCGCGCGGGGCCAAAGCGCGGAACGGGACGAAATCTGTGGATCGAAGATCGTCCAGCGGGGCGGAAATGCGCGGCAGGGCCAGATGGCTGTCGGCGGTCGCCCGTCCGTGACCGGGCACATGCTTGATGACGGCGGCGACGCCGCCCTGCTCCAGCCCCTCGATCGCCGCGCGGCCGAGCGCGATCACCGGATCGGGGTCCAGGCCGAAGGCGCGGTCGCCTATGATCGGGTCGGCGTCGGCCGCCGGAATATCCAGCACCGGGGCGCAATCGGCGTCGACGCCCAGCGCCGCCAGCTCATCGGCGATCATGCGGTGATTGAGGCGGCAGGCCGCCACGGCGCGATCCGGGTCCAGCGCATGCAGGCGGCCAAACAGCGCGGCGGGCGGCGCGGCGCGCCAGTGCGGCGGGCCGAGGCGGCGCACCCGGCCGCCTTCCTGATCAATAAAGACCGGGGCGTTGCGGCCCACACAATCGCGCAGGGCGGCGGTGAGCGCGCGAATCTGGTCCGGCGTCTCGCAATTCCGCTTGAACAGGATAAAGCCCCAGGGGTCGAGATCGGCGAAGAAGGCGCGCTCCTCAGCGCCCAGCGCCGGTCCCGGCAGGCCCAGAATGCAGGCTGTGCTCATCCCGCTGCGCTCATCAGGTTATTTGGGTTCGCTCTGCTCACCGGGCCACCACGATACAGTCCTGCCCCGCCTGTTTCAGCCGGGCGCAGAGATCGTCCGCACCCTCCTTGGCTGCAAAACCAGCCGCGCGCACGCGGTAATAGACGCCCCGGTCGCCCAGATCGGCGCGCTGGATGTCCATCGAGGCCGGGCCGAGCAGCGCGGAATGCGCCGAGGCGACCCGGCTCCAGGTGGCGCGCGCCTCTTCTTCCGAGCGCAGGGCGGCGAGCTGGACCAGCCAGGCCCCGCCCCCGGTGGCGGTTGCGGTAGGAGTCTGGGTTTGCGGCTGCGGCTGCTGGACTTCCGGGACGGCCGGCGGCGCGGCGATTTCGTCCGGCGCGGCCTCGACAATCTGCACGCCGCGCGGTTCAGGTTCCGGCTCCAGCTCGTCGGCCGGGGCGAGGTCCAGCGCCGCTTCCAGCGGCGTTTCCGGCGGCGGGGCGAAGCGTTCGGCGGTCTCGCGCCGCTCGCCGCTCAGGGAATCATAGACCTCGATCTCCTGTCCCGGCGCCTGGAAACCGCCGGGATCGGCCGGTTCTGTGCGGAACGGGCCGGAATCGGCGACGATGCGCGGCGGCGCGTCGCGCCCGCCCTCGCGCAGACCCAGATTATAGGCGCTCCACGCCATCGCCGCGGCGGCCAGCAGCACCAGCACCGAGACACCGAGCAGCACCATGCCGCGCCGCCCGCCCTCACGGGCGTCGTAATCGTCGTCAGGAGGGGGCGAATAGACCCCGCGTTCGCGTTCGACCATGAGCGGTCCCTCTCGCGGCGGGCCAATCCGAATCAGTCAGGCCCGGCAACAGTTTAACATCCTGTGCGCCGCATAACCGGGCGCGGCGCCGCGCAGCCAAGCAAATCCACAGGGCAATTTCGAGGCGCGGACGCAGACGGGGCTGCGTCAGCGCCTGATATCAGCCGCCGCAGGCGGCCGACCGGGCCAGCAGGAACGCCTTTTCCCGCGCGTTGCGGGTGAGCGCGGCGGCGCGCTCGAACTCCGCTTTCGCCTCGGGCAGGCGGCCTGCGCGGAACAGAAAATCGCCGCGCGCCGCCGGCAAGGGCGCGTAATTGCGCAGCGTGGCGGCGCTGGCGATCTCGTCAACCAGCCGCAAGCCGGCCTCTGGTCCATAGGCCATGCTGTGCGCCACGGCGCGGTTGATGTCCACGACGGGCGACGGCATGGCCGCCCGCAGGCGGTCATAGAGCGAGGCGATGTGCGGCCAGTCTGTCTCCTCCGCCGTTCGGGCGCGGGCGTGGCAGGCGGCGAGCGCGGCCTGCAACGCATAGGGCCCGTCCGCGCCGCCCAGCGCCGCCGCCCGCGCCAGCGCCGCGAGGCCGCGGCGGATCAGCAGCCGGTCCCAGCGCGCGCGATCCTGCTCCGTGATCGGGACCAAGGCGCCGTCCGGGCCGGTGCGCGCAGGCAGGCGCGACGCCTGAATCTCCATTAATGCGAGGAGGCCCTGCACCTCTGGCTCTTCCGGCATCAGACCGGAGAGGATGCGGCCAAGCCGCAACGCCTCGCCGCACAGCGCGGGACGGATCAGGTCTTCGCCCGCCGTGGCGGCGTAGCCTTCGTTGAAGATCAGATAGACGACCTCCAGCACCGAGGCGAGGCGCGAGACCCGCTCCGCCCCGCGCGGAACCTCGAAGGCAAGACCGGCTTCACCGATGGTTCTTTTCGCCCGCACGATGCGCTGGGCGACCGCAGGCTCGCTGGACAGGAAGGCGCGGGCGATTTCCTCCGTCGTCAGACCGCCGACAAGACGGAGCGTCAGCGCCGCGCGCGCCTCCGCCGACACAACCGGATGGCAGGCCGTGAAGATCAGGCCGAGCAGTTCGTCGCCGATATCGTCGTCCATCGCGGTTTCGGCCCGGAGAGCGCTGGAGTCGCGCTCATCCTCCAGCTCCCGGGCGATCTCCGCGTGCTTGCGCGCCAGCATGTCCTTGCGGCGAAACATGTCGATGGCGCGGTGGCGCGACGCGGCCATCAGCCATGCGCCGGGATTGTCCGGAACGCCGCTCTTCGGCCATGCGTCGAGGGCGGCCAGAAGCGCGTCCTGCGCCAGCTCCTCCGCCAGATCGACGTCGCGCGTCAGGCGGGCGAGACCGCCCACCAGACGCGCGCGCTCGATGCGGAACACCGCCTCTATGGCAGATCGAACGCCGGCAGCCGTCATGACCGCCGACTATCGCACGCAGGCTCATCGGCGCAATTCCCGCAGCGGGTCAGGCGGTTTTGTCGAGCTGCTCGCCGATTTCGCGATGGATATCGAGCGCCGCACTGTCGCCAAAATCCTCCAGCTCATAGAGCGGGCGAATCTCGATCTCGCTCGCCTCCTGCATCGGATTGGGGCAACGCTTCACCCATTCGACAGCCTCGGCCATATCCTTGACCTCCCACAGCCAATAGCCGGCCACGAGTTCGCGGGTTTCGGCGAACGGCCCGTCGATCACCGTCCGCTTCGGGCCATCGAACGCCACGCGCTTGCCCTGCGAGGAGGGCTTCAGCCCGTCGCCGCCCAGCATGATTCCGGCCTTGACCAGTTCCTGATTGTATTTGCCCATCGCCGTCAGCAGCTCCTCACTGGGCATGACGCCCGCTTCGCTGTCCTCGGTCGCTTTCACGAAAACCACTACGCGCATTGTCGTTCTCCTCTGATCCAGGGAGAGGCTGCATTGCCCGTCCTGCCGCTACGACGAACGGGCCTGGCGGAAATCGACACGACCCTGAAAAAAATTCAGAGGTCAATCATAGCCGCGGGAGCTGAACAGGGCACGGTGCTCTTCCAGCGCGTAGCGGTCGGTCATGCCGGCCACATAATCGCAGACCGTGCGCGCGGTCGCGGCCGCGCCCGGCGCCCCGGCGCGGGCCTGCCATTCCAGCGGCAGCAGGTTCGGCTCTTCCAGATACAGGCGGAACAGATCGGTCACGACCCGGCGGGCCAGGCTCATTTTCCGGTTCACGCCGGGGTGGCGGTACATGCGCGCGAACAGAAATTCGCGCAGCCCGTCCAGCTCTGCCCGCCGCGCATCGGAAAAGTCCGCGACCGGGGCGCCCAGCGCACGCACATCGGCGGCGCCTTGCGGATTGGCGCCGGCGAGGCGGCGGCGCGTTTCCTCCGCCACATCCATCACCATTTCACCGATCATTTCCCGCACCGCCTCATGCGTCTGGCGGGCGCGCGGCGTATCCGGCCATTGCGCCAGCACGCGCGCGAAGACCGGCCCGGCGAAGGGCGCCTCCAGCACATCCTCGATCCGGAACAGGCCCTGACGCAGCCCGTCGTCGATGTCGTGATTATTATAGGCGATGTCGTCGGCGATGGCGGCGATCTGCGCCTCTGGCCCCGCATAGGTATGCAACTCCAGACCGCGCCAGTCTTCATAGTCCAGCAGCGCCCAGGGCAAGTCAGATTCGGGCGCGCCGTCACGCAGCAGCGGGCCGTTATGCTTGACCACGCCTTCCAGCGTCTCCCAGGTCAGGTTCAGCCCGTCATGGCCGGGATAGCGCGTCTCGATCCGGGTGACGATGCGCAGGGTCTGGGCGTTGTGGTCAAAGCCGCCAAAGGGCTGCATCGCGAGGTCCAGCGCCACCTCTCCCGCATGGCCGAAGGGCGGATGGCCAAGATCGTGCGCCAGCGCCAGCGCCTCGGCCAGATCCTCGTCCAGCCCCAGCATCCGCGCCAGGGTGCGGGCGATCTGCGCCACCTCCAGGCTGTGGGTCAGGCGGGTGCGGTAATGGTCGCCCTCATGCGCCACGAAAACCTGGGTCTTTTCCTTCAGCCGGCGGAAGGCGGTGGAATGCAGGATGCGGTCGCGGTCGCGCTGGAACGGGCTGCGCGCCGCGCTTTCGGGAACAGGGAAGCGGCGGCCCCGGCTGGCGCCCGGGTCGCTGGCGTAGATGGCGCGATGCGGCGTCCAGTCGCCCAAGCCCCTCCCCTTTCCTTTCACGGTCCGACTCTCCATATAGCGGACGCAGGACCGCCGATGAACGCCGCCGACGCCATGACCGCCGACAATGTCATCCTGACCGAAAGCGCCGCCCGCCGGATCAACGAGATCGGAGGCGGGGCGAAAGTGCTGCGCGTGGCCGTGAATGGCGGCGGCTGTTCGGGCTTTTCCTATGGCTTTGAGCTGGAAGACGCCCCGGCCGGCGACGACATCGTGCTGGAGCGCAACGGCGCCCGCGTGGTGATCGACCCGGTCTCGCTGGATTTCCTGAAAGGCTCGAAGATCGACTTCAAGGACGAGCTGATCGGCGCGACCTTCCGCATCGAGAACCCGAACGCCAGATCCAGTTGCGGCTGCGGCGTCAGCTTTTCGGTTTAGAGACCCAGTACCCGGCGCATCGCTGTTTCCGCACGCTTTGCGTCGCGTTCTGAAAGCGCGCCCGCCTTTCCGCCAATCACCGCCATATCGAACGTGAACAGCTTCCAGCGGATGACCGATGGACGCCGCAGACCGGCGTTCTCAAAATCTTCTATCGGAAGGTCCGTCACCCAACTCGATTGGGAAGCGGTTGTAATCATCGCCGCGATAACGGCGCCCTCGCTGCCCTGATAGCCATCGCCGCTGACGACAAGGCAGGGGCGCGGCCTTGCGACGGCCATATCAGTGAATGGAAAAAGCGTAATCGCGATGTCAAAGCGGCTTAAGGTCGTCATACGCCTCGGCGTCCTCGGCCGTCGACCATTCGCTCAGCATCGGCTCGATTGCCCGCAGATATTCCATATCGACCGGACGTTTCTTGCGCACGGTGACGCTGTCGCCCTTTATTTCGAAAATCAGGAAATCGCCCGGCCCGGCCTTCAACGCCTTGCGGACGGCGCGCGGAATCGTCGTCTGCGCCTTGGCGGTCAGCTTGGCCTGACAGGCGATGAGGGCCTCATAGGCAGTGGGGGCTTCACGAAATGTCATGCTTCCGGAAAGTAATGCCTCCTTACTCCCTTGTCCAGCCCGGTTCCACAAAGAATTGACGCGCGTTTTCCCGCCGGTCCGGCCGATACTGGAGCGGGGGGACGCCCGATGCTCATCACCATCCGCCCGTATGAGCCGGAAGATTTCGAGGCCGCGATCCGGCTGTGGCATGACAGCCGCCGGTCCACCGGGCTGGACTCGGCCATGGACGCGGACAGGGACGATCTGCGCCTGCGCTTTGTGAGCGAGCGGGCGCGGGGCTGCGCCTGGTGGATCGCCATCGACGAAGACAGCGGCGATGGCGAACCGCTCGGCCTGATCGGCATAAAGGGCGATACGCTGGACAAGCTCTATGTCGCGCCCGCGCTTCAGGGCCGGGGGATTGGCCGGCATATGCTGGACTTTGTGAAAGAGCAGCGCCCGGACGGCTTTCGCCTGTTCACCGCGCGCGCCAATCCGGCCTGCCGCTTTTATGCGCGCGAGGGGCTCTGGCCCGTGAAGGTCTTTCCCCATCCCGATCAGGACCACGACATCGTGCGGTTTGAATGGCGCCCCGGCAGGACCGCGCCGGGGCCGGAGCTGCCGGGCGTGCCGGAGTTTCCGGAGCCTGACCCGACCGCGCCGCGCTCTGGCTGGTTTACGCGGCGGCGGCCCGCCGACATCCGCCCCGATATCTGACCTCTACATTTGACGCTGACATCCGGCCGCGCGGCGGTCTATTCAGTGCGCATGACCATCACCATCGCCGCATGGAATGTGAATTCGGTCCGCGCGCGCCTGCCGCGCGTGCTGGAATGGACGCGCGAGGCCGCGCCGGACGTGCTCTGCCTGCAAGAGCTGAAATGCGCGGAGGAGCAGTTCCCCCGCATGGAGTTCGAGGATCTCGGCTATAATTGCGCCATCGACGGCCAGAAGACCTATAACGGCGTCGCGGTGCTGTCGAAATTTCCCATCGAGGAGACCGTGCGCGGCCTGCCCGGCGGCGATGGCGACGACCACGCCCGCTATCTGGAAACCCTGATCGCCGCGCCGGGCCGGCCGGTGCGCGTGGCCTCAATCTATGCGCCGAACGGCAACCCGGCGCCGGGGCCGAAATTCGACTACAAGCTGGACTGGCTGGACAGGCTGATCGCGCGCGCGCGCGAATTGCTGAGCCATGAGGAAGTGCTCGCCATCGCCGGCGACTACAACATTATTCCCACGGCGGACGATGTGCATGACGCGGCGGCGTGGGCGGCGGACGCGCTGTTCCTGCCCGAGGCCCGCGCGAAATACCGCGCCCTGCTGAACCTGGGCCTGACCAGCGCGTTTGAGCAGGCGGACGGCCGCGCGCACCAATATACGTTCTGGGACTATCAGGCCGGGGCATGGCCGAAAAATCACGGCATCCGCATCGACCATATATTGCTGTCGCCCGAGGCCGCCGACCGGCTGAAAGGCTTCACCATCCACGCCGCCGAACGCGCGAAGGAAAAGGCCAGCGACCATGTGCCGGTGGTGGTGGAGTTGGGGGTTTGATCCTTCCCCGGCCCCCAGGCCCTATTGAAAAGAGATGCACTGGATATTATTCTTACTTCCAAGAGTAAGGATATTTCCGATGCGCATCACATCGAAGGGACAGGTCACGATTCCGCGGGAGGTGCGCGAGCGCGCCGGGCTTATGCCGGGCACGGACGTGGATTTCGAAATTGACGCAAAGGGCGCGGTGCGGGTCATGAAGGTCCAGGCAAAAGCTGGCCGCAAGACGCGCGGGCAAAAACTGGTCGAGCGGCTTCAGGGCAAAGGCGACTTCAAAGGAATGACCGCCGATGAGGTGGTGCTGATGATGCGCGGCGCGCCTGCCGACGCCGATACGCCTCCCCGCCGGTAACGCACCGGATGATCCTGGTCGATTCCAACGTCATTATTGATGTGCTGGCCAGAGTCGCATCCTGGAAGGCATGGTCAACGGCTGCCCTGAACGCAGCGGTGAATAGCGACGAGGTCGCAATCAATCCAATCATCTATGCCGAGATCGCCGCCGGTTTTACGACGAAGGACGCGCTTGACGCGGCGCTTGACGATGATTTCCGCCGCCTTCCCTTGCCCTATGACGCCGGATACATCGCCGGTCAGGCGTTCACAGAATACCGGCGCCGGGGCGGCCCACGCATGACCTTGCTGCCGGACTTCTATATCGGCGCCCATGCGGCGGCTTCCGACATGCGCCTTCTGACGCGCGACCCCGGACGCTATCGCAGCTATTTCCCGAGCGTGACCCTCATCGCCCCGGCCTAGCGCCCCGCGGGGAGGGCGCGCAGGGCGGCGGTGAGGGCGCGGACGGAGGCCAGTTCGCCGATGAGCCGTTTCATGCGCGCGGGGTCTTCCAGCGGCGCGAAGACCGAGCCGGCCTCGAACAGATTGCTGCTCTCCAGCGCGAAATAGAGATGGCCATCGGCGAAGGCGGCGCGCAGCTTCTTGCCGTGGAATTGCGTTTCCAGCTCCAGCAGGCGCTGCATCACCAGTGGTGTGACCAGATAGCGCGCCTCGACCTGATCGGTGGTCCAGAGCGCGAACAGCCGCTCGAATTCCGCGACGCCGAGACCGGCGCGCTTCATGCCCGGCGGCGCGAAACCGGCGAGCGCGCGGCGCGCCAGAACCGTCTGGCCCAGAATCCGCGCCGGATGCGCGACGCGCCCGATCAGGCCGCGAAACACGGTGACGGTATGGGTGCTGTTTTTCGTGCGCACCTGTTTGGTCAGATGCGCCTCGCACAGTGCGAAATCCGGCCCGTCGATGCGGTCCTCGAATGTGGCGCGGTCGTGCCCGTCAAACAGGCGGTAGTCTTTCAGCGCGCCATAGGCCGGGGGATCGAAATCCTTTTCCGTATGCGTGAAGCCCAGCGCCTCTACCGCCGGATGCAGCAGCGCATGCTTGCTGCGCGAGGCCACGCCAGCCAGCGGAATGAAGCCGCCCGCGCCGGCGAAGACGAGCGAAGCCAGCGCCGCGAACAGCGCGAACGGCCCCGCGCCGCCCGCCGCGCCGAACGCGGCCAGCAGGATCAGCGCCAGCAGAAGGCCGGCGCCGAGCGCCATGAAAAAGATGCGCACGGCGCGGCGGCGCGCAGCCTCCAGATCGCGCAGCGCCGGCGCGACCTGTTCCTTCCAGACGCGCGGAAAATCCTCAAAACCCTCGGGCAGATCGCCGAGCGCGGCGGCGGGACTCAGCCGACCTGCTCCAGCCGGGCGAGCGCCGCGGCGAGCTTGTCTCTGGTCTCTATCGCGGCGGCGAGTTTTTCGCGCTCCGCCGCCACCACCTCTTCCGGCGCGCGGGCGACGAAGCTCTCATTGCCAAGCTTTTTCTCGAAGCGGCTGATCTCGGAATCCATACGGGCGATCTCTTTCGACAGGCGCTCGCGCTCCGCGCCCACATCGATCAGCCCGGCGAGCGGCAGGGCGACGGTCGCCTCGCCCACCACAGACTGCGCCGAACCTTTCGGCGCCTCGTCCACGAAGTCCACGCTTTGCAGCCGCGCCAAACGCATCAGCGGCTCGGCAAGGCGGCGCGCGCGGTCCTGCGTTGCGGCGGAGGCGCCGGCGAGCAGCAGCGGCGCCTTCGCCCCCGGCGGCACATTCAGTTCAGCGCGGATCGAGCGCACCTCTGTCACCAGCGCGATCAGCCATTCGATGTCGTTGCTTGCCGCTTCGTCGCGCGGCAGGTCCGCGAGGTCCGGCCAGTCCGAGACGATCAGCAGACGGCCCCCGGCGTTTTCCCGTGCGCCGGTCTTTTCCCAGAGTTCCTCGCTGAGGAACGGCATGAAGGGGTGGAGCAGCCGCAAAATCTGGCCCAGCGCCCAGGCGCCCGTGGCGCGGGTCTCGGATTTTTCGGCGTCCGTCCCCTCGGCCATCACCGGCTTGATGAGTTCGAGATACCAGTCGCAATAGACATTCCAGACGAAGCGATAGAGCGCGCCGGCGGCCTCGTTGAATTTATACGCCTCCAGCCCCTCTGTGACTTCGCGCGCGGCGGCGGCGGCCTCGCCCGCGATCCAGCGATTGACCGGCAGGGTGAGCGCGGCGGGATCGAAATCCGGCGCATGGGCAAAGCCGTTCATCTGGCCGAAGCGCGCGGCGTTCCACAATTTGGTGCCGAAATTCCGGTAGCCGGCGATGCGCTGTTCACTGAGCCTGATGTCGCGGCCCTGCGCCGCCATAGCGGCGAGGGTGAAGCGCAGCGCATCGGCGCCGTATTGGCCGATCAAGTCCATCGGGTCGATGACATTGCCCTTGGACTTCGACATTTTCTGGCCCTGCTCGTCGCGGACCAGCGCGTGGATATAGACGTCGCGGAACGGAATTTCGTTCTGGAATTTCAGGCCCATCATCATCATGCGGGCGACCCAGAAGAAGATGATGTCGAAGCCCGTCACCAGAGTCGCGGTGGGATAGAAACTCTTCAACTCCGGCGTCTCGTCCGGCCAGCCGAGCGTGGAAAACGGCCACAGCGCGGAACTGAACCATGTGTCGAGGACGTCTTCGTCGCGCCAGATGAAAATGGACCGCAACGCCTGTCCCTTCGCGGCGGCGTCATTGTATGCGGCCTCAGCCTGTTTCGAGTCCGCCATGATCTGGACGCTTTGCCCATAATGCTCTTGGGCCTGCTCCCGCGCCTCGTCCTCTGTTTCCGCAACGAAAACATCGCACCCTTCACCGCCGGTCCAGTCGTGGGACAGGGCGTGAAGGCCGTCGCCAGTTTTCCGTTTCGGCCCATACCAGGCCGGAATGCGGTGGCCCCACCAGAGCTGGCGCGAGATGCACCAGGGCTCGATGTTTTCCATCCAGTTGAAATAGGTTTTGGACCAGTTCTCGGGCGTGAAGCGTGTGCGGCCCTCGCGCACCGCTGCGATGGCGGGCTGGGCCAAAGTCTTCGCATCGACATACCACTGGTCGGTCAGATACGGCTCGATGACGGCGCCGGAGCGGTCGCCATAGGGTGTCATGATCTTCGCCGGCTCGATTTTGCGCAGCAGGCCGAGCCGCTCCATCTCCGCCACCACGGTCTTGCGCGCATCGAAGCGGTCCATGCCGCGATAGGCGTCGGGCACAGGCCCGGCCATGCGTGCGCGGTCATCCATCACATTGATGGAGTCCAGTCCGTGCCGCTTCCCGACCTCGAAATCGTTGAAGTCGTGCGCGGGGGTGATCTTCACCGCGCCGCTGCCCTTTTCCGGGTCGGCGTATTCGTCGGCGACGATGGGAATCTGCCGCCCCACGATGGGCAGCGTCACCGTCTCGCCGACCAGATGCGTATAGCGGTCGTCGTCCGGGGGCACGGCGACGGCGGTATCGCCCAGCATGGTTTCGGGCCGCGTGGTGGCGACGACGATATAATCGCGCTCTTCCCACTCCGTCGGCGCGCCATCTTCGTCGAAAGCGATAGGAAACTGGTATTTCGAGCCGTCCGAAAGCGGATATTTGAAGTGCCAGTAATGGCCATCGACCTCGCGGTTCTCGACCTCCAGATCGCTGATCGCGGTCTGGAAGTGCGGATCCCAGTTCACCAGCCGCTTGTCGCGATAGATCAGGCCGTCTTTGTAGAGATCAACAAAGACCTTCATCACGGCCCTGACCATCTGGTCATCGGGCGCGCCGGTCTCGCCGAGCGTGAAACGCGCGCGGTCCCAGTCACAGGAGGCGCCCAGACTCTTGAGCTGGTTTATGATGGTTCCGCCGGACTCCGCCTTCCAGCTCCAGACGCGATCCACGAACGCCTCGCGGCCCATCGACCGGCGATCCTGATTGCCCGTTTCCGCAAGCTGGCGCTCCACCACCATCTGGGTGGCGATACCGGCATGGTCCGTGCCCGGCTGCCACAGCACGTTCTTGCCGCGCATCCGCTCGAACCGGACCAGCACGTCCTGGAGCGTGTTGTTGAGCGCGTGGCCCATATGCAGGCTGCCGGTGACATTCGGCGGCGGAATGACGATGCAATACGGGTCCGCCGCGGGGTCGCCGGAGGGCTTGAAGGCGCCCGCCTCCTCCCAGCGCTTATACCAGCGCGGCTCGGCCTCCGCGGGGTCGAAGGTCTTGGGCAGAGCGGGTTCGGGCGCGGGATTTTCGGTGTCGGGCATGGCGGCGCGTTGTGCGGCGCCCGAAGCCCGCTTTCAAGCGCCTGCCCGCTTTCAATTTGAGGCTTGAGCCGCGAACCTCAAAGGACGATCCAGCGTGACGCCAGCGTTGGGCCTCTGGAGCGTCCCTCGAGACGCGCCCTGCGGGCGCTCCTCGGGATGAGGGGTGTGGATTGTATGGCAGGGCGAGGCGCACCGGGGCGCATCCGCCCCCTCCCGGGCTTCGCCCGGCCCTCCCCCCGCCTCGCAGGGGGAGATCACCGCGCCTCATTCGGAGGTGCGTAGGGAGGATCAACGGCGCGCAGGAGCGACCGGACCCCTCAGCTCTGGACGCCTCAGCTCTGGCGGGCGATGCGCTCGACTTCCTCGCGCACTTTCTTTTCGACGATGGCCGGGAGATTGGCCTCCAGCCAGTCTTTCAGCATCGGGCGCAGAAGCTCGCGCACGATGGCCTCCAGAGTCTTGTCGTCCGCCGATTCCGGCACGCGGGTCGACCGCGCCAGCCGGGCGAACGCCCCGGCCGCGGCGCTGGCGGCCTGATCGCCGATGAGCCTGTCTGACATGGCGCCCTCCTCATGGCCCCACTCCATTGCGCCGGCGCCCGGCGCGCCATCCTGATGCGCCCGGTCGCCGATCCCGGCGGCTGTCATGTCCGGCTCCGGCGCCGCTTCGCCAATTCCCGCCATCACGGCATCGGGCGCGGCGGCCTCGCCAAGCGGAGCGGCCTGCACGGCAGGCTCGTCCGCGTCGAGCACCAGCAGATCGTCCCCGACCACATCAGCCGCGGCGGGCGCCGGATCTTCCGGCTCTTCCAGCGGCTGGGTCAGTTCGAGGATTTCGGCGTCGCCGTCTTCCTCCTCCGCCTCCGCTTCCACCGGAGCGGCGGCGGACGGCTCGGCCTGCTGCTGCGCCGCGTCTTCATCCTCTTCGGAAATGATGCGGCGGATGGAGGAGAGGATCTCCTCCATCGTCGGCTCTTTTTCGGCGCTCTCTGTCATCCTGCCGGCCCCCGACTCACGCTGCGGCGTATCGCGAGAAGGTAACGGTCATGTGTCGCCGATGTCCAGCGATGGACACGCCCGAGCTGCGCAAAACGCATGCTGCGATTATCGTTAATCTATGGATGTGCCGAAAAAGTCGGTGCGGATGCGGCGCGAATAGGCGTCCGGATCGTAGCGCGTCACGGGCACGCCGAGATATTCGACATTCAGCATGCCCATCGCCGCCAGCACCTGATAGGCGGCGACATAGGCGTCGCGCTCCGCCGCCGCCAAAGTGACGCGGGCGTTCAGGACCTCCTGCTCCGCATCCAGCACGTCCAGCGTGGTGCGCAGGCCGACCTCGCCCTCGCGGCTGACGCCCTGAAAAGCCAGATCGCTGGCCTCCACCGCCGCCTGGGCGGAGCGGACCACCGCGCCAGCGGCCAGCCAGGAGGTCCAGGCCGTGGTCACGCGCTCTGTCGTGGCGCGGCGCTCCTGCGTCAGATCGTGGCGGGCGCGCTCGGCGAGCTGGCGCGCCTGACGCACCTCTGCCTGTTGCAGGCCGCCGCTGAACAGCGGCACGCGCACGCCGGCGGTGATCTGATAGCCCTGGTTCCAGTCGCCGGCATATTGCGTGCGTTCGCGCCGCGACCAGGAACCGTCGACCGTGATCTGGGGAAACAGGTCGGATCGCGCAACACGGATATTCTCCCGCGCCGCCTCCTCGGCGAACTGCGCCGCGCCGAGCTGGGGGTTGAGCGAGAGCGCGACGCCGGTCGCCTCTTCCAGCGTTTCCGGCAGCGGCGGCGGCGGCGGCGGCTCGTCCAGCGTGCCGGGCGGAAAGCCGACAATGCGCTCGAACGCCGCGCGCTGCTGCTGCAACTGCGCCTGCGCCGTGGTGAGATCGGCGCGCGCCAGCGCCAGACGCGATTCCGCCTGGGCCACGTCTGTGCGCGTCACCTCGCCGAGATTGAAGCGATTGGTCGCGGCGATGCGCTGATTGTCCAGCACATCGACATTGTTCAGGCGGATCTCGACCACGCTTTCGGCCCGCCGCACATCCATATAGGCGGCGACGGCGTCCAGCAGCACGGTCTGCTCTGTATTGCGCAGGATTTCCGCCTCGCGCCCGATATTGGCGCGGACCTGATTGCGCGCGCCGCCAACCAGACCGCCGCGAAAGATCGGCTGGCTGAGGGTCAGCCCATAGGTGCGCGGCGTGCTGTCCCGGCCGGGCATCGGAGCGGGAAGCATCTGCGGTGGATCGCCTAATTCGAAGAAGGACAAACCTTCGTTATAGGTGTAGCCGATGGAAGCGTTGCCCTCGATGGTGGGCAGGATCAGCGCCCGCGCGCGGATCAGTTCCTCGTCGGTGGCGCGCAACTGGGCGCGCTGGCCGGCCAGCAGCGGATTGGTGTCATAGGCCGCGGCCAGGGCGTCCATCAGCGTGTCGGCCCGCGCCGCGCCGCAGGCCAGCGACGCCGCCGCGACACCGGCCGCGATATATTGCGAAATTCGTATCATTCCGGCTTTCTCTAAAGCGTTTCCAGACGAAGGGAAAGCCGGTTCGCCGTCTGGAAACGCGACAAAATAAAGACCCCGGGGCATTCACCCCACTGAGTGGGAATGCTTCGGGTCCGGACGCGGCGTCCCGCAAGGCGAAAGACGCCGCGCCTAAAACACGAAGGCCGGGCGCGGCGCAAAATCCGGCAGGAACGGGACGTCCGCATCGAACAGGTCGCGCCGGCCGACCGCGCCATTATTCCGCCGGTAGAGCGCCGCCCGGCCGGCGCCGCGCACGCGCTCGAACACGCCCAGCCGCCCGCCATCAGCGAGCTGGTCCAGCCATTCGCGCGGCGGGGATTCCACCGCGCCATTCACCAGAATCGCATCGAACGGCGCATGGCCCGGCGCGCCGGACGCCAGCGGCCCTTCCACAAGCATCACGCCCGGCGCCATTTCGGCCAGCAGCGTCTTCGCCTGCCCCGCCAGCGCGGAATCTTCCTCCACAGCGACGACGGCGGCGCCAAGCTGCGACAGGACGGCGGCGGAATAGCCGGCGCCGCACCCCAGATCCAGAACACGCTCGCCCGGCGCGATCTCCAGCGCCTGAACCAGCTTGGAAAAATCGCGCGGGCGCAGCAGCACGCGCCCCGGCGCCAGCTCTATATGCAGCTCGGCATAGGCGACGGCCGACTGGCTCTCCGGCAGGAAGCGCTCGCGCGGCAGGGTGCGCATCGCACCCGTCAGGCGCGTATCGCGCACATCGTTTGTGCGCACCTGCCCCTCCACCATCGCCCCGCGTTTCGCCGCGAAATCGGTCATCGCCCTGCCCCGCCACTCATTCGTAGCGCCGTGTATAGCGCGCCCGGCGCGCCCGGCAATCCGCGCCCTGCGCCGGGCCGCCATATCCGGCGCGCCGCTTGCGCCTGAAAATGCCGCGCCCTACAAGGCGATCCCCGCACCGGCGGCCCCGTGGCGGAGTGGTTACGCAGAGGACTGCAAATCCTTGTACCCCGGTTCGATTCCGGGCGGGGCCTCCAGCCTTCCGGCGACTCCGGTTCGTCCGTCCCGGCCCGGTCCGGCAAGCCAGCCGCTTTATCGATTCGCGCGATTCGCGCCTGAAACAGCGCCTGAGGGACGCATGGCCCCGCCCGGCAGAGCCCGGCGTTTGCATTCTGCTAATTGTTCTAAAAAGACTTTTTCCAAAACTGGTTAATATTAACTCTGCGTTAAGTATGATTCGCCTAAATGAGCGCGTCTTCCCTGAAGACACCCCACCATTCACCCAACGCCTTTCCGGGGGCTCGGTAACGAGCCCCCGTTTTTTTCGCGCCCGTTTGGGTGCGGGAGGGGCATTCCACTTGGGTGCGGGAGGGGCATTCCACGGCGAATACGCCCCGGGCCAGCAAGGACGCTTGAATTGTCCGGAACGGGGCTGATATAGAGCGCGCGGGCTGAACGGATCGGCCCGCGCGCTCTATCTTTTTGTTTTGCCGCGTTTTCGAACCGAAAAAGTGGTTTTCACTTTTTCTGAAAACGCTTATGCCACCTCGCGCCGCGCACGCGGACGCAGTGCTGTTCCCCGGTAGCTCAGTTGGTAGAGCAATCGGCTGTTAACCGATCGGTCGCTGGTTCGAGTCCGGCCCGGGGAGCCACCGCCTTCCAGGCGTCTTTTCCGACCTTCTGAATTTTCTTTCCGCCCGCGCTGGCTGGCCAGCCCGATTGCATCGCCCACTGGCCAAAGCGGCCGGAAGCCGTCACCCTGCCCGGCGGCGCGCATAGCGGCCGTCAGAACGTGTGGCGCGCATCGCGGGTCGCCAGAACGTGTGGCGCGCGTAGCGGGCCGCCCAACGGGACAAGCCGGTCCACCGGCGCGGCGTGGGAGGAAGACGAAGACATGACAGGCGTGAAGATTCCAGCGTGGGGAGCGGCCGCGCTGGCGGCGGGAATTCTGGTCTCGCCGGGGGCCATGGCCCAGACCATGCCGGATATTGGCTTTGAGAGCGTGGGGCGCGGCGCGCCGCTGGCGGCGAGCGTCCATGACATGGATGTGGTTGGGCCGGCCTGGACGCCCGGCCCCGGCGCCCAGCGCCTGAACGGCTTTCGCCCCGAAGACTTGCCGGAAGGGATTGAGCCTCTGCCGGTCGATATTTTCACCACCGAGGATTTCTACGCCGACAGCGCGCTGTGGACCGATCCGCGCTATTTCCGTTGCAACAGCCCCTATGCGACCGAGGATCAATGGGGCGCAGCCATCGGCAATCCGCTGATCCTGACGGACGATCCCGCCGACGGCGTATGGGGCCATTGCGACCGCGACTATCCGCGCGAGGCCATTGTCAGCCCCTATGGATTCGAGACAGCGCAGGAGCATTATGAAGCTCTGCTCGCTGAAACTACGGCGCGCGGCGGGCCGGGCGAATACACATATGAGAATTTCCCGGCCGCCGAATGGACCGGCGTTTATGACCGGCCGCTATTCGCGCCCAATCACACGAGCTGGTACTGGATGCGGCACAATCAGGCCGCCACCGTCATCTCGCTGCTGACGCCCGAATATCAGGAGCGGATGGTTCAGGAGGCCTATCACCACGTCAACACGAACGTGCCGCTGTGGCCCTCCACCTTCTGCTGGCCAGAGGGGTTCATGCGCCGCTGGCACATGGCCTCGGTGTGGGAGCATTACATCATCGCCACGCCGGACATCGTGCAGATCATGGCGGGCGTGGCGCGCAATTTCATCACCAATGTCCATATCGGCCGCGAATTCGTGATGGACGATGTGGAGCAAGGCGGCGTGCCGCGCCTGGGCGCCGCCGTGCCGCGCTGGTACGGCGAGACCATCGGCTTCTGGGATGGCGATGTGCTGATCACCTGGACGTCGAACATTCAGGGATGGAAGGCGCACGCCGCTTTCGAGCATTCCAACAAGATGCAGTCGATCGAAATCTACACGCCCCTGCGTGACGCCGATGGCAATTTCACCGGCCTCAACCACGAGACCATTCTGTATGATGAAGAGGCGCTGGTGGAGCCGGTGCGCATCGTGCGCAATCTGAACAGGCTGGGCGATTATCAGGACCAGACGCCCTATGTGTTTATCGAATGCGTGCAGACGATTTTCCCGGTCGAGGGCCGCGCCGCGCCCCTGAGCCCCGGCGCGACGTTCGAATATACCGTGCCGGACATGTATGGGCGGCCATGGGCCAGAATCTGGGAACAGTATCACGAGCAGGGCATGGAGCGGCCCGAAGAGGACGACATGTTCAGCTTCGACTAAGAGCCGAAAAAACTCGGCTATCGGGGCCGGCTATCGCGAACAGGCGTGACTGGGGAGGATGCGCCAATGACTGCGCAAAATGTGTGGAGGACGTGTGTGCTTGCTGGCGGCGCGATGGCCACGGCGATGGCGATGACGATGGCCGCGCCGCGGGCGATGGCCCAGACCATGCCGGATATCGGCTTTGAGAGCGTCGGGCGCGGCGCGCCACTGGCCGACAGCGTGCGCGGCATGGACATGGTGGGTCCGGGCTGGGTTGGGGGCTTTGGCCCAAACGCCGAGCGGCAGCTGAACGGCTTTCCCGCCGACGCGCCGCCGCCGGGGGTTGAGCCTCTGGCGGTGGACCTGTTCACCACCACCGATTTCTACGCCGATCAGGAATTATGGTCCGACCCGCGCTATTTCCGCTGCAACAGCCCTTTCGCCACCGAAGTGCAACGCGGTGTTCTGTCGCCGCCGCCGCTCACCGACAATGCGCCTGACGGGCCGTGGGGCCATTGCGACCGCGATTATCCGCGCGACTCCATTGTCAGCCCCTACGGCTTCGCCAACGCGCAGGAGCATTACGAGGCGCTGATGGAGGAAACCACGGCGCGCGGCGGGCCGGGCGAATACAGCTATGCGGATTTCCCCGCCGCCGATTGGAACGGCGTCTATCAGCGCCCGACGGCGGCGGCCGATCAGGCGACCTGGTACTGGCACCAGCACAACCAGACCTCGACCATTCTGTCGCTGCTGACGCCGCAATATCAGGAATGGATGGTGCAGGAGGCCTATCACCATATTCACGGCAACGCGCTGTGGCCTTCCACCTTCTGCTGGCCGGAAGGCTTCATGCGCCGCTTCTACCCCTATTCGGTGTGGGAGCATTATGTGATCGCGACGCCGGACATCGTGCAGATCATGGCGGGCGTGGCGCGCAACTTCATCACCAATGTCCATATCGGCCGCGAATTCGTGATGGACGATGTGGAACAGGGCGGCGTGCCGCGTCTCGGCGCCGCGGTGCCGCGCTGGTACGGCGAGACCATCGGCTTCTGGGATGGCGATGTGCTCATCACCTGGACGTCCAATGTCCAGGCATGGAAGGCGCATTCCTCGTTCGAATTTTCGAACAAGTTTCAGTCGATCGAGATCTACACACCCCTGCGTGACGCCGATGGCAATTTCACCGGCCTCAATCACGAGACCATCCTGTATGACGAAGAGGCGCTGGCGGAGCCGGTGCGCATCGTGCGCAATCTGGACAAGATCAATAATTACACCGACGCCAACGCCACGCCCTATGTGTTTATCGAATGCGTGCAGACGATCTTCCCGGTCGAAGGGATCAATGTGCCGATGTCGCCGGGCGCGACCTTCCCGTTCACCGTGCCGGACATGTATGGCCGGCCCTGGGGCCAGATCTGGGAGCAGTATCACGAGCAGGGCATGCAGCGCCCGGAAGAAGACGATATGTTCAGCTTCGACTGAGGACCGGAGAAACAATTCCGGCGGACGGGGAGGACAGGATGCGGGGAACGGGACTCTGGACGGTCCTTGCAGGATCGGCCGTGGCGGCGGCGCTGGGTGGAACTCAGGCCGCGGCGCAGGCCATGCCCGACATCGGCTTTGAAAGCGTGGGGCGCGGCTGGCCGCTGGCCGCCGACATCTATGACCATGAGGTGGTGGGCGCGACCGTGGTGCGGGGATTCGGGCAGGCCGCTGTGCCCAACCCGCCTTTTATCGGTCTGGCCCGCGACGGCGCGGCGCCGGAGGGCGTCGAGCCTTTGCCGGTGGACCTTTTCACCACCACGGATTTCTACGCCGATCGGGAATTGTGGTCCGATCCGCGCTATTTCCGCTGCAACAGCAATTTCACGCTGGAAAACGATATGTGGACCGGCTCGCGCCTGCTTTCCGGCGACGATCCCGCGACCGGTCCCTGGGGTCATTGCGAGCGCGACTATCCGCGTGAGGCCATTGTCAGCCCCTATGGATTTTCCTCCGCGCAGGACCATTACGAGGCGCTGCTGGAGGAGACGCGCGGACGCGGCGGGCCGGACGAATACGACTATGCGGACTTTCCGGCGGCCGACTGGACCGGCGTCTATATGCATCCCGGCCGCCAGCCGGGGAACGAGAACTGGTACCGGCTGACACGCAATCAGGTTCCCACCATCCTTTCCCTGCTGACGCCGGAATATCAGGAACGGATGGTGCAGGAATCCTATCACCACGCGAGCACGAACGCGCCGCAATGGCCTTCGACCTATTGCTGGCCCGAGGGCTTCATGCGCCGCTGGCATTATGCCGCGACATGGGAGCATTACATCATCGCCACGCCGGACATCGTGCAGATTCTGGCCGGCGTGGCGCGCAACTTCGTCACCAATGTCCATATCGGGCGCGAGTTTGTGATGGACGACGTGGCCGCCGGCGGCGTCCCCCGGATCGGCGCCGCGGTGCCGCGCTGGTATGGCGAGACTGTTGGCTTCTGGGATGGCGACACGCTGATTACCTGGACCTCCAACATCCAGGGATGGATGGCGCACTCGGCCTTCGAGCATTCCAACAAAATGCAGTCGATCGAAATCTATACGCCAAACCGCGACGTGGACGGCAATTTCCTGGGCCTCAATCACGAAGCCATTCTCTATGACGATGAGGCGCTGGCCGAGCCGGTGCGTATCGTGCGCAACTTCAACAAGATGGGCGGTTACCGCGACCAGACGCCCTATGTGTTTATCGAATGCGTGCAGACCATTTTCCCCGTGGCGGGGAACAACACGCCGCTGTCGCCCGGCGACACGTTTCAGTACACGGTCCCGGACATGTATGGGCGGCCCTGGGCCCGAATCTGGGAGCAGTATCACGAGCAGGGCATGGAACGGCCTGAAGAAGAGGATATGTTCAGCTTTGACTAGGTTTTGGCGTCCAGCGGGGGCCGGCTGACCCGAACATGAACAAAAAGTATCTGGATCGTTGCGTTCCGTTCAGCGATTCAGGGATATACACTCCGGCCCAGGAGTGAGGGAGAAGACGAAGATGAACATCCGGCGCGGGACATGTATTCTCGCAGCGGCGCTGGCTGGCGCCGTGGCGGCGCCGGTGCAGGCACATCATTCCTTCTCGATCTTCAACCAGGACGAGACTCTGGTCTTTACCGGGGTCGTGACCCGGGTGAATCCGGACGCCAACCATCTGCAGATTTTCTTCGCCGTGATGAATGACGAGCGGCGCAATGTGATCCGCGACGAAGGCGGCCAGCCGGTCGTCTGGGCCGTAGAGACGGTAGGGTCCGCCGCGGCGGCCCAACAGGGCATTTCGGTCAGCACCTTCCCCGCCGGCACGGTGTTCAGCGTGGCGCTGAACCCGCTGCGCAGCGGCGAGCCCGCCGGCCACCGTCAGGGGCCGCTGTTCAAGTGCCCGGTCGGCGAGAACGGACGGCCGACGCCGCCCGCGGCCGGCCAGCATTGCGACACTGTGGAAGGCTTTACGCAGATCGGCGCTGGCGGCCTGCCCGACCCGACGCACTGAGACAGGCCAAGAGGCTCTCCCCCTGCGTAGCGGGGGATGCGCCCCGGCGCCTCGGACATGCCATACAATCCACAACCCTCATGCTGAGGGCGGCCCGGCATCCGGCAGGATGACGGGCCGTGTCTCGAAGCACGCTCCAGATTCCACCGCGCCCGCGTCACGATGGACCGTCCCTCGAGACGCGCGCTGCGCGCGCTCCTCGGGATGAGGGATGAGTATGGGAGAGAAGAATTTGATGCATAGGCGATCCCCTCCCCGCGCTGCGCGCAGGGAGGATCAACCGCACCTCATTCGGCAGACAGGGAGGATCATTCCTGACACGGCCCCCGGCCCGGCGCGGCGACGCGACGCGCCGCGCCGCACCCCTGCGGCCTGAAACAGCTTTGCTGTAACGTGTTCCCGCGGGCGCCGTAACGGTTGCACGGCGCGTATCGGCTTGCACCCTGCCTCCGAGGGGGGCAAGCAGGGGGAAACCGGCCAGACAGACCGGGGGGAGGAAGCATGATCGAGTTTGGCTCCTGGCTGCAGGGCACGCCCGTCAGCCTGACGATCCAGAGCGTTCCCTGGATTATCCCGCTGCTGCAATCCATCCATATCCTGACCATCGGCGTGGTGTTCATCTCTATCCTGATGATCGCGCTGCGCGTCTTTGGCGCGGTCCGCGCGGACCAGAAATTTGGAACCGTCGCGCGGCGGTTCTGGCCGTGGATCGTCTATGGCCTGATCGTGATGGCGGTCACCGGCCTGCTGCTGATCGTCGCCGAGCCGGTGCGGCAATTCACCAGCACATCGTTCTGGCTGAAAATGGCGCTGCTGCTGATCGGCGTGCTGAGCGCGCTGGCCATCCGCCTGACGCTGGGCCGGGCGCGGCTGGACCCCGAATATGACCGCGCCTTCGGCGCCCGGTCGAAGACAGCGGCGGGCGCGGCCGTCGCGCTCTGGCTCGCCATCATCTTTCTGGGCCGCGCCATCGCCTATGACGTCGAAATCTGGGGGCCACTGTCGCTGGCCTGGCACGGCTAGGAGCGCGCGCGATGGAACTGCTCCCCATGATCCAGACCATCGAGGGCTCCGGCGCCGGCGAATGGATGCGCACCTCGCTGACGGCGCTGCCTGTCATCAACGCGCTGCATGTGATGGCGCTGGCTGTCGTGTTCGGCACGATCTTTATCGTCGATCTGCGCCTGCTCGGCTTTCCCGACACGAAGCGGTCCTACCGCCTTACCTCGCACGAGCTTTTGCGCTGGACCTGGGCGGCGTTCGCCGTCGCCGCGATCACCGGCCTGCTGATGTTCGCGGCCAACGCCACAACCTATGTGAACAACACCGCCTTCTGGCTGAAAATGGGCGCGCTGGTTCTGGCCGGGATCAATATGGCGGTCTTCCAGTTCCTGACCGTGCGCGGCGCGGGCAAATGGGACACCGGCCCGACGCCGCCGGCGGCGAGACTGGCGGGGCTGATCTCCATCGCGCTGTGGACTTCGGTGATTTTCTTCGGCCGCTGGATCGGCTTCACCAAAGGCTATGATTTCGGCGTTCCCGAAGATCTGGACCTGGACTTCGATTTCGATTTCAGCGCGCTGGAGCCGGCCTTCGCCTTGCTGCCGGGAAGCCTGCTTTAGGACGGGTTGGCGGCCGGAGGCGGCTGCGCCTGTCCCAGCGCCTGTATCGTGAGTTGCTGGCGCAGCTTTTCCCGCTCTTCCCTCGCGATGCCGGGGATCAGGAACAAATCCACGATAGCCCAGATGACAGTGACGAGAAGACCGATGATCGTAATCGTCAGGATCAACATGGCGACGGCTGTGCCAATTCGCCCCAGATAGAAGCGGTGCGCACCAAACGGCCACAGAAAGAACCAGAACAGATAGGCGAGCACGACGCTCTTGCCCTCATTGGTTATTCTCTGCTCGATGAGAAGCTGCTGATTGATGTCGAGCGCCATGATTTCCCCCCGCGCCATTCCTGCCCGAACCCTGCGCCTGACGGGCCGCTGGATCAAGCGGGCGGAGGAAAAACGTCCGGCGCGGCCAGCAGGGCGTTCACTCTTTTCCCCAGCATGACCGCCTCGCCGCCATAATAGGCGGCGAAGAAGCGGGCGAGCGCCTGCTTGCGCGCCAGCACGGAATCCGCCGGAGCGTCCGCCCCGGCCATAAGCAACCACATCCAGCAGAGACAGGTGTGCGCCGTCAGCTCCAGAAACGGCCAGGCCGCGGCCAGCGCCTGCGCATCTTCTGGCGCCGCCAGCACTGCCTGCGCCGCGCCGGCCAGTTCCGTCCGCGCGGTCTCCAGCGCCACATGGATGGCGGCGGCCTCCCCCCGCCCCGCCAGCCGGGCAAGATCGGCGGCGATCCGGGCGTCCAGCGCTGCGAAGCCCGCGCCGCCGTCCTTGCGCAATTTGCGCATGGCGAGATCGGCGGCCTGCACGCCGTTGGCGCCTTCATAGAGCGACAGCACGCGCGCCTCGCGCAGGAACCGCTCGGCGCCAGATTCCCGGATATAGCCGTGACCGCCGAAAACCTGCACGCCCATGCTGGCGACGGTGAACGCCATCTCTGACAGGCCGGCCTTGCAGACCGGGGTAAGCAGCGCGGCGAGGCGCGCGGCTTCCGCATCGCCCTCCTCCGCCATGACGATCTGGCGCGCGGTTTCCATCGCCAGCGCCCGGCCGCCCTCGGTCAGCGCCGCCATGATGGAGAGCATCCGCCGCACGTCCGGATGCGCGGCGATGGGCGCCGGGCCGCTCACGCCCTCGGCTTTGCCCTGTCTGCGTTCCTGCGCATAGGCGCGAGCATGGGACGCGGCGGAGGCGGCCAGACCGGCGGCGGAAAGTCCGACATCCAGCCGCATCTCGTTCAGCATGGCGAACAGCACGGCGAGGCCTGAATTCTCCGCGCCGATCAGCGTTGCTTCCGCACTATCGAATTCCAGCACGCAGGTCGGCGACCCGGAGAGTCCGGTCTTGTGCTCCAGCGACAGCGCACGCACGCCGTTGGGCGCGCCCGGCGTTCCGTCCGCGTCCATCTTGCGCGCCGGAACCAGAAACAGGCTGAGTCCGCGCGTGCCCTCCGGCGCACCGGAAATCCGCGCCAGCGTCACGTGCAGAATCTGCTCTGTCAGATCGTGATCGCCGTTGGAGATGAAAATCTTGGTTCCGCTGAGCGCGTATGCGCCGCCGCCGAGCGGGACAGCCTTTGTGCGGATCAGCCCGGCGTCGGTGCCGGCCTGCGCCTCTGTCATGGCGATGGTCGCCGCCCATTCGCCGGAGGCCAGTTTCGGCAGGCACAAAGTTTTTGTCGCCTCGTCCGCATGCGCGGCCAGCAACGCGGCGCAGGCGCGCGAACCGCCGGGCAGCATGGCGAAGCTGAGATCGGCGGCGGCCAGCATGGCGGTGACCGCCGCCTGAACCGGCGCGGGCGCGCCCATGCCGCCATATTGCTGTGGCGCGGCGAGACCCTGCCAGCCGGCCTCACACCATTCCGTATATGCCGCACGCCAGCCGGGCGCGGTGACGACGCGCCCGTTTTCCAGCCGCGCGCCGATTGTGTCGGAGGCTTCGGCCAGCGGCGCGATCCTGTCCGCGATGAAGCGCGCCGCCTCGTCCAGCACCTGCGCGGCGGTGTCGATGTCGAAATCAGCGTGACCGGAAGATTCCGGCAATGGCGAAACATGCCGCAGCAGCCAGATGAAATCCTCAGCCGCCGGGTCGAACGCGGACGCCACTACAGACTCTCGTCCAGCCTGCGCGCGGCGTCAAAAAATTCCCGCCGCACCGCGCCGGCATAGGGGTTCATCTGCTCAATGGCGCGGAACAGCTCGTCGCTGTCGTGCTTCAGCAGGGCGGCGGACTTCATCATCAGGTCGAAGCTCTCGGTGGTGAAAGGCTGCGGCTCCGCGTTCATGCGCGACAGCACCTTGGCGACCAGATGGGTCAGGCCCTGCACCACCGCCATTGCGCGGTCGTGCGCCTCCGGCGTCGACTCGCACACGCGCAGGCCGAGCTTTTCCTCCAGAAAGCCGCGCACCGGGGTGAGGTCGCCGCCATTATCCGGGCACAGCACAATCTGATGCCCGGCGATTCCGTCATGCGCGCTTTCCGGGCCGAACAGCGGGTGCGCACCGACCAAGCGGATATGCGGCGGCAACAGCCGGCGCATTGTCTCCATCGGCCGCACCTTGACCGAGCAGACATCCAGCACCAGCGCGCCTTCGCTCAAGAGCGGCGCGATCTGCTCGCAGACCTGTTCCAGCGCCTGGACCGGCATGGAAAGCACCACGACCGGAGCGCCGGCGGCCTCTTTCAGCGAGACGGACTCCACCCCCAGCGCGGCGGCGCGCGCCGCTGTCTCCGGCGCCGGATCGTAAGCGCGCACGGCGAAATGCGGCGCAAGATGACGCGCGGCCAGCTGGCCGAACGCCCCCAGGCCGATCAGCCCCAATGGTTTGCGCGTCTCGCTCATCAGCGGGTGTTTCGCAGGGGAAACGGGTCACGGCAAGTGGCGATGATCCTGCCCCTACCACCCACCACCCTCATGCTGAGGGCGGCCCGGCATCCGGCAGGATGACGGGCCGTGTCTCGAAGCACGCTCCAGATTCCACCAGCGTCCGCGTCACGCTGGATCGTCCCTTGAGACGCCCCGCCAGTATCCCACAGGGATACAGGCGGGGCTCCTCGGGATGAGGGCTGAGGTTGGGAAATAAATCCGATATGAAGTTGTCCCCCTCCCCCGCGCTACGCGCAGGGAGGATCACTATTCCGCGGCTTCGATGCGGTCCGGGGCGGCGCCGGGGGCGGCGGCGGCCTCGGCCTGACGCTTCCACATCGTGGCGTAGAGACCGCCGGCGCGGACCAGTTCGGCATGGGTTCCGGCCTCTGCGATGCGGCCATTATCCATCACGAAAATCCGGTCAGCTCCGGCGATGGTGCTGAGCCGGTGCGCCACGGCGATGGTGGTGCGGCCGCGCGCGGCCTCGCCCAGCGCCGCCTGCACTTCCGCCTCGGTATGGGAGTCGAGGCTGGAGGTCGCCTCGTCCAGCACCAGGATTTTCGGATCGCGCAGAATGGCGCGCGCCACGCCGACGCGCTGTTTCTCGCCGCCGGAGAGTTTCAGCCCGCGCTCGCCGACGCGCGTCTCCAACCCCTTTGGCAGCGCACGGACGAAATCGCCAAGCTGCGCGCGCTCGAACGCCGCCATCAATTCATCTTCCGTCGCTTCGGGCCGGGCATAGGCGACATTCTCGCGCAGCGTGTCGTTGAACAGCACGACTTCCTGCGG
This sequence comes from Euryhalocaulis sp., assembly GCA_050486445.1. Lineage (GTDB taxonomy): Bacteria > Pseudomonadota > Alphaproteobacteria > Caulobacterales > Maricaulaceae > Euryhalocaulis. The sequence goes on from JBJHDH010000010.1 coordinate 30,772, forward strand.
CACCAGGCCGAGCGCGGTGCGCAGCGAATCCTGCGTCACGCCGCGAATATCCTGCCCGTCGATCAGGATGCGGCCCGATTGCGGATCGAAGAAACGGAACAGCAGACGCAGCAGGGTCGACTTGCCCGCCCCGCTCGGCCCGACCAGACCGATGAACGATCCGGCGGGAATGGTGAGGCTGATATCTTCTACCCCGCCGGTGCGGCCCTCATGGGTGAAACCGGCGTGCTCGAACCGCACCTCACCCTGCGCGGCGCGCAGGGGAAGCGCATCCGGCGCATCGGCGACCTCCGGCTCTATCTCTAGCACGCCGAACAGGCGCTCCATATCCACCGCGCCCTGTTTGATCTCGCGATAGGCCCAGCCGAGAATGTTCAGCGGCCCATAGACATTCATCAGGATCAGCGTCACCGCCGCCACGTCGCCGGGCTGCAACCGGCCCTGAAACGCCCAGATGCCGGCCAGCAGCGCCATCGCCAGAATGCCGGCGTTCATCACAAAGGCCTGAAGCGCGTTCAGCGCCGCCAGCGAGGCCTGACTCTTCGCCGCCGCCTGCGCATAGGCGGTGCGCACCGTGTCGTAACGCGCGGTCTCCCGCTCCTCCGCCGCGAAGGCTTTCACCGTCTCGAAATTCATCAGCGCGTCGACGGCGCGGGCGCTGGCCTCGTTATCTGCGTCGTTCATCACCCGGCGCAGCTTCAGCCGCCATTCGGTGAGGGCGAAGGTGCTGACCGCGTAAAGCGCGACGCTGGCCACCGCGATCAGCGCGAACGGCCAGCCATAGCGCAGGGTCAGCACGATGGCGGCCAGAGTCAGCTCCACAATCGTCGGCGCGATGTTGAACACCAGAAAGCGCAGCAGGAAGTCGATGGCCGAGCTGCCGCGGTCGATAACGCGGCTGATCGCGCCGGTGCGCCGCGACTGATGAAAGCGCAGCGACAGCGAATGCACATGCGCGAAGGCGCGCACGGCGGTCAGGCGTTGCGCATCCTGGCTGACCCGCGCGAAGAAGCCGTCGCGCAGATATGGCAGGCCGGTGGAAAGAAAGCGCGCGAGCGCATAGGCGAGGATGGTCAGCGCGAAGACGGCCGCCGCGCCTTCAACCGCGCCATCCACGATCAGATTGATGGCGTCGCCGAACAGGACCGGCGCGGCCACCGCCAGAAGCTTGGCGAGGATGGTGACGGCCAGCGCCGCGATCATCAGCCCGCGCCAGCGCCGCATCTCCGGCATGGCCATAATGGCCAGCAGCCGCGCCAGCGCATGGCCTACGCCGGTGCGGGCGGCGGGCAGGTCTTCGTCGTCAGGGTGTCCGCGATGTCTGGCCATCGCGCCCTAAATGGGGCGCCGCGCGGCGAAAGCAAAGCGGGGTGATCCTCCCCTGCGCGTAGCGCGGGGAAAAAACCCGCACCTCAGATTTTCTTTCCCAACCTCGGCCCTCATCCCGGATTAAATCCGGGGTTCGCCGAGGTAGCGCCTCAGCATGAGGGTTGAGGGTGGTAGAGGCGCCATGTTTGGGGGCGCACTCGCCCCCCTCCCGCCCCCGGATCAAGTCCGGGACGGCCCTCCCCCCGTAGGGGGGAGATTTCCCTATTGCGCGTCCGGGACGGCGAAGACCTGGCCGGGATAGATCAGGTCCGGGTCGCGGATCTGCGCCGCGTTCGCCTCATAGATCACTGAATAGCGCATCCCTTCGCCATAGACGCGGCGGGCGATGCGCCACAGGCTGTTGCCCGGCTGCACAATCACCTGGCCGCCAGCCAGCGCATCGGCCGAGACACGCTCGAACGGCAGGCTGATGACCGCGGTCACCAGACCGTCCTCGATCATGTCGATCTGGAGGTCGTATATTCCGGGCGGCAGCGTATCGTCGACGCGCAGCGTCCAGCGCCCGCCGGCGCCTGCCGTGGTCTCGCCCACCGCGTCGCCGCCAGCCAGCACCCGCACCGTGGCGCCCGGATTGGCCCGGCCCGAAAGGATCAGCACGCCCGCGTCGCCGTAATCGACGCTGTCCAGCGTCAGCGGTCCGGCGCCGATGCCATCCGTAGGCCCCTGAAGGACGCGGCTGGCCTGGCCGCGCTGGTCCAGCACGATCAGCGGCGCGCCGCTTTCAGGGATCGAGACCACCACGCTCTGGGTCGAGGCCACGATCTGCCCGTCAGGCAAGATCATTTCCAGCGTCAGCTCACCGGCGCCGGGGGGCAGCGGATCGGTCAGCACGATGGACCATTCACCGTTCGCGTCCGCCGCCGTCGTTGCGATCTCCACGCCGTTGAGCTTCAGCGAGACGGTGGCGCCCGGATCGGCGCGGCCCGCCGCCACCGTCACGCCGTTGGAATCGATGCGCACGATATCGAAGCTGGGATTGGGCGCGGCGGGGTCGCCCAGCGCCTCCACCGCCGGGGCCTCGGCCTCCGGCGTCAGGGCCGCCTCCCGCTCCGGCTCGCTTCCGGGGCGCAGCAGGAAGAACCAGGCCGCCGCCGCGACGGCCACGATCACGATCACCGCCAGAAGTCCGCGCATGTCCCGCCTCCCTGTAACCCTGCAACCCTGCTTCCGCTCTCCGGGCCGCCCCGCGGCGCGGGCCGCTTGCATCAGACCCTCATCCTGGACGACCTTGCGACCAAACTATGGCGATCCGCCAGCAGGAAGGAAACGGCGCATCATGGCGACGCTCGGCTCAGTCTGCGTTTATTGCGGCTCCGCCAACACGGTCGCGCCCGCTTATGTGCATCTGGCCGAGGCGCTGGGCGAGGCGCTGGCCGCGCACGGCCTGCGCATGGTCTATGGCGGCGGCGGGATCGGCCTGATGGGCGCGGCGGCGCGCGCGGCGCACGAAGCTGGCGGCGATGTGCTGGGCGTTATCCCGGCCTTTCTGGTCCACAAGGAGCGCATGTACGACGCGGTGGAGCATCGCGTCGTCGAGACGATGCACGAGCGCAAGCGCGTCATGTTCGAGGAGGCCGACGCCTTTATCGTTGCTCCTGGAGGAATAGGAACATTGGAAGAAGCGGTGGAGACGCTGTCCTGGATGCGGCTGGGCCTGCACAGAAAGCCGATGGCCTTCCTCTCCACGGACAATTACTGGGGCCCATTCTTCGATCTGGTGGATCATATCGTGGCCGGGGATTTCAGCCCGGCCCAGTTTCGCGACCTCATTATCGACGCGCGCTCACCCGAAGAGGCGATCAGCGCGCTGGAAGCCAGCCTCGCCACCGCCGAGGAAGCCAGCAACATTCCGTATTAGGGTCCGGATCCTGGAGGTGATCGCTCCGGCGCCTTCAGGGCGCGCCCCGGCTATGAGGAGGCGGCGCGGCGGTCTTGCATGCTCCTGACAGCGTTGTCGGCGGCCCTATGGGCGGGGCCCCCGGACAGGCGGTAAGAGCCGGGAAGCGTGAAATACAGACAACCGTCCACGATCTTCCATTCGCACTCTTTCGGGGGATGAGACGTCTGCGCGCGAAGTTTCGTAACCCGGACAACCAGAGATCGTGTGCTGGCCGGCTGAGAGAGGCGAAAGCCCTCCGGACTGGGAACACCGCGCATGGTAAGGCCGTCAACCGCAAGGGCGATGTGGTCGCCCTTGGCGAGATCGAGCTCCTCGCACACATCGGGGCCAAGATAGATGTTCGCCCCCCATTTTCCCGTGGAGATGCGGACGCCGAGCTTCGGGTCCGGGCCATAGCGATGGTTGAGATGAATCATTGAATCCATTGGGTTAGGCCCCTCTGAGGTTTTTGACGGCCCGGATGGCGGCCGTGTCCTGCGGGAGATTGCTGAAGCGCCCGGGTCACAGGCAGCTTCCGACCCAGTCCGGCATGGTTACTGTTATGTGCATATACTATTGCATGCATTGTTCTTACGCACCGAAATGGACCTGACCGAAAGAACATGGCCACAGCGAAGCGCCGCGCGGCCATCCCATACGCCATTATGGATCCTTCCGGACGAGAATCTCTACCCAATTATTGTATGGCTGGACTCATCATTTTTCCAGAACTATTTCATAATTTAATTCATAATACGATTATGTATTCAAAGTATTCCATATAAGCTTTGTGTAATCTTACTGTAGGGGTTGTGTAATCTTTCTCTCTCCCCAACGCTGCCGGGTCTCGGCGGGCGTCAGACGCGCGGAACATGCGCGGTTTGCTCATGAAATCTTTCATATTTTTCCATATCGGCTCTATTCAGAACGCATCGCATCCTTAAGGGTGCGGGAATATCGGGAGATAACACGGCCAAAACGGCTCTCACGACGGAGGGAGCAATCCGCCATGTTGGGGCATGGAGAAGAAGCGCGCATACAACGCCGCCCGTCCGGGCGTGCGCAATCGCATCCGCGAGCATCGCATCGCCGCCGGCATATCCATCGAGGAACTGGCCGAACGTGTGGGCGTCAGCCCCGGCGCCGTGCAGCGCAAGGAAACCGGCCTGCGCAGCGTGACGGTGGACGAGCTGGATGTCTTCGCAGAGGCGCTGAATGTGGCGCCCGCCGATCTGGTGCCCGGCGGCATGGGCCTGACGCCGGAGGAAGAGGCGCTGCTGCGCGCGATGCGCACCATGCCGGAGCGAGACAAGCGGGCTGTTCTGACCCTGGCCGAGGGCCTGACCGAGTTCACGCACCGCCCGCCGGCCAGTCCGCCCCGGCGCTGATCGGGAGCCGGCTGGAGTACAGACTCCATTTTGGCTTTTTTTCACGCTCTCTTATGAAATTTGCCGTAATGGCTATATTTGTGGCGGCGCGCGCCGCACCGTGCGCCGCCGCCGGCCTTCAGGGAGAGGGAGGCCACCTTACCGCCCGGGGCTGGCCGGAACCCCACCGGCCGGCCCCGGCTATGTTTCGGGCATGTTTTCAGGCGTTCCTGGCCGCGCCCAGAGAAAGACATCCTCGATCCTGAGATCGAAGATGTCTGCGAAGGCAAAGGCCAGCGGCAAAGACGGGTCGTATTTCCCGGTCTCGATGGAGTTCACCGTCTGGCGCGAGACGCCGAGCCGCTCAGCCAGGTCCGCCTGGCTCCAGTCGCGTTCGGCGCGCAGGACTTTCAGCCGGTTCTTCACGAATAGCGCCGCTTTACAAAGATCATCGCCACGCCCCAGACGCCGATCAGCGCCGGCATGACCCAGAGCAGCGGAACGGGTACGCCGGCCCCCATCACCGCCAGAACCCAGCCCAGCGCGAAACTGCCCAGCCCAACAACCAGCGCAGCGATCACCATCGCCTCGGACACCACGCGCCGCTGCAACTCATCCATCCGCCAGAACTGGCGCAGGAACGCCCATAAAGCGAGAAGCGTCGGGATGACCGGGATCATGGCGATGGCCAGCGCCTGCGCGCCCTGTGGCTCAAGACGGTCTTCAAGGATCACGGTCAGCGGCACGGACACCGAATAGAGCAGCATCGCCCCGCCGAACTCGATGAAATAGCGGCGCCAAGGGCGCCAGACCGGCCTGTGCTCTCCTGCGTCCCGCGCCATTATCCGCCCTCCAGAAACGCGGCCAGCGCAGACAGGAAGGCGTCGTGCCGGTCGTGCATGATGAAATGATATGAGTCGTCGATCAGCGTCACGCGCGCATCGGGCGAGGAGGCGTATTGGCTGCGATAGAGGTTTTCCAGCAGATCGCGGCGCACCCCCATCGCGGGATCGAACGCCACAAGCACGAGAATGGCCGCGCGCACATCCGGCAGCACGCCGCGAAAATCGCCGCCCGCGACATCTGCGAAGCCGCGCGTGATCGTCGCGCGGTCAGAAGCGTCCGACCATTGCTTCAGCGTGGCGACAAACTCCGGATCCTTTGAATAGATCGCCAGCCCGGCGGCCTGCTGCGCGTGGAAAATCTCTTCCGGCAGAGCCGAGAGCTGCGCGCGGGCGGTCTCAGCGAAGTCTGCCGCCTGTTCCGGCGTAACGCCCGGCTGAACCAGCCCGGCATAAAAGGGCGCGGAGTCCACCGCGACGACCTGGCTGACACGTTCCGGCGCCAGCGCCCCGGCCTGCAACGCCACCTGCGCACCCAGGCTGTGGCCGACCAGCGCGACGTTGCGCGCGTCCTCCGCCCCCAGCATGTCCGCGAGCGCCCGTGCCGCGCCTGCGATAAGCGGCGCATCGTCTTCGCGCGGCGGAACGCCGGCGAACCCGGCCAGCGTCAGCACACGCACGTCGTAAGCCGTCAGCGCCGCCGCCGTCTCCGCCCAGACATCGCCGGACGAAGCCAGGCCGGGGATCAGCACAACCATGCGCCCGTCCGGGTCGCCACTGCGCGTCTCAACAAAAGCCGGCGGCCCCTGCCCCCAGGCGGCGCTCGCCGCCAGCGCCCCCACAGCCATTACCCAGCCGCCCAGCGCGCCCTTTATCCATCGCCGCACATCGCCCTCCAGTCAAATACCCAAGACTAATAGTCAAAGCTATTTGACATGGATGGGCGGCAAATGTCAAGCACCCGCGACTTTAAGTCCAGAATCTTTGTCAGAGCGCCAGAATGAGCCGGCTCAGGCGGGCTCGCCGCGCAGGCGCTTTTCGGCTTTGGCGCGGCCGATCAGGGGCAGGAGCGCATCCATTTCCGGACCGCGAGGCTGGCCGGTCAAAGCCAGGCGCAGAGGCAGGAACAGGTCGCGGCCCTTGCGCCCCGTCGCGGCCTTGATGGCGCCGGTCCATTCGCCCCAGCTCCCGGCGGTGAGGTCGCCTTCGGGCAGTAATTCGAGCGCCTGCGCGGCGAAGGCCGCATCGTCAATTTGCGGCTCGATGGCGCCGTCGATCACGTCGCGCCACAGACGCGCATCGGTCAGCGTTTCCAGATTGGCGCGCACCGCGTCCCAGAACGCCGCGCCCTGTGTCACGCCGATATCCGCCAGCCGGTCCGCCACGTCTTCATAGGGCGTTTCGTGCAGGATGCGGGCGTTCAGCGCGCGTAGCTCCGCCGGATCGAAGCGCGCCGGCGCGCGGCCGATTCTGCCAAAATCGAATCCTGCGATGAGCGGCGCCAGATCGCGGAACGGCTCCACCGGGTCGGATGTGCCAAGGCGCGCGAGCAGCGAGCAGATCGCCATCGGTTCAATCCCCTCTTCGCGCAGATCATTGACGGCCAGCACGCCCAACCGCTTTGACAGCTTGCCGCCATCGCTGCCGACCAGCAGCGGCGCATGAGCGAAGCCCGGCGGCGTGGCGCCCAGTGCGCGGAAAATCTCGATCTGCGCAGCGGAATTGGTCACATGGTCCTCGCCGCGCACGATATGGGTGATGGCGAGCTCGATATCGTCCACCACCGAGGGCAGCGTGTAGAGATAGGAGCCGTCTTCGCGGATCAGGATCGGGTCGGAGAGGGAGGATGTCTCCACGCCCTGGCGGCCGCGCACCAGATCGTCCCATTCCACGGTGTTGTGCGACAGGCGGAAGCGCCAGTGCGGCTTGCGCCCCTCAGCCTCAAGCTTCGCATGATCCGCGTCCGTCAGGTCCAGCGCGGCGCGGTTATAGACCGGCGGCAGGCCCTGCGCCCGGCGTAGCTTGCGCTGGCGGTCCAGCTCCTCCTCCGTCTCGTATGCCGGATAGAGCAGGCCCGCCTCGCGCAGGCATTGCGCGGCGGCGTCATAACGGTCGAAGCGGCCCGACTGGTTGATTTTCTCGTCCCAGTCCAGGCCGAGCCAGCGCAGGTCGTCCTCGATCCCCTGCTCGTATTCCTTTGTGCTGCGCTCCAGATCGGTGTCGTCGATGCGCAGCAGGAACACGCCGCCGGCGCGGCGTGCGAACAGCACGTTTTGCAACGCCGTGCGCACATTGCCGACATGCAGCCGCCCGGTCGGGCTGGGGGCGAAGCGGACTTTGACGGTCATCTGGAAGCGCCTGTCTGGAAAGGAGAGCAGGCTCTAGCGCGCCCGCCGCGCCCCCTCAAGCGCGGCGGCGGAAAGAGGGTCGGCTCAGCGCAGCCCGGCGGCGTATTCGATCATCTCCGCCACGGCCACGGCGGCGGCGGCCTCGCGCCCCGGCGCCATGGCCGGCGCGCCATCCAGCACCGAGGCGATGAAAGCGGCGATATTGGCGGCCAGTGGATCCTTCGCATCGGGATGCGCGCCAAAAGCAGGATCGAACGGATAGGAGTCGGTATTGGCGTTCAGCGTCCGCGCAGCCCAATCGATCAGCACCGCGCCGCCGCCCTCCCATTCCACATTGGCGTCACGGATCGTTTCTCCCGCGCGCCGGCCAGCGGCGAGGATCGCGTCCGACCCGTTCGGAAAACCAAGATGGGCCGCCATGGTATCGGCATCGCCTTCGACCTTCAGGATTGCCGGCGTGGCGCGCTGGAGACGCAATACCAAGTCGATGTCATGCACCATCAGATCCATCACGACCGAGACATCCGTTCCCCGTTCCTGCGGCGGGCTGTAGCGGCGGGCCATCAGCCGGCGCGGGGGCGGCGCGGCGAACAGGCCCGCGGCGCGCGCGGCGAACCGCTCCTGATGCCCGGCGTGCAGTTGCAGACGGCCGCGCTCGGCCGCCTGAACCAGCGCCAGCGCCGAGGCGGCGCCGCTGGCCAGAGGTTTTTCCACAAGCACATGGCGGGACGCGGCCAGCGCGGCGGACGCCTGTTCCGCATGGGCGACGGCGGGAGAACAGATGCTGACCGCCTCGCATTCGGCCAGCAAATCCTCCAGCCGGTCAAAGGCGCGGGCGCCGTCATGTCTGGCGGCCAGCGCGGCGGCGCGCTCAGGGTTGCGGTCATAGACCCCGATTAGCCGGGTGCGGGGATGGGCGGCGTATTTGGCGGCATGAAACCCGCCGAAAACCCCGGCGCCAACCACGCCGCAGGCCAGGATGCGTGAGTTGTCCACAGTATCAGTCACAGAATACCCACAGGCTTGTCCCCCGATGTCACGGGGCTGACATATTGGAGCGCCGCCGACGGAACGCCGCTTTGGCAAAGACAGGGGGCGGGAATTGGCCCGCCGGAGCGGGGATGTCCAGCCCGTCCAAACGGCGATTCGAGCCTGAATCCACCGAAAACCGGACCAGACGGACGAAAATCCACTGTTTAGGCGGCGCCGGCGCAGCCGGGACAGCCGCAGGTTAAGCCATTGTAAGGTTGAGGCTTAATTCCGGCGTCCGGACCGGAATGCACGGTTTTTCAAGGGATTCACCGATTTTTTCCCTTGCCGCCCCCCGGTGGAATCATAGCAATATGGCTCGATTGCCCCCGTTCGGGGCGCCCACCATCCGATCCGGGGGGAACCATGAATAAAGCAGAACTCGTCAAGGCCGTCGCTGAGGAGGCCGGGCTGAGCCAGACAGACGCCGGCCGCGCCGTAGATGCGGTCATCGACACGGTCACCAAGCAGCTCAAGCGGGGCGATTCCGTCGCCATCGCGGGTTTCGGCACGTTCGCGGTCAAAGACCGCAAGGCGCGCGAAGGCCGCAATCCGCGCACGGGCGAAACCGTCAAGATTCCGGCCAAGAAATCGGGGGCCTTCAAGGCCGGCTCCAAGCTGAAAGACCTCTAGACGGTCCGCCGCCGCCCATGGGGCGGCTGGATCAGCAAAAAACTGGAAAGGCCGGGCCCTGCGCCCGGCCTTTTTCGTTACAGGCCTATTCATGGTTTAGAGCTATCCTGGCGCAGGCTCGGCGCGGTCACGGCTGTTCCCAATGAACCGATTCACAAATCTGCGCGCAGGCTTATTCCATGCTTGCCCTGCGGGCCGTCCCGATTAGGCTCCCGCGAATGTGGCTGCTCGACAAACTGCTCCAAAAGCTGGTCCGCAAGGGCGAGCTGATCGTTATCGACCATAAGGGGAAATCCTGGCGCTATGGCGCGCCGGACCCGAACCATGGCCCGATCACCGTCCGGCTGATGGACGCCAAGGTGGGCCGGGACATCGCCGCCGATCCGCGGCTGGGTCTGGGCGAGGCCTGGATGGACGGCCGCATCACGGTGGAAGCGCCCAGCGAGATTCGCGATCTGCTGCTGTTCGCCCGCTATAATGCGCCTTGGGAAAAGCCGGGGGCGATCCGGCCCAAGGGACCGGTCCGCAAGGCTCTGGCGCGAATCGTCGGCCAGCTAGACCAGGTGAACTGGAAGTCCCGCTCGCGCCGCAACGCCGAGCATACCTACAATCTGACGCGCGAGCTTTATGAGCGTTTCCTCGACGAGGACCGGCAATATACCTGCGCCTATTACCATGACACCCATGACAGTCTGGAACAGGCCCAGCTCGACAAGAAGGCGCATATCGCCGCCAAGCTGAACCTGAAGCCGGGGATGCGCGTGCTGGATATTGGCTGCGGCTGGGGCGGGCTCGCGCTCTATCTGCACCGGCATTACGACGTCGATGTGCTGGGCGTGGCGCTGGCGCCCGACCAGATCGCCTTCTGTAACGAGCGCGCGGCGGAGCTTGGCGTATCGGATCGCGTGAAATTCGAGCTGAGGGACTATCGCGACGTCGAGGGCCAGTTCGACCGGATCACCAGCGTCGGCCTGATCGAGCATCTGGGCACGCCGCATTATCCCGGCTTCTTCCAGCACATGCGCCGCCTGCTGAAAGATGACGGCATCATGTTCAGCCATTGCTGCGGGCGCATGGGCGGCCCCGGCGTGACCGACGCGTGGACGCGCAAATACATCTTCCCTGGCGGCTATATCCCCGCGCTGAGCGAGCTGGTGACCGAGGCGGAAAAGAACAAGCTGATCGTCACGGACGTGGAGGCGCTGCGCTATCATTACGCGCACACGCTGGAGGAATGGTACCGCCGCACCGTGATTCACCGCGAGGAAATCACGGACCTCTACGACGAACGCTTCTACCGCATGTGGCTGTTCTATCTGGCCGGGGCCGAGGCGGCGTTCCGCTATGGCGGACTGGTGAATTTTCAAGTGCAATATATGAAGCGCCGCGACGCCGCGCCGATGACCCGCGACTATATGTTTGAGGAAGAGGCCCGCCTGCGCGCCGCCGATATGCCGCCGCGCTGGCGCTACGCCGCGGAGTAAGGAGACCACCATGACGTCGCGACGCCTTGCGTTCCGCTCTGTGCTGATCGTGCTGGCGTGCGCGGCGCCGCTCTGCGCCAGCGCACAGGATGTTTCCCCGGCAGAAAACCTCAGCATCGAACAGCGTTTGCAGCGCGTGGAGGACGAGCTGGCGATCCGCCGCGTGCTGGTGAACTATTCCGCCACGCAGGACGCGCGCGATTTCGATGGCTATGTCGCGCTGTTCGCGCGCGAGGGCGAATGGGTGAACGGCGCCACGGTGCATAAAGGCCGCGAGGCGATCCACGAAATGCTGACCGGCCTCTATGGCGAAGAGCCGGGCGATTACGCCAATGGCGAGAGCTATCACATCAGCTCCAACCCCGAAGTGAATCTGGACGGCGACCGGGCGACGGCGCGCTCGCGCCATCTGCTCATCATGCGCGGCGAAGGCGGCGCGCCCACGCCGACGCTGGCCGGGGTCTATGAGGACGAATTCATCCGTGAGGACGGCGAATGGAAGATCCTGCGCCGCGTCGATACGCCGGTGATGCCGACGCGCGAGGAATGGGTCATCTTCATCCGGGCGCGGCAGGCCGGAGCGGAGTGAAGAGCGCGGACCGCCTGTCCACGCCTTTCCCATCCACGAACCTCATCCCGAGGAGCCACGCCGGTATCCCGGGGGGATACTGGCGGGGCGTCTCGAGGGACGCTCCAGTGTGACGCCAGCGTTGGTCGAACCTGGAACGTGCTTCGAGGCTTCCCCGCCCCGGATTAAATCCGGGGTCATCCGGGGTCGCACCTCAGCATGCGGGTGGGTGGTAGGGGCGCCATGTTTGACACCGGGGCGCATCCGCCCCCCTCCCGCCCTTCGGGCGGCCCTCCCCCCGTAAACGGGGGGCGATCACCTTCTGGCTTCCCAAAGGCCGTAATTATAGAGAGGGGCGACGCCTACTCCGCGGCGATGCGGCCCTGGCGGGCGCCGTTTTTCAGCGTCTCGGCGATCAGGAAGGCCAGTTCCAGCGCCTGATCGGCGTTCAGGCGCGGATCGCAATGCGTCAGATAGCGGCTGGAAAGATCGGCGTCGCGCACCCCGCCCGGACCGCCCAGACATTCGGTGACGTTCTGGCCGGTCATCTCGAAATGCACGCCGCCGGCGGGCACGCCCTCGGCGCGGGCGATCTCCAGAAACGCCTGAAGCTCGGCCAGGATCTTGTCTACCGCGCGGGTCTTGAAGCCGGATTCCGAGGTGAAGGTATTGCCGTGCATCGGGTCGCAGGACCACACCACGCGGCGGCCGGCCTCGTGCACCTTGCGCATCAGCCTGGGCAGATGGTCGCCCACCTTCTCCGCCCCGAAGCGCGCGATCAGCACCATACGCCCGGCCTCGTTATGCGGGTCCATGATGTCGATCAGGCGCAGCAGTTCGTCCGGGTCCATGCTGGGCCCGCATTTCATGCCGATGGGGTTTTCCACGCCGCGGCAATATTCGACATGCGCGCCATCCGGCTGGCGCGAGCGATCGCCGATCCAGATCATGTGCGCGGACGTATTGCACCATGTTCCAGCGGATGGATCGCGGCGGGTCAGCGCCTCCTCATAGTTCAGGAACAGCGCCTCGTGGCTGGTGTAGAATTCGGTGCGGCTGAGCGCGTCCTGACTGCCGCCCAGCACGCCCAGAAACTCCACGGCCTCGGCGATGCGTTCGGCGATCTCGGCATAGCGTTCGCCCTGCGGACTGTTCGCCGCGAAGGGCAGCGCCCAGGACCGCACATTGTGGATGTCGGCATAGCCGCCGGTGGTGAAGGCGCGGATCAGGTTCAGCGTCGCCACCGACTGGTCATAGACGCGCAGCAGCCGGTCCGGGTTCGGAACCCGGGCCTCTGGCGTGAACTCCATCGCATTCACCGCGTCGCCGCGATAGGAGGCGAGCGTGACGCCGTCCTTGGTCTCTGTCGCGCTGGAGCGCGGCTTGGCGAACTGGCCGGCGATGCGGCCGACCTTGATGACCGGGCGCGAGGCGGCGAAAGACAGCACCATCGCCATCTGCATCAGCACGCGGAACGTGTCGCGCACATTGTCCGGGTGGAATTCGGCGAAGGACTCCGCACAGTCTCCCCCCTGAAGGAGGAACGCCTCGCCGCGGGCGGCGCGCGCCAGCTCGGCGCGCAGGCGGCGCACCTCGCCGGGGAACACCAGCGGCGGGCGCGAGGCCAGCTCGGCCTCCACCGCGCTCAAATGACCGGCATCCGGGTAATCGTCCGGCAGATGCTTGGCCGGCTTCGCCCGCCAGCCAGAGGGGTTCCACTCACTCATCGGACCATCCTGTTTGACGCCCTTATATAGGCGTCCCCGCGCGGCTTTCACGCCCGCCATGGATCGAAAACCACATCTGTGGCCTTCAGACAACGGCAGAGCGCCGCACGCCCGGAGATCCAGCCCATTCTCAGCCTAAAGCCTGAAAACTTTATCGCGCTGGTGAGCCGGCCTTGCAGAAGTGTTGTTAAGAAGCAATGCTGGCAGCGCTTGGCTAGTTGACTAGCCGGCAGCCTTGGGGGAGCAAATTGCAAGGGCAGCATTTAACCGCCTCATCAATCGTAATCGCCTCATCAATTCTTGTCGGTGGAGTGCTGATTGCCATGGCGATTTGGTTCAAGCCAACAGAATTCGAACAATGTTATGCCGTTGTTGATGCTGAAATGGAGCGTCAAAACCATTACAACTATGGCGGCAGGGGTTTTGAGAGCGGAATAGCGGCTATTTGTGCTGGGTCCGGGGGTGGCTACTAGCCTGTAACTGTCTTCTGGGATCGAGTTCTCCGACAACTAAGCGAACCGTGAGCGCCTTATGTGCGCACCCATGAAACGGCTCGCAAACGAAAATTTACAAACCCGGCTCCAAACCGCAGGAGCGGAAAAGCAGCTAAGCAATGGTGATCCCGCAGGGATTCGAACCCTGGACCTACTGATTAAAAGTCAGTTGCTCTACCAACTGAGCTACGGGATCAAACCAGCGCAGGCGCGCGGTTTATAGGCCAGATCGCCAGACCGCAAGCGCGGGAGGCCGGGAAAGAGGCGCGCGTCCTTCCCTCTTCCTGCTCCACCCGCCCCCCCTCAAACCGGGGGTGGCGCAACCGGACCGGTGCGCCTACCCCGAACGGCAGGGCCGCCCAGGCAGCGCGGGCGGGAAACACGGGGGAATTTATCATGAGATTTCGCATGTTCGCCCTGGCGGGCGCGGCGGCCGTTATCGCGGCCCCGGCTCTGGCCCAGGACAATTCGCGGTTCACGCCGATCCAGCCCAATGACTCGCTGTTCACCTGCGAGCAGCTTGAGCAGGAGGCCGGCGTGATGGAGCAGACGCTGGGGGCCGCGCCGGGCGCGGTGTTCAGCGTCGATGACGCGATGGGCATTGGCGCATCGGTGGCCATGCAGGCCGGCGCCGGGGGCGCGGCGCGCGCGCTGGGCGGCCTTGGCGGGGGCATTGGCGGCGCGCTGGGCGGGCTGGCCCGCAACGCGCAGGCGCAACAGCAGCAACAGGCCGAGGAGCGCCGGGAAATGGCGCAGGACCGCTGGTATTATCTGGCCGGGATTTACATGGGCAAAGGCTGCGACCAGCCGCCGCCTCCGCCGCCGGCGCCCGAACCGGCCGCGTTGACCGCCGACCAGATTCCGGTCGAGGATTCGCTGGCCGAATAGAGAGTCAGACAGCGAGGGACAGGAGAAGGCCCGCATTTGCGGGCCTTCTTCATTTTCACTCCGCGCCGTTTCCGCCGGACGGCGCCAGACCGGACATGAATTCCGCGCGGAAGGCGGCGAATTCACCCGCCGCGACGGCGGCGCGGATACGGCCCATCAGGCGCTGGTAATAGGCGACATTGTGCCAGGACAGCAGGACGGGGCCGAGCAGCTCTCCCGCCTTGAACAGATGCTGGAGATATGCCTTCGAATAATCGCGGCTGGCGGGGCAGTCGCTGGTCTCGTCCAGCGGCGCGGGGTCGTCGGTATATTGTGCGTTCTTCAGATTGATTGGCCCGGCATCCGTCCAGGCCTGGCCGTGCCGTCCGCTGCGGGTCGGGATCACGCAATCGAACATGTCGATGCCGCGCGCGACCGCCTCCACAATATCGACCGGCCGGCCGACGCCCATCAGATAGCGCGGGCGCTCCGCGGGCAGATGCGGGACCGTGGCGTCCAGCACCGCGCACATCGTTTCGAACCCCTCGCCCACCGCCAGCCCGCCGACGGCGTAACCGTCAAACCCGATGCGCCGCAGCCCCTCGGCCGATTCCGCGCGCAGATGCGGGTATGTGGAGCCCTGAACGATGCCGAACAGCGCCTGGTCGTGCCGGTCGCCAAATGCGGCTTTACACCGCTCCGCCCAGCGCAGCGACAGGCGCATGGACTGCGCCGCCGCGTCCTCGGCCGCCGGGAAGGCCGTGCATTCATCGAGCTGCATGGCGATGTCGGCGCCCAGAAGGTCTGACTGAATCTCCACGGCGCGTTCGGGCGTCAGCATGTGCGTGGAGCCGTCGATGTGCGACTGGAAGCGGACGCCCTCCTCTGTCAGCTTGCGTAATTGCGCCAGCGACCAGACCTGGAAACCGCCGCTGTCGGTCAGGATAGGCCCGGACCAGTTCATGAAACGGTGCAGTCCGCCAAGGCGCGCCACGCGCTCCGCCCCCGGCCGCAGCATCAGATGATAGGTGTTGCCGAGGATGATGTCCGCGCCGGTGAATTTCACCTGATCGACAGTGAGCGCCTTCACCGTCGCCGCCGTGCCCACCGGCATGAAGGCCGGGGTGCGGATCGTCCCGCGCGGGGTTTCCAGCGCGCCGGTGCGCGCCGCCCCGTCTGTGGCGTGGATGGCGAAGGGAAAAGTCACGGCCCGATCACATAATCCCAGAGGTCGGAATCATCCTCATACTCGATATCCGCCTCGCTCACCGCCAGGTCCGCGACCGAGACCCCGGCCTCGTGCACGCTTTCGGCCCGGCCGGTGATCAGCGGGTGCCATTGCGGCAGATCCTTGCCCAGCGCCAGCCGCCGATAGGCGCAGGTGGCGGGCAGCCAGTCTTCGCTGCGCGCCAGCGCCGGGGTCAGTTTGATGCAGTCCGGCGCTTTTGCCTGACGGTTGGCGTAGTCGCCGCAGCGGCAGGACTTTATGTCCAGCAGCGGACAGGCGACATTCGTGGTCCCGGTTTCGCCGCTTTCTTCGTCCACCAGCTTGACGAGACAGCAGCGTCCGCAGCCGTCGCAGAGCGATTCCCACTCCGCGCCGGTCATGTCTTCCAGGCGCTTGCGCCGCCAGAATGGTCCCGTGTCCATGGATTTCGAACCGAGCCGGACGCCCCGAAAAGAACCGGGCTATCGCGCGCGGCCCCGTCTGGCAATCGACTGGCGCGGCCGGGGCCCCGCCATCGCCGGAATCGCGCTGGCCGCCGTGCTGATTCTGGCCACGCTGGGGACTGTGGGCGCCGGCATGGTCTGGCGGCATCTGTTCGAGGGAATGCCGGCCGAACCGGAGATCGAATCGCTCTGGACGCTGGGCCGAGAGCCGTCCATTGAGGTGCTGGCCCGCGACGGTTCGCTGGTCGGGCATCGCGGCCCGTCCTACGCCCGGCGCGTGACGCCGGAGGAATTGCCCGAACATCTGGTCGCGGCCTTTCTGGCGGCGGAGGACCGGCGGTTTTTCCAGCATAAAGGCGTCGATCCGCGCGCCATCGCGCGCGCCGCCATGGCCAATCTGATGGCCGGACAGTCGGTGCAGGGCGGCTCCACCATCACCCAGCAGCTTGTGAAGAACCTCGTTGTGGGGCCGGAGCGCACGCTGCGCCGCAAGGCGCAGGAGATGCGGCTGGCCCTGCGGCTGGAGCAGCAGCTCTCCAAGACCGAGATTCTCGACCTGTATCTGAACCGCGTCTATCTGGGCGAGCGCGCCTTTGGCGTGGAGGCGGCTTCCTTGCGCTATTTCGGCCATTCGGCGCGGGA
The DNA here is from genome assembly GCA_050486445.1 of Euryhalocaulis sp. GTDB lineage: Bacteria > Pseudomonadota > Alphaproteobacteria > Caulobacterales > Maricaulaceae > Euryhalocaulis. The sequence continues at coordinate 47,712 of JBJHDH010000010.1, forward strand.
AGCGAGCCTGGCCGAGGCCGCCCTGCTCGCCGCGCTGCCCAAGGCGCCGACGCGGCTGTCGCCCGCCGACAATCTGGAGGCGGCGCGGGCGCGCGCCGAGCTGGTGCTGCGGCGAATGCACGCGGCGGGCTTTATCGGCCGCGACACCATGCAGGCCGCCATCGAGGCGCCTGCCGAGCTGGCCGCGCCGCTGTCCGAGCCGCTCTCGCCGGGGCTGGGCTATGCGTTTGACGAGGCGGCGCGCGTGGCGCGCGCGCTGGCGCCCGAGGCGCCGGACCTGGTGGTTCACACCACGCTGGACCCGGACCTGCAACGCGCGGCGGACATCGCGCTACTGTCCATGCTGGAGCGTGAGGGCGAGGCGGCGCGCGCCAGCCAGGGCGCGCTGGTCGCGCTGGATTATTCCGGCGAGATTCTGGCGCTGGCCGGCGGGCGTGACTATGCGCAAAGCCAGTTCAACCGCGCGACCCAGGCGCGGCGCCAGCCCGGCTCCGCCTTCAAGCCTTTTGTCTATGCCGCCGCGTTCGAAATGGGGATGCGGCCAGCGACGATGCGCACCGATGAGCCGGTCACGATCGGAAACTGGAGCCCCGAAAATCTGGGCGGAACCTATCGCGGGCCGATGACGCTGCGCGAAGCGTTCATCCGCTCTATCAACACCGTTGCGGCGCGGGTTGGCTATGAGGTCGGGCCGATCACCGTGACGGAGATGGCGCGGCGGCTGGGCGTGCGCACGCCGCTGAACGCGCATCCCTCCATCGCGCTCGGCGCATCGGAGATGACGCTGCTGGAGCTGACCTCGGCCTATGGCGCATTCGCGCGCGACGGCGCCCTGCGCGAACCGTTTCTGGTGACGGAAATCACCGACACGGCCGGGCGCGTGATCTGGCGCCGGCCCGAAGCGGAGCCGGTGCAGATCTATGAGGCGCGGCTGGCGCGGCTGATGACCGGCATGATGCGCGACGTGGTGCGGCAAGGCACCGGGACCGGCGCGGCGCTGGAGGGGCGCGCGAGCGCCGGAAAGACCGGCACCAGCCAGAATTATCGCGACGCCTGGTTCGCCGGCTATACGGGCAATCTGATCGCCGGGGTCTGGGTGGGTAATGATGACGACAGCCCGATGCGCAACGTTACCGGCGGCCGCCTGCCCGTGCAGGTCTGGCGCGATTTCATGCAGACGGCCGAGCGTGGGCGCGACCCCGCGCCGCTCAACCTGCCGCCGGAGGAGACGGACGGGCGCGGAGAACAGCTCGCCGCGCTCTATTCCGAACTGGCCGCCGCCTTTTCCCGCGCCGCCATGGCGCCGTAGGGACGGGGCTGAATCTCAGCCTGAGCAATGCGGCATTAGATCAGTCGATCAACTTTTCGACGCTCGCAAGCGCGGCGTCGAGCAAAGGCAGGTCTTCCTTGATGGTGCGCCACACATCGGGATGGGAGACGCCTTCCAGATACCGATGCGCGAGATAATCGCGAAAGCGAGCCGGCTTCGACCATTCCGCCGACGGGTGAAGCTGATTGAGATTAATGGCAAGAGCCAAATCCTTGATCGCTTCACCGATAGCGATGAAATTCCGCTCAATGGCGTCCTGACGCTCTTCGTTGGCGAAATAGGATTCCGCTGTATCCGCCGCTGTATAGCTCATAACACGCGCGATGCGACGCCGGGCGGCGGCGATGATTTCGCGTGGCGGCGGCGGCCGGCGCTTAAAAGACATCGACCAGATCGGGCGTGACACGCGCGCGCATTTTTTCCGTATTGTTCAAGCCTGCCTGTGAGAAGACATCCGCCGGGCGTCCGAGTATGCGTTCAACGGCGTCCGAGACCCCGATCAGCTTGAACAGTCCCAGCGCCTCTCCATCGGGCGAATCGACGATCACGTCGATATCGCTTTGCTCATCCGCCTCATCCCGCGCGAGGGAGCCGAACAGGCGCATATGCGCGACGCCGAGCCGGTTGAACTCGGCCCGGTGTTCGCGGAGGCGTTCTATGGCTTCGTCGCGGCGCATGGCCAGAATATACGGGAATCTGGCGATTCCGTCATCATCCGTGAACGATCAATCCGCCCAGTAGAGGCGCATGGGGTTGTCGATCAGCAGGCGGCGCTGGAGGTCTTCCGTCACGGCGATATGCGGGATGCGGTCGACCAGCACGCCGTCATCGGGGATTTTGCCGTGCATGTTCGGGTGCGGCCAGTCGGTGCCCCAGAGCACGCGATCCGGGAATTGCTCGACCAGCGTCTTCGCGAAGGGAACCACATCCTCGTAAGGCGGGCCCTGCACGGAGAGGCGCTCCGGACAGCTCACTTTCGTCCAGATGTTTTCGTTACGCGTCATCAGGTCGCGGAACATGCGGAAACCGGCGCTGTCCGCGCCCGCCGCCACGTCCGGCCGCCCCATATGATCGACCACGATGATCGTCGGGATTTTTTCGAGAAAGGGCGTCAGCTCCTCCAGCTCGCTCGCCTCGAAATAGACCACCACATGCCAGCCGAGCGGCGCGATCCTGTCGACGATGCGGAAAAACACGTCCTGCGGCGTGGTGTCGACCAGCCGCTTGACGAAATTGAAGCGCACGCCGCGCACGCCGGCCGCGTGCATCGCTTTCAATGCGTCGGCCGTGACGTCATCGCCCACGGTCGCCACGCCGCGCGCGCGGCCATCCGACGCCAGGCAGGCATCGACCAGCGCGCGATTGTCCTTGCCGTGGCAGGTGGCCTGCACGATCACGTTGCGGTCGAAGCCGAGAAAATCGCGCAGGGCGAAGAGCTGTTCCTTGCTGGCGTCGCCGGGCGTGTATTTGCGCTCCGGCGCGAAGGGGAAGACGGCGGCCGGGCCGAACACATGGCAGTGCGCATCCACCGCGCCGGCGGGCGGGACGTAGGAGGGTTTTGACGGATTGGGCAGATAGGTGATTTGCGCTACATCGCGATCCGCCATTTTTTCGGTCATGCCCCTCTCCTGCTTTGATCTTATTGTTACGGCTTAGCCGAACACCACACCGTCGAACAGCTTGCGCGCGGTGCGCAACATGCCGGCGGCGGTGATATTGCCCGCCTCGTCCATTTCCAGCACCGCTTCTGTTTTCCCGGACGGGTGCTCGATCTCCAGCGTCTTGCGTTTACCGGGCGGCAGGACCGCCATCGCAGCGGCGGGAGAGCCGGGCAGCACGGCGGCGCTGGCGACGCTGACTGCGCCCAGCACGCCGATGCTGGCATGGGCGCGGTGCGGGATGAAGGTGCGGGTGGAAATGGCGCCGCCGTCGCGCGGGGGCGCGATCAGCGTCATTTTCGGCACGGATTTTTCCTTCACATCGCCGAGATTCATCAGCGGCCCAGCGGCGAGACGCACGGCTTCGATCTTCGCCTTCAGCGCGTCATTCCCGTCCAGTTCCTCGCGCGTTTCGTATCCGGTGATACCGAAATCGGACGCGCGCAGGATGACGACCGGCATCCCATTATCGATCAGCGTGACCTCCGCCCCAGCCACCACATCCACGGCGTTGCCGGTGGGCAGCAGCGCGCCGCAGGAGGAACCCGCCGTATCGGTGAACAGCAGCGGGACCGGCGCCGCTGTTCCCGGCACGCCGTCAATGCGCGCATCGCCAGCATAGCCTACGATCCCTTTGGGCGTCTGAACCGTGGCGGTGGCGAACTGGCCGGTATTTTCCATAAAGATACGTACGTCCGTCTCGCCGTCCTGCGCCGCGACCAGGCCGCGCTCGATGGCGAAGGGGCCGATTCCGGCGAGGATATTGCCGCAATTCTGCGCGTCGGTGACGATGGCCTGATCGACAAAGACCTGAAGGAACAGATAGTCGACATCCGCGCCCTCGCGACTGGATTTGGAAACCACGGCGACTTTGGACGTAAGCGGATCGGCGCCGCCCATGCCGTCGATCTGGCGCGGGTCTGGGCTGCCCATGACGCGCAGCAGGAAGGCGTCGCGCGTACCCGTATCGGCCGGCAAATCCTCAGCCAGAAAATAGCCGCCCTTGGACGTGCCGCCGCGCATCCACATGCAGCGAACGCCGCCGGGCACGATGTCGCCGCGAGGGGCGTCAGACATATTTCAGGCCTTTTTCCTTCAGGCGCGGACGCATGTCGTAGATGTCGAGCCCCAGCTCGCCGGCGGCGAGACGGCGGCGCTTGTCCTCTTCCTTCGCTTCGCGGTCCTTCGATTTGGCCAGCACGTCCGCGGCCTCTTCCCGGCGCACGACGCACACGCCGTCATCGTCGGCCACGATCACATCGCCGGGATTGACCAGCTCTCCGGCGCAGACGACGGGGATGTTCACGCTGCCCAGCGTCTCTTTCACCGTGCCCTGGGCGCAGACGGCCTTGGACCAGACCGGGAAATCCATTTCGGTGAGATCGCGCACATCGCGCACGCCGCCGTCGATGACCAGACCGCGGCAGCCGCGCGCCTGGGCGCTGGTGGCCAGCAGGTCACCGAAAAAGCCCTGATCGGCCGGCGAGGTGACGGCCAGCACCAGAATATCGCCGGGCTTTATCTGTTCGATGGCGACATGGATCATCCAGTTGTCGCCGGGCTGGGCCAGAATGGTGACGGCGGAGCCCGCGACACGCTTTCCGGCATAGATCGGGCGCATATAGTGGGCGAGCAGGCCGCGGCGGCCCTGCGCCTCATGCACCGTGGCCACCCCGCATTCGCCAAGGCCGTCGATCACCGCCGAGTCGGCGCGCTCTATCTTCTGGACCACCACGTTCGCCATGCGTTTCCCCTGACTGTGGTTTGCGTTTTCGCGGCTGCTGGAGAGGGCGCGTTTCCCGCATTCTAGAAGCCGGAAACGGCCGCGCCAGACCCGGAAAAGGACTGGAAAAGAACGGTTGAATGTCGGAGACGCCTTATAGGATGTCTGGCGGGTTTTGACAGACCGCAATTCCGCCGGAGCCTCTTGCCTGTAACCGGGTGCGCAATGCCTGAGTCCGCCGCCGAGATTGTCCAGTCCGTCCCGGACGCCGCCCTGATCGGGTTTGGCGAGGCCGGCCAGGCCTTCGCCGCCGGCTGGCGCGCCGAGGGGGCGGACACGGTCACCGCCTATGACATCAAGACAGACGCGGACCCCCGGACCGCCGCCGCCAAGCGCGAGGATTACGCCCGTGTCCGCGTGCTGGGCCAGAATACGCTGGCCGGGGCGCTGGCGAACGCCAAATTCGTGGTCAGCGTGGTGACGGCCGATCAGGCCCGAGCGGCGGCCGAGGCGGCGGCGCCGCATCTGGTCCGGGGCGCGCTCTTTCTCGACTGCAATAGCTGTGCGCCCGCGACCAAACAGGGAAACGCGGCGACAATCGAGGAATCCGGCGGCCGCTATGTGGATGTGGCGGTGATGGCCCCGGTGCATCCGCGCCGGCACAAGACCGCCATGCTGGTTTCCGGCCCGCACGCCGCCCGTGCCGTGGAGGCGATGGGCGCGCTGGGCATGGAGGCCCGCGCCGTGGAGGGCGGGGTTGGCGCGGCCAGCGCCATCAAGATGATCCGCAGCGTGATGGTGAAGGGGCTGGAGGCCCTGACGCTGGAATCCGTGCTTTCCGCCGTGAAGGCAGGGGTGGACGAAGAGGTTCTGGCCTCGCTGGCTGCGACATTTCCGGGGTTCGACTGGCCCCGGCAGAGCGCCTATATGCTGGAACGGGCGGCCAGTCATGGCGTCCGCCGCGCGGCGGAAATGCGCGAGGCGGCCCTGACGGTCGACGGGCTCGGCCTGATCGGGCATATGGCGCGGGCCACGGCGGAACGCGAGGAGCAGATCGGCCGGCTGGGCGTTCACGCCCGGGAGGATGAGAATTACGCCGCCCTGGCGCGGCGTCTGCTGGACGCGCTGGCGTCCGCGGAACAGGACAAAAAGACAAAGCGGGAAGAGTGAGGAAGCGAGAATGAGCGGACCCAAACCCAAGCCGAACGCATACGACGACATTCCGGGAACCATCGTATTCGACGCCCAGCGTGCGCGGCGCGGCTATCATCTGAACCAGTTCCTGTATTCGCTGATGAGCGCGGAGAACCGGAAATCCTTCCTCTCCGACGAGCGCAAATATCTGGACACGTTCCCGATGACCGAGGCGCAGAAGGTTGCGGTGATGAAGCGCGACTGGAACACGCTGCTGGAACTGGGCGGCGTTTCCTACGCGCTGGCCAAGCTCGCCTTCACCGACGAGCATTCCTACCAGTACATGGCGGCGGAAATGTCGCATATGACCCAGCAGGAATATGCCGACATGATGATCGCCGGCGGCCGCAGCCTTGATGACGGCTGGCGCTATAAGCACGAACGCGAAGGGAAGAAATAGAATGGCGAAGATCATCGCCGGTTTCGGCACATCGCACACGCCCGCCATCGGCGCGGCGCTGGACCTTGGCAAGAAGGACGAGCCCTACTGGGCGCCGCTGTTCAAGGGCTATGAGCCTGCGAAAAAGTGGATGGAAGAGGTGAAGCCCGATGTGGTGATCATGGTCTATAACGACCATGTCAACGCATTCGATTTCAAGATCATCCCGACCTTCGCTATTGGCTGCGCCGACGAGTTTCCCATCGCCGACGAAGGCTGGGGCGCGCGCCCGGTGCCCGTCGTGAAAGGCTATCCGGAATTCGCCTCGCATCTGGTGCAGTCGCTGGTGCTCGACGAATTCGACATCACCATCGTCAACGAGATGCAGGTCGATCACGGCCTGACCGTGCCGATGAGCCTGGCCTTCGGCCAGCCGAAGGAATGGCCGGTGCGGGTGATCCCGCTTTCGGTGAACGTGATCCAGTATCCGGCGCCGACCGGCAATCGCTGCTATAATCTCGGCAAGGCGATCAAGAAGGCTGTCGAAAGCTGGGACGAAAATCTGAACGTCGTGATTTTCGGCACCGGCGGGATGAGCCACCAGATCCAGCACGAGCGCGCCGGCCTGATCAACACGCCGTGGGACACGGCGTTCCTGAACGACCTGACCGCCAATCCGCAGCGTCTGGTGGAGCTGGAGCCTCTCGAATATCTGCGCGAGGCCGGCAATGAGGCGATCGAGCTGGTGATGTGGCTGACCATGCGCGGCGCGCTGGGTGAGGACGCGAAAGAAGTCTATCGCTTCTATCACGTGCCCGCCTCCTCCACCGGCGTCGGGCATATCATCATTGAGGAAAAGAGTTTCCACGAAAGCCGCAAGGGCAAGAAGGCGGCCTGACGCGCGCGGTCACGGGAAATTCTGAATTTTGGAGACGGCCGGGACTTCACGCCCGGCCGTTTCTGCGTTTAGAGCGTGATCCGCCTGCACGGATCACGCTCTACACTTTGATGGCGAGCAATTTCATCGGTTTGAATGGCGTCTGCGATTCCATTCAAACCGATATTGCTCTAGACAGGCCCTAGCTGCGGGGCGGCGCGCATCATGGCGTGCGCGGCGCCCGGACACGACGAGACACGACCAGATTTCGGAGAGGAACCCTCATGAAAGTCTTGATGGCAGGCCAGGGCGCATTCGGTCAGAAGCATCTGGATGCATTGAAGAATATTCCGGGCATCGAGGTCGCGACGCTGGTCGGCGGCAGCCCGGACTCCACAAAGGAAGTCGCCGCCAAATACGGCATCCCGCACTGGACCACTGACCTGGCCGAAGGTCTGGCCCAGCCGGGCGTGGAGGCCGCCCTGCTGGCCACGCCGACCCAGATGCACGCGGCGCAGGCGCTCCAGTGCATGGACGCCGGCAAGCATGTGATGGTCGAGATTCCGATGGCCGACAATATCGAGGATTCGCGCGCGCTGGTCGCCAAGCAGAAAGAAACCGGACTGGTCGCCATGTCGGGCCAGACGCGGCGCTTCAACCCTTCGCATCAATTCATCAACAAGCGAATCCGGAACGGCGAGTTCAAAATCCACCAGATGGATGTGCAGACCTATTTCTTCCGCCGCACGAACCTGAACGCGCTGGGCCAGCCACGGAGCTGGACCGACCATCTGCTGTGGCACCATGCCTGCCACACCGTGGACCTGTTTCAGTACCAGACCGGCGAGACGATCAGCGAATGCTTCGCTGTGCAGGGGCCGAACCACCCCGATCTCGGCATCGCCATGGATATGGGCATTCTGATGAAGACGCCGTCCGGCGCGATCTGCACCCTATCGCTGTCGTTCAACAATGACGGGCCACTGGGCACCTTCTTCCGCTATATCGGCGACAGCGCCACCTATATTGCGCGCTATGACGATCTTTATAACGGCAAGGAAGAGCAGATCGACGTCTCGAAGGTCGATGTCTCGATGAACGGTATCGAGCTTCAGGACCGGGAATTCTTCGCCGCCATCAAGGAGGGCCGCGAGCCGAACGGCTCTGTCGCGCAGGTTCTCCCGGCGATGGAAGTGCTGCACAAGCTCGACCGGATGCTGGAAGGCTGAGCGGCGGGTATTTTGATCTCCCCCGCCGGGCCGGAAGAAATCATTCCGGCCCGCTCTTGACCGGCGTGGCCGCGCGGGAACACTGCCTCTGGAAACAAACACGGGGGAGGATTCCATGAATCTGTGCTGGCTTCTGGCGGGCATGTCGGCCTTGGCCGCGCCCGCATTCGCGCAAACGGTCATCGCCGCCGATCCGGATTATCCGTGCGAGGGGGTCTGCGCGCGCGCGATCGAGCCGCACGCGCCGTTCCACATCCATGGCGACACCTGGTTCGTCGGCACGGCAGGACTGACCAGCCTGCTGATCGTTTCGGACGAGGGGCATATTCTGGCCGATACCGGCTATCCCGCGGCGGCGCCGCAGATCGCGGAGAATATCGCGGCGCTGGGCTTCGATGTCGCGGATATCCGGCTGATCCTCAGCACCCACTCGCATGGCGACCATGCCGGGGCGCTGGCGGCGTTTCAGGCGGCCAGCGGGGCGCCGGTGGCCGCCAGTCCGAAAACGGCCGGGGCGCTGGAGGGCGGGCGGCCGATCCCGGAAGATTTATATTACCATGAGCGTCCGGGTCCGGATTACCCGCCGGTCGCCAATCTCCAGCATGTGGCCGATGGCGAGACACTGCGGGTGGGGCCGCACGCGGTGACCGCGATCTACACGCCCGGCCATACGCCGGGGGGAACCACCTGGACCTGGCGTTCGTGCGAGGGCGATTCCTGCGTGAACATTGTCCACGCCGACAGCGTCAGCCCCATCGCGCCCGCCGGATGGCGCTTCACCGACAATCCGGATCATGCCGAAACATACCGCAACAGCATGGCGCGTATCGCCGCCCTGCCCTGCGATATCGTGACGACGACACACACCGAAATGAGCGGCATGATGGACAAGGCGGCGCGCATCGGACAATCCGCGGACAACCCGTTTATCGATCCGCTCGGCTGCGCCCGCTATGCGCTGCGCTACGCCGAGGCGCTGGGCCGCATCCTCATCCAGGAGGCCGCGGCGGAATAAGAGTATTGCGGCGCAATCGAGTCTTGCCTTCCGGTGACGCAATCGGACAAAACGGCGGCATGGCTCAGAAACGCAAACTCGGTCCCTTCTCCGTCGAGGCGATAGGCCTCGGCTGTATGAATGTCAGCCACGCCTATGGCGCGCCGCCGCCGCGCGAGGACGCCATCGGTCTGCTGAACCGCGCGCTGGATTCCGGCTATGATTTCATGGACACCGCCGCGCTCTATGGGCTCGGCAAGAATGAGGAGCTGCTGGCCGACGCCATCGGCCACCGCCGCGGCGAATATGTGCTGGCCAGCAAATGCGGCCTTGTGATCCGCGACGGGACACGCCGCATCGATTCCAGCCCCGAAGCCAGCCGCGAAGTGTGCGAGCAGAGCCTGCGCCGCCTGAAGACCGATGTGATCGATCTGTATTATCTGCATCGCTGGGACAAAAAGACGCCCATCGAGGAGGCTGTGGGCGGACTTGGCCGGCTGGTCGAGGAAGGCAAGATCCGCAGCATCGGCCTCAGCGAGGCCAGCGCCGATACGCTGCGCAAAGCGCACCGGGAATTTCCCGTAACCGCGATGCAAAGCGAATATTCACTATGGACGCGCAATCCGGAGATCGCGGTGCTGGATTCCTGCCGCGAGCTGGGCGTGGCGTTTGTCGCTTTCAGCCCGGTCGGACGCGGCTTTCTCAGCGATGCCCCGCCCGACCCGGCGGCGTTTGACGAAAAAGACATCCGCCGGCCGATGCCGCGCTTCCATGCGGAGAACTGGGCGGCGAATCTGGCGCTGCTGGACGGCGTGCGCGACGAGGCGCGCACCGCCGGATGCAGCGTGGCCCAGCTCGCGCTGGCCTGGCTGCTGGCCAAGAGCGAGGACATTATTCCGATCCCCGGCACCACGAGCATCGCGCATCTGGAAGAGAATTTCGCGGCGCGGAACGTGACGCTATCCGCTGATGCGATTGCACGGCTGGATGCGCTGGTTAATCAGGAGACGGTGTCCGGCCCGCGCTATCCCGCGCATGTCCAGCCGGAGATTGATACGGAAGAGTTCGCCTGAGGCGGTTCTACCAGGAGAGCCATTCCCGCATTTCGCGGGCGACGGCCTCTGGCTGTTCGGTCATGGTGAAATGGCCGGAATCGTCGATGGCGGTGAAGCGCGCGCCGGGGATCAGAGCCGCCATCGCCTGATTTTGCGTGACCGGACTCCAGCTATCCTGCCGCCCCGTCAGCACCAGAGTGGGGACGGCGATGGTCCCCAGAACCGGCGTGGCGTCCGGCCGGTGCAGCAGGGCCAGCTCCTGCCGCTCAAAGCCGTCAATGTCGCGCGTCACCACCATGTCCATCAAATCGTCGCCCATCGGCCCGTTCTGATGATCGGGCTTCAGCATTGGCGGCAGCCAGAGATCGGCCATCGCCCGCATGCCACGCTGGCGCGCCAGCCGCACCAGGCCCAGCCGGTCTTCCGCCTCGTGCGGCTTGGCCGGGCCATAGCCGGAGCCGAGCAGGGCCAGGCGCGCGATACGCTCTGGCGCCTGCCGCACCATCTCCAGTGCGATGCGCCCACCCAGCGAGAAGCCGGCGACGGCCAGCACCCCCGGATGCGCATCCAGCGCCGCGCGGGCCATGCCGGGGATTGTATCGTAGGCGTCCAGCCCCTCGATCACGCGCGGTTCGGCGAGATCGGCGAGCAGCGGAATGATGTCGCGCCACACCCGGCCGTCGCACAACAGGCCGGGGATCAGCAGCAGCACGGGTTTTTCGGCGATCATGCAGCGGCTTTTGCGGGCAGGACGCGCACCGCGCAAGCCCCCCCCCCTCGCCGCCCGCGTCTCAGTCTGGCTCTGTCTGAGTGCGCTCCGCCAGCAGGTCGATCAGACGCGGCCAGTTCAACGTCGATTGGAGCTGAAGATAGACCGGGCCCAGCCAGTTGCGCCGCCGCCAGTCCAGGATCGCGGAATCATCCAGCGCGCGGAACACCGTCTCATCAATGATGCGGAAGCCGCGCAGGGTGAAGCGGCCGCCCCGCGACAGCCGCGCATTGGCCTGACGCTCCGCCAGAAGGCCCCGCTCTGCCAGCGCGGCGGAAAATAATCGTGTGCGCTCCCATGCCTGATGAAAAGCGCGGCAGGCGTCGCCAGCCTGACGCAGCACCGCGCCCGGCTGGCCATTTTCGAACAAAGGACGGCCGCCGCCCTGGATCAGCGCGCCGGGCGTATCGTCCACCCACAGCGCCGCGGAGCCGCCGCCCATCCCGGCCGGATCCGGCGCCAGCGCCAGAATGAAAGGATAGCGCCGCACATAGGCCGGGACATAAAAGCCGGGACGCCAGCGGCCCTGCGCATCCAGCATCAGGTTTTCATCGTCGCGAAGACCGGCGACAATAAAGGGCGCGGGCTCCGGGTCTCCAATAAAAACAATTGGATAGTGAGATGCGGCCAACGGAAATTCAGCCAGCGTCAGCGGGATTGCGTTGACGCCCCGAGCGAAGCTGAAATCGTCTTCAGCCGTCAGTCCGGCGCTCCCATGCGCCTCGGGGCTCACCGGCACGGGGTTGCGATAGAGAAAGGGCTTCACACGCTGCTCCAGACCCGGGCCGGACCGTTCCGGCCACCGGATGCAAGCAGAGCGCCAGTTGCGGGGAAAGGGGCGAAAGCCGTCCCTGCCCGCACTTCCTCAGGCGTTGGCCGAACTTTTGTCCGCTTTCGGCCGATCATCCTCCATGATCTCGCCCGTCAGAATGTAGTGGATGATTTCGGCCATGTTGGTGATGTGGTCGCCAATGCGCTCGATATTTTTCGCGCAGAACAGAAGGTGTGCGCAGATTTTGATATTGGTCGCATCTTCCAGCATGTAAGTGAGCAGGTCGCGGAACACCGTGGTGTGCAGCGCGTCGATGTCCTGATCCTTCAGCCGGATGGCGGCGGCGGCCTCGCCATCGCGGCCCTGATAGGCGACCAGAACGGCTTCGAGCTGTGACAGAACCAGCGAGGCCAGTTGCCGGATGCCGGTCATCAGCTCGGTCTGCGGCGCCGCGTCCTGGATGGCAATGGTGCGCTTGGCGATGTTCTTGGCCAAGTCGCCGATGCGCTCCAGATCGTTTGACACCCGGATCGCAGCGACGACCTCTCGAAGGTCGATGGCCATCGGCTGGTTCTTCGCGATGGTCAGCACCGCCTGCTCTTCGATGACATTCTGCTTTTCGTCCACGGCCCGGTCGCCTGCGATGACGGCGTGGGCCCGCTCCGTATCCAGCGTCAGCAGCGCATCGAAGGCATCGGCCGTGATCTGATGCGTCATATGCCCCATCTGGCGGATTTCGTCGGCCAGGCGCTGAAGCTGATCGTCGAAGGTGGAAAGCGTGTGGTCCATGACATGTCCCCGGGTGAAAACCGTACGCAACTGACCGAAACGGCCTAACCGAAACGGCCCTAACCGAAACGTCCTGTGATGTAGTCCATCGTCCGTCCGCGCTTGGGCGTGGTGAAGATGGTGTTGGTGTCGCCGTATTCGATGAGGCGGCCGAGATACATGAATGCGGTGTTGTCAGAGACGCGCGCGGCCTGCTGCATATTGTGCGTGACGATCACAATCGTGTAGTGGCCCTTCAGCTCGCCGATCAGGTCTTCGATCCGGGCCGTGGCGATGGGGTCGAGCGCCGAGCATGGCTCGTCCATCAGCAGCACGTCAGGATCGGACGCGATGGCGCGGGCGATGCAGAGGCGCTGCTGCTGACCGCCGGAAAGGCCCAGCGCGGATTCCTTCAGCCGGTCCTTTACCTCGTTCCAAAGCGCCGCCCCGTTCAGGGCGCGCTCGCATGTTTCATCCAGCACGCGGCGGTTAGTGACGCCATCCACGCGCAGCGGATAGACGACATTGTCGTAGATCGACATGGCGAAGGGGTTTGGCTTTTGAAACACCATGCCCATCCGCTTGCGCAGTGCGATGACGTCGGCCCCGGCGCGATAGATATTCTCGTCCCCCGCCTTGATCTCTCCGGCGATTTTCAGACCGTCGATCAGATCGTTCATGCGATTGAGGCAGCGCAGCAGCGTGGACTTGCCACAGCCAGAAGGACCGATCAGGGCGGTGACCCGCCCTTTCTGGATCGACATATTGATGTCGTAGAGCGCCTGGGCGCGGCCATACCAGAGATTGAAGTCGCTGATTTCCAGCGCCGAGCCTTCGGGCGACTTCGTAATATGATAGGCCGTCGGCTCGAAACTGACGGTTTGTTCGGCCCCGGCCGGGGCGGCGGCAACGGTATTCATCGCCTGATCCTTTTCCTGCTTAGAAATGCCCGACTGCGTATTTTTTCTTCAGGCGGTTACGCACATAGATCGCAGTCGAATTCATGATGACGATCAGCGCGAGCAGAAGCAGCGTGGTGACAAACACCATCGGCTTGCCCGCTTCGGAATTCCGGGACTGGAAGCCCACATCGAAAATGTGGAAACCCAGATGCATGAAGCTGCGCTCCAGATGGACAAACGGGAAGAACCCGTCGACCGGCAGCGCGGGCGCAAGCTTCACCACGCCCACCAGCATCAGCGGCGCCACCTCGCCGGCGCCACGCGCCATCGCCAGGATCAGCCCCGTCATGATGCCCGGAAGCGCTTTGGGCAGCACGACATGCCGGATGGTCTGCCATTTCGAGGCGCCGCAGGCGAGTGAGCCTTCGCGCATCGAGCGCGGCACGGCTGCGAACGCCTCTTCCGAGGCGACGATGACCACAGGAACCGTCAGCAGCGCCAGCGTCAGCGAAGCCCAGAGAATGCCGCCGGTGCCGAATGTCGGGTTAGGCAATCGCTCGGGAAAGAAGAGCTGGTCGATGGTCATCCCCATCGTGTAGGCGAAAAAGCCGAGACCGAACACGCCATAGACAATGGACGGCACGCCCGCGAGGTTGTTGACCGAAATCCGGACGATTGAGACCAGCCGCCCCTGCTTGGCGTATTCGCGCAGATACAGCGCGGTGATAACGCCGAATGGGGCGACAACGACGACCATGAGCATGGTCATGGCGACGGTGCCGAAGATGGCCGGCAGCACGCCGCCCTGGGTATTGGCCTCGCGCGGCTCGCTGGTGAGGAACTCTCCCCAGCGCGAAAAATAGACGCCAACCTGTTCCGGGAATGAAATCGCGTTCGAGCGATAATAGCGGACGATCTGGGAAAGGTTCACTTCGCGGGTCTGCCCGCCAACCTCTTCCAGAACGATACGATTGCGCCGGTCGACCGTGCGGATTTCGGCGACGCGCGCCTGATGCTCCTGGAACTGGCTCTGATAATCGGCGATGGCTGCGTTACTGCGCTCGGCGGCGGCCAGCGCCCGTTCCGAAGCCTCGCCGTGACGAAGCGCCGCGCGGCGGATCGCAAGGCGTTCGCGTTCGATCTGGTAATTCAGGCGGCCAATGGGCCCCTTCTCGATCTGACGAATCTGGCGGAAGCGTTCCCGCGCCTCGCGCTGGGCGCGGCGCATCGTGGCCGGATCGTAGGCTGCCGGCTGATCGTCGATGACCAGACCGGCCGGACGGCCAACGAAGTGTCCCCATTCCTGCCGTTCGAACAGATAGAAATCGTCAGGATAGGCAATGCTTGCGACCTCGAAATCCGACACCCAGCGGAAATCATCGCCATAGAGATCGTAATTGGCGGTGCGGTAGAGAACCCGGTCGGAAAAGCCGTCATTGTCCTCGACGAAGGCCTGCTGCTGGGGCGTTAGCCGCTCCAGCACATTGTCGCCGGGACGGTAGCGGCCGCTGCGGAACGGCTCACCGGCAATGACCGTGCCGTCATGCAGCGTCACCACCGCGATAGGCTTCGGCCAAAAAGTGGTGACGCCATTCCAGAAAATCATGAACAGGAAGCCGGCGATCAGGATGATGCCGATGGCCAGCGCGCCGCCAAAACCCCAGAGCGCGGGCTCTCCCACCGCCGAGAGGTCGGCCGTATAGCGCCGCACGGCGCGGCCGCCAGACCTTTGTGGCGCACCCTCGACGGACTCCCGAGCCACAATGCCGGCAAGGCCCGCCGCGCCGGAAGCCGGAACTTCGTCTCTGCTGTCAGGTGATGGCTTCGCGATATCGGTCATAGCCCGGCGTCCGTCAAAGATTGAAGGCGCGCTTGCGGAAGCGCTGGCGGATCAGCTCCGCGATCGTGTTGATGACGAAGGTCATGATGAACAGCGTCAGCGCCGCCAGGAACAGCGTGCGGTAATTGGTGCCGTCCTTCACCGCCTCGGGAAGTTCGATGGCGATATTCGCCGACAGTGTGCGCAGGCCCGAAAAGATATTCCATTCCATGATCGGCGTGTTGCCCGCCGCCATGACCACGATCATGGTTTCACCGACGGCGCGGCCCATACCGATCATCACCGCAGAGAAGACGCCGGAAGCCGCTGTAGGCAGGATCACCCACATCGCGGTCTGCCAGGGCGTGGCACCCGCGGCCAGGCTGCCTGCGCGCAGATGGCCGGGCACCGAGTTCAGCGCGTCTTCCGCCAGCGTGTAGATGTTCGGAATGACGGCGAACGCCATGACAAAGCCGATAATCAGCGCGTTGCGCTGCGCATAGGTATCGACAACGCCGCCGCGTGGATCGAAGCCGATCAGCGTCAGGAAGGACGCGAAGCCGTAGCTGAGCGCCAGCGCCGCCACCAGAAGCGCGGCCCAGCGCGCAAAATCCAGCCGGCCCGCCGCGGGCTTGTCGAGGCCCCGCAGCACATCGCGGTACCGATGGCCGGCGACACGGCGGAACGTCCAGCTCGCCAGGATGAAGGACAGCGGCAGCAGGATCAGGAACATGAACGGTGTTCCCGTTCCCACGTCGCGATTCGTCCAAGCCTTGAAGTCGCCATAAAAGAGCAGGTCTTCAAAAGCCGGTCCGACCCGGTAGGCGAACAGAGCGGCCAGGATGATGGTCGCGGCGATGAAGAGAAATTTTGGCACGCCTTCCAGACGCAGGCTCACCCGTTGCGGCAGCATCTGCCAGATGAACGCACCCAGAATCAGACCCAGCGGGATCGAAATGAAGGCCAGCAGAACCGCGGCGATCCATTCCTCCACAAACGGCGCAAGGACCAGCGCGGCGACAAAACCCAGCACCACCGTGGGCAGGGATTCCATCATCTCCATCACCGGCTTCACCGTCGCGCGGATATTCCGGTGCACGAATTCCGAGGTGTAGATCGCAGCCATCAACGCAATCGGCAGGGCGAACAGCATGGCGTAGAAGGTCGCCTTCAGCGTGCCGAAGATCAGCGGCACCAGCGAGTATTTCGGCTCGAACACATCGGTCGCCGCTGTGGACTGCCAGGTCCAGCCCGGCTCGGGATAGCCTTCGTACCATTTACGCCCGAACAGGACGCCGAGCGTGATTTCGGGATGCGCCTCCTGGAAGGCCCAGACATCGACATCGCCGGCATCGTCCACCAGCAGAAGGCCGTCTGTACGCGGGAACAGCATAAGCTGGGCCGGGACATCGGCGCTGGATTCCCGCTGGAGCCGGAACAGCACCCGGTCGCTCGTGGAATGCCGTACCCAGACCGAACCGTCTTCACCCAGCGTCGCCAGCGCCTTTTCACGCTGGGCGACGCCGATGCCGACCACGGCGGAGTCCTGCGCCGCGTGGCGGCGGGCGCGGATGAGCTGGAAGCCGTCACCCGTATCCGCGCCGGGCGTTTGCAGACGGAAATAGACATCCACGGAACCATCCGCCCCCCCTACGACCAGAGCCTGCTCGCCATTCAGGAAGGCCAGCGACGTGACGGCCGTGTCGCCGTCGAAAACACGGCGGCGCTCGGCCATCATCGGGTTGTTGGCGTCGCGGATATCATAACGGAAGAGCTCGCCCGCAGCGGTCGCGATGATCGCCCGGTCGCCCGCGCTTCCCAGCAGCACGTCGGTGACCACTGTGCCCGTAGGCAGTCCCGGCAGAACCGCCGTGGTCGCACGCACGGTCTCTTCCCCGGTCAGCAGGTTGCGCTGGGTTGTGGCGCGGCTGACGCGCCCTACCCCGGCCGCGTCAACCGTGACGAACGAACTGGTCGGCCGCTCGACCGTGCCGCCCACACGATAATCGATGGCGATAATGGGGTGTTCGGAAATTTCGATGGCTTCGCCGATCTCGTAGTCCGGGCGGATGGTGCGAAAATCGCCGGTCTGGACCTCGGTGTAGATCGCGCCATCGGCAAGAAAGTGCCGGTCGGTCAGCGCCACCCAGTTTTGCGGCGCGGCGGCGCGGGGCGTGGTTGTTGTCGGGAAACTGACAGAACCGAAACGGACTGTTCCATCCTCGAAGCCGAAAGCGATGCGGTCGCGGGCCAGCACGCCGCCGACCGCCGTGGCGGTCAGCCCCTCGAAATCGAAATTATCTGTGCGGATCGTGCGGCCCGTGGGCACATGGAAGGTAGAGACCTGACCGCCGGCGGTGACCGTTGTGGCCAGCGTTCGGAATTCGTCGGCGTTGATCCAGGCGATCTGGTCGGCGGCGTCGAGGCTATACTGAATCTCGGCTTCGACCGTGCCCGAGGAAAACAGGGGAATAACCACCCGGAACAGGAAAACCATGATGCCGATCACGGCCAGGATCACCATCAGGCCGCCGATGGTGATCACCCATTTGGCGATGCGGTCACCATAGATAACGCTGGCGCGCGTTTCCTTGCTGCGTTCGTGGGCGCGGGCTTCGCGCCTCGCCTTGCTTGCCTCGCCGGCGTTCGATGGGCCGGCGCCGACGGCGGCGGAAGGAAGATCGCTCATAACGCCCCTGATGCCCCCACACGGCCGCCGTTCCAGCGGCAGCCTGATACGTTACTGCTGAAACCCTGCTCAGGGACCGGAAATTGCCGGGTCCTAACAGGATGACCAGAGCGGCCCGGGGCCGCCCTGGTCATGACGTTCAGCGCCTTAGTTGAGACCGAAGCTCGCCAGATCCTGATCGGCAAGCGGCTTGGCCAGCGGGAAGAAGCCGGCGCGGACGACGGCCTCCTGCCCTTCCTTGGAGTATACGTACCGGATGAATTCGGCGCGCAGAGGCTCCAGGGCGGCGTTCGGATCCTTGTTCACATAGATGTAGAGGAAGCGGGCGATCGGATAATCGCCGCTGATCGCGTTGTCGCCTGTCGGCTCGAAACAATCGCCTTCATGCGAGATCGCCACCGGGCGCACGTCAGCCGTTCCATAACCCACTCCGGAATAGCCGATGCCGGCGATGTCGGACGCAACGCCCTGGATCACCGTGGACGAGCCCGGCTGTTCACGCACTTCCGGACGGTAGTCGCCGTTGAACAGCGCGACTTCCTTGAAATAGCCGTAGGTGCCCGAAGCCGAGTTGCGGCCATAGAGCGCGATCGGGCGGTTGGCCCATTCGCCGGTCAGGCCCACTTCGCCCCAGGTATTGATCGGCGCATTGGCGCCGCCAGCGCGGGTGGACGAAAAGATGGCGTCGACCTGTTGCAGCGACAGACACTGGATCGGGTTGTCCTTGTGGACGAAGACGCCCAGCGCGTCGATGGCGCCGCGGATCGGGGTCGGCGCATAACCGTAACGCGCCTCGAATTCCTCGATCTCGGTGCCGCGCATCGGCCGCGACATCGGGCCGAACTGAGCCGTGCCCTGGATCAGGGCCGGCGGCGCGGTGCCCGAACCGGCGCCCTGGATTTCGATGTTCACGTTCGGATAGACGCTGCGATAGCCTTCGGCCCACAGGGTCATCAGATTGTTCAGCGTATCGGAACCGATGGAGTTCAGATTGCCGGAAACGCCGGAAACGGAGCTGTAAGACGGCAGATTCGGATCGACCGCCACTTGCGCCGAGGCGATCGAGGTCGTGCAAAGCAGCACCGACGCCGAGACCGCCAGGGCCGCTGTAATTCTACCCATTGTGCTCTCCTGTTTGTGAATCGCGCTGAAGGCGTCCGGTGCGCCAGTCCCAATCTGACTGGGCCGGCCATATGCGGACGCCACATTGGCGGAGGGGGATGTCGGCGATGCGGTCAGACAAGCCCTGACCATGAAACCTTCTCCCGTCCGAGTTCGTTACGCCGCCCTTGCGGCGACGGGCCCGGACGTAGCCACGGCGTGTAACACTACGATGACAGTTTTATTGCGATCCGGATTCGGATCGCCGGGGCTCGGGGTTTTCCGTCATGTTGCAGGGAGCAGAGGCCGCGCGGAGGGCGAATATTCCTGTTTGCGCCGCATAAAAAGAGAATCGGCATGGCGCGCGCACACGGCACCGCCACGCCAATTATCCACAGCAAAGGCGCAGGCGCGGCCGAATTTCAGGGAACCGGCAGCGGCATCAGTGGCTGCCGTGATTCGTCCTATTGCAACGGCGAGTATTCGGTCGGGACCAGCATCAGCGATTCCGGCGGGCCAGACATCAGCGGACCGTCACGTTCGGATTCCTGCGCCACCTCCTGCCATTCCGGATCGGTGAGGAACGCCCTCCATGCGGCGTTGCGCGCATCGGCGTCCGGGAACGCCACGAAATAGAGCAGCGTGGTTTCCGGCATGTCCTGGCCCGGCAGCGGCGTGAAATAGAGCACGTTCCCGATGCCGTGCGTTTCGAAAAGCCCCAGCGTATGGTCGCGGAAGCGTGCGTTCAGCGCCTCCAGCCGGCCATCAGCCGCGTGATAGGTGCGCATTTCGTACACATGCGCGGTATCCTCCGTGGGCGGAACCGGCGCCGGCGAATAATCCGTGGGGGCCAGCAGCACGGTCTGGAATGCAATCGGCGTCGATCCGGACTCGGACCGCATCGCAGCCAGTTCGCCCAGCTCGGGATCGGCGGCCAGCGCCTGCCACGCGGCGTCACGCGCCGCACGATCGGGATAGGACAGCAGGAAGACCACACGCTCGTCCGCCGTGTCCAGCGGCAGCCAATAGCCGACATTGGTCATGCCATGGCTTTCCAGAAGCGCGGCGCCCTTGTCGCGGAAACTCTGGCTCAGCTCGGTCAGCCGGCCTTCGGGCGCGGTATAGATGCGCAGCTCGTAGAGCCCGTTCTCCGGGGCGTCCTGCGCCAGGGTCTGCGTAGTCAGGGCGGCCGTCAGGGCCGCGGCCAGAAACCCGGCGCCGCACGCGCCCCGCGCAAGAGTTCCGATGCCCATATCCATTTCTCCCGATTCGATGGCGCCTGGCCCGTCCCGCGAGTCTACACGGAATTCAGGCCCGGCCTAGGCGCTCGAGTGTTCCTGCGCCGGCGAAGGCATATTCTGGAGCGGCTGCGTATGAGGTGGCGTCTGATCCCCCATCCGCGCTTTCATCTGACGCGCCGCCCTCCGCCTGCGCACCAGCGCCCCGGCGTCCCTGAACGGTTCCAGATACAGCCCGCGAATGGTCCGCATCCGCTCTGTCGAATCCGCGTCGATGCCGAAATTCAGCTTCTCCCGCGCCTTCGGCACATAGAGCGTTCCGAACATCCAGTCCCACAGCGCGAACTGCGACCCGTAATTGCGGTTGAAATGCCGCGGATCCTTGCTGTGATGAATCTGGTGCATGGCCGGGCTGATGAAAAGATACGACCAGCGCGGGCCGAACGACAGCCAGATATGCGAATGCCGCAGATTGGCGCCCATGAAGTCGAACAGGAAGCGGCCCGCATTCACGCCGAAAATCGTCAGCGGAGAGAGCTTGCCGGGATAGATCAGCATAAAGACGCCGGTGACGATGCCGATAGCCAGCACGCTGCGCAGGATATTGACCAGGCCATTCACCGGATGCGCGCGCATCTGGGAAATCGGCACCAGGACTTCCGGCGAATGGTGCACCTTGTGGAACTGCCACAGCAGCGGGCTGTCATGCATGATGCGATGCGCCCAGTAACGGAAGAAATCCTCCGTCACGACCAGGCAGATCGTATAGGCGGCGATAAGAGCGATGCCGGCCGCCACGGTCTGTCCCCCGGTTTCGGCGGCGGCGGGCGTGGCGGCAAAGCCCAGGCCCATCAGCAGCATCCCGCCAAGGCCGGCGAGCAGCGCGATGGCCAGCTTGTCGAACAGCACGAAGCGATAATCGAGCAACGCCGAGCGGTGTAGCCAGACCGAACGCGGGAAGATGAAGGCGAACAGGTTCTTGCCCGCGACATCCGGGTCCGTCCGGCGCTGATAATACCAGACCAGCCCGGCCAGCACGAAGGACGAGGCCAGCGCGGCCCCGTGAAAGCGCGACAGAATTTTCTCCAGCCCCGACAGAATCCAGGACGCCACCACGGACGCCTGCTGAAGGATGGCGAGTTCCCCTGCCCCGAGATCGGTCATCACAAACCCCTCACGCGCCATCTCCGGCCACAATGATTCACCGGAGGAACGGCATCGAATAACATAAGGTTTAAGGCGCGATTAGGGCATCGCACTCACAGAGGGTTCATCGTGATATTTTAGGGTCAAAGGTGCGGTGTTTTTGCAACAAAGACGGGAGGAGCCCCATGACCCCTGACAGATTTATGAGTGTTGCAATGGCCACAATGGCCTGCGCACTGGCTGCCGGATGCGCGGCGCCCCCGAGTGAGGGAGGCGCGGCCCTTGCCGGTGCGAATCAGTCCGATTGCTTCAGCGTCCGGTCCGTCACCGGCTTTAACGAGGTGGACCGGACCACGGTGCGGGTGAATATCGGCCAGCACCGGTCCTACGATGTCCATGTCGTCGCGACATGTCAGGAGCTGGACTGGACCGACCGGATCGCACTGACGGCCCGCTCTGGCAACTTTCTGTGCGTCGGACGCGGATTCGGCCAGGGCGAGGTCCGCACACGGGGCGATCGCTGCACCATTGTCGATATCACCCATTCCCCGCGCCCGCCCGAGCCGGGTGAAGAGGCCCCGGCGGAAAGCTGACCGGGGGAAAACGCAAACCGGCAGGAAAATGGTACCGCGGGAGGGTCTCGAACCCACGACCTCCGGATCCACAATCCGGCGCTCTAACCAACTGAGCTACCGCGGCCCGTCAGAGGCGCGAACCTATATAAGGCCCGCGCCGGATGGGAAAGGGGTCAGGGCCGCCTCTTCCCCCTGTTCCGGGACAGACGCGGCGGGCGCGGTCAATAGCCGCGCTGGGCGATGTAGCGCTCGATCTCCACGATGCGGGAGGCCGGGTCCGGGTGGGTGGACAGAAAGGCCGGGCTGCGCGCCCCGCCCTCGGCCGCCATCTTCTGCCACAGCGTGATCGCCTCGCGCGGCTGATAACCGGCGGCGACCATATAGTCGATGCCGAGCAGATCGGCCTGGTTTTCCGCGCCGCGCGAATAGGGCAGTACGACGCCATATTGCGCACCCATGCCGAACACCTGCTGCCATGTGCGCACCGAATCGGGGTTCTGGCCGCCAAGCACGCCGCCCAGAACCTGGGCCCCCACGCCCGCGCCAACCTGACGGCTGTAGCGTTCCGCCGCATGACGAGCGGTGACGTGGCCGATTTCATGCCCCAGGACGGCGGCGAGCTGATCGTCGGTGTCGGCCAGCTGCATCATGCCACGATAGACGCCGATCTGGCCGCCCGGCAGAACGAAGGCGTTACGCTC
Organism: Euryhalocaulis sp.; assembly: GCA_050486445.1. Lineage (GTDB taxonomy): Bacteria > Pseudomonadota > Alphaproteobacteria > Caulobacterales > Maricaulaceae > Euryhalocaulis. Next base: position 70,631 of record JBJHDH010000010.1, read on the forward strand.
ATCCGAATCGAACACCACCACTTCCCAGGGCATGTGCTGGAGATTCGCGGCCTGGACCAGACGGTTCGAGACGCGCCGCGCGCGGTCATTCAGCGCCTGATCGCGCGAAACCCGCTCTTCCGACAGCATCTGGGCCCAGGCCTGATCGGCCATCTGTGCAAGCTGGGCGTCGCCCACCAGGATGAACTGGCTCTGCCCTGTATAGGGATTGGTCTCGCAGGCCGCCACGAACAGTGCGCAAGCGGCGAGCGCGCCAACACGAACGCCGGGCATTGAGAACCGTACAGGCATTGGAGCGCCTCCCCTTTGGGTTCGGACAGACAATGTCCGGCGCCAGAATACGGTTCCCCGGGGGCGGTTCGCCACCGCTTTTCGTCTTTCTTTTTCCCGGCGCTTGCGTTCACGAAAAGGCCGTCTTTACCGGCTTTCCTGTCCATGCTTGCTTCTTCCGCCCGCCTGCGAATGGCGGGCGCATGATGAGGGGAATGGCCATGGCGTTCGGCGACCGGAGCGTGGGCGTCGCAGCGGGCTTTCTGTCCGCCCTGCTGGTGGGCGCGGGAATCATTGCCGCTGGCTGGTTTGTCGGCAAAGGCTTCGAGGCCGGGCGCGTCCAGCCTTCCTTTGTAACGGTGAAGGGCCTGGCCGAACGCGAAGTGCGCGCGGACATGGCCTTGTGGCCGATCAAATTTCAGGTTTCGGGCAATGACTTGGCGCTGGTCCAGCAGGGCGTAGAGGCCAATCTGGAGACCATATCCGGCTTTCTGATCCAGGCCGGTTTCGCCGCGAACGAAATTCAGGTTCAGGGGCTTCAGGTGAACGATTACGGCCTGGGTTATGGCGGCCAGCGGCCGGCGGAACGCTATGCCGTGAATCAATCCGTGCTGGTGCGGTCCGGCAATGTCGATCTTGTCGCCGATGTCAGCCGGCGGCTGGGCGAATTGCTGCGTCAGGGCATCGTGTTGCAACAGGACTGGCAGGCGATGGGCCCGACCTATGTGTTTACCCGCTTGAACGACATCAAACCCGACATGATCGCCGAGGCCACCAATGAGGCGCGCCGCGCCGCCGATCAGTTCGCGCAGGATTCCGGCGCGGCGCTGGGCGGCATCCGCACCGCCGATCAGGGCGTGTTCCAGATTCTGCCGCGCGACCAGCTGGCCGGTTCCGGCGAGGCGGAACAGATTTTCAAGACGGTGCGCGTGGTCTCCACCATCTCCTATAATCTGGAGGATTAGCGCCGCGATGCGGGCCGCCGCTTTTCTCGCCTTTGCCTGCGGCCTTGCCGCGCCCGGCGCCGCCATGGCGCAGGCGCTGGAGCTGTTCGACTTTCCCAATTTCCAGGGCGCCAGCCTGCGGGTAGAGCGCGATGTCGCGGATCTCGGGCCCGGCGGCTTTGACAATATGGCGACCAGCATCCGCGTCCCTGGCGGCGTTTGGGAAATCTGTGAGGGCGCCGGATATCAGGAGTGCAGGGTCATTTCCGGGGATATCTGGGATTTGCAACCGATGGGGATGAACAACCGAATCTCCTCGGTCCGGCGCATAGATGCGACGGCGCCCGGCGGCGCGGGAATCAGCGGCGGCGGAGTCGGGGGCGGCGCCGATACGCCCTGGGGACCGCCGCCCGGCCCCGGTCCGGCGCCAGGGCCAGCGCCCAGCCTAACGCTCTACGAGACCATCAATTATGGCGGCCGCAGCGTGACGCTGAATTCGGGCGCGGAGCTGCGTTTCGAGACGTTCGACAACCGCGCGCGCAGCCTCCGGGCCGTGGGCGAATGGACACTGTGCGAGGGAGCGAACCTGACCGGACGCTGCGAGCGCATCACCGGCGACATCCCCGATCTGAACCGCATCGCCATGTCGCGCACGATCTCTTCCGTGGCGCCGGCGCAGCAGGCCGGTCCGCCCTGGCCGCCGCCCGGCGGAGGAACGGCGCCGGGAACAGGGCCCATCGCCGGGCCGCCGCTGCCGGATGGTCCTGTGGGACCGGGCGGCGAGCGGATGCTGGCCGGTGACCGCGCCGCCTTCTTTCCCCTGCCCTCAATCCCGGCCGCACGGCTCGGCGGCTGTTTGCGCGGGGATGCGCGCGCCTGTGAAAACGAGGTGGATCAGTATTGCCGCGGCCGGCCAGGCGGCTGGGTTGGCGGCGCCTATTACGCCGTGGATACGCGGCGGCAGATTCTGACCGACGTGCTCTGCGTCCGCTGATTCCGGGCGTGCGCCATCAGCGCCGCGCGGTTGGGCCGCCGGATCATAGGCAAGTGAGGGAAGCGGGGCGCCCGCGGGGAACGCGGGTGTTCCTGTTCTGGTACGTATGGTGCGCCCCCTTTGAGCGCCCCGCGCGTGGATTTGCCGGAACGTCTCCGTCCCGATTCCAGTCCAGGGTTTTGACGCGGTCGGTCGTTTAGTGCCGCTCGCCGCCCTGAAGGCCCTGCCGGAGCTTCAGGCTATCATCCCTGAAGCACGGACAGGCCACGCACTTCCTTCCCCCACGTTGATTGCGCGCGTCCCCCGTGAGGAAGGAACAGCGCCATCCTATGCGCAGCGGAGAGGTGTAGGAGGTTTGCGGAAACTTCCCCGCTTTTTGTGCGCCCCCCGCGCTTCCGCCTTCGCCGAAGCGCCAAAGCGCCGCGACGGTGCGACGGCGGCGAGACGCGCGTTTCAACGCGCTCCTCAGCATGAGGGCGAATTGAGCACGGTGAGTGCCCACGCATTTTTTCTCCTAACCTCAGACCTCATCCCGAGGAGCGCCCACAGGGCGCGTCTCGAGGGACGATCCAGGGTGACGCAGACATTTGTGGATTCTGGAGCGTGCTTCGAGACACACGTTGTCGTCGCCGGACGACAACGTGTTCCTCAGCATGAGGGTGGTGGATGGTATGGGCGCCATGCCTGCATCCGCCCCCCTTCACCAGTCTTCGCCGCGAAGCGGCGGAGACTGCCACGCCGAAGCCAACGGCGAAGGCTGGCGACACGTCTCGCGGATTCGACCTGGTAGGCCACCCTTCGGGTGATCCCCCTCCCCCGTGCTACGCGCAGGGGAGGATTAACCGAGCCCGCTACGCGCTGGTGAGATCAACCGCGCATCTTCGGGCGCACAATAACGCCAAGCCGTATCACCTGCGCCGCTATGGCGGAATGACGCTCAAAAGAAAAGGCCCGCCAAAAGGCGGGCCTTTCCCCTTGCATAACCCCTAAGGGTTTAGCTGGACGCGCCGTTCACCCGGATGATGACTTCCGAGCGACGGTTCAGCGGCTCGCGGACGCCATCGGGCGTCTGCACCGCCGGGCGGCTTTCGCCGTAGGCGTTGGTCGTGATGTTGCCGGCAGGAACGCCCTGCTGCACCAGACGCTCGCTGACCGAGTTGGCGCGGCGCTGGGACAGGCCGACATTGTAGGCCGCAGGACCGGACCGGTCAGCGTGGCCGTCGATCTGGACGCTGGCGACGCCGCATTCGCGGGCGCGCTGCGCAGCGGTCTGGATGACGGACGCAGCCTGATCGGTGATGTCCGAGCGATCCCACTCGAAATACACCACGAACTCGACGTTCTCACACGCCGGCGCCGGAGGCGGCGGAGGCGGCGGGGGCGGCGGAGCCGGCGGCGGGGGCGGAGGCGGCGGAGGCGGCGGAGCCGCACGCGTGCCGAAGCTCCAGATCAGGCTGGCGATCACATCGTGGCTCTTGAAATTCTTCATTTCGATGCTGCCAGGACCAGCCATGTTGGCGTAGTCGGAGTCGAAAGCGGCCAGGAAGCGATAGCGCAGCTCGGTCGACAGGTTGGAGCCGGTGTCGAAGCGCACGCCGGCGAGGGCCTGAACAGCTCCCGACCAATCCTTGTCGGTCGTCGCATAGGTCGCGGGACCGAACACGCCCGGCGCGACGATGCTCGGCGCGACCGCCGACAGACGCTGGCGCAGGGCGCCCGCGCCGACGCCCAGGAAGGGCGAAATTCCGCCGCCCGTGTCAAAATCGTAGATCGCGTTCACCATCAGCGAATAAGTATGGATGTTGCTGTTGGAGAACGGCAGGTTGCCGACTGCACCAGTGTCATCCCACTGGTGGCCGCCTTCGAGCTCGACCCGCAGGCCGTTGCCGGTTTCATAGCCGATCGCGAGCTGGGGCAGCCAATGGCCCTGGCTCTGGATGTTCCGGCCGCCAAGATGCACCGGGTTATCCGTCAGTTTGATGTCTTGCGTGGTGCCGTAGCCCACGCCGATACGACCGTACCATTGGGCGCTGGCCACGCCGGGAATGGCGATGGCGGCTACGGCTACGGCCGCGAGAAGCCGTGTTTTCATAATAATACTCCCCTCCTGTAAGCGGGTTTGCGCAACCCGTGCCGGAAATGGAAACGCAACACTGTGCGCCCGGTTCCAGTTTCCGATACGAATCACACCTACGGACGGCGCGAGCCATCTTCAGAAGCAATTTGAGCGTCTATCCCCGATATTGTCAAAGAAAATCCAGCAATGACGCCAAATTATCACGACGATGTTGCAATTTGGTCGAGGCGCTGAAGCTCTTTCGGCGTATAATTTTCATCATGTTTGGCGAGCACCCGGCCGGCGCGGAACGCGCCCTGCTCGTTGAACACACCTTCGGCGATCACCCCCTGGCCTTCGCGGAACAGGGCCGGCAATGCCCCGGCATAGGCGACATCCATGCTGGCCACCCCGTCCGTTATGGTAAACACGAGTTCGGCTCCAATGCCGTGGCGGACGCTGCCCTCTTCCACCAGCCCGCCGACGCGGACGCGCTGGCCTGCAGGGGGCGGCGCCTCGGCGATTTCCGACGGCAGCCGGAAAAACTGGACATTATCGCGCAGGGCGAACAGCGCGAGCGCCGTTGCGCCCGCCGCCAGAACGATTACGAAAAGCGCCAAGCTAAGACGCCGGTTACGCCGGGGAGGCCGCATTGGGTGACCCTCTTCTATCTATGTCCGCGAACAAACCGGCGGACCGGGGCGCGCCCGCCGTCCCGGGGACGGCGGCTCCCCGGGAATATGGGGAATTTCGGCTGGCGGTAAAGGATGTCAGCGTGTCGCGGGGCGGCCGGACGGTGACGGAGGGCGTGACCTTCACGCTGGACCCCGGCGGCTGGCTGGAGCTGCGCGGCCCCAATGGCGGGGGCAAAACCAGCCTACTGCGCTGTCTGGCCGGGCTGGCCCGCCCCGAATCGGGCCGCATCGAATGGGCCGAACAAGGCGATGTCTGGCCCGAGCCCGCCACGCGCGGGCTCTGCGCCTGGCTTGGCCATCTGGACGGGCTGCAACCGCATTTCACCGTGCGGGAAACGCTGGAATTCTGGGCCAAGGCGGGGCCCGGCCCCGATGTGGCGGCCGCCGCGGCGGCGCTGGGGCTGGAACGGTTCCTGGAAACGCCGGCGCGGCGGCTTTCAGCCGGCTGGCGGCGGCGCACGGGTCTGGCGCGTTTGATCCTGCTGGACCGGCCGCTCTGGCTGCTGGACGAGCCGTTTTCCAATCTGGACGATGACGGCGTGCGCCTGGCCGAGGCGGCCATTTCCGCGCATCTGGCGCGCGGCGGCGCGGCCGTGGCGGCGACTCATGGCGGAAAAGTCGCCGTGACGGGCGGGCGCGTGCTGCGCCTGGAGGCGATATGAGCTGGGCGCGGGCGCTGCTGGCCCATGAGGCGGCCACCGCCCTGCGCGGCGCGGCGGGCTGGGCCTTCGCCCCGGTCTTCTTCCTGCTGTTCTGCACGCTTTCGGTGTTCGCCATCGGCCATGACGGGCCGCTGGCGATGCTCGGCCCCGCTTTGATCTGGCTGGCGGCCACTTTTTCCATCCTGCTGGCGGCGCAGACCGTGTTTCGTGACGATCTGGAGAACGGGTTTCTGGACGCGCTAATGGTCGAGGACCGGTCGCTGGCGCTGTTTGTGGCGGCGCGGCTGGCGGCGCGCTGGGTGGCCATCGCCGGAACGCTGCTACTGGCGCTGCCGCTGGCCGGCGCGGCCTTTGGCCTGTCATGGGAGCAGCAGGCGGGGCTGGCGCTGTCGCTGGTTCTGGGCACGCCGGGCGCCATTCTTTACGCCGCCGCCGGGGCCGCGATTTCCGCCGGTGCGCGCGGCGCGGGCGAGATTCTGGGGCCGCTGCTGGCCGGGCCGCTGCTCACTCCTGTACTGATTTTCGGCGCGGGCGCGGCGCAGGCGGGATTTGTCTTCGGCGCCGAGGCGCAGGCGCTGCTGGCCGCAAGCCTGTTCGCCGCGGCGGTTTGTCCCCCCACCTGCGCTGCTGCGCTGCGCGCCGCAAACACCTAGACTGGGAAAAAACGGAGGAAGGACCAGAAACGCATGGTCACACAATTCGCCAATCCCGCCCGGTTTGAGGGCTTCGCCCGGGTCGCCGCGCCGGTCAGCGGCGTTATCGCGCTCGCCGCGCTGGCCATCGGCACGATCGGCGGCTTGTTCATCGCCCCGATGGACGCCGAAATGGGCGACGGCTACCGCCTGATCTTCGTGCATCCGCCGGCGGCCTATCTGGCCATGCAGGTCTATGTAGTGATCGCCGTCGCCGCGCTGGTCGGTTTTGTCTGGCGGCATCCGCTGGCTGACATCGCCGCGCGCGTCTCGGCGCCCATCGGCGCGGGGTTCTGCGTGCTGGCGCTCGCCACCGGCATGATCTGGGGCCAGCCGATGTGGGGCACCTATTGGGAATGGGGCGACGCCAAGCTGGTTTCGGTTTTCGTGCTGCTGCTGGTCTATCTCGGACTGATCGCGATCTGGGCGGCGTCGGACAATCCCCAGCGCGCCGCGCGGCTGGCGGGAATCGCCGCGCTGATCGGCGTGGTGAACATCCCGATCATTCATTACTCGGTCTATTGGTGGGCGACGCTGCACCAGCCCGGCACACTGATCCGCGCCGGCGGGCCGCGCGCGCCGATGTCGATGATCTGGCCGCTGCTGGTGATGATCGCCGGATTTGTCGCGCTTTATGTCTGGCTGCTGCTTGAGCGGATGCGTTCGGCCATCGACCGGCAGAAGGCCGCCGCGCTGGAGCGCCGCGCGCTGGGCGCACGCCCGAGCCGGGCCCGGCTGGAAGACGCGCCGGCGGAGAAGGAGGATTCCGTCAATGGCTGAACTGTTCGATATGGGAGAACACGCGGTCTATGTCTGGGCCGGGTGGGGATTGACGGCGCTCGTTCTGGGGGGGATGGCCGTGCTGGTATGGATTGAGCGCCGCCGCGCCCGCGCGCGGCTGGAACAGGCGCGGGAGCGCAGCGAGGCGGCGTGAAAGCGATTATTTTCGACCTGGCCGGGGCGCGGCATGAGATCGCGCTCGAGCCCGGCTTGACCCTGATGGAAAACATCAAGGATTCGGACGCTTCGATCCTGGCCATGTGCGGGGGGGGCTGCGCCTGCTCCACCTGCCATGTCTATGTCGACCCTGAATGGCTGGACCGCCTGCCGCCGCGCGGAGACGACGAGGAAGACACGCTGGACCAGGCGCTGGACCTGCGCGCCAATTCCCGGCTGGCCTGCCAGATCCGCGTGACTCCCGATCTGGACGGCCTGACCGTCACGCTGAGCGAGGACACGCGGCAAGACTGAGGCCCGGCCCGCAGCGCCGGCGTTAACCGTATTCTGCTTGACGAAAAGCCCGGTTAGACTTTGCCCCGCAAGGATGGCGGGGCGATGCGCTGGATCATACTTCGCCGCGACATGCGCGCGCCGGGTTTTCGCGCCACTGTTCTGCGGATTATAAGGGTTAACGGCGCGCGTGCGCCGGACGGGGACGCGGGGGCGCTCCGGGACGCCGGGAACGCGCCCCCAACCGGGCGCGGCCAGCCGGCGTCCGGCGAGAAAAACTGGGCCGACGACATGCCTGAACCGTTCCGTTTCCGCCCCGTGACGCCGCCGGACGGGCGGCGGACCTCGTCTTCACAGTCTTCCTCTTCGCAACGGGAACGCCCTGCCCTGCGCACGCCGGCGGGCCGCCTGCTGTTCGCCATTGTTCTGCTACTGGGCCTGGCGGCGGCGGCCGGCGGCGCATGGCTGGCGGCGGGGCGGCCAGTTCCCGAGGCCCTGCGCATGGACCTGCCGCTGCGGTTCGAGGACATCTCCCCGCAATCCTTCGCCGTGCTCTTTCTGGCCGCACTGATCGTGCTGGGAGCGGCGGCGGCGCTGATTCTGACGGGCCAGGCGCTGCGCCGCGCCTTCAATCCCGATTATTCGGCGCCCTATCGCACATATATCCTGTTCACGCTGACGGCGGCGATGATCAGCGGCTACGCCACCACCTATGGCGTCATCATCGAGTTTCTGGATCCGTCGCAGGGATTCATCCGCTATCGCATCTTCCCGGTCATCGTCTTTCTTTATTGCTTCCTGTTCGTGTTCCTGACCTGGAGCTGGACGTTCGATCTTGTCATCCGTTCCGAGCCCCGGCGGCGTGCGCTGATCGCGATCCTGATTCCGCTGCTGGCGGCGATTCCGCTGTTCGCGGTTTCCACCACCACCAGCGCGCTGGGTCTGGCCGGACCGCGCATCCTGGAGCGCAAGGTGCTGACCTGGCTGGATGACTATTCCGCCGCCCTGTCCGACCTTTCTGTCTATGTGGGCGAGACCGAGAGCGCGGCGCTGTCCATGGAGACATTCGCCGGCCGGCTGACCCAGCTTTCCGCGCAGGAGGCCGAGACCGGCGCCATCACCGGCTTCGCCGGACGCGGCGCCATCGTCGCCCAGCTTAATGTCGCGGCCGACGATCTGCGCGCCGGAGCGGATCTGATCCGCCGCGAACGGGCGCAGCGCGAAGCAGCCATCGGGTCCATGGGCGACGAGATCGAAGCGACGCGGCTGGAAATCCTTGGCGGCGCCTTCTTCGAGACGGCGGAGGGGGCGCCCCTGCCAGTGCGCGACTGGCAGGACAAGGTGCAGGCGCGCGACCGCTCGCTGCGTCGGCGCTGGGACGAGACCGCCAGCCGCGCCTATGTGCAGGCGGCGATCGGCCAGCTTCAACTGGTTGATTCGCTCATCATGCGCGGCGGGGTCAGCGACCGGAGCGCCATCGCCGCCGCCCAGCGAAGCGCCCAGGAGCAGATTTCCGCCTATCTGGGGACAGGGCGGGAGATCGTGCGCGCCGACCTGGCGGAGGCCGCTGTAAAACCGCCTCCGGCGCCCCCCGTCGCCGCCTACCAGTCGCCGCTGGTGGTGCTGTTCACCTCATGGAAGCAGGCGATTCTGCCCTGGGCCATCGCCATCGCCGTCGATTTCGGCCCCTGGGTCTGGATCGCGCTGGCCGCCATCGCCGGCTATGACCGGCGGCGCAGCCGGGCGCGTTACGCCGCGCCTGAGGGCCACCACTGGCGCGATGACGAGGGATGGAGCCCGCAAGGACGGACGCCGGTTTCGGGCGGGGCGGCCGCCTCCCCGCACCTGATCGAGGCCCGGCCAATGCCAAAACTAGATCAACGATAACCCGGCCGTAATATTGCGGTAATTCAGTTTGGGTTTAACCGGTGCGGCGTATCGCTCTGCGGAGCGACGGTTTTTCCGCCTCCGGGCGTTCAACTGTCCGGATCATTCAGAAAAAGGCGCCCGCTTTCATGTCCGATCTGCTTCAAAAGCGCACCAAGCGCAGACGCCGCATGACGCGCGGCGCGATCATCGCAGCCGTATTGCTCGCCGGCTTTTTCGTCGTCAGCAACATGCTGCGCCCCGATCCGGCCCCGCAATACCGCACCGCCAGTGTGCAACGCGGCGACATTGAAAGCGCGATTGTGGCGCTGGGCAGCGTGGACGCGAAGAATTACGTCGATGTCGGCGCCCAGGTCTCTGGCCAGCTTCTGACGCTGCATTTCGAGATCGGCGAAGAGGTGCAACGCGGCGACCTTGTGGCGGAGATCGATCCGGAACTGGCCCAGTCGCGCGTGGACGCCAGCCGCGCCCAGCTGCGTGAACTGGAAGCCAGCAAGCTGCAACAGGTTGCGCAATTGCGGCTGGCCGAGGCCCGGGCGGCGCGCGCACGCGCCCTGCTCGGCGCCGATGCGATCAGCCTGGCGGAATCGGAAGCCATCGAGGCGGACCTCGAAGTGGCTGAAGCCCGGATCGTACAGCTCGACGCCCAGATCGCCCGCACCCAGTCGACCCTGGACGGCGACCTCACCAGCCTCGGCTACACCAAGATTTATGCTCCGATGACGGGCACGGTGGTCTCGCACGCCGCGGTCGTGGGCCAGACGCTGAACGCCGCACAGACCGCGCCAGCCATCATGCGCATCGCCGATCTGTCGCTGATGACGGTGAGCGCCGATGTTTCGGAGGCGGACGTGCCGCGCCTGCGCGAAGGCATGCGCGCCTATTTCACCACGCTGGGCAATCCCGACCGCCGCTGGACGGCCACGGTGCGCCAGGTTCTGCCCGAACCGGAGGTCGTGAGCGACGTGGTGCTCTACAAGGCGCTGCTGGACGTACCCAATGACGACCGCACTCTGCTGCCGCGCATGTCGACCCAGGTTTCCTTCGTTCTCGGCCAGGCGCGCGACGTGCTGAAAATCCCGGCCGCGGCGTTGCAGATTCCCGATTCAATGATGGCCGCGGCTGGCGCAATGCCAGGAGGCCGGGCGAACGGCGAACAAGGCGTCGCCGGCATGCCCGCCGATATGCGCGAGCGTTTTGCAAACATGCCGGAATCCGAACGCGCCGAGATGCGCCAGCGCTTCCAGCAGGGTGGCGGACAGGCGGG